>NZ_LR134363.1:2400000-3000000 GCF_900637295.1 Actinomyces slackii | reverse complement strand
GGAGGCGGCCAGGAGGGAGGCGATGACATCCTCATCCTCGGGCTTACCGCCGGGAACCACGACGAGCGTGCCGTCGGCCTGGGGCACGCGCGTGTACTGGGCCTGGGTGTCGCCCATGAAGCCGCCGTTGGCGCAGCGCGACTGGAAGCCGTCCACGCAGATCTCGCAGGTGTTGTCGCTCAGGCAGAAGGAGCCGACGACGAAGTCCCCGGGCCTGACGTTGGTGACATCCCGGCCGACCTCGACGACGGTGCCCACGTACTCGTGGCCCATAGGGCGGCCGCCCTCGGGGAAGTCGGCGTCGATGCCCCGGTAGGGCCACAGGTCGGAGCCGCAGATGCAGGCGGCCTCGACCTTGAGGATGGCGTCGCCGGGATCCACGATGCTGGGGACCTGGCGGTCCTCGACGCGCACATCGCCAGGGCCGTGCATGACGACGCCGCGCATGGTGGTGGGTAGAGCAGGAGCAGAAGCGGCCACGGGACTTCCTCTCATCAGGATTCGTTGATGCGTGCCTGTGCATCCAGCCTACGCTCGGGCGGCACCGCCGCCCAGGCCCCGACAGCGCTCCGCGTCGGTGTTCTCCACGCGCTGAGCCTCGACGGGTCGCGCCGCGGGTCCGGCTCCTCGGCGCTCGTGCCCGGGCCGCGCCCCTCCCATCAGTGCCGATGAGAGGGGTCTCAGCCCCGGCCCCTCCGCCGGATCGCCTCCGGCTCAGTCTCGGTTCGCCTGGCCCGCCTCGTGAAGGGCGCGCATGCCCCCTGCGAGGTTGATGAGCTCGCCGCGGTAGCCGACGGCGCGCAGGGCCTCGATCGCCCGACGCGAGCGGACCCCGGCCGCGCAGACGACGACGGTGGGCCGCCCCTCATCCAGCTCGTCGGCGCGCTGGATGACCTCGCCCAGGGGGATGTGCCGGGCTCCGGGCAGCGGATCGAGCGCCACCTCGACCTCCTCGCGCACATCGAGCAGCGCCGGGGCGTGGGGACCGGCCAGCAGTGTTGCCAGCTCGGCGGGGCTGATCTCGTCGTATTCCATCGCGGGCGGGGCGGTGGGGCCTTGGATGTTGGGCGTCGCAGTGGATTGAGCGGATTCAGCGGTGCCGGGGCCTGTGGCGCCGGGCTCGCCGTGGGGGCGCGCTGCCGTTCCGGGCGCTGGGCAGCCATCCTCGTGCGGGACCAGAGCGGTGATGGTGGGGTGATCCCCGCACAGGGGGCAGTCCGGGTTGCGGGCCACGGCGACCTCCTGGATGCGCGCCCCCCAGACGTCGAGCATCTGGATCCTGCCGATGAGCGGTCTCCCCCCGCCCACGATGAGCTTGAGCGCCTCGGCGGCCTGCATGGTGCCGACGATCCCCGGCAGCACCCCCAGCACCCCGGCCTCCGCGCAGGAGGGCACTGAGCCCGGCGCCGGCGGCTGGGGGTGCAGGCAGCGGTAGCAGGGCCCCCGGCGCGCGTCGAAGACCCCCACCTGGCCATGGGAGCGCAGCACCGCGCCGTGGATGAGCGGAATGCCCATCAGCGCGGTGGCATCGGCCAGCAGGTATCGAGTGGGGAAGTTGTCGGTGCCATCGATGACCAGATCCCAGCCGTCCAGGAGCTCCAGCGCATTGTCCCCAGTGACCCGCATGCGCTGGGCGATCACCTCCACGCCCGGGTTGAGGCCGGTGATGGCGGTGGCGGCAGAGTCTGCCTTGGGCGTGCCCACCGCGGACGTGGTGTGGATGACCTGGCGCTGCAGGTTGCTGAGATCCACCTCGTCGTCGTCGATGATCCCGATGGTGCCCACGCCGGCCGCCGCCAGGTAGAGGCCCGCCGGCGATCCCAGGCCCCCGGCCCCCACCAGGAGGATGCGGGCCGCGCGGATGCGCTGCTGGCCCACCAGCCCGACCTCGGGGACCAGGGCGTTGCGGTGGTAGCGCTCCAGCTCCTGGCGGCTGAGGGGAGCCAGGCGCCTATCGGCGATGATCGGGGCCGCCGACTCCGCCGGCACCGCCCCGGATACGAGCCTGTCCCGGCCGCCCAGTCCTGCTATGCGCTCAGTGCTGGTCATGGTCCCCTCCCGGATGCTCGCTCATGCCTATATCCTGGTGCACCGGCCGGCCCAGGATGCGCACCTCGACGGCCTTGACCACTGCCCACAGCTGCTGGCCGGCCCTGACGCCCAGGTCGGCTACCGCTGCCGCGGTGATCGTGGCCCGCAGCGACTGCTCTCCCAGGGCGAGCTCGACCCCCACCAGGGCCCCGGCGCGCTCGATGCCCCGCACCTTGACGGCCAGGACGTTGCGGGGACTGCCGGTGGGTGGGCGGTGGTAGAGGGCCACGGCGTCGGGCGGCACGAGGGCCACTCCCGGGCCCCCGGCCTCCATTTCCGCCGTCTGCTCCTCATCCTGGGGGCGGCCATGCAGGAGCATCCCCGGGGCCAGTTCCAGGGCTGGGGCCTGCCGGGAGCCGGCCAGGCGGCCCGACAGGACGGTGGTGCCGGTCAGGCGCGCGGTGAAGTCCGTGGCCGGGGCGGTCAGCACGTGTGCGGCCGGGCCCCGCTCGACCACCCGCCCATGCTCCAGGACGACGATGTCGTCTGCCAGGGCGGCCACGTCGAGGACGTCGTGGGTGACCAGCACCGCGGTCAGCCCCCGGTCGCGGGCCCGGCGGGCGATGAGGGCGCGCACCTCCTGCCGGGCGCCCACATCCAGGGCCGCCATGGGCTCATCGAGCACCAGTGCCGCCGGGCCGGTCGCCAGCGCGCGGGCCAGGGCCACGCGGGCCGCCTGCCCACCGGAGAGCTCCGATCCGGGGCGCTCGGCCAGATGCCCGGCGCCCACGGCCTCCAGCTCGGCGCGGGCGCGACGGCGGGCCCGCGCCCTGCCCAGGCCCTGGCAGCGCGGCCCGAAGGCGACGTTCTCCAGGACCGACATGTGGGTGAACACTCCGGGGCTCTGGGCGAGCAGCGCCACGTCGCGCCGGCCCGCGGGCACGAAGGCCCCGGGGCCGTCCAGGACCCGGCCGCCCAGTCTCACGCTGCCGCCCGCGGCATCGAGCAGTCCGGCGACCACGGCGCACACCGTGGACTTGCCCGAGCCGTTGGGGCCGATCAGCGCCGTCGTGCATCCTGCGGCCACCGTCAGGTCGATGGCGATCCCGCGCTCCCGGTTGGAGAAGGAGACCTCCAGGTCCCGCCCCCTGCCCGCGGCCGCGGGCCCCCGTTGACTCTCCGGATGGTCCATGGGACCAACGGGATCCGGGTCCGGCTCGGGCGCGCCGGGAGCGGGCGGGCCTGCGGCGCCGTCGGCCCGGGGCGTCGCCACCAGCCGGTCCCAGCGCACCGTGGTGGCCCCCACCACCAGGAAGGACAGGCCGATGAGCACCACCGCCAGGGCCAGGGCGGTGGGGGTGTCCGACTCCCGCTCCAAGTAGATCGCCAGCGGCATCGTGCGAGTCACCCCCTGCCTGGAGCCGGCGAAAGCGATGGTGGCCCCGAACTCACCCAGGGCCCGCCCCAGGGCCAGGGCGGTGCCGCGCGCCAGTGCCGGGGCCACCAGGGGCAGGGTGATGCGCAGCAGCACCCGCCACGGCCCGGCGCCCAGGGTGCGGGCGATGTCCTCGGAGCGGGTGTCGCGGCTGCGCAGCGCCGCCTCCAGCGTGACCACCAGGTAGGGCATGGCCACGAAGACCTGGGCGACGATAACGGCGGTCGTGGAGAAAGCGATGGTCATTCCCCAGGCGTCCAGGTGGGCGCCCAGCAGGCCGCGCCGGCCCAGGGTGGCCAGCAGGGCGATGCCGGCCACCACCGGAGGCATGGTCATGGGCAGGACCGCCAGGATCCGGGCGATCCGCACCCCCGGCCAGGAGCGCGCCAGGAGCAGGGCGAGCGGCACCCCCAGGGCCACGCTGATCACGGTGGCGGCCAGGCAGGTGCGCACCGAGAGCCACAGGGCCTGCTGGGCGCTCGGAGAGGCCAGGAGCTGGGGGAGCTGCGGCCAGGCCACACGCGTCCCCATGCCCACCAGGGGCAGGACGATGGCACAGGCCCCCAGCGCCGCCAGGAGGACGACGGCTGCGGGCAGGGGCGCGCGCACCGCCCGTGAGCGCCTGAGGCGGGCGCCCGCGGGCCGTTGCGCGCCGGCGGATGACGTGGATGACAACGGTGACAAGAGCATGGGAGCTGGTGCGCTGCGGTAGGGCCGGCAGGAGGAGGCCTCCTGCCGGCCCCGCGGTCAGCCGGCCTTGGTGGTGCTGGCCGTGCCGGCAGGCGTGCTGCTCGCCGAGCCTGAGGCGCCGGCTGAGGCCCCGGGGGCTCCGAAGCCGTGCTCGGTCAGGACGGCCTGGCCCTCCTGGCTCAGGACGTAGTCGATGAAGACCCGCGCGCCCTCGGCGTTGGCGGGCTTGGCGGTGGGCGCGATCGGGTAGTGGTTGATGACGCCGCCGTCGGGGATCGAGATCGTCTCCACGCCCTTGGCTGCGGCCGCGTCGGTGGTGTAGACGATGCCGGCGTCGGCCTCCCCGCTCTCGACCTTCCCGCGCACGTCGGTGACCTTCTGCTCCTCGGAGACCGGGTCGAGGGTCACCCCCAGGGCCTGGGCGAGCTTGGCGGTGGCCTCACCGCAGGGGACCTCGGGGGCGCAGATGACCAGCTTGGCGTCCGTCAGGGAGGAGTCCAGGCCGGTGACGCCCGCGGGGTTGCCCTCAGGGACGATGAGGGTCAGGACATTGGTGGCGAACTCGGTGCTCTGGCCCACCAGGGACTGGTCGGTGGCGTCCTTCATCGTGGATTCGTTGGCGGTGGCCAGGACGTCGGCCGGGGCGCCGCCGGACAGGGAGGCCACCAGGTCCTGGGATCCCTGGAAGTCGAAGGTGATGCTCAGATCCGGGTTCTCCTTCTCGACGGCGGCGCCGATCTCCTGGAAGGCCCCCTGCAGGGAGGCTGCCGCGAAGACGGTGAGCTCGCCGCTGGCCGCCTGCGGCGCGGCTGAGCCCGCGCCGCTGGAGGATGAGTCGGTGGCCTGGGATGAGGAGCCCGCGCCGCAGGCGGCCAGAGCCAGGGCGGGGACGAGGGCGAGGGCTGACAGTGCGGTGCGTCGTGGCAGGCGCATGGCGGGTTCCTTTCATGAGTGGCGATTGCGAGGCCGATCCGCCGCCTGCGGCTCGGCCCCCCCGGGCGTCGTCCTCCGTCATGCCGGAGTGCATGGGTCGACGGCGCCGCCGCCAGGATAGATGAGAGATGCGCCACGAGACGTGGCAGGGCCCGCCCCGGATGGGCGGGCCCTGCCATGAGCTTGTTGGGGGTAGCGGATGCACCGAGGAAGCGAGAAGGACTGTGCCTCACGCCCCCTGGGAGGGGGCGGTGTCGTTGCTGCCCTGGTTGCCGGTGCCCTGGGTGTGGACCGGCTGCCAGCCGCGGCGGGTGCGGGCCGTGGCGGCCGACCCCTCCCGGGAGCGGTAGACCACATAGGGCCGCGAGACGTAGCCCACCGGCGCGGAGACGGCATGGACCAGCCGGGTGAAGGGCCAGATGGCCAGGAGCAGGAGGCCCGCCACCACGTGCATCTTGAAGGATAGGGGAACATCGGCCATGAGCTCGGGCTGGGGCTGGAAGGTCAGCACCGAGCGCAGCCAGGGGCTGATGGTCTCGCGGTAGTCATAGCCGTGGGCGTCGAAGAGCTGGTTGGACACCGTGGCGATGGTCCCCAGCAGCACCGGCACGATGAGGAAGCAGTACATGACCAGGTCGTTGCGGGTGGTGGCCAGGCGCACCGACTTGACCACCGCGCGCCGGTAGATGAGGCCCACCAGCCCCAGAATCGTCAGGACCGCGGCCAGCGTGCCCAGGTAGGTGGCGCCCAGGTGGTACAGGTGCTGGCTCACCCCCACGGCCTGGGTCCAGGATTTGGGGACTAAGAGCCCCACCACGTGCCCTCCGGCCACCATGAGGAAGCCCAGGTGGAACACCGGGGAGGAGGCGCGCAGCAGGCGCGACTCGTACCACTGCGAGGAGCGGGACGTCCACCCGAACTGGTCGGAGCGCCACCGCCAGATCATGCCGGCCCCCAGCAGGAACAGGCAGACATAGGGCAGGGCGACCCACAGCAGGTTCTGCTCAAGCGGGCTCATGACGGGACCTCCTGGACGGCGGGCTGCCCGATGCCGGGCATGACTGGGTGCTTGGCGGGCAGGGTCGGGAAGGGCAGGGTGTCGGTCACCCCCACGGTCTCGGTGGGCGGGCCGGCCGCCACCAGGGCCCGGATGCGCTCAGCGGTGGCCTCATCGATGCGCGGCAGGGTCATGGAGACCGCCTCGACCAGCAGCCCGTAGGGGGAGTCGGCGTCGGCCAGGGCCGAGCGCAGCACCTCGATGCCCTCCCGGTGGGAGGACAGCAGCGCGTCGGCCACCTCATCGCCGCTGCGGGCCGACAGCTCCAGGACCACCGGCAGGTAGTCGGGCAGCTCATCGCTGGTCATCTCGTAGCCGGCCGCCGCCAGGGCCTGCTTGAAGGCCAGGATGGCCGCCCCCCGGTGGCGGGTGTCGCCCACCGCGTAGTAGGTCAGGTACAGGCAGCAGCGCCGACGACGATCGAAGGTCTCCACATAGTGCTCGGCCATGGTCCGCTCCCCGCGCTCGCGGGCGATGGCCACGAACTCCTCCAGGGGCAGGGCCACCGCGGCGGGCAGCCCCGCCGGCCCCGCCAGCTCAGCCTCGACGGCGTCCAGGCGCGGGCCCAGCGTCCCCTCATCGGGGTAGTCCAGCAGCAGGGAGGCCGCCATATGCACGGTGGCTCGCTGGGCCGGCTCCAGATCGACCTGCGCCGGCGGCTCCAGGACCCGGGGGGCGCGGATGAAGGAGACCATCTCAGGGCTCCCGGGTGCGTGGGGCCGATGCGCCCGAGACCTTGACGGCGTCCCCCGCCCGGCCCACGGGGATCCCCATGGGCACGGTGTCGGAGTGGGCGATGGGCTCGGGCAGTCCCACCAGCGGCATCCCCGGGCCGGCGGCCGGCACCGGCTCGCGGCGCACCGTCGGCAGGGGCAGGGCCACGGGGGCGGATCCGCTCTGGCCGTGGAAGGAGGCGACATCGGGGTGGCAGCCGGACGGGGCGCCGTCCCCCAGGAGGAGGCGGACGTCGTCGGCCATGCCCTCCATGCCGCGGGGGACCTCCGGCTTGGCGGTGGGGATGACGTAGCGGTCGTCGTACTTGGCGATGGCCAGCAGGCGGTACATGGCCTCCAGCCTGGCGGCGTCCAGCCCCACGGAGGCGGCGATGGACGGGTCGGGCTCGCGCCCCAGGCGCACCTCGCGCATATGGGAGCGCATGGCCGCCAGGCGGCGCAGCACCAGCTCGACCGTGTTGGTCTCCCCGGCCGTGAACAGGCCCGCCAGGTACTCCAGGGGGATGCGCATCTCCGAGACGGCCGTCAGCAGGACCTTGTGGTCCTCCCCGTCCAGGCCGGCGGCGGCCAGCTCATCGACGATGGGCGACAACGGCGGGATGTACCAGACCATCGGCATGGTCCGGTACTCCGGGTGCAGGGGCAGGGCCACCTCATAGGTGTCGATGAGGTCCCAGACGGGGGAGGCCTGGGCGGCCTCGATCCAGGAGGCGGGCACGCCCTCGGCGCGGGCCGCGGCCACGACCTCGGGGTCGTGGGGGTCCAGGAGGATCTCGCGCTGCGCCATGTAGAGGTCCTGGGGGTCCTTGACGGCGGCGGCCTGGGAGACGCGGTCGGCGTCGTAGAGGAGGACGCCCAGGTAGCGCAGGCGGCCCACGCAGGTCTCCGAGCACACGGTGGGCTCGCCGATCTCCAGGCGCGGGTAGCACAGGGTGCACTTCTCGGCCTTGCCGGTGGCGTGGTTGAAGTAGACCTTTTTGTAGGGGCAGGCCGACACGCACATGCGCCAGCCGCGGCAGGCGTCCTGGTCCACCGGGACGATCCCGTCCTCGGTGCGCTTGTACATCGCGCCACTGGGGCAGGCCGCCACGCAGGTGGGGTTGAGGCAGTGCTCGCAGATGCGCGGCAGGTAGAACATGAAGACCGACTCGATATCGGTGCGCACCTTGTGGCTCATGCCCGCCAGCACCGGGTCCTGCGAGAGGGTCTCCATGGAGCCGCCCAGGTCGTCATCCCAGTTGGGGCCCCACTCGATGGTGGGCATGTACTCCCCGGTCAGCTGCGACTTGGCGCGGGCCACCGGGATAGTGGGGGAGTCCTTGGGGGCTGACAGCAGCCGGTCGTACTCGTAGGTCCAGGGCTCGTAGTAGTCCTCGACCGTGGGCATCTCCGGGTTGGCGAAGATGGTGGCCAGGCGGCGCAGCCGGCCCCCCGAGCGCGGGCGCAGCCGGCCCGAGGCCGTGCGCTCCCAGCCCCCGCGCCACGTGCCCTGGTCCTCCCAGGCGCGCGGGTAGCCCACGCCCGGGCGGGTCTCGACATTGTTGAACCACATGTACTCGGTGCCCTCGCGGTTGGTCCACGCCTGCTTGCAGGTCACTGAGCAGGTGTGGCAGCCGATGCACTTGTCGAGGTTCATCACCATCGCGATCTGGGCCATGACCTTCATCAGAACGTCACCTCCTGGTTGCTGCGACGGCGGATCAGCGTCACCTCGTCGCGGTTGTTGCCCGTGGGGCCGATGTAGTTGAAGGCGTAGGCCAACTGGCCGTAGCCGCCTGCGAAGTGGCTGGGCTTGAGCACGATGCGGGTCAGCGAGTTGTGCGTGCCCCCGCGCCGCCCGGAGCGCTCGGTCAGGGGCGTGTTCATCGTGCGCTCCTGGGCGTGGTGCATGAAGACCATGCCCTCGGGGATGCGGTGGGAGACGACGGCGCGGGCCGCCACGATGCCGTTGCGGTTGTAGGCCTCCACCCAGTCGTTGTCCGTGACCCCGACCTTGTCCGCGTCCTGGGGGCTCATCCAGATGGTCTGGCCGCCGCGCCCCAGGGTGAGCATGTGGAGGTTGTCGAAGTACTGGGAGTGGATCGCCCACTTGTTGTGCGCGGTGATGTAGCGCACCGCCACCTCCGCGGTCCCCTCCTGGGAGGTGCCCACCGCGCCGGGCGGCGCCTCGCCGTACAGGGCGTGGAAGTCCAGCGGCGGGCGGAAGACCGGGAGCGACTCGCCCATGTCCCGCATCCAGTCATGATCCAGGTAGTAGTGCATGCGGCCGGTCAGCGTGTGCCAGGGCTTGGCGTGCTCCACATTGACCACGAAGGCCGAGTAGCGCCGACCCCCGTGCTCCGAGCCGGACCACTCCGGGGAGGTGATGACCCCCTGCGGCTTGGTGCGCGTGTCCTGGAAGGTGATGATCTTGCCGGCCTCCTCGGCGGAGAGCTCGACCATGTCGGTGCCCGTGCGCGCCGAGAGGTCCTCCCAGCCCTGGGTGGAGATGCGGCCGTTGGTCGTGCCCGACAGTGTCAGGATCGCATCGGCCGCCCGGATGTCGGTGTCCAGCAGGGGCCGGCCGGCCGCCTGCCCGACGTCGAGCGTCCCGTGGTTGCGGGCCAGGCGCTCCACCTCGGGGCCGGGCTTGAGCATGATGCCCTTGCAGGGCAGGCCCAGCTTCTCGGCCAGGGGACCCAGGGAGTCGAACTTGGCCCGGATCTGGGTGTAGTCCCGCTCGGTGGGGATGAGCTTGGGCATGGTCACCCCCGGCACCCAGCCCTCGGGCAGGCCCGAGACATCCCCGTGCGCCATGGTCAGGGCGTCGGGGGTGTCGTGGTTGAGGGGGGCGGCCACGACGTCGGTCTGCGTGCCCAGGTAGGTGGGGGCCCAGGCGGAGATGAGGCCGGCCAGGGTCTGGAAGATCTGGAAGTCCGTGCGCGCCTCCCACGGCGGGTCGATGGCCGCGTTGAAGGAGTGGACGAAGGGGTGCATGTCGGTCGAGGAGATGTCGTGCTTCTCGTACCAGGTGGCCGCCGGCAGGACGACGTCGGAGTGCAGCGTCGAGGAGGTGTTGCGGAAGTCCGAGGTCCACAGCAGGTCCAGCTTGCCCTTGGGTGCCTCATCGCGCCAGGTCACCGAGGCGGGCCGGTCCTCAGGGGCGGCCTCGGTGGCGTTGACGTCGTTATCGGCGCCCAGCATGTGGCGCATGAAGAACTCCGTGCCCTTGGCCGAGGAGCCCAGCAGGTTGGTGCGCCAGTTGCAGACGATGCGCGGGAAGTTCTCCGGGGCGTCGGGGTCCTCGCAGGCGAAGCGCAGGGTGCCGGCCTGGAGCTCCTTGACGATGTAGTCCGCCGGGGACATCCCCTCCTCCTTGGCCTGCTGGCCCAGCAGCAGCGGGGAGCGGTTGAAGGTCGGGTAGGACGGGGTCCAGCCGCGCTTCATGGCCTCGACCATCGTGTCCGTCGTCGTCTTGCCCACCATGGAGCCCGGGTCCACCGGGGAGGCCAGGCGCTCGGCGGAGGTGGAGTCGTAGCGCCACTGGTCGGTGGTGATGTACCAGAAGCCGGTGGAGATCATCTGGCGGGCCGGGCGGTGCCAGTCCAGTGCGAAGGCGTACTGCTGGAAGCCGCAGATCGGGCGGACTTTCTCCTGCCCCACGTAGTGGGCCCAGCCCCCGCCGTTGACGCCCTGGGTGCCGCACATGGAGGTCAGCGCCAGGATCGTGCGATAGATCTGATCGGCGTGGTAGTAGTGGTTGATCCCGGCCCCCATGAGGATCTGGGAGCGGCCCCCTGACTCGACGGCGTTGAGCGCGAAGTCGCGCGCCACCCGGATCATGGCCGGGCCCGGCACGCCGGTGATCTCCGAGGCCCAGGCCGGGGTGGCGGGCACCGTGGCGTCCTGGTAGTCCTCGGGCCACTGGCCGGGGAGTCCGGGGCGCTTGACGGCGTACTGGGCCAGCAGCAGGTCGTAGACGGTGGTGACCAGGCGGTCGCCCACGCGGGTCACCGGCACGCCGCGGCGCACCGTGCCGCCCCCGACGCTTCCCTGGGGCGTGGAGGAGCCCGGCAGGTCGAAGCGGGGCAGCAGCACCTCGGCGGCCTGCACCGTGACCTCGGAGTCGTGGAGGTCCAGGATGCTCATCACCGGGTCCACGCCCTCCATGAGCAGGTTCCAGCGGCCCTCGCCCTCGGGGGTGAAGCGGTCGGCCAGCGTGCCCCCGGGGTCCATCGGGCCGTGCTTGCGGTCCCACACCAGGGGGCGGAACTCGTTCTTGGGGGCGTCAGGGGACACCCCGGCGATATCCGAGGCCGTCACGAAGCGCCCGGGCACGAATCCGGTGCCGTCCCGGGAGGGCTCCAGGCCGATGAGGAAGGGCGAGTCGGTGTGCCGGCGCATGTAGTCCAGGAAGAAGGGCTCCTGCTTGCCGACGTGGAACTCCTTGAGGATGACATGGCCCATGGCCTGGGCCAGGGCGCCGTCGGTGCCGGGGGCCACGCGCAGCCACTGGTCGGCGAACTTCGTGTTGTCGGCGAAGTCCGGGGAGACCGCCACGACCTTCTGGCCGTGATAGCGCGCCTCGGCCATGAAGTGGGCGTCCGGGGTTCGGGTGATGGGCAGGTTGGAGCCCCACATCATGAGGAACTGGGCGTTGTACCAGTCGCCGGCCTCGGGGACGTCGGTCTGGTCGCCGAAGACCTGCGGGGAGGAGGGGGGAAGGTCGGCGTACCAGTCGTAGAAGGAGAGCATGGTGGCGCCGATGAGCTCGTGGAGCCGGGCGCCGGCGCCGTAGGAGACCTGGGACATGGCCGGGATGACGGAGAAGCCGGCGATGCGGTCGGGCCCCCAGGTGCGGATCGTGTGCACATAGGCGGCCGCCACGATCTCCATGGCCTCATCCCAGCTGACGCGCACCATGCCGCCCTTGCCCCGGGCGGACTTGTAGGTCCGGGAGGTCGCCTCATCCCCGGTGACCTGGGCCCAGGCGGCCACCGCATCGCCGTCGTTGGCCGCCTTGGCAACGCGGAAGGCGTCCAGGAGGACCGAGCGCACATAGGGGTAGCGGATGCGCGTGGGGGAGTAGGTGTACCAGGAGAAGGCCGCGCCGCGCGGGCAGCCGCGGGGCTCGTACTCGGGCATGTCGGGGCCCGTCGTCGGGTAGTCGGTGACCTGCTTCTCCCAGGTGATGACGCCGTCGGAGACGTAGACCTCCCAGGCGCATGACCCGGTGCAGTTCACGCCGTGCGTGGAGTGGACCATCTTGTCGTGGCTCCAGCGGTGGCGGTAGAAGGTGTCGGAGTCGCGCCCGCCGGTCAGGAAGAGGCGCCGCGCGTCGGGGGAGGCCTGACCCCGGCGCAGATAGGAGCCCAGCGCCAGCAGCCCGGTGGCGTTCTCGACCTTGTGGTGGGGGCCCGGGACGATCCCCTCGGTGGGGCGAGATCCGGTGGAGGTGGACATCGATGCTCCTTGATGCGGTGCGCGGTGTGCGGATGATGACTGTGGCGCCCGGCGTGCGCGGCCGGGCGCTGGCGGCCCGGATCACCCGGGGCGGGCGGCTCCCGGCCTGGCGTAGCGGATCCAGGTGATGACCGCGCAGATGACGCAGAAGACGGCGCAGCTCCAGTAGAAGGTGGCGGCCTCCATGGCCGTCAGGGCCACCCCCACCAGGAAGGGGCCCAGGGCGGCGACGGCGGCGGTGAAGCCGATGGCCCCTCCGGCCTGGCGCTTGGGCATGATCATGGGCATCTGCTTGAAGGTCGAGGCATTGCCCACCCCGGCGAAGAAGAACATGGCCAGCATCCCCCACAGGAAGGGGGTGAAGTCGCCCGGCTCATCGGGGGCGGTCAGCTGGACCGCGCAGAAGCTGAAGGTGACGGCCATGCCGATGGCCGAGACCAGGGTCCACACCGCCCCGCCGAAGCGGTCGCACATGGGCCCCCAGGCGAAGCGCAGGAAGGAGCCGATGAGCGTTCCCAGGAAGGCGTAGGAGGCGCCCACGGGCAGGTCGGCGGCGGCGAAGTTGTCGCCCAGGGGGGAGGCGGCGCCGAAGTTGTTGTTGATGATCAGCGCCGTCTGGGCGGCGAATCCGGAGAACAGCCCGAAGGTCATGATGTAGATGACGGTCATGAGCCAGGTGTCGACATTGCCGAAGATGTCCAGCTGCTCCTTGATATTGGCCTTGACCGGGACGTCCTTGAGATAGATGAAGGCCAGAGCCGCGGCCACCAGCGCCCAGGGCAGGAAGAAGACCGTGGGGTTGACCACCATGGGGGCGCCCTCCTCGAAGGGCTCGACCCAGGTCAGGCCGAACAGGGAGATGCTCATGAGGAAGGGGGCGACCAGCTGGATGACGCTCATGCCCATATTGCCCAGGCCCCCCTGCAGGCCCAGGGCGGTGCCGACCAGGCGCTTGGGGAAGAAGAAGCCGGTGGACGGCATGTAGCCGGAGAAGGTCGCCGCGCCGATGCCGCAGGTGAAGGCCAGGGCCAGCAGCACCCAGAAGGGGGTCCGGGGGTTCTGCACCACGGTGAACCAGCCCAGCATGGGCAGGACGTAGAGCAGGGAGGAGAAGCCGATCATCTTGCGCGTGCCGATGGTGGCGGGCAGGAACATGTAGACCAGCCTGAGCAGACCGCAGGACAGGCCGGGCATGGAGGTCAGCCAGTAGAGCTGGTCCTTGGACAGGTCGAAGCCGATCTCGGCGAGCCTGGGGGCGATGGCGCTGGGGAGGAACCAGACGCTGAAGCCCAGCATGAGGGAGAAGGTGGTGATCGCCAGGGTGCGCCAGGCGATGGAGGCGGACCAGTTCTCCGGCTCCTCGGGATTCCACCCGGTCAGGACCCGACCGGAGGTGTTGAGCGTGGACATGAGGCTCCTGCGAGTCGGGGCGGTGTGGGTGCTCGGTGCGGGCCAGCCCGGCGGCGGTGCGGCGCGTCGGCCCGTCAGGATCATCATGCCGGTCCGCCGGGGAGTTGTGCGGGGGGTTGCCTCAGGCGCGGAATGATGGGGAAAAGTGTCATGCGACGGAAGCATGGATAAGGTATTTAAGTAACATGTGAATGTCTTAAATATCTGGATCGTGACCGGCCCCGCCCCGCATGGGGCGAGGGGTCCGCTTGACGGGCCGTCGACGACGATGAGGCTGCCGCCCCAGCAAGGGGCGAGGGCTACGGTTGCCCTATGACTGAGAATCCCGCTGCGCGGCCTGAAGGGGCGCTCGAGGCCCTGCCCGGGCGGCCGCGCGCTGAGGGCCCCGATGCTGAGAAGGGCCTGAAGCCCCTGCCCGCCCCCGTGGCCGGCGCCGTCATCACCGTCTCGGACCGCTGCGCCGAGGGTCGGCGCGAGGATCTCTCCGGGCCGCTGGCCGTGGAGCTGCTGGCCCGGCACGGCGTCATCGCCCCCGGGGTCGTGGTCGTGCCCGACGGCGTCGAGCCCGTGCGCGAGGCGATCGAGGCGGCCGTGGCCGGCGGGGCGCGCGTGGTGCTGACCACCGGCGGCACCGGGGTGACCCCCCGGGATCTGACCCCGGAGGGCACGGCCCCGCTGCTCCAGGCGCGCATGGAGGGCCTGGAGGCTCAGATCCGCGCCCATGGGCTGACCAAGACCCCGCTGGCCGGGCTCTCGCGCGGCCTGGTGGGCGTGACCTCCCGGGAGGCGCAGGGGGCCCTGGTGGTCAATGCCCCGGGCTCTCGGGGAGGGGTCAAGGACACGGTGGCGGTGATCGGCCCCCTGGTGCCCCACGTCCTGGAGCAGCTCGGCGGCGGCGACCACTGACCCCACCCGTCACTCCGCCAATTTGCGCGAGTTCGTACTTTTCCGGGCCCGGAAAAGTACGAACTCGCGCAAATTGGCGGAGTCAGCGGAGTCAGCGGAGTCAGGGGTTAGGGAGGGTGTCCCAGGCGCGGATCTCCTCCCAGGTGTCCAGGTCGGCCGCCGCGGCTCCCGGCCAGGCCAGGACGCGCACACTCAGGCCCCCCAGCGCGCGGCGCACCGCCGTGTCCCGCAGGGGCCTGCCGCCTGGGGCGACGGCGCGGGCCAGCGCCCCGGTGCGGTAGAGCCCCAGCAGGTACTGCACGTGGTCGCCGTGGCGCACGACGGCGCCCTCATGGCCCCCGGGCGCGGCCATGAGCTCGGCCAGCGCGGGCAGGACCCGCCAGGACTCGGGGGCATCGCAGGTCATCACCGCGGTCAGGGGCGCGGGCCCTCCTGCCGGCTGACCTGCCGGCGCTGGGCGGGCCAGGCGCTCCAGGCCGGCGGCGATCCCCGCGACCGGCCCGCCCAGGGGCGGGTCCTCCAGGGCGCGCAGGATGCCATCGGGCAGAGCGACGTCCGTGGGTGCCACCACGCAGATCCGCGCCGGACCTCCTGGCGAGCCGAGCCCGTCGAGCCCGTCGAGGCTGCCAAGGCCACTGAGGACGTGATCGAGCAGGCGGGCGCCGCGGGCCATGGCGTTGGGCTTGGAGGCCCCGCCCAGGCGGCGGGCCGTCCCCCCGGCCAGGACGACGACGTCGAATCCCCCCGCGGCGCCTCCAGACCCCGCAGGTCCCCCAGAACCGCCCGCCGGGGGCTCAGACGGGCTGCCAGCCGGGGAGCGGGCAGGCTCAGGCGCCATCGTCCGCCCTGCTGGCCCGGCCAGTCCCGCCGGCCTCGCCGGTCTCGCGGCTCCAGTCGCCTGAGCGGCCGCCGGACTTGGCCACCACCCGGGCGCCGCGCAGCTCGACCTCGCGGTCCACGCCCTTGACCATGTCGACGATCGCCAGGCCCGCCACCGTGGCCGCGGTCAGGGCCTCCATCTCCACCCCGGTGCGGTCGGCGGTTCGCACGCTCGCCTCGATGCGCACCCCCTCATCGGTGACCTCCAGGTCGAGGCGCGCCCCGTGCACGCCGATGACATGGGCCAGGGGCAGCAGGTCGGGAACCCGCTTGGCCGCGGCGATCCCGGCGATGCGCGCCACCGCCAGCACATCGCCCTTGGGGATCGAGCCGGCGCGCAGCGCCTGGACGATGGCCGGCGAGCAGGCCACGAAGGCCTCGGCCCGGGCCTGGCGCACCGTGGGGGCCTTGCCGGTGACATCGACCATGCGGGCCGCGCCGGACTCGTCCAGGTGCGTCAGGCGGATGCCATCGGCGGGGGGCTCCTGCTTCGCCCGGTGCTCCGGGGCCCGCTGGTCCCGGGGCTCCGGCTCGGGCTCGGCTCGACGGCGACGACGGCGCAGGCGGTTGACAATGCCCATGGGGCGGCTCCTCGTGGTCGTGCGATCAGGGCTGTGTGATCAGGCCCGTGTGATCAGGGTGCGGGGTCAGGGGATGGTCAGGGGGCGCGCGGGCGCGGAGAGGGCCAGCAGGTCCAGCTCATCCCCGATGGACACGGCCGCGGTGCCGGCCTCGACCACGGCCAGGGCCTGCGCGGCGGGCAGGGAGGCCACCAGGTGGGAGCCCGAGTCCAGGCGGTGCGTGGGGGCCACCCACAGATCCGCCTCCAGCGGCGCGGCGGCCCCCTGCCGGGGCGGCCCCGTAGTGCCCTCAGCGCCCTGCGGGGCGGGCACGAAGCGCACGGGCACATGCTGGCGCCGCCCGGAGGGCATGGGCCAGGCGGCCGCGGCTCGGGCCCGCAGTCGCGACCCCGGGGCCCAGCCTGAGCGACCGGTGCGGTCGGCGTGATCAGCCGGGTCAGGGCGGCCGACGGCGTCGTGGCCGCCCAGCCTGGCCAGCACCGGGGCGACGATCGTGGCGAAGGAGACCAGCACGCTGACCGGGTTGCCCGGCAGGCAGATCAGGGGGACCCGGCGGCCGTCCTTAGCGCGCACCCATCCGTGGGCCTGGGGCTTGCCCGGCTGCATGGCGACCTTGGCCAGGGTCAGGCTCACCGACGCGGAGGGCTCGCCCGCCAGCATGACCAGGGGGTCGAAGGCCCCGGCGGACACGCCCCCGGAGGTGATGATGACATCGGCTCCCTGCGCGGCCCGGTCCAGGCAGTCGGCCAGCTGTGGGGCGGTGTCGCCGCTGCGCGCCGTGGTGGTGCAGGCCCCGCCGTGCTCGGCCACCAGCCCGGCCAGAAGCAGGGAGTTGGAGTCCGGGATCGTCCCGGGGGCCAGGGCCTCCCCGGGGCCGCGCAGCTCGGCCCCGGTGGAGACCACGGCGACGCGCACCCGCGGGTGAACCATCACGCTGGACAGCCCCGTCGAGGCCAGGGCGGAGAGCGTCGCGGCCGACAGCAGCGTCCCGGCTGGAGCGACCGCCTCCCCGGCCCGCAGGTTCTCACCGGCCCGGCGCACATTGAGGCCCTGGCCCGCCTGCGCCCGGATCTCGACGCGCTCGGGCAGGGGCCCGGGTCCGGGGGACTGGTCGGTGTCCTCGACCTTGACCACGGCATCGGCTCCGGGCGGGAGCATCGCGCCGGTCATGATCCGCTGGGCTGTGCCGGGCTCAAGGGGGGAGGGGCCAACGCCGGCGGGCACATCCCCGGTCACGGGCAGGGTCAGGGGCGTGGCGGGGGTGGCGCCGGCGGTGTCCTTGGCGCGCAGGGCGTAGCCGTCCATGGCCGAGTTCGTCCAGGGCGGCACGTCCAGGGCGGCGACGGCCTCGCGCGCCAGGACCCGGCCGTGGGCGCGCTCCAGGGTCTCCTCGATGGGGGGCAGGGGGGCCAGGCCCTCCAGGACCTGGGCCACGTAGTTCTCCAGCTCAAGCATCTGCGGCATTCGCGCTCCTTCCCGCGGGGCTGGCGCGAGCATATCGGGACGCCTGCCGGGGCGCCGGTATGCTCCCAGCAGTCCCATCCGCCAGGAGAGCCCAAGGAGAGCCGTGAGCAGCACCGAGTCCCAGCCGGTCCCGGCCAGTGCGGCCAGTGCGGGCGGCCCATCCGGGCCCGCCCGTGTCCTTCGCGCCGAGGTCACCCACGAGCCCATCAGCGCCGAGGAGCTCGCCCAGCGGGTCCGTGACGCCGGGGCCGGCGCCGTGGTGACCTTCGCCGGCGTGGTGCGCGACCACGACCAGGGGCGCGGCGTGACCGGGATCGGCTACAGCGCCCACCCCAGCGCGGATCGGATCGTGGCCGATATCGCCCAGGAGGCGGCCGGGCGCCAGGGCGTGGCGGCCCTGGGACTGGTCCACCGGGTGGGCGACCTCGTGGTGGGGGACACGGCCCTGGCCGTCGCCGTGTCCGCCGCCCACCGCGCCGAGGCCTTCGCGACCTGCGGCCATCTGGTCGAGGAGGTCAAGAGGCGCCTGCCGGTGTGGAAGCGTCAGAGCTTCACCGACGGCAGCTCCCAGTGGAGCAACATCGCCTGAGCCCTGAGCCCTGAGCCCTGAGCCCTGAGCCCGCGGGCTCATCCCCCGGCGAAGGGGGGAAGGATGTCGACGGCGTCGCCCTGGGCCAGCGGGGTCAGGGAGTCGGCGGGCGTGGACAGGGAGTTGACCAGGTAGCTGCACACCGGGATGACCCGGGCCATCTCCAGGTCCCGGCCCGCCAACTGCTCGCGCAGACCCGCCATGGTGGTGCCGGCGGGCACCTCGATGCGCTCCTCGGGGCCTCCGGCGGCGTCTGCGGCGGCCGCGAAGTAGCGCAGGGTCAGGCTGATCGACGGCGCGGCGCCGGTCGGCCCGGTGGCTGAGGAAGTGGGCGCCGTGGGCACTGTGGGCACTGTGGGCACTGTGGGCACTGTGGGCATGGTGGCTCCCGATGGTCGTGCGGCTGCGCGGCTGGCAGGGGTGGACGGGGGTGCGAGGGCACGCCCGCCAGGCTCGATGATGAGGCCCAACCTACCCGACCTACCCACCCGACCTACCCGCCCAGCCTCGTGGGCGCGGAGACTATCGGGCGGGACTCAGCCCCCGATGGCGGACATGGTCCGGCCCGGCCGGGCGAAGCCGGAGTCCTCGGCCCCCGGCGCATCCGTGCCGTGCGCCAGCGGCTTGAGCCAAGTGGCGCCGGCCCAGATGCGGATGAGGGCGTCGTCGTCGGCCCCTTGGCGCATGGGGGTGCGCAGGTCGGTCTCCGTTGAGGAGAACAGGCAGGTCATGAGCCGGCCGTCAGCGGTGATGCGGGTGCGGTCGCAGTCCCCGCAGAAGGGGGCGGTCACCGAGGCGATGATCCCCACGCTGCCCGCCGGGTGGTCGGCGCCCTCGGCGACCCGCCACAGGGCGGCCGGGCGGCGGTCGGGCCGGCCGGCCTCGCTCAGCTCGAATCCGGCCTCCCGCAGCGCCTGGAGGATCTGGGCGGCGCCGACGACGTCCTGGGGCCTCCAGGTCTCGCGCGGCCCCAGCGGCATGTGCTCGATGAAGCGCAGCTGCCAGCCGCGGCGCAGGCACTGGCGCAGCAGCTCCGGGGCGCGCCGGGCCATGGCGCCCGGCATCGCCACCGCATTGATCTTGATGGGGCTCAGACCCGCCTCCTGCGCCCCGGCGATGCCGGCCAGGACGTCGTTAAGGCGGTGGCGCCGGGTGATGGCGGCGTAGTCCTCGGGGTCCAGGGAGTCCACCGAGACATTGACCCTGGCCAGGCCCGCCCGGCGCAGGCCCTGCGCCCGTCGCTCCAGGCCCAGGCCATTGGTGGTCAGGGCGATATCGGGCCTGCGCCCCGCGGGCGTGCGCAGCGCGGCCAGGGCGGACACGATCTCCTCCAGGTCGCGTCGCAGCAGGGGCTCCCCGCCGGTGATGCGGATGCGCTCGACCCCCAGGCGCTCGACGGCCAGGCGCCCCAGGCGGGCGAGCTCGGAGGTGGTCAGCAGGGAGGGGGTGGGCAGCCACTCCAGGCCCTGGGCGGGCATGCAGTAGGTGCAGCGCAGGTTGCAGCGGTCGGTGATGGACAGGCGCAGGTCGCGCACTGTGCGGCCGTGGCGGTCCACGAGCTCCTGGGGCACGGGGCCGTCCTGGGCGCCGGACGGGGGCTGACCGGCCCGCCACCGCGGCGCCGGCATGGGCAGGGCGGTGAGCCTGCCCGGGCCGGGGGCCACAGTGGCGGGAGGCGCAGTGGTCATGCTGTGAGGATAGTCAGTCCCGCGCCGCGCAAAAACCCCGCGGCGGGTGGTGGAGCCCGGCGAGTGGCTGAGCGGCTCCCCTGGGTACGGGCGGACAGCGGGGCTCAGGCGGTGCGCAGGATCTCGACGCGCGCGTAGCCCTCCGACTGCTCCAGCAGGGTGTGCTGGAAGGTGGCGGGCAGCTGGTCGATCTGGGCCAGCAGCGGGGTGGGCACGTGGGGCGCCACCAGGTCGAAGCCCTCGCCGACTCCCAGGGAGGAGGCGGCGCCGATGACGGCGGCGTGGCGCAGGCGGTGCGGGATGGCGCGAGCATCCAGGCTCAGGCGCTCCGAGGCGTGCTCGTGGCAGCCGCAGGAGTGGCCCGAGGAGGAGGTCTCAGTGATGGGGATGAGGTCGGGGCTCTCGGACATGATGGCTCCTTGATGGGTCGGGGCGCGAAGACTCGCGGTGAGGCAGACCTTAGTACCGCGGATGGGTGGATGGGGGGCTCGTCCGCTCAGGGCGAGTGCCGCCGGGCGGCCTTGGCCAGGCGGTGCCTGCCGGCTGGGCCGCGCGGCCTGCGCCCCGTGCCGCGCGATGGCGGGCGGCCGGCCGCGGGCGGGGCGCTCTTGGCCGGGTGGTCCGGCTTGGCTACGGTTCGACCTGTGAGCAACGAGCGGTCGCGCACCCGCATCGCCCCCCGGCTGGTGGTGCTGGCCCTGGGGGCGGCCTGCCTCCTGGCCGGGCTCGACGCCGCCCTGGTGCGCCTGAGCCTGCCGGCGCTGGTCACCGGCGCCGAGCTGGCGGCCCTGCACGGGCCCCTCATGCTCGTGGGCTTCCTGGGAACGGTCATCTCCCTGGAGCGCGCGGTGGCCGCCCGTGCGAGCTGGGCCTATGCGGCCCCCGCGGCCAGCGCGCTGGGCTGCCTGCTCCTGCTGGCGGGTGCGCCCCAGCCGGTGGGCCGGGCCCTGCTGGTCATCTCAGCCGCCGCGCTGTGCGCCATCTACCTGCGCGTCCATCGCCGCGCCCCGGCCCCGGCCGTGGATGTCGAGGCCATGGGCGCCCTGGCGCTGCTCCTGGGGAACCTGCTGTGGTTGCGCGGATTCCCCCTGGAGACGGTGGTGCCCCTGTGGCTGCTCCTGCCGACCCTGACCATCGTCGGCGAGCGCCTGGAGCTGGCGCGCGTGGCCTTCCTCGACCCCGCCGTCGAGGCCCTGGTGCGGGCCCTGTCCGCCGCTGCGGTCCTGGGGGCCTGCTTCATGGTGGTCTGGCCGACGGCGCGCCTGGCCACCGGCCCGGCGCTGGCGGGCCTGGCCGTGGTCATGGCCTATCACGACGTCGCCCGGCGCACGATCCGGGCCGACGGCGGGGTGCGATTCATGGCCGCCTCCATGCTGGCCGGCTACGCCTGGCTGGCCGTGGCGGGCCTGACCTGGTCCCTGTGGGGCTTCACCGGCCTGGCCGGGGCCGGGTACGAGATCATCGTCCATGCCATCGCCGTGGGCTACGCCTTCTCCATGATCCTGGCCCACGCCCCGGTGATCATCCCCGCCATCGTCCACCGCCGCCTGGCCTACCACCGGGCCATGTGGGTGCCCTACGCCCTCCTGCACGCCGGGATGGCGGTGCGCGTGGGCGGCCTCATCGCCGACTCGGCGGGCATCTGGCAGGCCGGCGGAGCCCTGGGCGTCGCCGCGATCCTCGTGTTCATGGCCCTGTCACTGACCCGGGTGGTGACCTCCGGGGGCATCGCCTCCCCGGGCGGGCGGCCGGGCGGCCCCCTGCCCGGAAGACGGGCCGCGGCTGGAGGAGCCCTATGAGCCCGCGCCCTGACCCTGAGGTGTCCGGGACCCGGCCACCGGCGTCGAGCCCCGAGCCCCGAGAGCGCCGCCCCGGTCGGCCCACCGGGCCCACTGGGTCCACTGGCTCCACTGGGTCCACCGGGCCCGCCGGGCATGCGCGACCATCCCGTCCGGCCCGTCCGGCCCTGCCCGGGCAGGCAGGCCGCAGGAGCCGGCGCGCCACCCAGGTGCGGCGCAACGCCTTCGTCGTGGCCTGGCTGGTCACCGCCGCCGTCCTGGCCGCCCTGGTGCTGGGCGGACCGCTGGGGCACCTGGGAACCTGGCTGCCGCTGCACGCCCTGCTGCTGGGCGGGATCGGCAGCGCCATCACCACCTGGTCGGCGCATTTCGCCGACACCCTCCTGCACCGCCCCGCCCTGGGCGGAGCAGCCCTCCTGGACGGCCGGCTGGCCGCCCACAGCCTGGGCACCGCCGCCGTCCTGACGGGGATCACCGCCGCCCACCAGGCCCTGGCACTGGTCGGCGCCGCCATCATCACGGCCCAGGCCGCGGCCGGGGTGGTGGCCATCATCGTGCAGTACCGCCGGGCCGTGGCCCCGCGCCTGGCGGCCCTGGCCCTCCACTACGCCGCCGCCCTGGTGCTCCTGGCCGTCGGAGCGGTCCTGGGCTACCTCATCTCCTGGGCCGACGACGCCGGGCGCGCCCCGCTGGCCGACATCCTCTACCTGGCCCACACCACCACGATGCTCCTGGGATTCGTGGGCGTGACCGTCCTGGGAACACTGACCGTCCTGTGGCCCACGATGCTGCGCACCCCGATGGAGCCCACGGCCCCGCGCTGGGCGGCCCGCTCCCTGGCCCCCCTCGTGGCAGGGGCCGCACTGGTGGCGGCATCGGGCCTGTGGCAGCCCCTGGCGGCCCTGGGGGCAGTCGTCTACCTTGCCGGTGCCATGGGGGTCCTGGTCCCGGCCTTCATCACCGCTCGGCGAGTGCCGCCCACCTCCTTCGCCACGGCCTCGGCCGCCGCCGCCATCGCCTGGTTCCTGTGCTCCACGGGCTACATCACCACCGGCATCACCCTGGCCGACTCCGCCGCCCAGGCCCGCGAGGCCATCCACGCTGCCCGCCTGGCGCTGGGGGCCGGCTTCGCCCTGCAGATCCTGGTGGCGGCGCTGAGCTACCTCACCCCGGTCATGCTCGGGGGAGGGCCGGCGATGACCCGCCGGACCAACGCCATCATGGACCGCTGGGCCGCCTACCGGGTCACCGCCGCCAACGCCTGCCTGGCCCTGGCCGTCACCCCCACCCTTCCCGTGGCCGTGCGGGCGACCGGCGGCATCCTCGCCGGGGCGATCACCGCCTACCTGCTGGTGGGCATGGCCCAGTGCGGGTGGGCCATCGCCGCCTCGCGCGCCCCGGGCGCTCGGGGCGCAGCGCCGCCCGGAGCGCCGCCGCAGCACTCCCATCATTCCCCGCACTCCCCGGCGCGCCGAGACGCCCAGTGCTGAGCGCGCCCCCACCCCACCACCTTGCGAACGGGACACCACGATGAGCAGCTCACCCCACTCAGCCCACAGCCCCGAGACCGGGCCCGACCAGGACGACCTGGACACCCGGCCCACGGGGATCGCCCGCCAGAGCGCGGACCGCAGTGCGCAGACCGGCGCCACCGGCGAGCCGCGGGACGCGGGCGGCGGCCGCGAGAACCACGGCGACCACGACAACCACGGCGACCATGACAACCAGGACGACGTGGACACCCGGCCCACGGGCGTGCCCAGTCCCCGCGGAGACAAGGCGCGCCAGGCCCGCACCGCCTCCGCGCCCCGCAGCGCGGTGACCGCCGGCACCGCGCCGGCCCTGGCGCGCCCCGATCGACGGGGCGCAGGCTCCGACTCCGACTCCACGGAAGGGCGCTCAGCCGACCGCCGCGGGGCCCTGCTGGGCATCCTGACCGCGGGGGCCGCCGTCGTCGCCGGCAGCGTCATGGCCGGCCAGGCGGGGGTGGGCGGGTCAGGCCCCAGCGGATCGGGGGAGGGCCGGGTCGCGGCCAGCGGCAAGACGGTGGAGGTGGAGATCACCGTCAAGGGCATGCGCTTCATCCCCGACACCGTGGAGGTGGCCCCCGGCGACCGGCTGGTCATCACCCTGTCCAACACCGCCGACCAGGTCCACGACCTGGTCCTGGAGACCGGGGCCCAGACCGGGCGCGTGGCCGCGGGAGCGCGCGCCACCTTGGACGCGGGCGTCGTCTCCGGGCCCATCGAGGGATGGTGCTCCATCGCCGGCCACCGCGCCCAGGGCATGGTCTTCCACATCACCACCGGCTCCTCGGCCCACTCCTCCCACGCCTCCCACACCGGCCAGGCGGGCCAGACCGGCGCCCAGGATGCCGTCGCCGACTACGAGGCCGAGCTGCCCAAGGGCTTCACCGCCGTCGACGCCGCACTGGCCCCCGCCCCGGACGCCTCGGGCGGGCCCGTGACCCACCGCCACACCCTGACCGTCACCGAGAAGGTCATGGAGGTCGGCGGCGGCGCCAGGCAGCGCCGCATGACCTACAACGGCCAGGTCCCCGGACCCGTGCTGCGCGGCAGCGTGGGGGACGCCTTCGAGATCACCCTGGTCAATGACGGCACCATGAGCCACTCCATCGACTTCCACGCGGGCATCACCCCGCCCGATGACGCCATGCGCTCCATCGACCCGGGGCAGAGCTTGGACTACCGCTTCACCGCCCGCCACTCGGGCATCTGGCTCTACCACTGCTCAACGGCCCCCATGAGCCTCCACCTGGCCTCCGGCATGCACGGCGCCGTCATCATCGACCCGCCCGGCCTGACCGCGGCGGACAAGGAGTTCCTCATCGTGGCCTCCGAGGTCTACCTGGGCCCTCAGGAGGGGGAGCCCAATGCGGAGAAGATCTCCGCCAAGGCCCCCGATCTCATGACTTTCAACGGGGTGGCCTTCCAGTACGCCCAGCGCCCCCTGACCGCCCGGGTGGGGGAGCGGATACGCTTCTGGGTGATGTCGGCCGGGCCCTCCCTGCCGACCTCCTTCCATATCGTGGGGCTGCAGTTCGACCAGGTCTTCGTCGAGGGTGCCTGGACCCTGGGGGGACCGCAGCGCATCGGGGAGCCCTGGTCCGGGGGCTCTCAGGCCCTGGGGCTGCATCCGGCGCAGGGAGGCTTCGTCGAGTGCGTCGCCCAGGAGCCGGGCAACTACGTGCTGGTCACCCACTCCTTCGCGGATATGGAGAAGGGCGCCAAGGGCATCCTGCGCATCACCGCCTGAGCGACCACCAGGGCGCTCGAAGGCCCTCCGACCCCGGGGAGCCGGGGCGGAGGGCCTGATGGGTGGATAGGGATGATGGCGGGGCGGCGGGCTCAGCTGGCCTTGGCGGTGGAGGTGACCTCGTGGAGCTGGAGCTGGCAGCCCTCGCCGGCCGAGCGGGCGATCCGCAGCGGAGCGGGCTCGGGCCCGTCCTGCGTGACGCGCTCGCGGCCGGTCTCGGCGGCCGAGCGCACGAAGCCCTCGTGCATGGCGCACACCAGGGGGTCGGGGGTGTGGCCGTGGGTGACGAGCGGACAGGAGCGCAGGATGACGTCCTCGCCCTTGACCTCGGGGGCGAAGCCCATCATGGCCAGGTAGGGCAGGAGGGACATGATGCGCTCGCGTGATCCGGCCGGGGTGATGGCGACGATCTGGGCGACGGCGGGGGTCAGCTCGGCCCAGCGGCGGCCGATCTCCAGGGCCGCGCTCTGGGCGGACTCGCCCTTGCCCAGCGTGTGTGCCACCGCATCCAGCAGGAGCAGGTAGGAATCAATGACCTGGCGGGGGTCGGGCGCGGTCGAGGAGTAGCGCAGGGCAGGGCGGCCGCGCTTTCCGGTGGGGCGGGTCGAGATGGTGACGAAGCCGGCGTCGACCAGGGAGTCCAGGTGCTCGCGCACCGTGTTGTGGTGGAGGTTGAGGGCACTGGCCACCTGGACGGCGGTCATGGACTCATCAGAGGCCTCAACCACCTCAAGGACTCGTCGTCGGGCGGCGGACAGGTCGGCTCGGGCGGACAGGTCTCCCAGCGCAGGGCGGGGGAACGTAGTGATACGGCTGTTGTGCATGACACGAAGATTATCGTTCTGATCCTTGTGGGAAAACCCAAAATCACGGGTAGTTGAATGCTGCAACTCGTCTGTTATTGGATGAGGTGTCCAATCAGCGGACGCCGGCGGCCGCTGATGGGTCAGTTTCCCTTGTGATGGCGCGGATCTATAGAGGGTGGGGTCTGAGGGTACCTGAGATGTATGTGAGATCCAACACTTATGGGTCCATGGAATTGTGACCATCGAGAGGGCGGACCCCCGGCGTGTCGGGTCAGCGCGCTGCCCGGTTCCGCGGGGCGGGGGTGACTTAGGGGCGGTACGACGGCGTTTTCCGGCCGCAGGCGATGCGTGGCCCGGTGGCGCTGCGCGTCGGGGCCCGGGCGTCAGCGCGGGGCCTGTTTGTGGGAATCAGGGACGGGTGGGGTCCTCGGCCGCCAGGGCGGGGGCCAGGAGTCGGCGGAAGGAGTCCAGGCGCTGCGATCGCTGATAAGTGTCCGGGGCGGCGGCCCGTGGGCCCTCGGGCGCCTCGGTGGCGCCTTCCGGAAGGGCGGGGGCGCCGGCCCACTCGTCGAGGGCGCAGTCCAGGGCGCCGGCCTCATGGCTGCAGCCGCGGGGGCAGTCCTGGGCGGCCTCGGCCAGGTCGGGGAAGCCGCGCAGCACCTCGGCGCTGCCCACATGGGCGACCCCGAATGAGCGCACGCCGGGGGTGTCGATGACCCAGCCGCCGTCGGGAAGCTGGAGTGCCTGGAGGCTGGTGGAGGTGTGCCGGCCGCGGCCGGTGACCTCGTTGACGCGGCCTGTGGCCCGATCGGCCCCGGGCACCAGGGCGTTGATGAGGGTGGACTTGCCGACCCCGGAATGGCCCACCAGCACCGAGGTTCGCCCGGTCAGGGCCGCGCGCACGGCCTCCACCCCGTCATGGGCGGCCCGCTCAGGCCGGGGAGAGTGCCCCAGGCGGGTGGAGTAGGCGCGCACCCCCAGGGGGCGGTAAAGGGACAGCAGGGGGGCGGCGTCGGCCAGGTCCGACTTGGTGAGCACGAGGATGGGCTCCATGCCGGCCTCGTAGGCGGCCACCAGGCAGCGGTCGATCATGCGGGGCCGCGGGGCGGGGTCGGCCACGGCGGTGACGATGACCAGGGCCTGGGCGTTGGCGACGATGGGGCGCTCGGCGCCGGCGGACCCGGTGGACCTGGTGGCCTCAGCGTCCTCGGCGCTGCGCCGCAGGAGGGTGGTGCGCTCCTCGATGCGCACCATCCGGGCCAGGGTGCCGTCCCGGCCGCTGACATCGCCGACGACGCCCACCCGGTCGCCCACCACCACCTTGCCCCGGCCGAGCTCGCGCGCCTTCATGGCGGTGATGTCGCCGCCGCCGTCGTCGGTCAGCGCGGGGTCCTCCAGGCGGATCCGGTAGTGGCCGCGGTCGATGCGGGTGACCATGCCGGGCATGGCGTCGGCGTGGGCGGGGCGCAGCTTGGTGCGGGGGCGCGAGCCCTTCGAGGGCCGCACGCGCACGCGGGGGTCGTCGGTGCCGATGTCGCGCCGGGCCATCACTGCCCCCTGGCTGTGGCGAGCATGCTGTCCCACAGGCCGGTGAAGCCCGGCAGGGTCTTGGAGGTGCACTCGACGTCGTCGAGCTCGACCCCCTCGATGGCCAGGCCGATGATGGCGGCGAAGGTGGCCATGCGGTGGTCGGCGTAGGAGCGCAGAAGCGCCCCGTGCAGGGTGGCGGGCTCGATGACCAGGGCGTCGGGCTCGGCCCGGGCCGAGCCGCCCAGGCGGGTGATCTCGGCGGCCAGGGCGGCCAGGCGGTCGGTCTCATGGCCGCGCAGGTGGGCGATGCCGCGCAGGCGGCTGGGATGGCCCTGGTGGGCAGCCAGTGCGGCTAGTGCCGCCACGGTGGGGGCGAGCTCGCCGACCTGGGACAGGTCGACGTCGATGCCGCGAAGGCGCCCGGTGCCGGTTGCCCGGACGGCGGTGCCGGCGCCCTGCGGCCCGGGAGGAGCCTCGAGCGCCCCGCCCATGGCCGGCAGGATACAGCGCCAGGCGTCCCCGGCCTGGGTGGTGGGGGCGGGCCAGTGCGGGACGGTGACCTGGCCGCCGGCCACGAGTGCGGCGGCCAGGAAGGGGCCGGCATTGGACAGGTCCGGCTCGATGGCGATCTCTCCGCCGTGGGGGCGGCCGGGGTGGACGGTCCAGGTGCGCGAGCCGTCGGGGAGGTCGGGGAGAGGGTCGGCCGGCTCGTCGACGACGACGCCCCTGTCTCGCAGGGAGGCGACGGTCATGGCCACATGCGGCAGGGAGGGCACCGGCCCGGTGGGGGTGATGGCGGCGCCGCCGGGCAGCAGGGGGGCGGCCAGCAGCAGGGCGGAGAGGAACTGGGAGGAGGCGGAGGAGTCGACGGGCAGGAGCAGGGGCGGGTGCGCCTCGCCCGGGCGGGCCTGCTCGGCGGGGGAGGGGGTGATGAGGGCGGGCAGGTGCCCGGGCCGCCCCTGATAGTCGACGGTTGCGCCCAGCGCGGTGATGGCCTCGAGCAGGGGGCCCAGGGGGCGGGCGCGGGCGGCCTCATCGCCGTCGAGAAGAACGGGGGCGTCGGCCAATGCGGCCAGTGGGGGGATGAAGCGCATGACGGTGCCGGCCAGGCCGCAGTCGATGCGGGCGGCCTGGCCGGGCTGCGCTGGGGCACGGCTGACGGGGAAGGGGAGGGGCGCGGGGGTCACCCGCAGGCGGGTGGGGGAGCCGGCCTCCTCGAAGCGCGCGCCGAGCGTGGTCAGGGCGGCGATCATCAGCTCGGTGTCGCGCGCGCGCAGCACGCCGGTGATGGTGCTCGGCTCGGCCGCGATGGCTGCCAGGACCAGCGCCCTGGCGGACAGCGACTTGGAGCCGGGAAGCTCCACCACGGCGTTGAGGGGCCCTGGGGCCGACGGCGCGGGCCAGGGCGGGGCGTCGAGCGAGGCATGGTGCACGGCCCGACTCTAACGGCCTGCGCCTGAGGGCGACCGGGCGACCCACGCGTCGTCCGGTCGCCTATTCATGCGTCATGATGCGGTGATGCGATGATGCTGTCATGCGTACGACCTTGGAGATCGACGATGGTGTTCTTGCGGTGGCGCGCGAACGCGCTCAGCGGGAGGGCATTTCTCTGGGCAGGGCCGTCTCCTACTACGCGGCCCGGGGAATCCGGGGTGAAAGCGCGGTGAGAGGATCACGCGGTGTCCCCGTCTTCGCTCCTCCATCGGGGCAAGAGGGACACACGGTGACCCTTGACCTCGTCGAGAGGTACCGCGATGGCGACGAGTGAGCGGGCGGTGCGTCTGCTTGACGCCAATGTGCTCGTGGCGTTGTCGCTCGCCAATCATGCGCATCATGCGATCGTCACGCTCGATGCTCGGATCTCGGCTTCATTGGCCAAGGCGGACCGCCGGTTCGTCGAGGTCATCCCCCTTGATTGACGGCCGGGGCCGGCCTGTTCATGGGTGTATGATCGGGCACTCCGCGGGTTTCTCGCGGTTCCACCTGTCTTCCGTAGGCTTGGCGGGTCCTGGCACGACGGCGTGCACCTGAGCCCTCATGCCTGACCGGTCTGCCCTCCAGGGCGGACAGGCCGCTCTGAGGTCAGCCCACCCCTGCCGGGTGGTTCGCGGGCTGGCCGGCCCCCAGAACATGACTGGTCCCAGAAAGGACGAACGATGATCACGGTACGCAGGATCATGGGCGTGGAGACCGAGTACGCCCTGGTCGATCGCGACGACCTGACCGCCGACCCCGACGGCCTCGCCCGCCGGCTCCTGTTCGCCTACGCCCGCCACGCCGCTGCCCAGGGCCAGCCGGCATCCCAGCATGTGCCGGCGGATACCGGGCGAGTCCTTCTGGAGGGCGCGGGCTGCCGCTTCGACTACTCCGGGGAGCTCCCCACCCGCGACGCCCGGGACGGGGCCGATCATGAGCTGCCCGCCGAGGCCCGCACGGAGGAGGAGGCGGGCGCCGTCCTGACGGGGACCGCCCTGACCAGCGCTGACCTGACCGGATCCGCCTCGGCCCGTCCCAGTCTGGCCGGCTCGCCCACCCGCTGGATCAGGCGGGTCAATGCCTTTGAGTCCCACTACTACCGGGGGTCGGCCAGCCACGCGGTCAACGGTGCCCGGCTGTATGTGGACCACACCCACCCCGAGTACTCCTCCCCTGAGGTCATCGGGCCCCGCCAGGCGGCCCTGTACGACATGGCCGGCGACCTGCTCATGCACCGCGCCGAGGCCGCACTGAGCCAGGAGCGGGGCTCGCGCATCCAGGTCATCAAGAACAACACCGACGGGCGCGGCTCCGCCTGGGGCGCCCACGAGAACTATGCCGTGGACCGGGAGGTGGACTGGGAGTTGCTGACCGCCGTCCTGCTCCCCTTCCTCGCCACCCGTCAGGTCATCGGCGGGTCCGGGCGGATCGGGCTGGGGCCCGAGAGCCAGGCCCCGGGCTTCCAGATCTTCCAGCGCGCCGACTACGTCGAGCAGGAGATCTCGCTCTACACCACGCGCGAGCGTCCCATCGTCAACACCCGCGACGAGGCCCATGCGGACCCGGCGCGCTGGCGGCGCCTGCACGTCATCACCTCCGACTCCTCGGTGCTGGCCGTGACCACCCTGCTGCGGATGGGCTCGATGGCGGCCCTGCTGTCCCTGGTGGAGGGCTACCCGCAGCGCGCCCGGGCGCTGGCGCAGCGATTGGCGCTGGCCGACCCGGTCGCCGCCCTGAAGGACTTCTCCCATGACCCCACTCTCCAGGCGCGCTGCCGCCTGGTGGAGGGAGGGAGCGCCTCGGCCCTGGAGATCCAGCGCGCCTTCCTCGACGAGATCCGAGTCGTGGCCGGGACGGGGGCTGATGAGGAGACCCAGGAGGTCCTGAGCCTGTGGGGCGAGGCCCTTGACGCCCTGGAGCGCGGCCCGCAGCACGCCGCCCATCTGGTGGAGTGGTGCGCCAAGCTGATGGTGCTGGAGCACCTGCGCTCGCGCTACGGCTGCGAGTGGGACGATCCGCGCCTGCGCGCTGCCGACCTGCGGTTCAGCGCCCTCGACCCAGCCGTCAGCCTGGCCGCGGCTCTGGAGCGCAACGGCACTGTGCGGCGCGTGGTGGAGGACGGCGCCGTGCGGCGAGCAGTGGAGAGCGCACCGGCTGACACCCGCGCCGGTGGCCGGGCCGCGCTGTTCGAGGCCTTCCCCGACCACGTCTGGGCGGCGGGCTGGACCTCCCTGGTCGTGGACACCGATGCCAGGAACCTGCTGCGCGTCAGCCTGCCCGATCCCGCCTACCCCACCACCGCCGACGTCGAGCGGGCGCTCGCCCAGGCCCGGGGGACCGGTGGCGGTGCCAGTCCTGATATCGCGGCCGTCCTGGGGGTGCTGGGGGTTGAGGTGCCCGAGGAGCCCACCATCTACGCCTGGGACGAGGGCTACTACGGGCAGGGCGACAGCGAGGAGGAGTGAGGGGGAGTAGGGCCGGCGTGCCGGTGGACGGCGCGTTGACCCGCTTGTTCGATTTCGGCGGGGTGGTGTGGTGATGCGGTTCATGCAACCGGGCTGTGTTCCGCCAGTGGACCCGGCCCATGGTGGCCAGCTCGAGGGCTTGGGTGGGCTTCCAGAGGCGCAGGGAGCCGATGAGCTCGGTCCTTGTAGAGCCCGTTGACTGGTTCGCTGTCTGGGCCAGGGCGCATGAATGTGAGTCGCTCACGGTAGCTTAGCGAGGCGGTAGGCGGTGGCCAGTTCATCCCAGTACGCCGGAGAGACATACTGAACTCCACAGTCGCTGTAATGGAATCAGGCCCTGTCGGCTTGGCTTCGAGCGGTGCAGGTGGAGGCCAGCGTATGCTCCAGGGACAGCAGCGCGCCAGTCCGGCAGTCCACCCAGCCCGACCACTGCTCAGACTGGATCCTCTCTTCAACGAGCTGCAGAGAGCAGGCCCTACAACTCGGGAGCGTAGGGTGTTATTCATGGGGGTTTGTTCGTGTTGTTAGTTGGTGCATCGGCCGTCTCGGGAGAGAATTGGGTTACCACACTCGATTCTCTTGGGGAGGCGGCCGATGCATTACGAGTCTACCACGGGGCTGTGCGATGAGGATATTGATGAGCTTGTCGGGCGCATCGGTGAGGTGCTCGAATCTCGGGGCCAGAGTCTATTGGGCTACTGCCTGGGGCTTAGGCAGCAGGTGGAGCTGACCTTGATTCTGGCGCGCCATAACATCTCCCAGGCCCTGGCCGCCGACATGTGCGGCATCTGCCAGCCCACCGTCTCCAGGATCTGGAGACGCATGGTGCCCCTGGCCACCCACGTGCTGGCCATGAGCGGGATCTGCCTGTCCCAGGCAGTGGCCCAGGGCAGCCTGCTGCTCGTTGATGGCACGCCGATCCCCACCGGCAACAGGCCCGCTGCCGGCAGGCAGGTCGAAAAGGCCAACTACTCGGGCAAGCACCATGCCCAGTGCCTGAATGTCCAGGTCGCCGCCACCACTGACGGCACTCTGGTGGCGGTCTCGGACCCGGTGCCCGGCTCACGCCACGACAGCGCCGCCTTGAGCCTGTGCGGCTGGGACACGATCCTCACCGGCGCCGATTGGATCGCCGATACCGCGTATACCGCTCATGGCGCACTGACCCCCATCAAGAAGACACCGGGCAGGGAACGCCTGGAATGGGAGAAAGAGTTCAACAGGGCCGTGTCATCCACGCGCGCCGCCATCGAGCACACCATCGCCACGCTGAAGAAATGGAAGATCCTATCCACCGGCTACCGCCACCGCCTGGCAGAGCTCCCCAGCATCATCACCCTGATCACCAAACTCGAACTCTACAGAACAGGCTGGTAACACCCACATGAATAACACCCGTACTACTGGGACATGCTCCGATGCACCTTGAGGAAGTAACTCGGAACGAAACCCGAACGTTTCATTCTTCGCTGGTGTGCGGCCACATCCGCGCCGACCGGCTGATGACCCACAAGCTCTACTGGTTACGGGCTGTCTCTTACCAGACCACCGACATATCGCGACCGATTATTATAAGCGATCCTCCTTAGCGACCAGCCCTGCCTCAGTCTCAGCCCAACCATAGCCTGATCCGACATCGCCAACAACCCACCTGACACAACTCTGCTGCTCCTCCAACAAGCGCTGTCGCTACGACCTCACAGCACTGTCAACTAACTCTGGCGAGAAAGCCTCACCGTGTATATGAATAGGATAGATCTCATCGCAATTTCACGCTCGCTTATTGCGACTGTCAGTTGAATTTACCTATGCAGTGAATGTTGAAATATGATGTAGTGATACAAGCCCAGCATCGCCCTCTTGAATTGGCGGCCAGAGCGGCCGTTTCAGCATTCAAAAAAAGCAGCTATGTTTGTTGGTACTGCCAAAAAACAAGTCAAGCCTAAGGTCGTTGTAGGGCGTCAGTGATCAGACTTGACTCGGATCAGCGATCCAGACTTTTTCCCGTCGTCGCAACAGACAGTCCAATTGTTGTCGCGTCATCTAGTCTCGGCGATGTGGGGCAGGGTTGACCCTGCATGCTGTGGATGTTACGGTGAAGACATGAACTCAACTACCGCATCTTCCAGACTGTTAATCCCATTAACGATCGCTACGTTTGTCGTTGGAACTGACACCTTCATCATCGCCGGACTCTTGAGTAACATTTCTAAGGATCTTGGTGTACCTCCGACTTCTGCAGCTCAATTGGTCACAGTCTTCAGTGCAGTGTTTGCCATTAGTGCGCCCGTTCTAGGTGCACTGACCGCTGGGTGGCGACGTGATACTACATTGACTTTCGGTCTGGCTGTCTTCATTGTTGGCAATATTTTAACGGCAATTGCTCCTACGTTCGCTGTTGCATTACTGTCTCGCATTGTTGCGGCTGCAGGTGCAAGTTTCATTACCCCTTCAGCGTCTGCGATTACTATCGCTACAATCCCGAAGGAGCGTCAAGGGCGGGCCCTGGCTCTTGTTATGGGTGGATTGACTACCGCGACTGCTATCGGAGTTCCGCTTGGTCTCGTGATTGGAGCTCTCAACTGGCGCTATACCCTCTGGTCGCTAGTGGTGCTTGGTACTATCTCTCTTGTTCTTATTCGTTCTAAAGTTCAGCCTGTTATGCTTCCTGCTGCCTCACTCAAAGATCGTTTACGCCCACTTTCCAACCTACGCATTCTTGCGGTTGTCGCAACAACTATCCTTGTAGTTGGTGCGAGCATGCAGCTTTTTACTTATGCACAGATTGTGTCTGGCGCGTCTGGAAAACTCCTTATTGTTTCTCTTGCTCTATTCGGTGTGTTCAATCTCATCGGTAACTTTACTGCAGGTAAGATCATCGATGTTCGCGGTCCCCTTATTTGCGTTCTAATCTGCATCATTGGACTTATCGGAAGTCTTGCAACCGCTGAATTTGGGTTCGCCGCGCACCTCACACCTCTTGTTCTTGCTATTAATGGGTTCTTTGTGGGCATGTTTACTGTCCCTCAGCAAGCACGTATTGTGAAGCTTGACCCAAACTCTGCTCCGCTTCTGCTAGGCTTGCTTTCGTCGGCAGTATATGTTGGTTTTGCTGTGGCAAGTTCAGTAGGTAAATTCATCATTGATGGCATTGGTGAGCAGTATGTAGGTTGGTTAGCGGCGACACTCCTTGTGATCCCTCTTGTCCTTACATTGACCGGGCGTAAAGCATGAGGGGCAACGGGGAGAGGCGGTCTTTGATCTCTCCAGCCCCACAGCTAGAGCCCCACGGCTAGAGTTTTTTGATCTCTTGTTAAGCAAGGTAAGGGTTTGTGTTTCACAGGAAGCAAGGAGAGTGCTGTATATTGAGCGCCAATATAGCGGTGATTTTCCCCGGTCGGTCGGGGCAACCAAAGACCCGGGATGGGCTGATGTATAGTTGAGTTAGATCCAAAGCTTTATTTGGAACGAATGGAGGTCGCAAGCGGCATACTCTAGGCTGGGATGTTTCTTTGATGTGCACTGAGGGAACAGCTTAGTAGTTTTGTCGTGCATCTGTAACTCTACCGACTATATTTGTCGTCAGCATGCTAATGTGGGAGAATCTTGCCAAGGCTGGCTTCACTCCTTGTGTCTTTGCGGGACACAGTCTCGGAGAATATTCAGCTCTTGTTGCGTCAGGAGCATTGTCCTTCGGGAAGGGGTAGAGCTCTTAGACAAGCGAGGTAGGTTTGTGGAGTCGTTGGGCTCCTCGTCAGGTAGCATGATGGCGGTTGTTGGAGCGCCATTACGCTTGCTCGAATCAACATGTGGTGTAATATCTGATTCTGGTCATGTAATTGAAATCGCCAATGACAATAGCGGCGATCAGGTCGTCCTTTCTGGAAGTGCAGACGCACTTACGGTGGAAAAGAAATATTATTTAACTCATGCTGGCATAAAGTGTATTGATCTCCGTCATTCCTGTCAGTGCCAATCTTGCAGACCTAGTGTCGTGAGTTGTTAATTCATTGGTAATAGTGGGTGAGGATTTCTTCGATCTGGTCGGCGGTCATGGTGCATGCGAAGGGTTAGGGGTGGTGTCGTAGCGTGGAAGCAACGCTCCTGATTGGTGGGGGTGTGATCGGAGGTGTTGGGGTGGGGCGGAGGAAGCTGTCCTTTGGTGATCGCTCGGAGATCGCTACGGGGACGAAGGCGGGCTGGTCGGTGCGTCGGATCGCCCGGCATCTGGGTCGGTGCCCGTCGGTGATCTCACGGGAGATCCGCCGGAACTCAACGAAGACGCGCGGGTACCAGGCTGTTGGCGCGGACGTGGCCGCGCAACGCCGCCGGGCCCGGCCCCAGCGGCGCAAGGTCGCTGCTGACCCGGTGCTCAAAGCGCGGGTGGACGCTGATCTGGCCGCGTCATGGACCCCGAACCAGATCTCGGGCCGCTTGCGTCTGGAGGCGGCAGACCCGACGGTGGAGCGTATGGCGAACTCTCCCGATGCCAAGGGCCGGACCATCTCCGGTGAGGCGATCTACCAGTACATCTACGCCCTGCCGCGCGGCGAGCTGGCCCGGCGCGGGATCATGCTGCCCTCCAAGCGGACCCGGCGCCGGCCCCGGAGCATCGGCCGTTCCCGGGGCGGTCCGATCGTCGCCATGGTGCCCTTGCCGGCGCGGCCAGGACGCTGATCAGCGCCGGGTGGCGGGGCACTGGGAAGGCGACCTGATCATCGGGAAGAATGTTGCCTCGTGCGCCGCGACCCTGGTGGAACGAGTGAGCGGGTTGGCCGGGCTACTGGCCCTGGCCTCCAAGCACGCCGAGCCCACCGCCGAGGCGGTGATCGAGTACTTCAACGAGCTACCAAAGATGATGCGAGCCTCTCTGGCCTGGGACCGGGGCAGCGAGATGGCCCAGCACGCCAGGATCACGCTGGCCACACAGATGCCGGTCTACTTCGCCGATCCCCACTCACCCTGGCAGCGACCCAGCAACGAGAACACCAACCGCCTCATCCGCGCCTACCTCCCCAAAGGCACCACCATCCCCGACCACCAGCCCTACCTGACCAGCATCGCCGAGGAGATCAACAACCGCCCCCGCCGCCGCCTGGGCTACCTCACCCCCACCGAAGCCTTCACCCGACTCCTCAACGATCAACCCCCCGTTGCTCCCACGCCTTGACACTGCCAGGGGGTGGCGGTTCCATTGCCGGGTCTAGGTGATGATGTCGTGAAGCGCCCGGGGTTTCGTTCCGTGGTCAGGACGCAACGGGCGCTGGGTCCTGCTGGTGAGTGTACTGGGCTTCGACTTCGGCCGGGGTGGTGTAGCAAAGCGCCTCATGCAACCGGGCTGTGTTCCACCAGTGGACCGGCCCATGGTGGCCAGCTCGACGGCCTGGGTGGACTGCCAGAGGCGCTGGGAGCCGATGAGCTCGGTCTTGTAAGAGTCCGTTGACTGTTCTGGGCCAGGGCGCTTGAGTGCGAGTCGCCCACGGAAGCCTGGCGAGGCGGTCACCCCAGCGGTGACCAGCGCATCCCAGTACGCCACACAGGCGTACTGAGCCCCGCGGTCGCTGTGATGAACCAGGCCCTGTCGGCTTCCAGTGGTGCCGGTGGAAGCCAGAGCATGCTCCAGGGCCAGCCCCGCCAGCGGCAGTGTGCAGGGACCCTGAGAGGGCCCACCCCACGATACGCCGGGAGCAGCAGGCATCGGTGATGAACGCGGTGCAGCACAACCCCGACAGCGTCCTGGCAACAGCGTCCTGATATAGGTGATGTCAGCGACCCACAGCTGATCAGGACGCTCTGGGCTGAACTGCCGCTGGACCAGGTCAGGGCGAGTATCGGGCTCACCGGCCCGGCCGGTGGTGACCGGCCCTGTGACCACGACGCACCCCCCGTGGCCCGGCGATGCGCATGAGCCGGGCTGTCTGATCGGCCGATCCGCCCAGCCAGCGCGGAGCATCGCCTGGCGCATCTTCCCCGCCCCGTAGACCCAGTCAGTTCTGCGCATGGATCGGCTTGATCTCAGGCAACAAGGCCTCAATTGCGCAGGGCCGGTCGAGGCGGGAGGGGACTTCGCGGCACGGTAGCCGCGGGAGGTGATGAACCCACACTCTTGTGGCACGCAGGGTGCGGCAGATGGCCTGACCCCCGGCCTGCTCACGATGCTCCTCGAGGACCGGATCACCTCCTCGTGGGCAGGTCGAGCTTTGCTGCGAAAAACGCCGAACCCCACCGCAGGATCTCGTTGGCGCGGCGCAGCTCGAGGCCCTCCCTGCGCAACCGACGCAGCCCCTACTGACTCCTCAGTAGCCGGCCCAGGGGCCCCACCGCGATCCATGTGCTGCGCTGCTTCCACCAGTTGCGCAGAGTGTGGGGCGAAATCCCGCCCGGGGCCTGGCCCACCGCGGTGCAGGCCGCCCAGCCCGAGCACTGCTCGGACTGGATTGTCTCCTCGATGAGCCCCAGGGGGCCCGGGCCTTGAACTCCGGGGTGTACTTCTGGGGCATGTTCCGATCCTCCTTGAGGAAGTAGCCCGCAACGAAACCCAAGGCGCTTCAGTGCCAGCCAACTACACCCAGGGCCTCGCGCACCGACACTGCCTGATCCTTGACATCCTGGCACAGGGCAGTCGGGCTAGTCGGGGGTCGGCGTGACAGGGGCTCCAGCCCATCAAAGTGTCACCACCAGATCCCCTCAAAGCCTCACCGATCCAGCACGATGGCTCCACAGCACCCATGCTCCCTCTGCCACTCCGCAGAAAAGTGGAGATCCTAGGGCCTGTTGTGAAAGTTGGGGGTGGTTGCGGCGTGGCGTGATGGGTGGGGTGAGGCCTCCGGGGTATCACGTGTGGTGTCAAGTCATCATGTGATCAAACCGGAGGCCTCAGATGGTGAGTGTAGATGCCTGTGCCCGCCATGACCTGACCGACGCCCAGTGGGAGCTGCTTGAGCCGCTGCTTCCGGCCCCGCCATCTCGTGGCAGGCCCCGCCGTTACGGGCTGCGGTCCATGATCGACGCCGTGCGCTGGCGCACCAGGGTCGGGGCTCCGTGGCGCGACGTGCCCGCCCGCTACGGGCCCTGGTGGAGGGCCTACGCCCTGTACCGGGCCTGGCAGGCCGACGGGACCTGGGAACGGATCGAGGCGGCCCTGGTCGCCAGGGCCGATGCCGCCGGGAAGATCGCCTGGCGGGTGTCGGTGGACTCCACCACCTGCCGGGCCCACGTGCACGCCGCCGGGGCCCGCAGGGACAGTGCCCTGCGGGTGGACGGTGAGCCCGCCGACCACGCGCTGGGGGCGTCCAGGGGCGGGTGGTCCACCAAGGTGCACGCTGCCGTGGACGCCCGGTGCGGCGTGCTGGCCCGCCTGCTCACCGCCGGCCAGGTCGGCGACTGCCCGATGATGGTCCCAGTCCTGGAGGCCATCGGGGTGGCCAGGACGGGTCCGGGCAGGCCCAGGAAGAGGCCCGAGAGGGTGCTGGCGGACAAGGCGTACTCATCACGGGCGAACCGCGCCTGGCTGGTCGCCCACCACATCCGGGCCACGATCCCCGTCAAGGCCGATCAGGCCGCCAACCGTGCGCGCCGCGGGTCGCGCGGCGGGCGCCCACCCGCCTTCGACCCCATCGCCTACAAGGACCGCAACACCGTCGAGCGCTGCTTTGGCCACCTCAAGCAGCACCGCGCCTTCGCCACCAGGTACGACAAGCTCGCCATGCGCTACCAGGCCACCACCCACATCGCCAGCATCAACCACTGGCTCAAACGACTTACATAACACGACCTAGCCGCCAACCCAATCAGCCTGCGCAAGCCAGAAGGGAAACATCCCTCCATGAAGTTGAACAGTCTTGCAACGCTGCGCCGGCTGTTGAAATGACGCAAATGGCGGCAGGGGCACGTGCGAAAGGAAGGATGAAGGAAGAAGCAACTAGTTGATCATACTTGAGTTCTGCACTATAGGGTATAGCTGAGTGATCCGCATAATGCCGCCAAAAAGAGAAGTGGAAGACAAAATTACCATAATGGTATATAACGAAAGTATAACGACTGTCGTGCACCGCTTGCTTTGGGTGCAGGGAAAATCTTAGTCTGTAGTAACAGCGGCCAGCCGCGATGACATTGGAGGTCAGACGAGGTTCTACATATGCTCAGCAACGAAAATACTCCGCATGCGTCACAACCTGAGTGATTGAGGGAGGTTCAATGGTAGTTGGGAAGACGAGTTCCGCGCAGGTGCAGAAACAGGAAGGGAATTAGCGATGAAAGTTTTCAATAGGGACTTTTTGGGGCGCACACATGGTCCGGATGGCCCATATGAAGTGAGCCGCGAAAAAATTCGCGACTATGCTATTGCAACCGGAGAAACAAACCCCATCTACTACGATGCTGCCGCGGCCCAGCATCTAGGATATGAGGACGTAATCGCACCTCCGAGTTTCATGGTGTGCCTTTTCTTTCGATATGGAGGATGGCCTTTGTATGATCCGGAATTTGGGAAGAAAAAGCAGCCAGTTTGTGTGCATCGAGCACAGAAGGTTAAGATCTATCGACAAATCATTCCTGGGGACGAACTGTGGCAAACCACGACCATCACTGACATTAGAGAAGTGTCGATTCATGATGAATTCACAATGCGACATGAGATTACCGACAATGACGGAAGACCTGTCGCCGAAGTAACCAATACCATTCTGTCTCGAAATATTGAAATCTAATCATATGACAGGAGGTTCGACAATGAGTTATGATGCAGTGCAAGTATCGGTCGGAGACGAAGTTCCGGAGCAGGAGATACGACTCCATAGAGTCGACCTGATGAGATACTGTGGAGCATGCGGTGACTTTACTGGGACACACTGGAACGAAAAGATTGCTAAAGAAGTCGGACTAACAAACGTCATATCCCATGGCACCCTTAACATCGCTACAGCTGTACGGGCAATAGCGGACTACTTTGGGCCTGCCATGGAGTTTATGGAGTATTCGGTATCGAACTTTTCAACCCCAGTCGTAGTACCGGACGACGAAAGAGGAGGGGGATTCCGAGTTTCCGGAAAAGTGGAATCGGTTGAACAAAACATGGTGACAATTCGTCTCTACGCAGCGCTTCCTGACACCGGAAAAGTCATGACCGGCGTGAGAGTGCACATGCGCATCTGTGGATAGACAGCGGGCCCGTAATAAGTAACGAATAGACCTCAGAAAGGAGTGACCAGAAATGGCACTAGAATTTCACTACAACGATTATTCCGCTAGCGATCCTAGGATGTGCCAGCAGCCAAGCGAACCGCTCATGCGAGAGATGCCAAAAGAGACGGACGTTATCATTGTAGGTGCTGGCCCTGCAGGAATGATTGCCGCTGCTCAGTTGTCCTACTTCCCTACGGTCTCAACACTTGTTGTAGAGAAAAGCCATGAGCCGCTTAAATATGGGCGTGCGGAAGGAATCCAGAAACGAACTGTAGAGACCTTTCAAGCGTTTGGATTCGCGGATCAACTTGTACAAGAATCCTATCAGATGACAGGAATGAATTTCTGGCGGCCGGACCCTGACGATGAGACAAGAATTGTGCGCGCCGCGGTCACTGAAGATGATCCAAGAAATCTCAGCGAATTTCCACATCTTATTTCGAACCAGCCAAGAGTACTTGCGTACTTCCAACAATACATGCAAAACGCGCCAAGACCCACATCTCCTTACTACGGAGTCAAATTTCTGAGGCTCGAGCATTCAGAACAAACTGATTTTCCTATCAGGGCTCATTTCGCAACTGAAGACGGCGAAGCTGAAAAGGTAGTCTATGCCAAATATCTGATAGGTGCGGACGGGGCACACTCATCAGTGCGGGCATCGATAGGCCGCGAACTCCAAGGGAATCAGGCCAATAGGGCTTGGGGAGTGCTCGCCGCTCTGGCTGACACAGACTTCCCTGACATCAGGATGAAATGTGCCATCCAGTCCAAATCCAGTGGAAGTCTCCTACTGATTCCACGAGAGGGTGGATATCTTTTCCGGATGTACGTTGATTTGGGCGATGTCACCGCAGAAAATCAGGACAGAATTAGGGCTACATCCGCTGACGAGAGCATTGCTAAAATTAATAGGATCCTAGCTCCTTATTCCATTGACGTGAAGCATGTGGCCTGGCACAGCGTCTATGAGGTGGCGCATCGAATTACCGACTCATTTGATGCTTGTGTCGGAGGGAGTAAAACACCTAACGTGTTCATTGCGGGAGACGCATGTCACACGCACTCAGCAAAAGCGGGGCAGGGAATGAACGTTTCGCTTCAAGACGGATTCAATATCGGATGGAAAATCGGGTATGTAGCATCCGGAATTGCGTCTAGTAGCATCCTAAACACCTACAACAGCGAACGTATGGAGGTTGCGCAGAATCTCATTGACTTTGATCGTGAATGGTATGGGCTTTTCGCAAAGAAAGTGGACGAGTTGCACACTCCTGAGGCACTCGAAGAGTACTACGTCAAGACAGCTGAGTTTCCCGCAGGATTCATGACAATGTACTCCCGGTCTATGCTGACGGCCAGCCAAACGCATCAATCAATCGCAACAGGGTACCCGATTGGAAAGCGGTTCAAGTCTCATGAGGTAGTAAGAGTGTGTGACATGAACACAGTTCATCTTGGACACCAGGCCACTGCGGATGGCCGCTGGCGTCTGTATGTGTTTGCTGATCGCCCTAACGGAAGGGGCCACAACGACAGGCTCGGTAAATTTGCGGATTGGCTAAGCGTTTCTTCAAGGTCGCCTTTGAACACATACAAGTCACAGACGTCCTATGACGATGATGCGCTTTTTGATGTGCACGTTGTTTACCCCCAGAATCATCGTGAACTGAACTTGCCGGACGTTCCTCAAGTATTTAAGCCTCGTGTTGGCAAGTATCGTCTGTCCAATCTCAATAAGGTGTACGCTTGCTCAACAAGTTTTGATGTGTTTAGCGAGGCTTGCGTTTCGGACGAGGGGGCCATTGTCGTAGTGAGGCCAGACCAGTATGTTGGGGCAGTTTTGCCCCTTGGTGATCCTGAGACACTAGCTGACTATCTGAAGCCAATTTTCGGCCAGGCTTCTAGTTGAAGAAGCACCCCGACTGAGTGATAGAAGGCGCTAGGGACAGCATTTTTAAGAGAAAGAACATTTCCAAGTGCAGACGCATCGCACAAAGGAGGAGTAGACCGCTAACGAAGAATAAGATTCATCCGATCATGCGCCTTCGAAAGAGGCAATCACCGACAGAGAGAGGACTGTAAGTCATGACCAAGCTAGACAGCAGCCAGCGCGCCGAACTCCACGACAAGGTGTGCGACATTCTAGAAGTCGACCCTGTTAAGGTAGCTGACGACACACTATTTGAAGATCTCGGAGCCGATTCGATGTTGGCACTTGAGATTCTTGCACTCCTGGATCGAGATTACAACCTGAACCTTGACAACAGCCTGCTCGCCGAGATGACGTGTATGAACAGTATTTATGCTATCGTAGATAAGCATGGCTGACTGCACACGATCTTTGGCTTGAGTTGAAATAATACTCGAGCCAGGAGGTAGCACACACTACAGCGGTGTGAAAGGTGAGCAGAGCAGGTGAAGTTTTGGAGTGCGACGGTCCTATTACATCCCATGCCGTGCACCTCTATATCGGCCGATGACAGTCTATGGATCTGTCGGCACACTTCATGATGCTCACTCTGGACCGCGTACTGAGAGGCCTAGGGACTGTGTAGAACTGGGGCTGTGTGTCGTAATTCCGATCCGGAGTAGATGGGCACAGAGAAAGGTTCTTTGACAGGAGGCCTCTTCGCAATCATTTAGAATACACAGTCCGAACACTACCTTTAGTTAGGCGGTCCATCTGGCTCGCGACGCCGCCGAAACCAAGGAAAGGCCAAGATGAATTCGAAAACGAGAGTTGTAGTAACCGGAATAGGTCCCGTTTCTCCGATCGGGACTGGCAAGGATGAGTATGCTGATGCGCTAATCAGCGGGTCCAGCGGTGCCTCAGAAATTAGTGCATTCTCTACAGATGGATTCGAACAGACTACCGCTTGCGAAGTAGCCAATCTGCCACGAGATCCGCAATTGGAACGCGCATCACAGTTCGCCGTGACCGCCGCCCTACTCGCAGTGGAAGACGCGCAGCTTTCTTCGGATCGGTTGAGTAGAGCGGCGACGGCAGTCTATGTTGGCACTACAGATGGAGAATCGCAGTGCCTTGATGCGATATCCGAACGTCTTTTGTCTGAAACGAAGCCGTCATGCATGGAGGCAATTCAGTCATTTCCTCTGAATCTTTCGAGAAGTGTCGTAAGTAGTCTCGGCTTAAAGGATGTCGAGTACATGACAATAGCTACCGCATGTAGCGCCGGAAACTACGCTGTGGGCGCAGGATATGACGCTATACGTTCTGGCGATGTCGAGCTTGCGATTGTTGGCGGTGCCGACGCACTATGTAGGAAGACTTTTACAGGATTCTATCGCCTTGGAACTGTCGCTCCCGAACGTTGCCAGCCGTTCGATCTTAACAGGAGAGGAATCCTTACAGCCGAAGGCGCTGGAATGATGGTGCTTGAATCTCTTGAGCATGCGGTTGCAAGAGGGGCTCACATCTACGCAGAAGTCGCGGGGTATGCGATCAACTGCGACGCTAAGCATCCTGTGGCTCCCGACGTGGAAGGGGTGAAGGCATGCATGAACAAGGCTTTGCAGCTTGCTGATATTCAGGCAGAGGAGGTTGATCTCATTTCGGCTCATGGAACTGGAACACGGTCCAATGATGTCAGTGAGTGCAACGCACTCATGAGCGTGTTTAATGGGCACTTACCTCCCGTCATTTCTATGAAATCGATGCTCGGACACACAATGGGCGCATCAAGCGCCTTGGCTGTCATCGGCTGCTTGCTTGCGATGGAAAACCAGGTGATTCCCCCAACCATCAACTTCGAGACGCCTGATCCTGAATGTCCTGTTGATTGTGTACCAAATAGGGCAAGGCAGGCACGTCTAGACGTGGTAATGAACGATGGATTGGCCTTCGGAGGAAACAACGCTGTTGTTTTGCTACGTCGTGTGAAACTTGATCGGCAATCAGCAGAATGAGATCGGAAGGTGTCATGAGTTTATCGTCGTCCGAGCCGCTCTATGTCTGGAACAGCAGTGTGGTGTCTAGGTTGGAGTGCTCTCTCAGTAGCTTGCGGAAGCTAGATAGTAGCGGGTTGCGCAGCGCAAAACAACATACGTTGTTCGATGCGCATGGCGAGCTGAATGAGCGAAGCATCCGTAATCTAGATAGGAGTAGCGCACTCCTGCTGAGTTCGGTGAAACGTCTTGGCAGTGATTGGAAGACAGGAGTTGTTCCTAAAGATCAGCTGGGAGTGATTGTCGGGACTTCGTTCGGTTCAATCTCGAGTACCGTGAACTTTACTCAAGACAGTTTTACTGAGTCCCGCCCCTATCTTGTTAATCCTGCAAAATTTCCAAACACAGTGATGAACTTTGCTGCAGCTCAGGCAGCGATCTGGAACGGCTTGAAGGGACCCAATGCGACTATTGCCGGAGGTGCTGGATCACTTTTCGTAGCAGCAACCTACGGGCAGCGGCTGATGCGCTCCGGTCAGGCTTCTGGTCTTGTTGTCGGAGTTTCTGAGGAATCGTCTCCTGAGCGTGATACGATAGAGTCCGCCGCAAGAGAACAGCACACAGAAATTATTGAGGGCGCCGCTAGTTTCTTGGTTACCCATAAGCCGAATGTTTTTGATCAATCGCGGCCACAGGCCGAGTTGCGTCTTTGGCGTCCCGTGCAAGCGGCTCGCCTGTCTGACTTGCAGTATTCGGTAGAGCGTTGGTTTAGGGACATCTCTTTGTCTCAGACGTCGGTTGGCGAACCCGCAGTGGTGACTGCGGTTGGTGAATCGGAGTTGTGTGATGCCGTCCTTGGTCACGTCGGAGTCGAGTTCGGCTCGAAACGGACCGTTAAGCTAGGCTGGGAGGGGTGCAGCTTAGGCGCTTGGGGTGGCGGCTTGGCGCTGTCTTTGGCGCTAGACAATCTGGCCGCGGACGAACCATGGCTTATAATCACTACCGACGAACTGCATCAGACCGTGACGGCTGCGCTGGTGTCTCCCGCCTGACGTCGATCATAGCCGTATGACAAGAGCTGCAGCGCAGGACATGAAGCAAGCAAGCGAAAGGAGGACTTAACAATGTCAATTGTAGCTGCTAATATTGCGTCGGAAGAACGGACAGGGAGATCAAAGCGCTACAGAGCGCAATTTAGTCCATCCCACGAGCTGTTTCGAGGCCACTACCCTGGCAATCCTATTGTGCCTGGAAACTTTATTCTTGCCACCTTCCTAGACGCATGTAGACATGGCGCTGCGGAAGCAGGAGCTACAAGCTGTCGAAGAATCAGATTTAGGAGAAGAATATCTCCAGGAGACAGTTTTGTGGTCGTTGTCGACGACAATGCGGGCGGCTGGACACATTGTGAAGCATTGCTGGATGGGAACATTGCCGCAAGCGCAGATATAACGCTTGGCAGCACGTATCGTCCTGAAGGATACGATCGGGTGGACCTATCCATGGTGTCCGCACATGAGGAGAACCTGGATAAGGAATTGGTCAGTAAGGTGAGACATAGGCATCCAATGCTGTTTGTAGAGAACGCTCCCAGCGATTCGGATCCTTACACCGTGAGCTATCGTTTCGGTCAATGTAGTCGCGAGAACTCACATCACGCCGTGCCCGTGCCCCTCCTCCTCGAATCGGCAGCTCAGAGTGCTATCCTGGTCCTTTCTGATCAGCCTTTCAGCTTTGGATTGCTCGCAGGGATTGAGCGCATAGATATTCTGTCAGAGATTCCCGAACAGTCAGTTGTCGAGTTTCGATTTCGGTCAACTCGCCATATTGGGAGGGCGGTTATCACCGACGTAGATGTATTTTCCAACAGCAGAAAGTGTGTGAAGGTGTCCCGGATGTTGATTGCCATAGATAGCATCGGAGGGTAATATGAAGCAAGCAGAAAGCCAAGGGCCTGTAGCGGTTGTCACCGGTGGCTCGAGAGGAATCGGGCGCGCTATTGTTCGTCATTTGTCTAATGTCGGATATAGCGGCGGATTTTGCTACCAGTCCGACACTGCAAGTGCTGATTCTACTCTGCAAGAGATTGGCGGCGACAGTTGGATTAGTCGCCAGGTAGATGTCAGGAACGCGGACAAGGTGAAGGCATTCGTCGACGAGGTCGCGCATAGGTACGGTCGGTTGGATCTAGCGGTACACTCGGCAGGCATTGTAGGCGATGCGCTCCTTCCAGCCATGTCTCCCGAGCTGTGGGAAAGCGTGGTACAAACCAATCTGACGGGTGCGTTCAATTTGTGTCGCGCAAGTAGTACGCAGATGATGCGGTCGAAAAGCGGGTCTATCGTCCTAGTAGGGTCCATAGTTGGTCGGGATGGCAACATCGGTCAGGCCAACTACAGCGCGTCGAAGGCAGGTCTGATCGGGCTCTGTAAGTCAGCTGCTGTGGAGCTAGCTAGATGGCAGATTAGGGTTAACGTTGTTGCGCCTGGGTTTATTGTTACTGACATGACAGAAGAACTGGTGGAACACAAGAAAGCCAGCTTTCTTGATCGAGTTCCGCTTAGAAGATTCGGACAGCCTGAGGACATAGCGAAGGCGGTGTTGTTTTTAGGAAGTTCGGCAAGCAGCTACATTACTCGGCAGACCATCTATGTAGACGGAGGAATGTTGGTATGATTGAGAAAGATGTCGTTTGGTACGCTTCAATACGAAGCCCATATTCTTGGCTTGCGTTAGAGCGTGCTGCACAAGACGGATGCAGCAGGCTGCTCGACGTGTCTACAATGAGAATGTTCTTTGAGCCTCAGAAGGGCACTCAAGAGCGCCTTGAAGCGGACGGTGTCAGATTTCACTATACACCTATGAGCAAGGCTAAGCACCTCTATATTCTTAGGGATGTTCGTCGGCTTGCTTTGAAGCACGGCATCGAGCGAATTACATGGCCGATCGACACAGCAGTCAATTGGGAGATAAGCACGGTGCTTTGCCAACAGGTGCTTGATGAAGATCAGAAGATGGGCAAGCGTCTGGTTATGGCCATCAGTCGGGCAAGGTGGACTAAGGGTCTCGACGTGGGTAGTGAATCGGAGTTGATGAGCGTGCTGGAGAGCGTTGGATCGCACCCTAGAGCTACGGATAGTACTCGGCACAATGTGCTCGACATGGTTGCGACACGGATGGACAAAGACGGTGTGTTTGGAGTTCCATTATTCAAGGTCGGACGCGAACCTTTTTGGGGCTATGACAGGCTGGATGACGCTGAGGCGTGCTACAGAGAACGGTGTCAGGAGGCCCAGCCACGATCGCTTGGTGACAGATCAACTGAACCGACTTCTCACGACGTATCTGCTGAAGGGCATGCTGGAGGATGCGGATAGAGAGTAGTACTATAGTTCAGCAACAACCATGAATCGGAGCAGCACAATGAAGATTCTTCTCATCGACAATTATGATTCCTACACCTACAATCTGTACCAGGTTCTTGCACGTTTTGGAGATGTGCAGGTGCTTAAAAACGATGATGACAGTCTGAGAGTCATGAATTTTAGCATGTTTCATGCGGTGGTCGTGTCGCCAGGTCCTGGCAATCCTGCTAACCTTGGAGATTTTGGTTATGCGTCCACTGTGTACAGCCTTCCCGAGCTCCCAGTGCTCGGAGTATGCCTTGGCCATCAGGGACTCGCTGTCGCTGCGCAGGGAAGGGTCGTAGAGGCTCCTGAGCCGCTCCATGGGTTTGTAGGAGGTATGGTGCACTATGGTGACCCGCTCTTCGCGGGTGTACCGCGTCGTTTTTCGGCTGTTAGATACCACTCTTTGTCAGTTAGCGAACCGGTCTCCGATGACATGAAGGTGATAGCACGGTCTGAAAGCGATGGACTGGTGATGGGCCTGCGACACCGTCGGCGTCCTCACTGGGGGGTTCAGTTTCATCCTGAGTCTGTTGCAACGACCTATGGCGAACAGATTATTGCTAATTTTTTAAATCTGGCGCTGGATTGGCTCGTTGATCATGGGAAGGTGGATAGTAAATTTCGTGACGATGAGTTAGTTCGCTACGCTAACGTATTACAGCTCTCTAGCAACGCGGATGGCGTTAAGCTGGCGGAGTTCTTTGACTGTATGTATGGAAATTGGGTTTGGCTAGATTGTGCCCGCGTTTCGAATGCGAACGCCAAATACTCATATTTTGTGCCTGCAGGAGTCTTGAGAAACGACCTAGTTCGTTATGATTCTGCTGAAGCCGATGTACTGACGATCGAGCGCGACGGATTGGTGAGAGAGAGGCTGCATACTGATGTATTTGGTTATTTAAAGAGCAAGTTGCGGCAGCCGAAGATTAGCAACATGAGTGCTATTCCCGGAACATTCAAAGGTGGCTACGTGGGGTATTTCGGTTATGAGATGAAGGCCAAGTGTGGCCTTAATGCATTTCACTCAGCATCGACTCCGGATTCTATCTGGGTGAAGAGCCTTAATTATGTGGTGTTGGATCACGTCGAAGACCGTGCCTACGCTGTCGAGATCGGCGACAGCGCAGACGGAGCAAGTTGGCCTGAGCAACTGCGTGACAGCTTTCAGGAGTGGAGCAGTAGGCTCGGGAAAGACAACACTGCGTCTGAGAGCGGAAGCACGACCGTTTCATGTTCTTCCGAGCTTCCCGATGACAATTTTGTTCGCAAGCTAGCACGGTCAAGAGATGACTATGTCGAGCAAATCTCAAAGATTAAGTCTGAACTCCACAAGGGGAACACCTATGAAGTATGCCTGACTAATATTCTTCATGCAGGCTATGATGATGATGCGAGTTTGCGGAAGTACTTTGAGCTCCGCGCCTCGAACCCAGCTCCGTATGCAGCGTTCCTTAAACTCGGCGGGCTTACGGTTTACTGCAGCTCGCCTGAGTGTTTTCTAACCGTGAGTTCCGACGGCGTGGTTAGAAGTCGTCCCATTAAAGGAACAGCTCCTCGTAGCCTTGACCCAGCTACCGACTCTAAGCGAAGAGAAGCGTTGGCAGCGGATAGAAAGACTGTTGCCGAGAATCTTATGATCGTCGATTTGGTGCGTAACGATCTGGGTCGCGTGTGTAAACCTGGCTCGGTTACGGTTCCCGACTATATGATGGTCGAGTCGTACGAGACAGTCCATCAGTTGGTGTCTACTATTCGCGGAGATATTCGTGACGATCGCGACACGATCGACGCCATCCAGGCAAGTTTTCCGCCTGGCTCGATGACAGGGGCACCAAAGGTGCGAACAACAGACATTATTGATCGCCTAGAGACTTCTGCTCGGGGGATTTACTCTGGTAGCATAGGTTACCTCTCGTACGATGGGGCGGCAGACCTGAACGTTGTTATTAGAACGGCAGTCGCCTACGATGATGAGATCGGGATAGGATCTGGAGGTGCGATTGTTCTTGACTCTGATCCGGACGAAGAGTATCGAGAGATGTTGTTGAAGGCCAAGGCACTGGTGAGAGTGTTCTTATAATCGACAATGCAGCCTGGTCGGCCGCATACGGCATTTACCGCACTGTGAAGCGACATCAAGGAGAGTAGACATGTCTGACAATTGCTACCTCAAGAGCCTAGTTGCTAGTGGCTGGAACACTAATGATTCCGTGCTGGAGGCACTCGCTGAGGCTGGTGTACCGCAACCGACTGAGGATTACCTCGCCGGAGCCTTTAGACAGGATACCTGGAGCAAGCTCGATCGTGTGTGCAAGTTGATGTCTGCTAACTTCGCTGAATGTAAGTTCGCGGACTCCGTACATTATGGCGCATTGTTGGTAACTTCGCCAAATCTTTTTGATGTACGGCCCAAGTTGCAAGAGTATGTGCGAAGTGATCAGACTGAGATTGTCGTACCTGACTTCGTAGATGAGCGTCTCGGAGAAGGAGTGAACAATGCTGACCTGGATTCACCGTGGACACTTTTTGCGACGGTTGTTTCCGACGCTGGGCTCGCCATGGGAAGTTACAACGACGTGGTGTCTGCTCACCAGGGAGTGTACTCCATTGATGGAGTGGATACTCGTAGGTTGATGACTCGCCAGCTTTGGTGCTCGCTCGTGTTGCAAAACTTGGTTTCTCCGGATTCTGAATTGCGTGCCCGCTGGACAAGCACTCTGTTCGTTGGTGAGGGTCTTGTTGACGGAAAGGTCGCATCTGGCACGGTTCTCCACGGCCAGGTTCGGCAGCGGCTAGGTAAGCCAACTCGAGGAAGTTCGCCAATGCGTGTTCGACCTGCTGTTCGGATTGCCGCCGCAAAGGCATAATAGAAGGCTGGTTTGTGAGCTTTAGGCGATGGCAACGTTTCGGGAGTCACAGTGTTGAAGGTAACCTCCTTTCGCATGGTTGAGGGGCGTGTGCGCAATTTTGATGGTCATCTAAGACGCTTGGGGCTTAATGGTTATCGCTCGAACAAGTTTCGAAACATGCTTAAGGCCAAGTGGGAGGTCCTCGAACGTCAAGGCGTACGCAGCTGCAACCCTATCGTCTATTGTTCGGACAGCGCTATTGAGCTTGATATGCGCCCCGATAGGCCTTTTTCTAGTAGCATTATCGTTGATGCGTGTGGACATTGTGACGAACGTGTTGCGCCGCTGGTCAAGGGGCCTGACTTAGCCTGGTTACGCTCTAGAATGACGATATCACATAAGCGTGGATGCGATGAGGGCCTCTTAGTTGACAAGCACGGGTTCGTCATCGAAGGCATATTTTCGAGTCTGCTTCTTGTAGCTGGCTCGGTGGTGACCATAGGACATCATCCTAGAGCTATGCGCTCCGTCACAGTCGAACAAGTTGCGGATATCGTTTCCGATAGTGGATTTCGAGTGGAGATAGAATCCGAAGGCTTCTCTATAGAGGAGTTATTAGGTACGGAGGTTTTATTTTTGAATGCTTTCTCTGGTGTTAGGTATGTCACCGAATGGAGTTTTTTTGATTGCGATAGTGATGTGACTGAGAATGTCAAGAGCTCTCTATCTTGTTCAATTGATGTATCGTGGTTAAATTCGCTCCTGTGGGAGCTTGCGGACAAGATTTAGTTGTGACTTCGGTTGTTTTCCTTTGCTACATCCGTTGTCCGCGGACATCTTCTTCGAGATATATGGAGGCCCCTTGGTTGATAATAAACGTGCAGAATACCCATCATTTTGGAGGGAGCTGCCGGCCGCTCAACAGCCTATTTACCCTGACACAGATGCGTTAAAGGCAGTCTTGACCGATTTGCGGTCGCGACCACCACTCGTATTTGGTGGAGAAGTCGATTCTCTTCGTAAATGCATGGCTGAGGCAGGGCGTGGACGTAGTTTTGTCCTTATGGGCGGCGACTGTGCCGAGTCCTTCTACGATAGCGTTGAAAGTATACGGCGTAAGGTCCAGACTATTCTTCAAATGGCTGCCGTTCTGACTTATGGTGCTTCCATGCCTGTTGTGAAGATTGGCCGTATCGCAGGTCAGTATGCTAAGCCTCGTAGCATTGATGTCGAGACTCGTGATGGTGTTAGTCTTCCTGTCTATCGCGGTGATTCCATAAATGGGTACGATTTCACAAGCGAGGCTCGTACGCCCGATCCTTCCCGTATGTTGGAAGCCTATCTACGGGCTGGAACTACATTAAACATTATACGTGCTTTTACGACAGGCGGATATGCAGACTTACGTAGAGTGCATTCTTGGAATCAGGGATTCACAAGTAATCCAGCATACATGCGCTTTGAGGACTTCGCAGACGAAATCGATCGCGCGATGCGGTTCATGGAAGCTGCAGGAGTCGATTTTGATACGCTACGTCAGGTGCACCTGTACGCTTCCCATGAGGCTTTGCAGTTGGAGTATGAAGATTCTATGGTTCGTAATGACTTCCTGTCGGGACAACGCTACTGTGCTAGCGGACATCTGCTGTGGATCGGTGAGCGGACCCGTAGCCCTGAACACGCCCATGTATCTTTTCTTTCTAGCGTTGTCAACCCAGTGGCTGTTAAGATTGGGCCTGCCACTAGTCCTCTCGAAGTTTCGTCGCTGATTGAGCGGCTCAACCCGGCGGGTGATCCGGGTCGTCTTACCTTCATAACTCGGATGGGTTCGAACCGTATTCGTGACGTTCTACCTAGGCTGATAGAAGCTGCAAGTGTTGACGGCCGTCCCGTTACCTGGATAGCTGACCCGATGCATGGCAACACGATCGTGTCCAGGGGTAATTACAAGACACGTCGCTTCGATGCGATCATAGACGAAGTCCGAGGTTTCTTTGAGGTTCACAAAGCGCTAGGCACGATTCCTGGCGGCATTCATATCGAGCTTACTGGTAATGACGTGACTGAAGTACTCGGCGGAGGCGCTCAGATCGGCGAAGCTAATCTGAGTGAGCGTTATGAGACGCTCGTCGACCCCAGGCTCAATCATGAACAATCGCTTGAGATGGCCTTCGAAGTTGCAGAGATGCTTCGCAACGAGTAAACCCCTCTGGTTTGCTGCGTGTTGGTAGTTCCCAGTAGGTAGTTTGTTAGCCGCAGTCTTGAGAGTGGAGAAAACTGTCTAAGAACCGGCGGTTGATGGACAGGGTATGCGATATGCGTCGGGCTTGACATGATGGCCCTTAGAAAGTTCTAGTGGTAGCGATGAACGGAGTTCGGTGGACTTGTGTGTATGTTAGCTGACAAGCAGTTTTAGCAACGACACAGTGTCTTGGTGCGGCCACTATGTTCGCGGATACAGGCGTCCTAACAAACTGTGAGATCATAAGAATTATTCTTAGCGATGCAGAGTTAGTTTTCTGTGTTTCCTTATTAAATCGGCGAGTCTGGGTCCAGGAAGCTGGGGACGCATCTGGTTCTGCGTGACCGTTCCACCTACAAGGCGCCTGCATTCAGCACGTTTCTCTTTGTGCATCCGTTCATCATGGGGCACTTTACGCTTCGACATGCTGACTGGTTATAGAGCGAACTGTTCACCACAAGTTACCTGCGTAGTTGTGAAGTAATGCTGAGTAGAAAACCGACATGTAAAAGCTTGGTTCTTTTTCGGCTCGTATGACTTCCTTTCTAGTATAAAAGAACTGGTGAAGGGATAAACATTATGCATGATAGACAAACCTACACAGTGAGGGCGTCAATGGGGTCCTTAGTGCTTCCTCAGGTGTCTGTCGCAGAGGCTCGTGGAAGCCTTTACGCTCAGCTCTATCCTGAAGAGATTTCCTACATGAGAACTGCACACAAAAAAAGAATTAGGGAATTTACTTCAGTGAGAGCTTGTGCAGAGATCGCTCTGGCGAAGCTTGGCTTCGATCGTGCGTCAATGGTGCCATGTGGAAATGGCGAACCTGTGTGGCCTTGCGGGATTGTAGGAAGTATGGGTGTTATTCATGGGGGTTTGTTCGTGTCGTTAGTTGGTGCATCGGCCGTCTCGGGAGAGAATTGGGTTACCACACTCGATTCTCTTGGGGAGGCGGCCGATGCATTACGAGTCTACCACGGGGCTGTGCGATGAGGATATCGATGAGCTTGTCGGGCGCATCGAAGAGGTGCTCGAATCTCGGGGCCAGAGTCTATTGGGCTACCGCCTGGGGCTCAGGCAGCAGGTGGAGTTGACCTTGATTCTGGCGCGCCATAACATCTCCCAGGCCCTGGCCGCCGACATGTGCGGCGTCTCCCAGCCCACCGTCTCCAGGATCTGGAGGCGCATGGTCCCCTTGCTGACCCATGTGCTGGCCATGAGTGGGATCTCTCTGTCCCAGGCAGTGGCTCAGGGCAGCCTGCTGCTCGTTGATGGCACGCCGATCCCCACTGGTAACAGGCCCGCAGCCGGCAGGCAGGTCGAGAAGGCCAACTACTCGGGCAAGCACCATGCCCAGTGCCTGAATGTCCAGGTCGCCGCCACCACCGACGCCACCCTGGTGGCGGTCTCGGACCCGGTGCCCGGCTCACGTCACGACAGCGCCGCCTTGAGCCTGTGCGGCTGGGACACGATCCTCACCGGCGCCGATTGGATCGCCGATACCGCATACACCGCTCATGGCGCACTGACCCCCATCAAGAAGACGCCGGGAAGAGATCGTCTGGAATGGGAGAAAGACTTCAACAGAGCCGTGTCATCCACGCGCGCCGCCATCGAGCACACCATCGCGACGCTGAAGAAATGGAAGATCCTATCCACCGGCTACCGCCACCGCCTGGCAGAGCTCCCCAGCATCATCACCCTGATCACCAAACTCGAACTCTACAGAACAGGCTGGTAACCCCCACATGAATAACACCCTATGACTCACAGAAACGGTTACCATGCTGCAGCCGTGGCACTGCGCCGGGAAGTCTCGACCATCGGGATAGATGCTGAAATAAATCGGCCATTGAAGGCTGGAGTTCTAAATAGGATAGCGTCGGCAAGAGAACTAGCGATGACAGCCAAGTTGAGTGTTTTAACTGATAGAGTTTTCGTAGATAGCCTACTTTTTAGTATAAAAGAGTCTGCATATAAAGCATGGTTTTCACTTGAGAAAAGTCGGCTGCGATTCAGGGATATTGAGGTGACTATTGACCTAGACGGAGACTTCGCGGTGCGTTTTCCTGTCGGATGTGGCGCTCTTCAACGTCAATTTTTTGGGAGTTGGGCAGCGGATCAGTATTTTCTTCTTACCGCTCTCTGCATAGATAGGGGTGCATGGAATGAGTGTCTATTACATACTTGTGGTTCCCAAGAGTAAAGGTGTTGAAGCTGTGTAATCGGTCGTCCAGACGGGTTTGGGGTGAGTGGTGTTTTTCGGACAGGGGAGGATTTTCGTCTTCCTTTGATTCGATAGGATGGAGCCATGTCAAGGGCGAAGTACTCTGAGGAGTTCAAGGAACAAGTGGTGCGCGAGGTGATCGACAAGGAGCGGTCGATAGCGTCGGTGGCGGCCTCCTATGGTCTGGTGGCTCAGACGGTGGGCAACTAGGTCGCTAAGCACAGGAAGGAGCACGCCACGGATCAGGAGAAGGAGGCAGCCGCGGAGGCGGCTGAGATCACTCGGCTTCGGCGCGAGGTCCGCGAGCTGCGTCAGGAGAACGAGTTCTTGAAAAAAGGTGTGCCACGAAGGGTGGGGTGCTGCATGCGTGTGTAGGTGATGCGGTGCTGTGCTTGAGGCTGCGTGAGAGATGAAGGGGTCTGGCCCTTCGGAGCCGCTGTGCGGGCGGAGGCTTCAAACCGCCGCATGCTGCGCGACTGGTGACGGGAGCGTGGTGAGCGATGTGGAAAAGGCGCCGGGTGTAGGCGTCAGGTGGGGATCAGGAAGACGAGCGCGAGCGAACCGCTGTTGACGTGTCGTTATTGAATAGGTGGCATCAGAACCGGGTGTTACTTTTTGGCCTGGGATGAGTCTGGCGGAGGGCCCGTATTGCTGGCCAGGCGGTGCCCGGCATGGAGGCGGCGTGAGCCTGATCTGCGGCTCTTGCGTGGAACGTGGGAAGGCATGCCTGGATACAGGCGCCCCAGTTGGGGTGGTGATAGGGAGAGTCTTGGAGCGGATGAACCGCAAGAGACGGAGTACCGTTGCTGGGCATGCTGGCGGACTGGCTCGTAGTAGTGAGGATGTCCTTGTAATGGGGGCGGAGCGAAGGGGCTGGGTCATTTTGTGGATCGCGGGTCGATCAACCAGGAGACTCTGGGAGGAATCGGATGAGCGGACTGCAGTCGCCATCAAGGAAACCGTTTGACATTCCGAAACAGGAGGTGTGGGAAGCGTATCTGAGAGTGAAGGCGAACAGGGGCGCACCGGGGGTGGATAACTGCTCGGTGGAGGATTTCGAGAAGGATCTGCGGGACAATCTGTACAAGATCTGGAACCGGATGTCCTCGGGGAGTTATTTCCCGCCGCCGGTACGGGCTGTGGAGATACCCAAGCCCAACGGTGGTGTGCGAGTGCTGGCAGTCCCCACGGTAGCGGACAGGGTTGCCCAGACGGTGGTTGCCAGGAGGCTGGAGGCAAGGGTCGAGCAGATCTTTCATCCGGACTCCTACGGCTACCGTCCGGGACGATCGGCTCTGGATGCTGTGGCGCAGTGCCGGAAGCGCTGCTGGCAGCGAGCCTGGGTGGTGGAGGTGGACATCGCGAAGTTCTTCGACGAGGTCGACCACGAGTTGATGCTCAAGGCTGTGGCCAAGCACGCGTGCGAGCCGTGGGTGAGGCTGTATGTGGCGCGGTGGTTGACCGCACCGTTGCAGTTGGCCGACGGCACCCTTGCTGCGCGCCGGCGGGGTACCCCGCAGGGCTCGGCGGTCAGTCCGGTTCTGGCGAACCTGTTTTTGCACTACGCGTTCGATGCCTGGATGGAGCGCAGCTTTCCATCCGTGCCGTTCGAGCGGTATGTCGATGACGCGGTGGTGCACTGCCTCACCCAGCGTCAGGCCCATCAGGTGCGCCAGGCGCTGGCCGACAGGTTGGCGCAGGTCGGGCTGCGGCTGCACCCGGACAAGACCCGGAACGTGTACTGCCCAACGACGAAACGGCGGGAGAAGCATCCCGTGACGTCGTTCGATTTTCTGGGCTACACCTTCCGAGCCCGAAGTGCGGTCGATCGGCAGGGCAGAATGTTCACCTCGTTCCTGCCCGCGATCAGCCCTAGCGCCTGCAAGCGGCTGGGTGCTCAGGTGCGGTCTTGGAGGTTGCACCTGCGCACCGGTCACACTCTGGCCGACCTGGCACGCAGGATCAACCCGATCGTGCGTGGGTGGATGCAGTACTACGGCGCGTTCTATCGCACCGCGATGTATCCACTCCTCAAGCGCATCAACGCCTACTTGGTGCGCTGGCTGCGCAAGAAGTACAAACGGTTGCGGACTTTCAAGAAGGCCAAGGCGGCCTGGAGGAGGGTCACCAAACAGTTTCCTTACCTCATGGCGCACTGGGTCTGGGTTCACTCCTTTTGGTGACCAGAAAATGACAAGAGCCGTGTAACGGGAGACTGTTACGCACGGTTCCGTGGGAGCCCGGGGGTGAGATTCCCCCGGGCTACCCGACCGGCCGCCTTCTTCGCGAAGAACGACCAGTGAGCCAGCGCTACGAGCTCATCAACCGCGAAGAAGGCAACTACCCGATCGCCTCGATGTGCCGCTGGTCGAGAGTGTCCCGATCGGGATACTACTCCTGGCGGGATAGACCACAGTCCCGCAGGGATATCAGGCGGCAGGAATTAGTCGCACTGATTGAGGCCGAGTTCGAGGCCTCGGACGGCACCTACGGGTACCGGCGTATTACCGCCCGTCTGGGGCGCCGGGGCGTGGTGGTGCACCATGACACTGTGCGCTGCCTCATGCGCCAGGCCGGTCTGGTGGCCGCGCAACCTCGCCGAAGGGCGCGCACCACCATCCCGGCGGCCGACCTGGAGGGGCGCCCGGATCTGGTGGAGCGGGACTTCACCGCCACTGCGCCAGGGACCAAGTGGGTCGGGGACATCACCCACTGTCCGCACCTGGGTGGGATTCGTCTATTTGGCCACTGTTCTGGACTGCGCCACGAAGAAAGTCGTGGGCTACGCCATGGCTGAACCGCATGCGCACCAGTCTGGCGTGTGAGGCTATTGATATGGCGGTGCGCAATTGCCCGCCGGTCAGAGGGACAACGATCTTCCACTCCGACCGGGGGTCGCAGTACACCTCCGAGAAATTCGCTGAGCACCTGGGCGCCCATGGTATTCGCCTGTCGGTGGGCAGGACCGGGGTGTGCTGGGACAATGCGTGGGCGGAGTCCTTCAATGCCACACTCAAGAACGAGAGGGTTCACCGGATGGTGTATCCCACACGGGACAAGGCCATGAATGATATTGCCTCATGGATCGAGCTGGTCTACAATCACACCCGACTGCATTCCTCTCTGGGATATCGCACCCCTAACGAAGTGGAACAAGAGCTCCTGGACCACAAGAAAGCAGCCTGACCAACACAACACACACAGTCCGAAAAACACCCAGCACTCCATACGGAAGTCCTCGATTATGGGGGCCAGTGTGGAGGTCTCGGCCTTGGCCCGCGCGGGCAGCAGGGCTCCCTCCGGACTCGGCGCCTTACCGCGCGTTGATCACAGCGCCTCCACAACGGCGTTCAGGCTCGCCGAAGGCCGCATGACGGCCGCGGCCATAGCGGCATCAGGGCGGTAGTACCCCCCGATATCCGCAGGTGAGCCCTGAACCGCCAGGAGCTCTGCCTGGATCGCCTCGTTGGCGGCCTCCAGCTGCTCGGCCACAGGCGCGAAGACCCGTGCCATCTCGGCGTCAGCCCCCTGGGCCGCCAGCTCCCGGGCCCAGTACAGGGCGAGCCAGGCATGAGAGCCACGGTTGTCCAGCCCGCCCAGGCGCCGCGCGGGGGAGCGGTCCTCCTCCAGTAGCGTCGTCGTCGCCGCATCAAGGGCATCGGCCAGAACCAGCGCCCGCGGCTTGCCGCAGGCCTGGCCCGCATGCCGCAAAGCCTCCGCCAGGGCCAGGAACTCCCCCAGGGAGTCCCAGCGCAGATAGTTCTCCTCCAGCAGCTGGCGCACATGCTTGGGGGCAGAGCCGCCCGCACCCGTCTCATAGAGACCACCGCCGTTCATCAGCGGCACCACCGAGAGCATCTTGGCGCTCGTGCCCAGCTCCAGGATCGGGAACAGGTCCGTCAGGTAGTCGCGCAGCACATTGCCGGTCACGCTGATGGTGTCCTGGCCGGCCCGAGCCCGCTCCAGGGACAGGCGCGCAGCCTCCACCGGGTCCAGGACGCGGATATCCAGGCCCTCAGTGTTCTCCTGGGCCAGATAGCGCTCAACCAGGCCGATGAGCACCGCATCATGCCCGCGCGAGGGGTCCAGCCAGAAGACGGCCGGCGCCCCCGTCGCCCGCGCCCGGGCCACCGCCAGGCGCACCCAGTCGCGGATCGACTCATCCTGAGTGGCGCAGGCCCGCCAGATATCCCCGGCCTCCACCTCATGGGACAGCAGCACGTCGCCCGGCTGGGAGCCCGTCCCATCGACCACCACGACCTCAACAGTGCCAGCCTGGGGGATGAGGAAGGTCTTGTCGTGGCTGCCGTACTCCTCGGCCTTGCGGGCCATGAGCCCCACATTGGGGACCGTGCCCATCGTGGTCGGGTCCAGGGCGCCGTGAGCCTTGCAGTCATCGATCGTCGCCTGATACACCCCCGCATAGGAGGAGTCCGGGATGATGGCCAGCGTGTCCGCCGTCGCGCCATCAGGACCCCACATCTTCCCCCCGGCGCGGATCATCGCGGGCATCGAGGCGTCCACGATGACATCGCTGGGCACGTGCAGGTTGGTGATCCCGCGGTCGGAGTCCACCATGGCCAGGCTCGGGCCCGACTCCAGCTCGGACCGGATCGCTGCGGCGATCGCCTCCCCGCCCTCGACCTCCTCCAGACCGGCCAGGATCGCTGCCAGGCCGTCCTCGGCCCGCAGGCCCGCCGCGGCCAGCGCCTGGCCGTGCTCGGCGAAGACCCCTGGCAGCAGGGCGCGCAGGGCGTGGCCGAAGATCAGGGGGTCTGAGACCTTCATCATGGTGGCCTTGAGGTGCACCGACAGCAGCACGCCCTCGGCCTTGGCCGCGGCGACCTGCTGAGCCAGGAAGGCGTCCAGGGCGGCGGCGCTCATGACGGAGGCGTCCAGGACCTCACCGGCGGTGACCGCCAGGGCCTCGCGCAGCACCACCGGCTCACCGTCCCGGGGGCGCAGGCGGATCGTCACCGTCCCGGCCTCGGGGATGACGACGCTGCGCTCGTTGTGGCGGAAGTCCCCGGCCTCCATCGTGGCCACGCGCGTGCGCGAGCCGGCCGACCACGCCCCCATCGAATGCGGGTGGGAGCGGGCATAGGCCTTGACCGCCCCCGGGGCCCGGCGATCGGAGTTGCCCTCGCGCAGCACCGGGTTGACGGCACTGCCCTTGACGGCGTCGTAGGCGGCGCGCGCCTCGCGCTCGGCGGACGAGGCCGGCTCATCGGGGTAGTCGGGGATGTCATGGCCCTGGGCCTGGAGCTCGGCGATGGCCTCCTTGAGCTGGGGCAGGGAGGCGGAGATGTTGGGGAGCTTGACGATGGTCGCGGTGGGGGAGTGGGTCAGTGCCCCCAGGCGGGCCAGGTCGTCCTCGGCCAGGCCGAAGGCCGCCAGGATGCGGCCGGACAGGGAGATGTCCGCGGTGCCCACGCGCACATCCGCGCGACGCGCGAAGCCCTGGATGATCGGAAGCAGCGAATGGGTCGCCAGCATGGGCGCCTCATCGGTCCAGGTGTAGACGATCTCCGACTCGACTGTCATGCGTGCTCCCTCGGTGCGTTCGGTGCGTTGCTGGTGATTGCTGGCGATACAGACGCGGCCGAGCCTAGCGGGCAGTCATGACGCGCGCACAACGCACAACACGGCCGGACGCGCCCACGCGGGTCACGCCCGGCGCATGCCCTGCCTCAGGCCGGGGCGACGCCGTAGCGGCGGCGCACGGCCAGATGCGCCGCCTCAATGGCCTCGCGCTGCTGGCGGGCGTTGCGCACCTGCCAGGCCAGGGAGGGGCGGCCCTGCCGGTCGACACCGGCCATGACCAGGCCCGCGCCCAGGGCCGCGCCCCGCAGCAGGCCAGACAGCGCCTCGCGCCTGGCGGCCCCCTTGAGGGTCCAGCCCGGATTGCCCACGATCGTCAGCGGCAGGTTGAGGGCCGCCAGCACGGCGGCGCTGGAGCGCGGCGCGCGCCCTGTGGCCAGGCCCAGGCCCGCCACCACGCTGACCGCCCCTGTGGCCCGGGTGAGCATGCGGGCATCCGAGGTCAGGATCGGGGGCAGGCCGACCCGCTCCAGGGTGGGGGTGACCCGCTTGAACTTGTCCACATGACGGCCCGGACGCACCATCGCATCGATCCCATCGACGATGAAGGGGGCGGCGAGCATCGGTCGGGTCGCAGCGCGCAGAAGATCCATGCCCCCATCCTGGCGCAATCGGCCCTCCTGGGCCAGGCTTTCGCGCAGGCCAGTCGCTGTTGGTGCGCCCAGGGGAGGGCCGGGGAATGAAAGGGCGGGGCGGGGACGTTGACCCGGGCGTGACAGCATCCACGATGACGCGCCTGCCCCGCGGGGCGCGATCCGCGCACGGCGCTGGCCATGCAGGCCATGCAGGCCACGCCGGCGCGCGCCATGGCGCCCGTGCCGCCCGCCCGTCAGCAGGACGGGCCGGTGGGGCTGCCCACCGCGGGCGCGCCGGCGGGCTAGGCTCATGGCTGATGACGGACACCGACGACCCCACCGACGCACTGGCCCTCGATGAGGCGATCGACCCCGACGGCACCGGCACCCTGGACCGGGCGCCCGTCGACGAGGACGAGGCCGCCCGCAGCGCCCGCTTCGAGGCCGAGGCCCTGCCCTACCTGGACCAGCTCTACGGTGCCGCCCTGCGCATGACCCGCAACCGGGCCGACGCCGAGGACCTGGTCCAGGACGTCTACGCCAAGGCCTTCGCCTCCTTCCACCAGTACCGGCCCGGCACCAACCTCAAGGCCTGGCTCTACCGGATCCTGACCAACACCTTCATCAACTCCTACCGCAAGAAGCAGCGCGAGCCCCAGCAGTCCGACGCCGACGCCGTCGAGGACTGGCAGCTCCACCGGGCCGCCTCCCACGACTCCGTGGGCCTGCCCAGCGCCGAGGCCCTGGCCCTGGACCAGCTGCCCGACGAGGAGATCAAGGCGGCCTTCGGCGAGCTGAGTGAGGACCGGCGCCTGGCGGTCTACCTGGCCGACGTCGAGGGCTTCGCCTACAAGGAGATCGCCGAGATCATGGACACGCCCATCGGCACCGTCATGTCCCGCCTGCACCGCGGGCGCCGTCAGCTGCGCGAGCTGCTGGCCGACCACGCCCGCTCACTGGGATACCTGGGCGCGGAGGAGGAGTGATGAGCGCCACCCCCGACTCCGAGTGCTCCTGCAGTGAGGCCCGGGCCCATCTGGAGGCCTTCCTCGACCACGAGTGCTCCGCCGACCTGACCGAGCGCCTGGCCCAGCACGTGGCCAGTTGCGACCACTGCTCCCGCCTCGCCGACGCCGAGACCCACCTGCGCCAGATCCTTCGCTCGCGCTGCGCCGAGCAGGCCCCCCCCGAGCTGCGCGCGCGGGTGCTGGGGCGACTGTCGATGATGCGGGTGACCTCCCAGGTGAGCGTGACCTCCTCCAGCGTGACCTCCTCCGCGGATGGCACGGTCACTCGCACGACGACGACCACGCGCTCCATCCGCATCGAGCGGGACTGAGGCCGGCCGGGGCGGGCCCGCCGCAGCGGCCCCGCCCCGCGGTGTGGGCACCCTCACCGGTGCGCAGCGGTCCGGCCGCTGGCCGGGGGCTCGCGGCGTGTGGGAGAATCGCCGTCGTTCCAGCCCCCTCGTGGGGCGTTTCTGACACGAGGAGGCAGTGATGTCCAAGCGCGGTCGTAAGCGTCGTGCACGCGCCAAGTCCAGCGCCAACCACGGCAAGCGTCCCAACGCCTGAGCCGGGTTCGCACGCGCCCACAGCAGAGATGGCGGCCGGTCACCCCAGGTGGCCGGCCGCCGTCGTCCTCCGATCCGACCAGGCGCGCGGTTCTGCTCAGCCTGCTCAGGCGGGGCGCTCCAGTCCGAGCCACTCGTACCAGCCGCGGTGAAGCACCAGCCATGCCAGCAGCCCATAGCCGGCCTGGCCGGGATGCGCCCCACCGGCCGCGGAGACATCGGCATTCCACTGCTCATGGTTGCGCAGCGGCTCGAACGCATCGACGAAGGGGATCTTGCGCCGCGCGCACACCTCATAGGCGGCCGTGGCCAGCTGGGCGACGGCATCAGGGTCCACGCCCCCCAGCGGGGGAGGCCCGACGACGAAACACTCGCGGTGATCCGAGGCCGCCGTGTCCAGGATATTGGCCAGGGCCAGGCGGGAGCGCGCATAGGACACGCCCGCGCGCACATCGGCCACGCCCAGGGCCACGACCAGGCGGTTGACCCTGGTGTGGGTGGTGCGGCGCGAGACCTCGGCCTGCCAGCGGTCGGCGAGCTGGGCGGTGGTCTCCCCGGGGACGGCCAGCGAGGTCCACAGGATGTCGGCCTCGCGCGGGGTCCGGGCCATCACCCGCCCGGTCCAGCCCAGGGCGCGGGCGTCGCCGTATCCGGCCACCAGCTCGTCCCCGATGAAGCTCAGCCTCGTCTCCTCCATGGCGTGCCTCCTCCTCCGTGCGGTGCTTAGACGCTACCGCGCCGGCGGCCCGCTGGCCCGTAAGCCCGCCGGTGCGGCGGATCAGGGCTCATGGCGCCCCATGGCCCGCGCGGCCGGGCGCTCAGTCGCGGGCGAAGGCCCTGGCGATGAGCTCGTCCTGCTGGGCCCGGTAGGCGCCGGCCGTGCCCACGGCGGGGGCGGCGGCCTCGGGGCGGGAGACCAGCTGGGGCAGGACCCCGCCGGTCAGCTCGGAGGAGAGGTTGAGGGCCAGGTAGGGCCACATGCCCTGATTGGCCGGCTCATCCTGGACCCACACCAGCTCGGCCCCCGCGAAGGGGGCCAGGGCGGCGCCGAGGGCCTCGTCGTCGAGCGGGTAGAGCTGCTCCAGGCGCACGATCGCCGTTCGGGTGTCCCCGGTCTGAGCGCGGTGGGCCGCCAGGTCGTAGTAGACGCGTCCCGAGCACAGCAGCACCCGGTCCACCTGCCCGCTGTCGCGCACTGCGGCGTCGACCTCCCCGATGACCGGGGCGAAGGCCCCGGAGGTGAAGGCCTCCACAGGGGAGGAGGCGGCCTTGAGGCGCAGGAGCTGCTTGGGGGTGAAGACGATCAGCGGGCGGCGCGGGCGCCGGTAGGCCTGCTCGCGCAGCAGGTGGAAGTGGTTGGCGGGCGTGGAGGGCTGGGCCACCCGCATGTTGTCCTGGGCGCACATCTGCAGGTAGCGCTCGATGCGCGCCGAGGAGTGGTCGGGGCCCTGGCCCTCCTGGCCGTGGGGCAGGAGCATGACCAGGCCCGAGCGCTGCCCCCACTTCTGGGTGGCCGAGGTGACGTACTCGTCGATCACCGACTGAGCCCCATTGGCGAAGTCCCCGAACTGGGCCTCCCACATGGTCAGGCCCTCGGGCCGCTCGACGGCGTAGCCGTACTCGAAGGCCAGGGCCGCGTACTCGCTGAGCAGCGAGTCATAGATCTCGAAGGCGGCCTGGTCGGGAGTCAGGAAGCTCAGCGGCGTCCACTCCGCCCCCGAGTCGTGGTCATGCAGGACGGCGTGGCGCTGGGAGAAGGTGGCGCGGCGGGCGTCCTCCCCGGCCAGGCGCACCGGCACGCCCTCCATGAGCAGGCTCCCCAGGGCCAGCAGCTCGCCGAATCCCCAGTCGATGCCGCCCTCGCGCGTGGAGGACTGGCGCTTGGCCAGCATGGCCCTGAGCTTGGGGTGGACGGTGAAGGACGGCGGCCAGGCCACCTGGGCGTCCCCGATGCGCTCGAGGACGCCACGGTCCACCGCCGAGCTCCAGCCGATCATCATCCCGGTTCCCGCCTGCTGGGAGGCGGGGATCTCCAGGGAGGAGCGAGGCACCCCCACCTTGGTGGGGTCGGACAGGTCCTGGGCCTCGGCGGCCGCCATCCCCGCGGCGGCCTGGGCGCTGACCGCGGAGACCTGGGCGCGGGCCTCGGTGAAGACGCGCTCGAGCTCGTCGTGGTACTCCTCGGCCAGGCGGCGCGCCTCCTCGGCGGTGATGTCCCCGCGTCCCACCAGGTCGGCGGTGTAGACCTCGCGGGTGGAGGGCATGGAGTCGATGAGGCGGTACATGACCGGCTGGGTCATCGAGGGGTCATCGCCCTCGTTGTGACCGCGGCGCCGGTAGCAGATGAGGTCGATGATGACGTCCTTGCGGAAGGTGCGCCGGTACTCGTAGGCCAGGCGCGCCACCCGGGCCACCGTGTCCGGGTCATCGGCGTTGACGTGGAAGATCGGGATCTGCAGCCCCTTGGCCAGGTCGGTGGCGTAGGTGGTTGAGCGCGCGGCCGCGGCCCCCGTGGTGAAGCCGATCTGGTTGTTGACGATGATGTGGACGGTCCCGCCGGTGCGGTAGGCCGGCAGCTGGCTCATGTTGAGGGTCTCGTAGACCACGCCCTGGCCCGCGAAGGCGGCATCCCCGTGCACCAGCACCGGCAGGACCGTGTAGCCCTTCTCGCCCAGGCCGATGCGGTCCTGCTTGGCGCGCACGATGCCCTCCACGACGCCGTTGACCGTCTCCAGGTGGGAGGGGTTGGCGGCCAGGGAGACCCGGGTGGACACGCCGTCGGTCCCCGAGAAGACGCCCTCGGTGCCCAGGTGGTACTTCACATCCCCGGTGCTGGCGCCCTCGATGACGACGTTGCCGTCGAACTCGTCGAAGACCTGGCTGTAGGACTTGCCCGCGATATTGGTCAGCACGTTGAGGCGCCCGCGGTGGGCCATACCGATGACCGCCTCATCCAGGCCGTCATGGGCCACGGCGTCCAGGAGCCGGTCCAGCAGGACGATGAGGGACTCCCCGCCCTCCAGGCTGAAGCGCTTCTGGCCCACGAACTTGGTCTGCAGGAAGGTCTCGAAGGCCTCGGCCTGCTCCAGCTTGGTGAGGATCCGGCGGCGCTCGACCGGGTCGACCTCCTGCCAGGCGGTCTCCAGGCGCTCCTGCCACCAGGTGCGCTGGGCCGGGTCCTGGATGTGCATGTACTCCACGCCCACTGTCCCGCAGTAGGACTCGCGCAGCAGCGCCAGGATCTCGCGCAGCGTCGCCCGGCCTCTCCCGCCCAGGCCCCCGGTGGGGAAGGAGCGGTCCAGGTCCCACAGGCTCAGGCCGTAGGTGGTGATGTCCAGGTCGGGGTGGCGGCGCAGCCGGTAGGTCAGGGGATCGGTGTCGGCCGCCAGGTGGCCGCGCTGGCGGAAGGCGTGGATGAGCTCGGCCACGCGGGCCGGCTTGCCGGTCTCCAACTCGGGGTCGTAGGTGGTGTCCCGGGCCCACTGCACCGGCTCATGCGGGATGCGCAGCGAGGTGAAGGCCCGGTTCCAGAACCCGTCCAGCCCCAGGAGCTTGCGCTCCACCAGGCGCAGGAACTCCCCGGAGGCGGCGCCCTGGATGACCCGGTGGTCGTAGGTGGAGGTCAGGGTCAGGATCTTGCCGATGCCCTGACGGGCCAGGGTCTCGGCGCTGGCCCCGGCGAAGGCCGCCGGGTAGTCCATGGAGCCCACGCCCACGATCAGCCCCTGGCCGGGCATGAGCCGGGGCACGGAGTGCAGCGTGCCCAGCATCCCCGGGTTGGTCAGGGTCACCGTCGTGCCCTGGAAGTCGGCCAGCTCCAGGGCCCCGGAGCGCCCCTTGGCCACCAGCGCCTCATAGGCCTCGACGAAGCCGGCCAGATCCATGAGGTCCGCCTTCTTGATGGAGGGCACCACCAGCCGACGCTCGCCGTCGGCCCCGGGGACGTCGATGGCCAGACCGAAGCCCACGTGGGCGGGGGTGTTGAGCACCGGGCGGGCGTCGTCGTCGGTGGAGTAGGAGACATTCATGCCCGGCATCTGCACCAGGGACTCCACCACCGCCCAGCCGATGAGATGGGTGAAGGAGATCTTGCCCCCACGGGTATGGGCCAGATGCTCATTGATGATGGCGCGGTTCTCGATGAGGACCTTGGCGGGCAGGGCCCGCGCGGAGGTGGCGGTGGGCATGGACAGGGAGTCGTCCATGTTCTTGGCGGTGCGGGCAGCGGCCCCCTTCATGCGCGCCGAGGTGGACTGGGGCTCGGCGTCCTCGGCGCCCCCAAGGCTCTGGTCGGCCATACGACGGGCGTAGGGAGAGGTGGGCGGAGCGGTGTCCGGCGCCGGGGCCGGGGGAAGGTCGGAGCGGGTGACGTCCTGGACGGTGGCGTCCTGCGGCGCCGGGGCTCCTGCCGGGCCGTCGCCGGGGCGGGCCGCGCCCGCGGAGATGGTGGCCCGGCGCGGGCCCAGCGCCAGGGTCGAGGAGCCGTCGGCCAGGGCCGGGCTCGTCTGCGGGGGAGTGCCGGCCGTGGGGTCGGACTCGAAGAGCTCGCGCCATTGCGGGCTCACGGAGGCAGGATCGGCGGACCAGGCATCCCGCATCTCCTCGACCATCCACTCGTTGGCGCCGAATCCTGCGCCGGTTGCTGAGGCGGGCCTGTGCGATGTGGGCACGACGCATCTCCCTGAGTCGGTGTATGGCGCTGGTGGCCGCCCGGGAGGGTCCTGGGACGTCTCGCACCGGCGCGCTGTGTCCGGGGTCATGTTACGGGTTGGAGGGAAGAATGTCCTGTCAACACGGGACCTTTGTCGCACACCTTCTCCAACAGCAGGAACGGGGCGGCGGGACCGGTCCGCCGGGGCTGTCGGCCTCCGGGCGAGCCGCGGCGGTGGTAGCGTGCGGGAATTATGCGATCGGCTTTCCGCCGGGCCCGCAGACGCTGCGCCCGCCCGCACCGCGCCTCCTGCGTGGAGGACCGCCCCCACCCCGCCCATACCGTCCATGAGCCCGCTTGCCCGAGCCCCCGGCGGGCTCGCGCGGCCCATCCATCCAGGATCCCCGCCCACAGCCCGGATGAGCGCCCATGATGGACTGGCTCATGATCCTGGTCGGCGTGGTGCTGACCATCGGGACCGGGCTATTCGTCGCCGGGGAGTTCTCCCTGGTGGCCCTCGACCCCTCCACGGTGGAGACTCGCGCCGCCGCCGGGGACAAGCGCGCCGTCACCGTGCGCAGAGCCCTGTCCCGCCTGTCCACCCTCCTGTCCAGCGCCCAGGTGGGCATCACCCTGACCACCATCCTGCTGGGCTACACGATGCAGGCCGCCCTGGCCAGCCTCCTGGGCGACCTCATGAGCCGCTGGATGGCCCAGTCCGTGGCCACGGGGGCGGCCGTGGTCATCGCCCTGGTGGTGGTCAACGCCTTCTCCATGGTGCTGGGCGAGCTCATCCCCAAGAACGCCACCCTGGCCGACCCCATGCGCGCCGCCGGCCTGGTCTCACCGTTCATGATGGGCTTCACCACCCTGCTCAAGCCCCTCATCGTGGTGCTCAACAACACGGCCAACCGCATCCTGCGGCGTATGGGCATTGAGCCGGCCGAGGAGCTCAGCGGCACTCGCTCGGCCTCCGAGCTGGCCGCCCTGGTGCGTTACAGCGCTGAGGAGGGGACCCTGGATGTCTCCACCGCCACCCTGCTGACCCGCAGCATCGGGGTGGGTGAGCTCACCGCCGTGGATGTCATGACCGACCGCGGCCGCCTGCACGCCCTGGAGGCCGAGGCCAGCGCGCAGGACGTGGTGGCCCTGGCGCGCGCCACCGGCCACTCCCGCTTCCCGATCATCGGCCGCGATGCCGACGACGTCCAGGGCATCGTCCACCTGCGCCGGGCCATCGCCGTGCCCTACGAGCGCCGCGGCGAGGTGCCGGTGGCATCGGCCTCCCTCATGACGCCGGCCCCGCGCGTGCCCGAGACCATGCCCCTGGCCGATCTCCTGGTCGAGCTGCGCGCCCAGGGATCGCAGATGGCCGTCGTCGTCGACGAGTACGGGGGGACCGCTGGAGTGGTGACCCTGGAGGACGCGGTTGAGGAGGTCGTGGGCGACGTCGCCGACGAGCACGACCGCCGCCGCTCCGGCGCCCATCTGGACCCCTCGGGACGCTGGTCCGTGCCCGGCTGGATGCGCCCCGACGAGCTGGCCAGCCGCACCGGCATCCAGGTGCCCGATGGGGGGCCCTATGAGACCCTGGCGGGCCTGGTCATGAGCCAGCTGGGACGCATCCCGCAGGTGGGCGACACCATCGCCCTGGATCGCGCGGTGCTGAGCGTGGACGCCATGGAGTCGCGTCGCGTCACCCGCCTGCTCGTGCGCCCCCTGGAGGGCGAGTCCGATGCGCACGGTGCGCAGCAGGGGGCGGAGTCATGAGCACGCCCCTGGCCTTGATCATCACCGTGGCGCTGCTGGCCGGCAACGCCTTCTTCGTGGGGGCGGAGTTCGCCGTGACCTCCGCGCGGCGCAGCCAGCTCGAGCCCCTGGCGCAGGCCGGTGACGCGCGGGCGGCGACCTCCCTGTGGGCCCTGCAGAACGTCTCGCGCATGCTGGCCACCGCCCAGCTGGGGGTCACCCTGTGCTCTACGGGCCTGGGGGTGGTGGCCGAGCCCGCCATCGCCCACGCGCTGGAGCCCTGGGTGCATGCCGTCGGCCTGGGGGAGGCGGCCTCGCATGCCATCGCCGTGGTCATCGCCCTGGTGATCGTGGTCTACCTCCACGTGGTGGCCGGCGAGATGGTGCCCAAGAACATCTCCATCGCCTCCCCTGAGCGGGCCGTGCTGTGGCTGGCCCCGCCCCTGGTGCGCATCTCGCGGATCATGGGCCCGGTCATCAACGGGCTCAACGGCTTCGCCAACGGCGTTCTGCATCTGGTGGGCATCGAGACCAAGGAGGAGGTCTCGGCGACCTTCAACGCCCAGGAGGTGGCCTCCATCGTCGAGCGCTCCACCGCCGAGGGGGTCCTGGAGGACTCCACGGGCCTGCTCAGCGGCGCCCTGGAGTTCTCCGAGGAGACTGCCGGCAGCGTGATGGTGCCCCTGGGCGAGCTGGTGACGCTGCCCCAGGACTGCACGCCCGAGGACGTGGAGCGGGCCGTGGCCTCCACCGGCTACTCCCGCTTCCCCCTGGTGGCCGACCCGGGACCGCAGCAGGACGGCTCAACCGGCTCAACCGCCGCTGCCGATCAGGCCCCTGCCATCACCGGCTACCTGCACCTCAAGGACGTCCTGTACGCCGAGGGCCAGGAACGCGTCCTGCCCGTTCCCGCCTGGCGGGCCCGGGCCCTGGTCCAGGTCTCCCGCGACGATGAGGTGGAGGACGCCCTGGCCGCCATGCAGCGCACCGGAGCCCATCTGGGACGAGTCGAGGATCACGAGGGACGACTCGTGGGCGTGCTCTTCTTGGAGGACATCCTCGAAGAGTTGGTCGGCGAGGTTCACGATGCCATGCAGCGCGAGGAGCACCAGCGTCGCGGCTGAGCACTGGGAGCACCGTGATTTAAGGGGGATCGCCGCGCGGGCGGCCCCTCCGGCGCGCAGTGCGACCAGCGGCCCGCGCTCCGTGCGAGCGCGCCGCGCTGGCGGCCAGCATCGGGGGTCCGATCGCGTGTGATCCTTGTCCTGTTCACAGTGCTCCGGCCCCGCTATGGTTCCGGCAGACAAGGAGCCGACGCCGACGTATCGTGTAGTGCGGCAATCGACGAATCGCCCTCCCGGGCGAAGGACTTAACAGCCATATGGAGGCCCACAGCGTGACCACACAGCCCATGAGCCGGCGCCAGCGTCGTGAGGCTGAGCGCGCCGCGGAGGCTGCTCGGGCCCTCGCGCACGGGCAGGCCGGTGCCTCATCGGCCGGTCCGGCGCCGGAGTCCGCGTCGTCACGTGCCACAGTCCCCGGGGCGACGTCGATCCCCGCCCCGTCGGCGCCCGCTTCCAGGGCCACTTCCAGCACTGCCGCTCCCGAGGCGGCCTCCGACTCGGTTGCCGCCGCCGGCCTCAGGCTCGCGCAGGCCTCCCCGAGCCACCGGCTCCAGGACCCCGGGACCAGTGCTGCCAGTGCTGCTGGCCGTCCCGCCCCTTCTTCTTCCGCCTTAGCCCCCTCCTCTCACGGTGCCCCGCTCCGGGCCACCTCCGTCCAGGCAGCAGAGGCGCACACGGTGGCGCAGCCGATGTCGCAGGGCCAGGCCGCAGCGTCCCCGGCTCCCATGACGCGCATGGCCCGTCGTCGCATGGAGGCCGCCAAGGCCCAGCAGCGTCCCGGGCAGACCCCCGAGGGGGCTGCTGCTTCTCAGGCTCGTTCCCAGACCCGGCGGCAGGCCTCGCTCCAGGCCCCTCAGACGACTCAGACAACCGCTCCTCGGGCCCCGCAGGCGGCCGAGCCCCAGACTTCCCAGGCGGCCGAGCCCCAGATTCCGCAGGCGGCCCCGCAGGCGGTCGATGACTCATCAGCCGCGTTATCGGCGACGCCGGCGGCCGTGCCCGCTGTGCCCGCCACGCCCGCCCCTGCCGGCGCGCAAGACCCGTGGACCCAGGTCGCGGGAGGCTGGCCCCTGGGCGCCCCCGACGCCTCACCGACTCCTCGACCCTCTCTGCGCGCCTCCGCCCGGCAGGACGCACCGCAGGATGACGCCCACGCCGAGCCCGCCGCGGTCGCGGAGCGCACCGAGGCCCAGCCGACCGCCTCGCAGGACGAGGACCCTGAGTACTCCTGGCCGGAGAAGGGCTCGGAGCCGCGCGAGATCCGCTTCTCCCGCGAGTTGGAGGAGTTCCGCCGCGCCGACACGGTCCAGGTCCCCGAACTCACCCGCAAGCGCCGCGCTGCCAGGGAGGCCGCCAATCGTCGTTCCCGGTCAGCCTCACGCGGGCCCTCGCCTGCCAGGCCGTCGGCCGGGCGCAGGGGGGTCGGCGTGCTGGGGCGCACCGCGGTTCTCACGGTCCTGGCGGTGGCGACGGTGATCGCCCCGGTCAGCGGGTACCTGACCAACGCCGCGTTAGCCTCCCAGGACTCCGAGTCCCAGGCGCAGCCGCGGGCCACGACCCGCTCCTCCTCCGTGGCCGCGGCGGTCCTGGGATCGGATGCGGACTGGGATGACGAGGGCGAGGACGCGCTGTCCAACGTGCCGGACGCTGCGACCCGCGCCCGCATCCGCGAGGCCTACCAGAACGCCGCCAAGACCTGCTCCTCGGAGACCGGGGCCTCCGGCGACACCGCCGCCTTCGCCTCGGCGCCCGAGCTCTTCTACCCGATGCTCCCGGACACCTACACCATCTCCTCGGAGTACGGCTACCGCATCCACCCCACGCTGGGGATCCTCAAGCTCCACGCCGGCCAGGACTTCTCCGCTCCCGTGGGCACCGCCATCTACGCGGTGGCCGGCGGGACCGTGACCACGGCGGGCATGGTGGACGGCACCGGGACCATCACCATCAAGCACGAGATCGACGGCCAGACCTGGTACTCCAGCTACCTCCACATGTACGAGGACGGCATCCACGTCAAGGCGGGGGACACCGTCACCGCCGGCCAGCACATCGCCGGTGTGGGCAACACCGGCCGCTCCTCGGGCCCGCACCTCCACTTCGAGATCCGCACGGCCGATGACACCGCGGATGAGTCCACCGTCGAGCCCTGGGGCTGGCTCCAGTCCCACAAGGCTGTCGAACTGACCACCGACTGCTCCTGAGAGGCAGGTAACCGTGGCACGTAGAGGCCGCCCCGCCGTCATCCCGCACCGCGGTGGAGCACGTGAGGTTCCGGAGAACACCTGGACCGCTGTTGAGCATGTCGCCAGGCTGGGCCTGGAGTGGATGGAGACCGATCTGCGCGCCACCGCCGACGGCGTCGTGGTCCTGGCCCATGACGAGGACCTGCTGCGCGCGGCGGGGGACCCCCGCCGCATCCAGGAGGTCATGTGGGCCGAGCTCGCTGATCTGGACGCCGGGGATCGCCGCGGATTCGTGCGCCTGTCCGATGCGCTGGCCCATCACCCGGAGCTGTGCTTCAACGTGGACCTCAAGGAGTCCGAGGTCGTCCAGCCCGCGCTCCAGGCCGTGCGCGACGCCGATGCCCTGGGGCGCACGCGGTTCGTCTCCTTCTCCGCCCGCCGCCTGGCCATGCTGCGCCGCCAGGAGCCCAGGGCCACGACCGCGCTGGGCGTCGCCGATGTCATGGGGCTCATGCTCCTCAGCGAGGCGGCCGTTCCCCTCCCGCACACCCGGTGGGGCTGGACTCGCGGCAGGGTCGACGCCGTCCAGGTTCCCCCCGCCTACCGCGGGGTGCCGGTGGTCACCAGGCGCTTCGTGGCGGCCGCGCACACCGAGGGGCTGGAGGTGCATGTCTGGGATGTCAACACCCCCGAGGAGATGCACCGCATGGCCGCGCTCAACGTGGATGCCATCATGACCGATGTCCCCACCCTGGCCACCAAGGAGCTATCCGGCCCGCCCCGCCCCGAGACTGCCGTGGCCGCCGGCCGGCCCTGCCGGCCATAGCCGCGGCCGCCGCGCTGCCCGCATCGCCCGCAGGAAAGATGGAGCCCCCGCCGATGGCGGGGGCTCCATGACTGGCGCCCCGGACAGGATTCGAACCTGCGACCTTCTGCTCCGGAGGCAGACGCTCTATCCACTGAGCTACCGGGGCCCGAGCCGGGACTCTACCAGTGCCGGACCTCCGGGGTGAAACCGGCACTCGAGTTCACCAGGGAAATCGGTGGGGGAGATGACACAGTCACGGAGGACTTGGCCGATCCTTGCTGGATATGTAAGGCTAACCTTGCTAGACAAGCACTGCATGATGAAAATCAAATCCCTAGGAGCACCATGAGCACTCGTCGATACTTCCTGTCACTCGCCGCAGTCGGCGCTGCCGCCACCCTCGCCGCTTGCTCCTCGGGTGAATCCGGCGCCTCGGCCTCCTCCGGCGCCAGCACCGCCCCCTCCGGTGAGACCTCGGGCTCCTCTGCCCCGGGCGCAGCCTCGAGCGCCTCCGCCGAGGCGGTCACCTACCCGCTGACCGTTACCGACGGCAAGGGTGAGGTCACCATTGAGGCTGAGCCCAAGAAGGTTGTCGTGCTCGACATCACCACGATGGACAGCCTGGTGGCCCTGGGGCTGGCCGACCGCGTCGTCGGCATCGTCTCGGGCGGAGACAGCCTGCCCATGAAGCTGGGGGACTCCTACGGCTCGGCCGAGGTCGTCGGCAGCTTCCATGAGCCCGACATCGAGAAGGTGGCGAGCCTCGAGCCCGACCTGGTCATCGTGGGCGGCCGCGCGGAGGATTCCTACGAGGCCATGGCCGAGAAGTTCACCACTATCCTCATGCCCGGAGGACGCGAGACCGCCTTCACCGAGCGCCTGACCGGGGCCGCCGATCTACTGGGGTCGGTATTCGGCGTCACCGCCAAGGCCACCGAGGTTGTGGACGCCTACAAGACCAAGGCCGAGCAGGTCAAGGCCAAGGCCTCGGGCATTGGAAAGGGCCTGATCCTCATGACCTCGGGAGGCAAGATCTCTGCGTACGGTCCCGGCTCGCGCTTCGGCCTCATCCACGATGACCTGGGCGTGGCTCCCGCCATTGAGGACGTCAAGGCCGCCACCCACGGCGACTCCGTCTCCTTGGAGGCCGTCAACCAGGCCAACCCCGACTGGCTCTTCGTCGTCGATCGTGACGCCGCCATCGGGGAGAGCGGACAGGCCGCCAAGGAGGTTCTCAACACCGAGCTCGTCACCTCCACCACCGCCTGGACCAAGAACCAGGTCGTCTACCTGGATGGTCAGAGCTGGTACATCGTGGGCGCGGGGCTCAACAACGCCCCGATCATGGTCGACGAGATCAAGACCGCCATCAAGGCATGATATCCCCCTTGACGGCCACCACCGCCAAGGCTCCGGGCCCGCGGGCACTCAGCTCCGCGGGCCCGGAGCCGGCCCGCCGCCACCGACCGATCCTGGCCGCCACGCTCCTCACCCTGATCCTCCTGGCCCTGGTATCGGTGTGCGTGGGCAGCGCCGACATCACCGTGGGGGGCCTGCTGGAGGGTGGGGCGCAGGGGCGCGATGCGCGCGTGCTCATCGTCTCGCGCATCCCCCGCACCGCCGCGGCGGCGCTTTCCGGCGCCGCCCTGGCCATGGCCGGGGCCCTCATGCAGCTGCTGGTGCGCAACCGCTTCGTGGCGCCCTCGACCACCGGCACCGTCCAGTTCGCCGCCGCCGGCCTGCTGGCGGCCACCATCCTCACCCCAGGAGCCGCCGTGGGCACCAAGATGGCCTTCGGGGCGGTTGCCGCCATGGCGGGGTCGGCCTTCTTCCTGTGGCTCCTGCGGCGCCTGCCAACTCACCGGCCCGACGACGTCGTCGTCCCCCTGGTGGGAATCATGATGGCCGGCGTCGTGGAGGCCGCCACCACCTTCGTTGCCTGGCGCATGGACCTCATGCAGTCCTTGGGCGCGTGGACCAGCGGGGACCTGTCCACCATCGTGGCGGGCCGCTACGAGCTGCTGTGGGGCGTGGGCCTGGTGGCGCTGATCACCTGGCTCGCCGCCGATCGCCTGACCCTGGCGGGGCTGGGCCGCGACCACGCCGTCGGTCTGGGACTGGCCTATGACCGCACCATGGCCCTGGGGCTGGCCATTGTGGCGATCACCAGTGCGGTGACCGTCGTGGTCGTGGGCGCCCTTCCCTTCCTGGGGCTGGTGGTGCCCAATATCGTCTCCCTCATCGTGGGCGACAACCTGCGCCGCTCCCTGCCCTGGGTGGCGGTGGGCGGCGCTGCCATGGTGCTGGCCTGCGATGTCGTCGGGCGCCTGCTCATCCGCCCCTACGAGATCTCCGCGGGAGTCATCATGGGCATCGTCGGCTCCCTGCTCTTCCTCATCCTGCTGCTGCGGAGGACCCGATGAGACCACCGGAGGCTCTGACCCGCGGCGCGGCGCCGACCGCCGCTCCAACCACCGCGCGGATGCACCCGGGGGTGCGCCTGCTCATCGCCGTCCTGCTGGTTGCGGCCTGCGCAGCCTTCCTCCTGGGCTATGAGGCGCGCAGTCTCATCGCGATCCTGGAGATCCGCCTGCCCACGCTGCTCGCCCTGCTCATCGTGGGCTGGGCTATCGCCATCTCCACCGTGGTCTTCCAGACCATCACCGCCAACCGCATCCTGACTCCCTCCATCATGGGGCTCGACGCGCTCTACGCGCTCATCCAGACCCTGGTCATCATGATGCTCGGGGGCGAGGTCCTGGCCACTGTCTCCAGCCTGACCCAGTTCGCGGCGATGACGGTGATCATGGTGGGTGCCTCCCTGCTGCTCATCGGCCCGCTGCTGCGCGGCGGGCGCGAGGTCCATGTCCTGGTCCTGTCAGGCATCATCCTGGGCACCCTGCTGCGCTCCATCACCGTCTTCCTCCAGCGCATCATGGACCCCAACGAGTTCCTCATCCTGCAGGACCGGCTCTTCGCCTCCTTCAATGGGGTCAGCGAGGAGCTGCTGTGGGCCGGCGGAGGGATCGTCGCCCTGGTCTCGGGAGCCCTGTGGTGGCGGCGGCGCACCCTGGATGTCATGCTCCTGGGCCGTCCGCTGGCGGTGTCCCTGGGCGTGGATTACGACCGCGAGATGCTGCGTGCCATGGTGGCCATCTCCGTGCTCGTCTCGGTGTCCACCGCCATGGTCGGGCCCATCACCTTCTTCGGCCTGCTCGTGGCGCACCTGGCCTACCGGCTATCGGGGAGCTACCAGCACGCCGTCATCCTGCCCATGGCCGCCCTGTGCGCCATGGTCACCCTGGTGGGCGGCCAGGCCATCCTCCACCACCTACTGGCCTGGTCCACCGTCCTGTCCGTCGTCATCGAGCTGATCGGCGGCATCCTCCTCATCATCCTGCTCATCCGGGAGGGCAAGCGCCTGTGATCTCCATCAACCGCGTCTCCAAGAGCTACGGGCGCTCACTGGTCCTCGACGACGTCACCGTCGACCTGCCCGCCGGCGGGATCACCTGCCTGATCGGCCCCAACGGCGCGGGCAAGTCCACCCTGCTGTCCATCATCGCCCGCCTGCTGGGCGCCGACGCCGGCACCGTCAGCGTGGCGGGCCTGGACGTCACCCGGGCCGATACCCGCGAGCTGGCCCGCACCATGGCCGTCCTGCGCCAGGACACGCACCTGGCGGTGCGCCTGACGGTGCGCGACCTGGTGTCCTTCGGCCGCTTCCCCCACAACGGGGGCCGCCCCTCCCGGGCCGACCGCGATGCCGTGGCCAAGGCCATCTCCTGGATGGATCTGGACGACCTGGCCGAGCGGCGCCTCGATGAGATGAGCGGAGGTCAGCGCCAGCGGGCCTTCGTGGCCATGGTCCTGGCCCAGGACACGCCCTACGTGCTGCTCGACGAGCCCCTCAACAACCTGGACATGACCCATGCCACCGCCATGATGCGCCGGCTGCGCGCTGCCGCCGACGAGCTAGGGCGCACCATCGTCGTCGTCCTGCACGACGTCAACTACGCCTCCTGCTGGGCGGACTCGATCCTGGCCCTGCGTGACGGCGCCATCGCCGCTCACGGCAGCCCCGAGGAGATCATGGACACGGCCGTGCTGGAGACGATCTACGGCTGGGCCATCCCCATCCACGAGCTCGACGGGCGGCGAGTGGCCATGTACTACGCCTGAGCCGCTGAGACGCGCGGATGCGCCGGCGCCGCTCTCCGGTAGGGTGGCGCCGTGACCCCAGAAGAGCTCTCCGCAGCAATCCGCACCGTTCTGAGCCAGGCCTGCGCCGAGGGCTCCCTGAGCCTGCCCGAGGCCGAGATCCCCGAGCCTCGCGTGGAGCGCCCCCGCAACCGCGACCACGGCGACTGGGCCACCAATGTCGCCATGCAGCTGGCCAAGAGGGCGGGCACCAACCCGCGCGCCCTGGCCGAGCTGCTCAGCCCCCGCCTGGCCGAGGTCGACGGCGTCGCCTCGGTGGAGATCGCCGGGCCCGGATTCCTCAACATCCGCCTGGACGCCGCCAGCGCCGGCGAGCTCGCCCGCAGCGTCGTGGAGGCCGGCCGGGCCTACGGGCGCAACGACTCCCTGAGCGGCCAGCACATCAACCTCGAGTACGTCTCGGCCAACCCCACCGGCCCGGTCCACCTGGGCGGGGCCCGCTGGGCCGCCGTCGGCGACTCCCTGGCCCGCATCCTGGCCGCCTGCGGGGCGAGGGTCACCCGCGAGTACTACTTCAACGACCACGGCGGCCAGATCGACCACTTCGCCAACTCCCTGCTCGCCTCGGCCCGCGGGCAGGCGACCCCGGAGAACGGCTACGGCGGCGCGTACATCGCTGAGATCGCCGCGCGCGTGACCGCCGACGAGGCCGCCGCCGGCCGCCCCGACCCCGCCGGCCTGCCGGACGCCGAGGCCGCCGAGGTCTTCCGCGCCGGGGGCGTGGCTCTCATGTTCGACTCCATCAAGGCCGAGCTGCACGCCTTCCGCTCGGACTTCGACGTCTTCTTCCACGAGGACTCCCTGCACACCTCCGGGGCCGTGGACCGGGCGATCGCCAAGCTGCGCGAGCGCGGCGCCATCTACGACCATGAGGGCGCGATCTGGCTGCGCACCACCGACTTCGGGGATGACAAGGACCGCGTGCTCATCAAGTCCGACGGCAACGCCGCCTACTTCGCCGCGGACCTGGCCTACTTCCTGGACAAGCGCGAGCGCGGCGCCGACTGCGCCATCTACCTGCTCGGCGCCGACCACCACGGCTACGTGGGCCGCATGATGGCCATGTGCGCAGCCTTCGGGGACACCCCCGAGGTCAACATGCAGATCATCATCGGCCAGTTCGTCAACCTCGTGAAGGACGGGGCCCCGGTGCGCATGTCCAAGAGGGCCGGCACGATCGTCACCATGGAGGACCTGGTGGAAGCCGTGGGCGTGGACGCCGCCCGCTACGCCCTGGCCCGCTCCTCCATGGACTCCACGATCGACATCGACCTGGACCTCCTGGCCTCCTCCAGCAACGACAACCCCGTCTACTACGTCCAGTACGCCCACGCCCGCACCTGCAGCGTGGCGCGCAACGCCGCCGAGCACGGGGTGAGCCGGGATGCCGGATTCGACCCTGCGGCCCTCGACGACCCGGCCGACTCCGCCCTCCTGGGGGTCCTGGCCCAGTACCCGGCCACGGTCGCCCAGGCCGCCGGGCTGCGCGAGCAGCACCGGGTGGCCCGCTACCTGGAGTCCCTGGCCGCGGCCTACCACACCTGGTACGGCTCCACGCGCGTGACCCCGCGCGGGGACGATGCCGTCACCCCGGGGCATGTGGCGCGCCTGTGGCTCAACGACGCCGTGGGCCAGGTCCTGGCCAACGGCCTGGACCTGCTGGGCGTCAGCGCCCCGGAGAGGATGTGAGCGCTGTGAGCGCTGTGAGCGCAGCGAGCACGGGGCCTCAGGCCCTGAGCGTTCCCGCCGGCGAGGCCCCGCTGGGGGACCTGGCCTGCCCCGAGCCGGCCGACCGCCCCGACCTGTGGCCGACGACGGCGCGGCGCACCGGCGACGGTGAGCTGGAGATCGGCGGGCGAGCCGTCTCAGCCATCCTGAAGCAGGCCCCCGCGCCGGTCTACGTCATGGACGAGGCCGACTTCCGCGGGCGCGCCGCCACCTGGGCCGCCACCATGGCCGAGGAGTTCTGGGAGGGCTACGGCATGAGGGGCGGCGGCGCCTTCTACGCCGGCAAGGCCTTCCTGACCACCCGGGTGGCCCGCATCGCCCTGGAGGAGGGCCTGGGCATCGACACCGCCTCGCGCGTGGAGCTCGCCGTCGGCCTGGCCGCACTGAAGGGCGATGACGACGCACCCGACTTCCCGCCCTCCCGCCTGGGCCTGCACGGCAACGGCAAGACCGAGGCCGAGGTCGGCGTCGCGCTGGCGCACCGGCTGGGGCACGTCGTCATCGACTCCCCCGAGGAGATCGACCACGCCGTCGCCGCCGTGCGCCGCCTGAGGACCGAGGGCATCTACGCCCCCGACGAGCGGGCGGCCCTCATGGTGCGCCTGACCACCGGTATCCACGCCGGTGGCCACGAGTTCATCTCCACGGCCCATGAGGATCAGAAGTTCGGGCTGTCCATCCACAGCGGCGCCGCCCGCGCCGCCATCGATGCGATCATCGCCGCGCCCGAGCTGGAGCTGCGGGGCCTGCACTCGCATATCGGCTCCCAGATCGCCGACCCGGCGGGATTCGAGGCCGCCGCCGAGGCCGTGCTGCGCCTGCGGCACGAGGTCGCCGCGGACACCGGCTGGCTGTGCCCGGAGATCGACCTGGGCGGAGGGCTCGGCATCGCCTACACCGGCGCCGATGCGCCCGCGCCGTCGCCTGCGACGTTGGCCCGCGCCCTGGCGGGCGTGGTGCGGCGCGTATGCGAGGAGCTGGGCGATGAGCCCCCGTATGTCTCGGTGGAGCCCGGGCGCTCCATCGCCGGGCCGTCGCAGGTCACGCTGTACACGGTGACCGGCCTCAAGCGCGTCGAGCTGGGGGAGGGGACCGCCCGCCTCTACGTGAGCGTGGATGGCGGCATGTCGGACAACCTGCGCCCGGCCCTCTACGGGGCGGCCTACACGGCCCTGGTGGCCAACCGCCTGCCCGACCCCCAGGCCGGTCTGGTGCGCTCGCGCGTGGTGGGCAAGCACTGCGAGAGCGGGGACATCGTCGTGCGCGACGTGGACCTGCCCGCCGACCTGGCCATCGGCGATGTGCTGGCGGTTCCGGCGACCGGCGCCTACGGGCGCTCCATGGCCATGAACTACAACCTCTTCACCCGCCCCGGCGTGGCCTGGGTGCGCGAGGGGGAGCAGGGCTGGGTGCTGCGGCCTGAGACCGTGGAGGACCTCCTGCGCCTGGAGGGCTGAGTCCCGGCCCGGGCGGGGAGCGGGCCTGTAGGCATGGGCCCTCCTCGCCAATGACTGCAGGCATAGATTGGGCTCCATGGCTGACACCGATCGGGAGTACCGCAAGGCCTTCTACCGGGCCGTCAACCTCCACCAGGGGGCGCAGTTGGTCTCGGGGCAGGAGGAGTACGAGCAGTGCTACGTGCCCATCTACGACCAGCCCGACGGCCCGGCGGGCCCTGACCTGGTCCGTGAGATCGCCACCGCCATCGACTTCACCACCGGAGGCTCGGTGCAGTTGCTCTCGGGCTACCGGGGAGCAGGCAAGACCACCGAGTTGCTGCGGCTGTGCCGTGAGCTCGACGCCGAGGCCTACGTTCCCGTCTATCTCAACATTGAGGACTACTTCAACCCCGAGCTTCCCCTTGACAGCGGGTCCTTCCTCATCGGGCTGGCTGCCGGTTTCGTGGCCAATTGCGAGGGCGCGGGTATCCCCAAGCAGAAGCTGGCGGAGCGCATGGAGGGGCTCCTGGAGCGCCTCAAGCTCACCGTCGATGCCAGTGCTGCCTTCAACCCCGGATCGGTGTCCCTGGATATCAGAGCGGCACTTCGTGAGGACGAGACCTTCCGGGCCCAGGTTCGGCAGGCACTGGAGTCCAATCGAAGGACTTTCCGGCAGGAGGTCCATGAGTTCTTCAGCGCCGTGGTCGGTGAGATGCCCGGAGGACGGGTCCCGGTCTTCGTCGTCGACTCGATCGACCACTTCCGTGGCAGGGCAGCCCCTTTCGACGAGGTGCGCGACTCGGTGGAGTCACTGTTCTCAGTCCACGCCTCCGAGCTGTCGCTTCCCGGGATGCACGTGGTCTACACGGTGCCCATCTACGCCAAGCCTGTGGGCTGGGACAGTCCGATCTGGCCCGTGCTCAACGTCAAGGTGCGCGAGCGGAACGGCAGCGACTGTCGCGAGGGCATCGACTTGCTGCGCGAGGTACTGGTTAAGCGCGCGCCAGGCGGCGATCTGGAGCGGCTCCTGGGAACGGAGGTGGACCGGGTGATCCGGTCCTCGGGTGGGCAGTTCAGGGAGCTCTTCCGGCTGGTCTCGGCACTCCTGCTCAAGGACGGGGCGCTGCCAGTCAGTGCTCAGGAGGTTGACCAGGTTGAGCGGCAGATGCGCTCTCAGGCGGCGGTGGCGCTCTCGCGGGAGCAGTGGGAGATCCTCAGGCAGGTCAAGGAGGCTCAGCAGCTGAGCGTCCCGCGCGCTCAGGTGCCTGAGGCCCGGGCCCTTCAGGCGCTGGGATACGTGCTGTGCTATCGCAACGGGGAGGTGGACTGGTACGGCGTCCACCCTCTGGTGGAGACGCTCCTGGATGAGAGGGTCTGAGCGTGGAGCCCCAGGGCGCCGCGATCACGATCAGCGTTGATGAGGCCTGGGCCGATCTTCGCCACCACTTGGACTGGACCCGAGACCCGGCATTCCGGTGGACGGTGCCTGAGGGTTTCCCGGACATGTGCTGCGTCTTGGCGGGGCGGAGGATGCGACGCGCATGGGGAGGCGTGCCCACCAGGGGCTTCTCGGGCGTGTTGCCGGCATGTCTGCGCGCAGGGAGGCACCTGCCGGGGACCCTGAGGCAATGATGGGGCGCGTGGGTGTCCATGACTCGGGATAATGGTGTACGCATCTGCATCAGTGCAGGTCATGAGCGGTTTCGTCACGCGCATTCTTCAGGACGGCGTGGTTGAGTCCGGCACGGTCAGGATGTGCCTCGTGGAGGAACCTGCCTAAGGGGCGGCTGTGAGATTGTGAGATACAGCCTGTCGCTTTCAGGCACTGCCGAAAACCCTGGCAAGTGTGACAGAGTGGTCACGAAGGTCACGGAGGCGTCACTGCCCGTCCGGCTGCTGGCGGATCGGTGTGCTCCGTGGGCGACGGGGGACCACCCCTGACCACGTCTCTACGAAGCCTAGAACTCGGAGATCCCATGAACACAGTTTCAACGGGCACCGCGTCTCGTCCACCCCTCGTCCGAGGAGCGGGCGCAGGAATCGCTGCCATTCTCACCCTCATGCTGGCCGCCATCGCCCCCCTGGTGACCGCCCCGGCGCAAGCCGATGAGAACCAGGGCATCACAGTTACCAACATGACTTTGACACGGGTCGACGGTAACAATGTGGATCGGGAGGGCGCCCTCACCTACTACGACCACGCCCGCCTGAACTTCGACTGGGACGCCTCCAGTACGGAGCTCAAGAGCGGTGACTCCTTCACCATCAACCTGGGCACATACTTCCAGAACCTCCAGGTCCCCGCCTCCAAGCCCATGACCGTTGACCACAACGGCACCGAGGTCGAGGTCGGCACCTGCGAGCTGACGGCCAAGGACATCACCTGCACCTTCAACGGCAAGGTCGAGGAGCTGCGCAACGCCGGATTCCACAACTTCCGCGGCAGTGGCTCGGCCATGCTGTCCATCGTCGAGTCCACCACCTCCAAGACCGCGGACATCACCGCCAACGGCATCGCCTCGGTGGATCTGCCCGGCGAGGGCGGCATCGGCACCCCCAACCCGTCCCAGTGGGAGCTCTACAAGTGGTCCTCCAGCTTCTACAACGACTACTCCGAGCTGACCTGGGGCATTAACTTCGGTGCCAACGAGACCACCGGTGGCAAGCTGGGCACGACCTTCACCGGCTCCAACCGCCAGACCATCACCTTCACCGACACCCTCGGCGAGGGCATGGACTTCAACTCCGACCTGACCCGTTGGACCCTCAACAAGCGCAACGGCGACGGGCCGGGCGTGCGCCTGACCGACGCCTCCGGGGCTGACGCCACCACCGAGCACGGCGACTACGACCTCAAGACCACCATCTCCGGTGACGGCCGTACCGCCACCATCGAGGTCACCGGCCCCTTCAACAACGGTGACAACTTCACCATCGAGTACCCGGTCACCTTCGCCGGCGGCAAGGCCGTCAAGGGCTCGACCTACAACAACTCGGTGACGATGAACGGCACTGACCTCAGTTCTGAGAACCAGCAGGCCTATGTGCAGTACTTCGACATCAACGTCCAGATGGAGCCCGGCTTCGGCAGCTTCTCCGTGACCAAGGCCGTTGAGGGCGACGCCGCCGACAAGGCCGCTGGCACCTCCTTCCCGGTGGAGGTCGCCTACGAGCTGCCCGCGGCCGCCTCCACCTACCCCGGCTGGACCGCGCCCGAGGGCACCAAGCCCGAGGGCGAGGGCCGCACCGGCACCGCCACGATGACTGTCAAGCCCGGTGAGACCACCCAGTTCGAGGGCACTCTGCCCAAGGGCACCACCGTGACCCTCTCCGAGGACGTCTCCAAGGCCGAGCCCGCCGCTGAGGGCTACGAGTGGGGGACCCCGGTCTTCGTCGTCGACGGCAAGGAGACCAACACCTTCACCATTGGCGACCAGGTTGTCACCAGCGTGAGCCTGACCAACAAGGCGGTCAGCACCCCGCCGGCGACCACCCCGCCGACCACGGCCCCGCCGACGACGACCGCTCCTCCGGAGACCGCCGGCCCGCCGGCGACCGTTCCCCCGGAGACCGCTCCTCCGACGGGCACGCCCGGCAGCCCCAGCACCCCCGGTGCTCCGGGGACCCCGAACAAGCCCGGCTCGCCGCCTCTGGCGAACACCGGTGCCGACGTGGCCGCCCTGGTCGTGCTGGTCGGCCTGGGCCTGGGTGGGGGCGCCCTCGCGCTGTCCCGCCGTCGCAAGGCCTGATGCCCACGCTGAGTGAGCGTTGCCGCTGATCGCGGCATGAACAACGCCAGGTGGCCCACCCCGGATCGGGGTGGGCCACCTGGCGTTCAGGTTGCCGGTGCCAGGGCGGCGTCATTGGGTGGAGTGCGACTACTGCCCGGGGAGGATGACCGAATCGTGATGCTCCTCCATATGGTGGTGACCTGCGTCATGACGGCCTGCGTAGGCTGCGCTCATGAGCGCTGCAACATCGTCCTTGGAGGAGCCGCCCCCGTCGTGGCACCGAACCGGTGACCTCGACTCCGAGCACCGGCTCGGCCTGGGGCAGGTCCTGATGATCGTGGTGCGCGAGCTTCTCGGACGCCGTCGGCGCTGAGCGTGAGCCGGACCCGGGCCGGACCCGAGCCGACACGGTCCTTCGCTCCTGCCGAACCCCCATGGGAGATGTGGTCACTGGTCTCCCATGGGGGTTCGCCTTGTGCGCGAGGCCTCAAAGGGCTTGGGCGGCCCTCGCTTACCTAGCGAATAGTAGATAAGCCTGGTAGGCTCGACACCGCGGGCACGCAGCAGGGCCCGCCATGCGAGAGCCGCAACGATGCGAGGAGACATCATGCCCGTCGCCAACCCGCAATCCCCTGACGAAGCTCAGCCCACCTGGGTGGTCACCACCGAGGCCGCGCCCTGGACCACTGCGCAGACCCCCGTGACCATCACGGAGATGGATGCCTTCCCCGGCGCCTTCCTGCGGCTCGACCAGCCCGCCCAGGAGATCGAGGGATTTGGGATCTGCTTCAACGAGCTGGGATGGGACGCCCTGAGCCGCCTGGAGGCCCAGGATCGCGAGGCGATCCTGCGGGAGGTCTTCGCCCCCGGCGTCGGGGCGGGGCTGACCGTGTGCCGCATGCCCATCGGGGCCAACGACTTCTCCCGCGACTGGTACTCCTACGACGAGACCCCCGGGGACCATGCCCTGGAGCACTTCTCCGTGGCCCACGACGAGCAGACCCTCATCCCCTACATCAAGGCGGCCAAGGGCCACCAGCCCGAGCTGCGGCTGTGGGCCTCCCCGTGGTGCCCGCCCACCTGGATGAAGCGCAACAACCACTACGCCTGCGCCGCCCCCAACCCCCTGGCCGCGCAGACCCGCTTCGACAACGGACTGTCGCGCGACAACCAGATCGCCGAGGGCGAGGACGGCTTCATCCTCACCGAGGAGAACCTGGAGACCTATGCGCGCTACTTCGGGGCATTCATCGACGCCTACCGGGAGCGGGGCATCGAGATCTCCATGGTCATGCCCCAGAACGAGTTCAACTCCAACCAGGTCTTCCCCGCCTGCACCTGGACGCCCCAGGGGCTCATCTCATTCCTGCGCCACCTCATCCCCCACATGGAGTCACGCGGCGTGGAGGTCTTCTTCGGCACCATGGAGCGCGCCGATGACAGCCTGGTCGAGGCCATCCTGGCCGACCCCCAGGTGGGGCCGCGCATCGGCGGCGTCGGCTTCCAGTGGGCCGGCAAGCACGCCCTGCCCCACATCCACCACGGCCACCCCGAGCTGAAGATCTACCAGTCCGAGCAGGAGTGCGGCGACGGCCGCAACGACTGGCGCTACGCCCGCTACGCGTGGACCATGATGCGCCACTACTTCACCCATGGCGCCACCGTCTACGACTACTGGAACCTGGCCCTGGACGAGGGGGGCGTCTCCCGCTGGGGCTGGAGCCAGAACTCACTGGTGGTGGTCGACCCCGAGACCGCCACGGCCCGCTTCACCCACGAGTACTACATCCTCAAGCACCTTGCGGGCTTCGTGCGCCCCGGGGCGCGATTCGTGCCCAGCCTGTCCTACACGGGCCACGAGAACATCCTGGCCTTCCTCAACCCGGATGGCTCGGTGGTCATCGCCTCCCAGAACGACATGACCACGCCCCAGGAGCTGGTCGTGGGCGTGGGGGACAAGCTGGTGCGCTTCGAGGCCCCGGCCGACTCCATCTCCACCGTCGTGGTGCCCGCGGGCGCCTTCACCCTCCAGGGCATGCCCATCTGAGCGCTGGCTCGCCCGCACCAGGCGGCGGGCGCGGGAGCGCGCAGGCGGCGGCGTCGTGCGAAATGCCGGTGCTCCGGGAGGTGCGGGTGCTTGGGGGCGCCCGTATGCTGGCGGCGGCTCCCCGGCGCCCGACGGCGGGGAGCGGCATTCGTCCCCGAGCAGCAAGGTGGTCACGCAGTGGTCCCGTCGGTCCCGTCCTCGTCCTTCGCACCCTCCCGCAGCCTGTCCGTCGGCGTCCTGGGCGCCGGCACCGTGGGCACCCAGGTGATCCGCCTGCTGACCGAGCAGGCCGACGACTTCGCCGCGCGCTCCGGGGCCAGGCTGGAGATCACCGGCATCGCGGTGCGGGACCTGTCCGCCCCCCGGGACCCCGCCGTCCCCGCCGAGCTGCTGACCGACGACGCCACGGCCGTGGCCACGGGCAATGACCTGGTCATCGAGCTGATCGGCGGCATCGAGCCCGCCCGCACCCTCATCCTCGCGGCCTTCAAGGCCGGAGCCAGTGTCATCACCGGCAACAAGGCCCTCATCGCCGCGCACGGCCCCGAGCTCTACGCCGCAGCCGCGACCGCCGGCACCGACTTCTACTACGAGGCCGCCGTGGCCGGGGCCATCCCCGTGGTCTACGCGCTGCGGGAGTCCATGGCCGGGGACAGGGTCACCAACGTGCTGGGCATCGTCAACGGCACCACCAACTACATCCTCGATGAGATGACCACCAAGGGCCTGTCCTTCGACCAGGCCCTGGCCACCGCCCAGGAGCTGGGCTACGCCGAGGCCGACCCCACTGCGGATGTCGACGGACTCGACGCCGCCGCCAAGGCCGCCATCATCGCCTCCCTGGCCTTCCACACCCGGGTGGGCCTGGATGATGTCAGTGTCGAGGGCATCCGTGACATCACCGCGGATGACATCCGCGAGGCCCAGGCCTCGGGCTGCCAGATCAAGCTGCTGGCCATCGCCCAGCGGCGCGAGGACGAGCATGCCCGGGGGGTGTCCGTGCGCGTCCACCCGGCCCTGGTCCCGGCCGACCACCCGCTGGCCAGTGTGCACGGGGCCTTCAACGCCGTGCTGGTGGAGGCCGAGGCGGCCGGGCGCCTCATGTTCTACGGTCAGGGCGCCGGGGGCGCGCCGACCGCCTCCGCTGTGCTCTCCGACGTCGTGGCCGCCGCGGCTCACCGTGTCCACGGGGGGCAGGCCCCCCGGGAGTCCTGCTACGCGAGGCTGCCCATCCTGGGGCCCGAGGCGGCGATCACCCGCTACCAGGTCCAGCTGGAGGTCGCCGACGCCCCCGGCGCGCTGGCTGCCGTGGCCGGGGTCTTCGGCGCGCAGGACGTGTCCATCAACTCCGTGCGCCAGAACGCCTATGTGGGCGGCCAGACCGCGGTGGTCACGATCGTCACCCACCCTGCGGCGGTCTTCCACCTGGATGCGGCCGTGGAGGCGCTGCGGCGCGACGAGCACGTCGCCGCGGTCATCTCGGTCCAGCGCGTCGAGGGCGAGTGACGATGCGCCTGATCCGCGAGTACGCGCATGTGCGCGTGCCGGCCACCACGGCCAACATGGGGCCGGGCTTCGACTCCTTCGGCATGGCCTTCCGCTTCTACGACGAGGTCGAGGTGCGCCCCATCACCGGGGCCACACGAGTGGTCGTCGAGGGCGTGGGCGCCGGCTCGGTGCCCACCGACGACGACAACCTGGTGGTGCGGGCGCTGCGCGCGGGACTGGATGCGGCCGGGGCGCCGCAGGCCGGCTTCGAGATGCGCTGCGTCAACCGCATCCCCCACGGGGGAGGCATGGGCTCCTCGGCCAGTGCCGCGGTGGCGGGGCTCATGCTCGCCCGCGGTCTGATCTCCGAGCCCGAGGCGCTGGGCGATGACGCGGTCTTCGCCCTGGCCACCGATTTCGAGGGTCATCCCGACAACGTCGCCCCCGCGGTCTTCGGCGGGGCGACGGTGGCCTGGACGCAGTCCGACGGCCTGCCGCGCATGGCGCCCATGCCGGTGGACGAGTCACTGCCGGTCAGCCTGCTCATCCCGCCGTCGAGCACGCGCCTGTCCACCCAGGAGGCGCGCCAGGTGCTGCCGGTCTCGGTGCCGCGAGCCGATGCGCTGTTCAACACCTCGCGCGCGGCGGTGCTCATGCTGGCGCTGGCCGGGCGCCCGGATCTGCTCATGGCCGGGACCGAGGATCGCCTGCACCAGGAGTACCGGCGCAGCGTGCTGCCCGCCTCGATGGCGGTGATGGACTCCTTGCGCGAGCAGGGCTACCCGGCGGTGATCTCCGGGGCGGGTCCTACCGTGCTGGTGCTGGCCGAGCTGGAGGAGGCCACGCGCCAGACCCTGGCCAACCACGGCTGGACCGTGCTGGCCCCCGGCATCGACACCACCGGCGCCGTCCTGGGCTGACCCCGCCCCGCCCTTCCGCCGAGGTAGACATTTTCCGCCGAGGTAGACGCAGACAGTGTCTACCTCGGCGGAAAACGTCTACCTCGGCATGGTGAGAGCGGCGTCTCATCCTCATGTAGTTGCGCGTTCAACTACGTCGACCTATGCTCCTGTTATCAAGAGAAAGGAACGCCATGCACTTCGGAATCTTCACCGTTGGGGATGTCACCACCAACCCGCACACCGGCAAGCCCGTCTCCGAGCACGAGCGCATCAAGAACACCGTCGAGATGGCCGTGGCCTCTGAGGAGCTCGGCCTGGACTTCTTCGCCACCGGCGAGCACCACAACCCGCCCTTCGTCCCCTCCAGCCCCGTGGCGCTGCTGGCCAGCATCGCGGCGCGCACCGAGCGGCTACTGCTGACCACCTCCACCACACTCATCACCACAAACGACCCGGTCCGCATCGCCGAGGAGTACGCCTACCTCCAGCACCTGGCCGACGGGCGCCTGGACCTCATGATGGGCCGGGGCAACACGGGCCCGGTCTACCCCTGGTTCGGAAAGGACATCCGCAAGGGCATCTCCCTGGCCGTGGAGAACTACGACCTTCTGCGGCGGCTGTGGCGCGAGACCAACGTGGACTGGGAGGGTGAGTTCCGCACCCCGCTCCAGGACTTCACCTCCATGCCCCGCCCGCTCGACGGCGTGGCCCCCTTCGTGTGGCACGCCTCCATCCGCTCCCCGCAGATCGCCGAGCAGGCCGCCTACTACGGCGACGGATACCTCCACAACAACATCTTCTGGCCCGTCGACCACGTCAAGCAGATGGTCGACCTCTACCGCGAGCGCTTCCACCACTACGGCCACGGCCGCCCCGAGGAGGCCATCGTGGGGCTGGGCGGTCAGATCTACGCCGCGAGCTCCCAGGCCAAGGCCATCGAGGAGTACACCCCCTACTTCCGCAACACCTATGTCTACCAGGGCGCCTCGCTGGAGGAGATGACCCGTCACACCCCGCTGGCCGTGGGCACGCCCGAGCAGATCGTGGAGAAGTACCTGACCTACCGCGATCACGTGGGGGACTACCAGCGCCAGGCCTTCCTCATCGACATGGGCGGCATCCCCCATGTCGAGGTCATGAAGCAGCTGGAGATCCTGGGCACGCAGATTGTCCCGGCGCTTCGCGCCGAGCTGGAGGGCTCGCGCCCGGAGGGCGTGCCCGATGCCCCGCTGCACCCGCGCCACCGCGCCACGCTCCAGGGCACCGAGCCGCCGGCCGAGGAGCCCTTCGCCCTGGTCAACGACTTCGACCCGCTGACGGGCCGGAAGGTGAGGATCTGAGATGAGCGCACCCATGGACCTGCCCACCCAGGCCTTCGCCCCCGACCTCCAGGCCGCCGAGGCCGCCCGCCTGAGCGCTGCGCCCAGCCCGGCCCCGGATCGGCCGCTCGTGGCCGGGGAGTACGGGGAGTCCGATGACGCCTACGACCACACGCAGATGGGGCGCCTGACCCGGATCGTCGCTGTTCATGCGGGGCTGGGAACGCCCTCGACCTCCCAGATGCTCGCCGAGCGCCTGGCCGAGTCCGCTCGGCGGTCCCTTGAGGCCGATTCGCGCCTGACCAGCGTGGAGGTGATCGCTCTGCGCCCACTGGCCGGGGAGATCGCGCTGGCCAGTGTGGGCGGCCCCCTGGGCGGCGAGCTCCAGGCGGCCGTGGACGCACTCGCCCAGGCCGACGGCGTCGTCCTGGTCACCCCGGTCTTCCAGGCCTCCTACACGGGACTGTTCAAGAGCTTCATGGACATCCTGCCCGATGGGGCCCTGGTGGGCATGCCCGTCCTCATGGGGGCCACGGCGGGCACGGCCCGCCACTCCCTGGTCACCGAGTTCGCCATGCGCCCGCTGCTGACCTATCTCAAGGCGCGCCCGACGACGCTGGCCGTCTTCGCCGCCAGTGAGGACTTCGGGGCGGCTTGGGCCTCCGAGGCGCCCTCGGAGCAGCGCGAGGCGCCGCTGGGGGAGCGCATCGAGCGCGCCGGCGCCGAGCTGGCCCAGGCGGTGGCGAGCTCCCGTCGCCAGGCCCCGGTCGACGCCATGGCCGATTTCACCCCCATGGATGCCCTGCTCGCCAAGCGCGGCTGAGGGTGATCGCGATCCCGGGGCGGGTCGCGGTGCGCGGACTGACTCGCGCGCCGCGACCCGCCCCGGTGCGTATCAACCGCCGAATGGTGTCTGGGCAGTCACTGAAACCGGGCTGTGCCCGCAGATAATGTGGACAGGGTGCCGGGTCGGCGATCCCGCAAGCGCCTTGAGTGGCCATGAGCGGCGATGAGCGGCGATGGGCAATCATGTGCCGGTCCGGCCCGCGAGTGCGCTTGCCCCATCCGGGGCGAAGCCTGCTAGGCTGTCACCATCGGTCCTGTGGATCGCACCGCAGCGTCGATCGCACCCGTCGTCGGCATGAGGTCCCACCTCGTAATGATCCGTCCCCGTGCGCATGACCCGCTCCCGTGAACGATTCCGGGACAGTCTCCCTGTTTGAACGCTGCGCCCCGGCGTGCAGTGACATCATCTCCGTTAGGACACTCGTGACCGAGACCTCCAGCTCCCAGTCCGCGCTCTCCACGATGCGTCTGGCCGAGCTCCAAGCGCTTGCCGGGCAGATCGGCCTCAAGGGCATTTCCCGTATGCGCAAGAGCGAGCTCGTCGCCGCCATTCGCGATGCCCGGGGCGCCTCCTCCGACGACCCCGGTCCCGCGACCTCCCATGACGACCAGCCCGCCGCCGACGGCACGGCGCGCCGCCCGCGCAGGAGCCCCGGATCCCAGGAGGCCGGTGACGAGCCCCGGGCCACTGGGGCGGACGGCGCTGAGGCGGCCCCCCGCTCCCGACGCCGTCGGGCCCAGGCCGCCGCCGGCGCCCCCGAGCGCACCCCCGTTCTCGACCTCGGCCTGGACATGCCTGAGCGCGCCCAGGCGGGGCAGGGCGCGGAGCCCGCGGAGGCCGGAGCCGCGCCCAGGCGCCCCCGGCGCGAGCGCGCCGAGCGGGAGCCCGACTCCCCGCCGCGCGAGTCGCGGCGCAGTCGCCGTCGGGCCCAGGCCGCCGCCGGCGCCCCCGAGCGCACCCCGGTGGGCGACGGCCCTGACTCGCCCGAGGACCACCTCGACGCCAAGGCCGCCCTCATGCGGGACCTGGCCGACGCCACCGGGACGGCCGCCGTCGAGCCCGCCGCACGGTCGCGTCGTGAGGAGGAGTCCGAGGGCTATGAGGAGGAGCGGGGCGGGCGCCGTCGTCGGGGCCGCAAGCGCGGACGCGACCGCTTCGAGCGCGAGAACCGTGACGCAGACTCGCCCGCGCCGGCGCGCCAGGGCAGGAGCCAGTCCCGGGAGGAGGAGGTCCTGCTGCCGGTGGCCGGCATCCTCGACGTCAGCGACCACCAGCACGCCTACCTGCGCACCTCCGGCTACCTGCCCGGGCCCAAGGACGTCTACGTCTCGGCCCACCTCATCAAGGACAACGGCCTGCGGGCCGGGGACGCCGTGACCGGATGGGTCCGTGAGGGCGGGGAGACCGCCGGGCCCAGCGGTGGCAGGAACAACCGCCGCCAGAACCGGGCCGGGCGGGTGAAGTACAACCCGCTGGTCAGCGTCGAGTCCGTCAACGGCATGGATGCCGAGCGCTCCAAGCGCCGCCCCGAGTTCGCCAAGCTCACCCCCCTCTACCCCCAGGAGCAGTTGCGCCTGGAGACCACGCCCAAGGCGCTCACGCCCCGGGTCATCGACCTGGTCTCGCCGATCGGCAAGGGCCAGCGCGGGCTCATCGTCTCCCCGCCCAAGGCCGGCAAGACGATCATCCTCCAGCAGATCGCCAACGCGATCGCCGTCAACAACCCCGAGGCCCACCTCATGGTCGTGCTCGTCGATGAGCGTCCCGAGGAGGTCACGGACATGCAGCGCACCGTCAAGGGCGAGGTCATCGCCTCGACCTTCGACCGGCCGGCCTCCGATCACACCATCGTCGCCGAGCTCGCCATCGAGAGGGCCAAGCGCCTGGTGGAGCTGGGTCAGGATGTCGTGGTGCTGCTGGACTCCATCACCCGCCTGGGCCGTGCCTACAACCTGGCCGCCCCCGCCTCGGGGCGCATCCTGTCCGGCGGTGTGGACGCCAGCGCCCTCTACCCGCCCAAGCGGTTCTTCGGGGCGGCCCGCAATGTGGAGAACGGCGGAAGCCTGACGATCCTGGCCACCGCCCTGGTGGAGACTGGCTCGAAGATGGACGAGGTCATCTTCGAGGAGTTCAAGGGCACCGGCAACATGGAGCTCAGGCTCTCCCGCCAGCTGGCGGACAAGCGCATCTTCCCCGCCGTGGACGTGGCCGCCTCGGGCACGCGCCGCGAGGAGCTGCTCATCGACCCCGCCCAGCTCAAGATCATGTGGCGCCTGCGCCGGCTCTTCGCCGGGCTGGAGCAGCAGCAGGCCCTCGAGCTCGTGCTCTCCAAGCTCAAGGACACCCAGTCCAACGCCGAGTTCCTCATGGTCATCTCCAAGACGACGCCCGCGGGAACCTCACTGGCCGACGCCGACGAGGACGAGGCCAAGATGGGCTGAGCCTCCTAAGGCAGGCGTCTGGCCACGAGGTAGACGGTTGTGTCGTCGGCCTCGTGGCCAGACGCCTGTGTTGCGGGGGCCGGGCGGTTACGCGAGCCAGGCGGCGCAGGCGTGCACGATGGCGGTGAGGGCGGATGGCCCGGTGTCCAGCCGTCGTGCCAGGGTCCGCATGGTCAGGGCGCTGAGTCCATCGGTGCGCACGATCTCCAGGGCGGTAGTGACAATGGTGGCGCGTGAGAGCAGAGGCTTGGCCGGTCGCTGGCGTCGGCTGCGGGGATCGGTTGTTCGCATGCTGTTCCTCGGCCTTGTTGACAGGAGGCGAACAGCGTTCGTAACGAACGCCGTTCGTCATGTGGAAGGATTGCTTGTCATGCCATGAAGCGCCAGGCGCTCATGCGGCTGGTCCCGGCGAGGAAGCCCGCTGGCGTTGGTGTCGCAGGCCTCCCGTACTCTCTGCGCATGAGCACACCACCCTCGCCTGCAGTCGACGACCCCCGCTTCCTGCGGCTCATGGACGACCTGGAGTCCACCACTGCGCGTCCGTCCATCGAGATCAGCACTGACTCCGTCGGCCCTCTTCCCGTGTCAGCCTCCAAGCTCGGTGGGACGCCGTACCTGCCCGCTGGCGAGCCCGCGCCGCAGGGAAGAGTGGCGCCACTGACCTTCCTGGCGCAGATCCGACTGGAGGAGCTGCCGGACAACGACTTCCTGCCTGATGCCGGTCTCCTGCAGTTCTGGATCGGCCGGGACGACCTGTACGGCATGGAGTGCGACGACCTGCGCGCCGGCGACTACAGGGTCGTCCACTACCCGAGCATTGATGAGTCCGTGAGTAAGGAGGACGTGCTGGCGCGCTACGTGCCGGCGAACCTCGATGACGAGGATGAGTTGTCCCCGTTCGAGACCAACGACTCCCTGGCCCTGTCCTTCACCATGACCAGCCAGCCGCTCAGCAAGGATGACGTCTCGTTCGGCAAGGCCTTCAGTGACCTGTGGAGCACGATGTTCCCGGAGGTCCCGCTTGAGGCCTGGTGGAAGCTCCCGAAGGACCTGACCGAGGCGCTGTATGACCGATTCGCCACCTCCGGGCACCGCCTGGGTGGCTACCCCTGCTTCACCCAGTGGGATCCGCGCGGCACGAACTCCCTGGAGAAGGAGGCGGTGCTGCTCCTGCAGATCGACTCCGACGATCACATCATGTGGGGCGATGTCGGCGTGGCGAACTTCTTCATCCTGCCCCAGGAGCTGGCAGCCGGGGACTTCTCCCGTGTGGCCTACACCTGGGACTGCTGCTGAGGCGGGCGGCGCATCTCACGTGCCAGGCACCGGTCGCCGCATTGTGGCGGGGGAGGGCCGGCGGCATAATGTCCTACTGGCCTCCGGTTCACCTGCGCCGCCGCGCGGGACCCGGGACCCTCTGATCGCTTAAGGAGAGACCTATGAAGCAGGGTATCCACCCCGAGTACGTGGCCACCACGGTCACCTGCACCTGCGGCAACACCTTCGAGACGCGCTCGACCGTCACCACCGGCGAGATCCGCGCCGAGGTGTGCTCCGCCTGCCACCCCTTCTACACCGGCAAGCAGAAGATCCTCGACACCGGTGGCCGCGTGGCCCGCTTCGAGGCGCGCTACGGCAAGCGCAACAAGTAGCCGAGTACCCCGACGCCGACGGATGGCCCCCAGTGGGCCGCCGTCGGCGTCGTCGTGCATCCGGGCCCGGCCGGGCCACCCGCACCGCCACCATCCCAGGAAAGACGATCCATGAGCGAGGACTTCTCCGCAGCCGAACCGCTCCTTGAGGAGTACACCGCCATCGAGGCCGAGATGGCCGGGCCCGCCGCCTCCGATCCCGCGGTGATGAGGCGCCTGGGCCGGCGCTACGCCGAGCTCGGGCGAGTGGCCAGCGCCCATCGCGCCTGGGCCGTGGCGAGCGCAGACCTGGCCGACGCCCTGGAGCTGGCCGATGAGGACCCCGACTTCGCCGCCCAGATGGCCGATGAGCTCCCCGCGCTGAAGGCCGCCGAGGCCCGGGCCGCCGAGCGTCTGCGCGAGGTCCTGGTGCCCCGCGACCCGGATGACGCCCGCGACGTCATCATCGAGGTCAAGGCCGGCGAGGGCGGAGCGGAGTCCGCCCTGTTCGCCTCTGACCTGGCGCGCATGTACACCCGCTACGCCGAGCGGATGGGTTGGGCTGTTGAGGTCCTTGGCGCCACCGCCTCCGATCTGGGCGGATACAAGGACGTGCGGCTGGCCATCAAGACCCGCGCGCCCGTGGAGCCCCAGGATGGGGTGTGGGCGCATCTGAAGTACGAGGGCGGCGTCCACCGCGTCCAGCGCGTGCCCGTCACCGAGTCCCAAGGGCGTATCCACACCTCGGCGGCCGGGGTCCTGGTCATGCCCGAGGTCGACGACCCCGGCGAGATCGAGATCGACGCCGCCGACCTGCGCATCGACGTCTTCCGGTCCTCCGGCCCGGGCGGGCAGTCGGTCAACACCACCGACTCGGCGGTGCGGATCACGCATCTGCCCACCGGGATCGTCGTGTCCATGCAGAACGAGAAGTCCCAGCTGCAGAACAAGGAGGCGGCCCTGCGCGTCCTGCGCGCCCGCCTCCTGGCCGAGCGCGCCGCCGCAGCCGAGGCCGAGGCCAGCGCGGCCCGTCGCCTGCAGGTGCGCACGGTGGATCGCAGCGAGCGGATCCGCACCTACAACTTCCCGGAGAACCGCATCGCCGATCACCGCACCGGGTTCAAGTCCTACAACCTGGACGCTGTGCTCGATGGCGACCTGGGGCCCGTCATCGCCTCGGCCATCACCATGGACGAGGCCGAGCGCCTGGCGGCGGTTGGGGGCCAGGGGTGACGAATGGCGTGAAAGGCGGTTCGGGGGCGGGAGTCTCTGGTGACGGTGTGGGTGGCGGGGGTGCCGGGCTCGACTGGTCGCAGGCTCCTTTACGTCTTCACCCGACACCCCCGCCCCCCACACCTGCCGTCTCCTTTCCTGCGGGCTCGCTGGACCGCTTCCAGCTCCGTCGCCTGGTCCGCGACGCCGGGCAGGTGTTGAGGGAGGCGGGAGTCGTTTCTCCTGAGAACGACGTCCGGGTGTTGGCGGAGCATGTGGTGGGAACGTCGCTGGTCATATGCGAGGGGGCGAGCGCCGAGCAGGCTCGCCGGTTCGTCGCGCTGGTTGAGCAGCGCGCGGCGCGAGTGCCGCTCCAGCACCTCATGGGGCGCATGTGGTTCCGGGGGCTGGGACTGGAGTGCCGGCCCGGGGTGTTCATTGTGCGGCCCGAGACCGAGGTGGTGGCAGGGGCGGCCATCGACGCCGTGGCGCGGATGGTGGTCGGCGGCGTCGCGGAGCCGCTCGTGGTCGACCTGTGCACCGGATCGGGCGCCATCGCCGCGGCCCTGGCGGTGGAGGTGGCTGGGGCACGAGTGGTCGGCGTGGAGCTGGACGAGGGCGCGGTGGCGCTGGCCCGGGAGAACTGCGAGCGCCTCGCGCCCGGGCGAGTGCGCGTCCTGCGGGCTGACGCCACGGCACCCGACACGCTCAGCGAGCTGGACGGCAGGGTCGATCTGGTCGTCTCCAATCCACCGTACGTGCCCGCAGGGGCTGTGGAGGATGAGGAGACCGAGCGGTACGACCCGGACCTGGCGCTCTACGGCGGGGGAGAGGACGGGACGGCGGTGCCAGTCGCCATCGTGAGGCGGGCTGCGGATCTCCTGCGTCCCGGCGGTGTTCTCATCATGGAGCACGACCCCGGGCAGGGGGTCGCGCTGCGCGAGGCCGCCCTCGCCGCCGGCTTCGGGCAGGCGACCACCGGCCAGGACCTGGCCGGCCGCGACCGCTACCTGCGGGCTGTTACCGAGCGAGCCTCACGGGCCTGACGCGGCTCCTCTGGGCGCGCCCGAGGCGTTCGCCCACGCTCCCTACTGGCACTGTAATCCCTGACTCGGTCGAGTCCCGCAGAGTGGAGTGGCCTCTGGTGGGGGCCGGGCGTGGCGAGACCCGGTGTTGCACATTCATCCTGGACCCCCGCCTGGGGGATCGTTGGAATTCCAACGATCTGTCCTGGCGAGTGTCTGCGTCAGCAGGGATGAATGTGCGTCGGCGTCGCTCATGCACATTCATCCGTGTGCAGCACAGGAGGTATGGGAGGAAGATCCGCAGAATCATGCCGATTTCCAGGCGGGCGGTCCGACGCGGCACGGGAATGAATGTGCACGACCGACCTCGTCAGGCGAGCACTCTGGCACGAAGCTCTCCCGCGTCCTCCAGGCCGACATGCTGCGAGCGTTGCATGCGGGCGATGTCGATGTCGTTGCCAACGCACTGCTCGAAACCCTCCATGACGGCATGACGATGACGTCCCACCGGCGGCCGGCAAGGGTGCCGTCATCGGTGGTACTGGGGCGCGGGGCTGATGACTCGCACTGGGCAAGTGGCCGTGCGTTTGGGACACTGAGGCCATGATCCCCACTGCCGAGAGCCTTGAGGCGCGTGAGGCGCTGGTGGCCCACCGTGACGAGCTCGATGCGCTCCTTGTGCGCTACGGCGCCTCCAATCCGCGGCTGTTCGGCTCGGTCGCGCGGGGCGACGCCGGCCCGCAGTCGGATATCGACATTCTCGTTGATCTTGAGGACCCACAACGGCGCACGCTCATGCGGATCGCCGGTCTTAACGAGGGGATGCGCCGCGTGCTCGGCCGCCCGGTCGATGTCCTCGCCCCGGTCGTGCTCCGCGATGCGGTCTCGCGTGAGGCGCTGGCGGAGGCGGTGGCATTGTGAGCGGCCCGTGGTCGCTGAGGCTGCGCGGAGGACCATGACGGAGCAGGAGTGCGCGGCGATTCGGACAACACGCAATATTGCCGCACACGCAGGATACCGGGACATGAACGATGACCTGTTCTGGCTGGCAGTGACCCAGCGGCTTCCCGGCATCCTTCAGCGCCTCAGCAAGGCGCTTGATTCCGTGGGCTGAGCCGGGCGCGGAGGCTCGCGGAGTCATGCGGATCGCGGCGCCCGCTCCGGTACCTTCTGAGCCTTGCAGCGCGCTCAGTCACTGCCGCCCGCATCGGTGACGACCGCGGCCCGCTGGCGCGCTGCGGCGCAGCTCATGGTCCAGGGGTGTCGCGATGCCGGGCGAAGAGCGGCGGGCCTGGGTCACTCGCCGCAGCTCCGCATGATCCCAGGGAGAGCAGGGGGTGCCGTCCCGGGCTCGGTGGGCTCGTGCTGCGGCGGTGCGTTAATCGCTCCACGTGAGCAGCCGCGCTCCCAGGGCGCCGAAGATCCCGATCATGCCGGCCAGGACCGCGGTGGCCAGGCCATGGTGGGACCATGGCTCCCCGCTCCACATTCCCTGCACCAGATCGACCAGGTAGTAGAACGGCGAGTAGCCCATGATGCGCTGGACTCCCGCGGGCAGCTCGGCCGTGGGGATGAATGCCCCGGAGGACATCATGAGCACGATGAGCAGGCCGTTGCCGATGCCGGTAGCGGCGCGCGAGGAGGGGTAGATGGCGGCCAGCGTGTAGCCCAGGGCCAGGAAGGCCACCAGCCCGAGGGCCACTGCGGCCAGGATCTGCAGCGGATTCCCCTGAGGGGTGGCGCCGAAGCAGATCATCCCGGCCAGCAGCGCCAGGATCACGCCGGCCATGCTGATGAGGAAGGTGACGCTCAGATCCGCGGCCACATAGGTCCCCGCTCGCAGCGGCGTGGCCCGCAGTCGTGCCAGGGCCCCGCTCTCGCGGAGCTGGAGCTGGGCGACCGGCAGGAGCATGACGCCGGTCATCGCCACCACCAGGCAGGCGCAGGCCGGCAGCACGGCGTCGACGAAGCCGCGGCCCCCGAACTGCGGCGCGGGATCATTGCCGAAGATCAGCCCGAAGATGATGACCAGCATAGGGGCGAAGATGAGGGTGAAGAACAGGCCCGCCGGCTCGCGCAGGGATGAGCGGGTGAGCATGACGACCAGGGCCCGGTAGCGCGCATCAGTGTGCCTCTCTCATTGTGCGTCCGGTGAGGTTGAGGAAGACGTCCTCCAGGCCGGGTGAGCTGGTGGACATGTCTGTGACGTCGACCCCCGCGCTGGTCAGGTGCGCCAGCGCGTTCTGGACGAAGGAGCCGGAGCCGCGCACCACCGTCGTGGCGCCATCGAGCTCCACCGTGGTCACTCCCTCGATGGAGGCCAGGGAGCCAGGCGCCGGCCCGTTCAGTGACAGCCGCAGGCAGGTGTCCCCGCCGTGGGCGGCGATGAGAGCCGGGACGGTGTCGCAGGCGATGAGCCGGCCGTGGTCGATGATGGCGACCCGATCGCACAGGGCCTCGGCTTCCTCCATGTAGTGGGTGGTCAGCACCACCGTCTTGCCCCGTTCACGGATGTCGCGGACCACGTCCCACATCGCCAGGCGTGCCTGCGGGTCGAGTGCCGTCGTGAGCTCATCGAGGAAGAGGAGCTCGGGGTCATGGATGAGGGCCAGGGCGATGAACACGCGCTGGCGCTCACCCCCGGACAGCTTGGTCACGTACGACTTCTCCTTGGCGGCGATGCCGAGCCGCTCCAGGAGCGGGCGCCACGGCAGGCAGCGGTCGTAGAAGGTGGAGAAGAGCTCGAGCGCCTCGCCCACCTTCAGGCGGGGCGGGAGCGCGGCCTGCTGGAACTGGATGCCGGTGCGCTCCACCAGGGTGCGCTCATCCCGCAGCGGGTCGAGGCCCAGGACCTTGATCATCCCGGATGTGGGCTTGCGCAGGCCTTCGAGGCAGCTCAGGAGCGTGGTCTTGCCCGCGCCGTTGGGGCCGATCACGCCGAAGATCTCGTTGTCCTCCACCTCCAGGCTCACCGTGTCGACCGCGGTGAGCTCGCCGAAGCGGTGGGTGAGGTTCTGGCATGAGATGGCGCTCATGACTCCTCCGTACGCGGCTTGCCGACCGTGTCCAGGGTGTGGGTGATGACCTGGGCGGACAGGTCGGGCGGCATGATGGCGATGCCGCGCTCGGAGTCGGCCAGGAGGAGAACCATGTCCCCGGGCTTGATGCCGAACAGGTCCCGGGCCCCTTTGGGGATGACGATCTGGCCCTTCTCTCCCAGGGTGACGGTGGCGGCGAACTTCCCCGGCGGCGGGGTTCCCTCTGGAGGTTCCATGGGACCATGGTATCTCAGGTGCGACAAGTATGACTAGTTGTACTAGTAGTACCCAAAGGGCTCTGGGGTGCTGGAGCGTGTGTGCGGTTCAGGTCCCTGGGACGGGCGCACGGCCACATGCTCGCCGCATCGACCGGTGGCAGTGGCCTGGTTACCGGTCAGACGGGTGCAGAACGCGCGCGTCTCGCCGTGTCCCACTGACAGACGCCCGGGAGCAGCGAGCCCAGGGGCGCGCACGGTCGAGCTGCTCGCCGAGCGGGTAAGGAGATGGGTAGCGTTGCTGGTGCGCTTGCGGCGCTGGACGGTGACGAGCCCGGTGTTGCACATTCATCCTGCACCCCCGCCTGGGGAATCGTTGGAATTCCAACGATCTGTCCTGGCGAGTGTCTGCGTCAGCAGGGATGAATGTGCGTCGGCGTCGCTCATGCACATTCATCCTTGTGCAGCACAGGAGGTATGGGAGGAAGATCCGCAGAATCATGCGGATTCCCAGACGGGCAGTCCGAGGCGGCCCAGGAATGAATGTGCAAGACCGACCTCGCTCGGGCCGTCGAGGGCATCGACGCAGTTGTCCTCACCCACGGCACCGACTCCAACGGGCTGCGGGCCGTGCTCGACGCAACCGGCCGGTGCCTGGCGTGCCAGGAGTCAATGATGCCGGCTGCACCCTCGATGCCCGTTCCGTCCAAGACGGGCCGCGCCGGGCTCACTACAGTCTCATCCCATGGAACTGACACTGGGATTCATCGGGATCGTCACCCGAGACATGGCCGCCTCGCTCTCCTTCTACCGCGCCCTGGGGGTGCCCGTCGCTGAGGGGGTGGAGGGCGAGGGGCACGTGGACGCGCGCCTGGCCGACGGCACGGTACTCGCCTGGGACACCGTGGAGGTCATCCGCTCCTTCCATCCCGGCTATGTGCCGCCTGAGGGCGGGCATCGCATCGCCCTGGCCTTCCGCCAGGAGCGCCCCGAGGATGTTGACGCCCTCTTCGCCAGGCTGACCGATGCCGGCTACGAGGGCGCGGTCAGGCCCTGGGACGCCTTCTGGGGGCAGCGCTATGCCACGGTACTGGACCCGGACGGCAATGCTGTCGACATCTTCGCCGCACTGCCCGCCAGCTGACCCGGGCTCATCCCGGCGAAGCGCGCGAAGTCCCGGCACATGTGGGACTGGTCGGCGTAACCGGCCTCAGCCGCAGCCTGCGCCAGGGGAGTCCCGCACGAGATGAGCCTGCGAGCGCGCTCGGCGCGCCGGATCCGCACCAGCGTGGTGTAGCCGTAGCCGAAGGCGGTGAGCATCCGGCGGCGCAGCGATCGCTGCGAGCACTCCAGCCGCTGCGCCACCTGCGCGGACGCCAGCCCCGCGCCCGCGGCCCGGTCCACCAGGGCCGTCCACGGCTGCGGGGCGCCGAGCGGCTCCAGCAGGGGAGTGAGGAGTACCTGCGGCGCGGGTGACTCGCGTGCCCGCACCATGAGGTCCTGCAGACGCGCGGCGTGCTGGCCGGCTGCGCCGTCGAGCGCTGCGCCCAGGTCGACCGAACGGTCTCGCAGGTTCGGCAGGTCCGTGGGCAGCAGGCGCAGCGCCGTCCCGGCGGACAGCCGCAGGCCGAGCATCCCCTCAGAGTCCGTCCCCGCAGAGCGCAGCCACCGGGTCTGGGGCCCGCAGATCCACACGCGGTCACCGGCGGCGATGAGGTCCACGCAGCCGTCGGCGGGGATCGGCGACGGGCCGGCGTCGCAGGACCGCCACAGCACGGCGCCCGGACCCAGAACCGACTCGGAGAACATGCCCGTATCCTGGCACGCCTCCCGGCCACCGGGGCGGGCGCCGCGGCGCCGCTGGTGGCCGTCGCGTCCAAGACCCCCGAGGGCGGCGGTTCTACTGTGGGGCGTCAAGGCCGCGAGAGAAAGGAGGCGCCGTGTCGAGCGATGAGGACAAGGCGGCGGACAAGGCCCTGGTCGACGAGCTCCTTGAGACCCTGGAGCCCTTGGAGGTGCGGGCGCGCGCCATGTTTGGGGCGTGGATGGTCTACGTGGACGACAAGCCCCTGGGGATGGTCGGGGACGGTGGTGTCTACATCAAACGGTCGGGCGTGGACGACCGTTTCGACGGGATCGCCCGCCTGGTACCGCCGTATCCGGGCGCCAAGGACTACTGGCTGATGGACCTGACGTTCCTGCGCGAGCGGCCCGACGACGTGCGCGACCTTCTGGCCGCCGTCGCCGACGCGCTGCCCGCCCCGGCCAAGCGCCGGCAGTCCAGGCCGTGAGACCAGGGGCGTGTGCGCGAGGCGCGTAAGGTGGGTGCATGAGCACTGCACCGGAGGCAGTCGAGGGCCTCATCGCCGGCCTGCGTGAGGCGCTGGCTGCGGCAGGTGACCCGGCTAGGGCCGCCCAGCAGCGCGCCTACCTGAAGTCCGAGATGGCCATGCACGGCGTCAGCGTCCCGGTCGCGCGCCGCATCGCCCAGCGGGCTGCCGCCGCCCACCCCGACCTGTGGCGCGACCCAGGGACCTGGCAGACCGCCCTGTGCTGCCTGTGGGACGGAGCTACCCACCGCGAGGAGCGCTATGCGGCCCTGGCCATCATCCGCTCCAAGCACTCGGCTCCGCACGCCAGCCGCATGGAGTCCCTGGCGCTCTACGAGCACTGTGTGCGCACCGGGGCGTGGTGGGATCTGGTTGATGAGGCCTCGCATGCCGTCGGGCTCGTGATGCGCGCGCACCCCGCCGCGGCCGCCCGGATGCGGGCCTGGGCGGCGGACGCGGACATGTGGGTGCGGCGCAGCGCGATCATCTGTCAGCTCCAGCACAAGGCGGACACCGATCTCGCCTTGCTGACCGACGTCATCGAGGCCAACCAGGAGGACCGCGAGTTCTTCATCCGCAAGGCCATCGGCTGGGCCCTGCGCGACTACGCCCGCACGGACGGCGACTGGGTGCGCGCCTTCGTCCAGGCTCATCCCAGCCTGTCCCCGCTGAGCCGGCGCGAGGCCCTCAAGCACCTGTGATGCGCGCAAGGGAGGGGGACGGGGAGTGTCAGGTTGTGGTGCCAGAGGCCTGGAGTCTGAGACACTTTGTCAATGAGTGGATCCAGGGCTCGGTTGCCGAGTGCCTCGCTCCTGGCCAGTGTGTGTCAGGAGCATGGCGTGGCTCGGTTGCGCCTGTTTGGGTCGGCGACCACTGAGTGCTTCGATCCTGATCAGAGCGATCTTGACTTTCTCGTGGATTTTCTGCCGGATCGACGAGATCGGTTGGCGGACTACTTGGGGCTTCAGGCGGACCTATCTCGATTGACCGGTAGATCCGTCGACCTAGTGATTGCTGATGCTGTTCGGAACCCGTACTTTCGTGCATCGGCGCTAGCAACCGCGGAGGACGTCTATGCGGCCTGAGACACCGGCTCACCTGTGGGATGCGCTGCAGGCAGCCCGGGCCGCAGTAGGGTTCACCGCTGGTGTCGGCTACGACCAGTTCGCAGGCGACCTGATGCGAAGGTCCGCGGTGGAGCGGCAGATCGAGATCCTGGGTGAGGCTCTGAATCGGATCCGGCGGGCGGATCCGGATGTGGCAGTGCGCATCGTTGTGATCGACCAGGTCGTTGGGATGAGGAACATCATCGTCCACGAGTATGGCCACGTCGATGACCGCCTGGTCTGGGATGCGGTGACGAGTAGGCTCCCGGGGCTGTCCGCGTTGCTGGAGCAGTTGCTCGACGAGGCTGACGGGTCCCTGGGGTGACGCGCCACCGGGTCCTGCACGGTGTCGGCGAGCCCGACCTTCGGGGCTGCGACCAGAATGCCTGAGGCCTCGGAGATGATGTCGACCTCATGCTCATCCCGCTTGGTGCGCAGGTGCCCGGCCTGTGCCCCGAGAGCCTCAGTGGAGGCTCGGACTGACTGGACGGCGAGCGACTCGAACAGTGCGCCGAACCAGGTTGCTGCGGTGGACGAGATCTGCTGGCCCTCGTCCTGAAGGAGACTTTGGTTCCCGATCCCCATGAGTCGAGCCGCTAGATGTACTTCCTTGGGAGGTTGTGAACGGGGTGGGTGGTGAGTGAGGGCCTCCGGCAGGATGTGGGTTGTCAATGCTCGCATCACTGAACCGGAGGCCCTCATGGTCCACGCTAACTCGCCTTTGACGCCTGAGGGGCGTCGACGTCTCGCTGTTCTGGTCGTCGAGGAGGGCTGGCCGCTGCGGCGAGTCGCTGAGCGCCTACAGGTCAGCCCGGCCACCGTCAAGCGATGGGCCGATCGCTACCGGGCCGGCGAGGCGCTGATCGACCGCTCCAGTCGACCCTCCACCTCGCCGGGGCGCCTGCCCTCCAAGACCGAGCGGCGGATCATCGCTATGAGATTCACGCGCCGCTGGGGAGAGCACAGGATCGCCTATCACCTGAATCTGCACCGCTCCACAGTCGGGCGGGTCCTGTCGCGCTACCGCATGCCCCTACTGGCCCACATCGACCAGGCCACCGGGCTGCCTGTTCGCCACCCGGCACCGGCGCGCTACGAGAAGAAGCGCCCCGGGCAGCTGGTGCATCTCGACATCAAGAAGCTCGGCCGCATCCCACAAGGAGGCGGGTGGAGAGCCCACGGGCGCGGCTCGGCGGCCGACAAATCCTCAGGCCGGGCCCGCGACCGCGCCGCCAGGAAGGGCGCCAGCCCCTCACGCGGCTACCGCTACCTCCACCACGCCGTGGACGACTACTCCCGGGTGGCGTATTGCGAGATCCTCGACGATGAGCGCAAGGAGACCGTAACCGCCTTCTGGAGGCGCGCCAGCGCGTTCTTCGCGGACCTGGGGGTGGGTGTCAGCGCCGTGATGACCGATAACGGTGCCTGCTACCGCTCCGCAGCATTCAACCAACTGCTCCAGGACACCGGGATCAAGCACCGCTACACCCGCCCCTACCGCCCCCAGACCAACGGCAAGGTCGAGCGCTTCAACCGCACCCTGGCCACCGAGTGGGCCTACGCCAGGCCCTACACCAACGAGGCCGAGCGAGCCGCCGCCTACAACGACTGGCTCCACCACTACAATCACCACCGACCCCACACCGGCATCGGAGGCCAAACCCCATCACAACGCGTACACAACCTCACGGGGAAGTACAGCTATGGCCAGAATTAAACAAGATCGTGTGCTGGCGTGATGTTTGGGAGGTGTTCGAAGTCGTAGTCGAAGGTGCGGGTGTTGATGTAGCCCATGAATGCGGTGTAGGTCTCCTCGGGGGTGTCTCTCTGGATGTTCGCGATTGTGCCTTTGGCGGTGTTCCAGACGTGCTCGACCGGATTGTGGTCGGGTGCGTAGGGCGGCAGGTAGATGAGCTTGAGGCTCTCGAGCCGGCCTCCGGGCTGAAGCTGCTCTCTTAGCGCTTTGGCGTGGTGGAACCCGGCATTGTCGAGAACCACGGCGATCTTGTCGTTATCGGTCTCGCGCACCAGGCGAGTCAGGCAGGAGAGGATCTTCTCGGTGTTCTGGTTGCCCTCGATGGGGTAGACCTTGACCTTCTTGGATCTCAGGGACAGTGCGCCGAAGAAGGAGCAGGCGTTGCGGGTGCGGTCCACGTAGATCTTCGTTCGTTTACCCTGGGGCAACCACATGCGGCGGGTCTCAGCCTCGTGCTCCACGCGCACCTCATCGGCCGCGTACACCTCCCACCCGTCGCTCAGGAGGTCTGCGACCTCGTCTTGGATCTGGGCCATCCGCTTGGTGATGGCCTCCTCGTCGCGGCGCTTGTCAAAGGGGTCGGGCAGCTTGAAGCTCATGCCCGCAAAGTGCATGAGCAGCCGGTAGGAGGAGTCCGACTCGTACTCCACGTCGAATCTGGTCCTCACCACGTCAGCCAGGGCGGGAACATCCCAGAAGTCCGCCTTGATGCCGGACTGTGACGGTGGCCGGCTCAGAACCTCTTTGAGCTGCTCCTTCTGCTCGCGGGTGAGCTTGGCCGCATTCTGATTTCCCTTATGACCGGTGACCACCGAATGCAGACGGCTGACACGCCAAGACGCCAACCACTCCTTAACAGTCCTCACCGTGCGCCCCACCATCTCCGCAATGAAATCCAGGTCAACGCCGTGCGAGGCGTAGAGAATAGCCTCAGCTTTCAACCGGATGAGAATGAGGGAGTCACCTCGCTTCTTCCACCTGATAAGGACCTGCTGCTCCTCGTCTGTCACAACCACGTGCATGAAGAAATTCTACAACGAAAGGTGCCGTCATATCCAGCCCAGAAAGCCCCGGAATACGGTTTTGTTTAATTTCGGCCATAGAACTGGGTCGACCAGACTGAGAGTCAGGATGGCGCGAGCGCGGCGGCTGGTTGTGACGGTCTTCCCCACGCCCTTCGCTCCTTCGATGGCAACAGCAGGAAGCTCGGTGAGCATGTCGTCAAGCAGCGTATCGACAACGCGAGTTCCGTCTCCAAGATCAGCGGAATAGAGGTGCTTTCCTGTGCCTACTAGGCAACTGGGCGAGGCTCTGCTAGGCAACTGGGCGAGGCTCTTCTGAGGCGGTGGCGGCTGGGGTGGAACCGCCGGTGGATCGACGGCGATGGGGGCGGTGCATGATCCGGGCAAGATCGTCTGCGATCCAGCACTGTCACCGGCCCTGGGCGGGGAGTGAGTATCGGACCTGGCCCTGCTTCGCAGTCAGGCGGAGGTCTTCGGCCCGGTGGCCTGGGCCCTGACCTTCAAGCGGGGATACGGGTTCCGACACTTGACGCCAAGTAGATCGAGGACGCGGTCATATTGGACTCGAGCCAGGCGTTGATGATGTCCACCTCTGCCTGGTTGGGGTAGCGCACGTCGTTTTCGACTGCGTGCCCGTGGGTGATGGCCCAGTCCCAGACGTCGTGCCAGGACCACACGCCGCCACCGACTGGGTTAACCGCCAGTGGGAAGCCGCTCTGACGCTTGCCGGAGGTCCAGTTCTGTACTGCCTGCCGGGTGACGCCCAGCCGGGAGGCGATCTCAGGTCGGGTGACCAGGTCAGGGACCAGGCGCAGCAGGCGCAGCCCGAGGGACTGAAGCTCGGTGACCATAGTGCGGGCGGCGACGTCGAAGCTGGCGCCCTTGCCCAGGACGGTCACGAACTCGTGGCCGGTGTGATCGGTTCCGACGGTTCCGTCGTAGTCGTCGATAAGCGTGTCAACGAGGCTGTCGTCAACGTGCTCTACGTGGAAGGTCATCTCGTACAGGTTCATGATGGGGCTCCTCAGGGGGCGCTCTCAGTGGCAGCGGTGCCTGTGTGCTGCGCCGGCGACTGAGCGCTCCTGGAACTAGGATGAGTCACCGCCAGCACTGTTGTCAAACGACAACAGGATTGGGGGCGTCACGATGCTGGCCCTCTTGCGGGTGGCCGCTGAGGACGGGGCGAACGAGTCTTCAGCAGGTCGTGCTGGGTGGGGCACCTGCCAGCATCGGCCCGGACGCGCCTGACACGAATAGGGCCGCAGCCTGCTGGCGCCTGCTTCCGCCAAGCAGTCGCAGTGCCTGGCCCACGGTCTCCCCGGCCTCCAGGGCGTCGGCCAGACGACGAGCCTCCGACCCGCTGAGCTCCGCTCCCAGCAGGCGCACCGCCTCACCCTGCGCAGTCAGGAGTGCTCGCGTATGAAGGCCGGGTCAGCGAAGGGCTTCCCTTCCAACTCGCCGGGCAGAGGGACGACAAGCCGCCGGCCCAGGAAGTGGTTGGCGCGCTCGCAGGAGGTCTCCGAGGCCATGACGCAGCAGTGGCAAGCCGCTCCATGGAGGAAGTCCTCCGGGTCCTGGGGAGCACGACTGGCGCACACTGGGTCGGAGGAGCACTGTCGCGCTTGACCGCGGAGGCCATGGGGGAGACGGTCACCTTTGTCATGGCATCGCGTGCGCGGTGCCGGGGGAGGGTCAAGACCGGGGGTGTCTTATCCAGCCTCGCACATGGATGCGATGTGTTCTCAGGCCAGCACCAATCGGGCGCCGCAGTTGCGCATCATGGTGAAGGTGTTGCACCAAGGGACGTCGAGGGCTTTGCAGGCATCCGGGATCTTGACTCGTTTTCGACTTCCGCTGGCAGCAGTCTCATGAGTCACGACAGTCAGATTGTAAGCGGCGGCGTGGGCGACGAGGAGGAAGTCTGCGTTCGATGATGTGAACGCGCTCAAGGCTGAGGGCTTGAAACTCTGAGAGTTCGCCCAGTTTGTCAGGCGCTGAAACTGGGAGGCAGTTCTCTGGTCGGGTAGGATGAAAAAAGGGCTGTGATTCTTCGACCATGCTGCCAAGTCGTCCCCTCCGGCGACAAGCTCCCGGTAGACGGCCTGCACGCTGCACGCTTGCCCGGTGGCTTCAACGTGCTCCAGCCATTCCCAGAAGCCAGGTGCTAGGTCGAAGGAGTAGTAGGAGTTCTTCGCCTGGATGAAGACGTTCGCGTCCAAGAGATAGGTCATGCCACACGCGCCTCCTCCTTCAATCGAGTGAAGGTCGAGTGCTTCTTCGTGCCGAGGAGGTGATAGGCGTCCCGGTACAGGGTCTGTCCTTCAAGGGCGCTGGCGACAACGGCGTGGATGAAGGGCAGGCCGAGTCGGTAGCGCTGTGTCGCGTAGTAATCTCCGCCGCTGCTCGTGCTCGTCTTCTCCACGTACTCGGCGCTTCTGTCCTGTTCGCGCTCTAGGAGTGCGATGAATCGCGTACGCTCCACTTGCTCGTGGTCGCGCAACGAGCAGAGCAGGACCTGGGAACTGACCCCGTAGGCTGCGGCGTGTTGTCGGAGCAGGTCGGAATCATCGAGCAGGGTGAGGGCGCTATCGCGTGCCTCCTGGGGGAGAAGGACGTCTGCGGCGACGGTGTTGCACCATCGCTCGGCATCGGGGGCCTGTACGGCAAAAGGGCTCGCATCTGACAGCGCGGAGCCACCGAGCCACACGTGAGCGAACTCGTGGACCAGGGTGAAGACTTGGGCGGTCTTGGAGTCATTGCCGTTGATGAAGATCAGCGGAGCCAGGCGGTCGACGAGGGCGAAGCCCCGGAACTCCTCCACCTGGAGCGTCCGCTTGTTGCTCTCGCCTGTGACGCCGCTGACCATGACGAGGACCCCGAGTTCCTCCATCCGCTCGATCAATGCCCTCCGGGCACTGGAGGCGCTGGAGAATCGTCGGCCGCGCAAAGCATCGACATGAAGTGATTCACGTATTCTGGTGGCAGCCTCGTCGGTGCTGACGGCGGTCGTGAGCGATCCAACGAACTCCGGTCCCTCGCCAATGTTGTTCGCAACATAGTCGCGGTACCAGTCCTGGCGGTTCTGGCAGATATAGATCATGTCCAGAAGGTCGCCGGAGGGCTGCGACAGCTCCTCATTGCCCAGGGTCCGCATATCAGGAATGGGCAGATCCTCCGTGGGCGGCTCTGGAAGGAACAACGTGGCAAGGCCGACGTGAGTAACCTTGGCGAAGGCCTCCAGCTGGTTGAAGGTCGGCTTCTTCTCCCCGCTGACCCACTGCGGGAACAGTTTCTCGTACGTCTTGGGGGTGCCACGCCTGTCCCAGCCTGCCCTCCAGGCGGCCCATTGCAAGAGGCCAGGTTCGACGTCCACCCTGACAGTCGCCATCCCGTGACTCCTCGTTCTCCGTGCGCTCCTGTGGGGTCTATACCCGGAGCGTGATCACCAGGCTAGCAGGTGCCTGGGAGAAGAACTCGCTGGTCTAGACGATGAGGGAGAGTGCCGCCAGCCTCACTCCCCGGCGATGGCGCGCAGGGCTGACAGGTGGGCCTGCCAGGCGCCGCGGCCCTCCTTGGTCAGTGACATCCAGGTGCGCGGTCGCTTGCCGACGTAGCCCTTGCGGATGCGCACGATTCCCAGGCCCTCCAGCTGGGAGGCCTGCCGGCTCAGCACGGAGTCGGAGACCTGGAGGGTGTCGCGCAGGGTTGGGAAGTCGATCTCCTCGGCGGCCGCCAGTGAGGCCGCCAGGGAGAAGCGCACCGGGTGCATGAGTGCCTCGTGGAGCTGATGGCGGGGGTGCTGCCCGTCGCTCATCTGCGGACCTCCCGCCATGCGCCCCACGTGGTCAGCGCGGTCAGGGCCGCGATCGAGACGATGACGAACCAGACCTCGCCCTTCCACAGGCGGGTCGTGCCGAACATGGTGACCGCCCACAGAATGCCCCATGCGCCCATCGTCTGCGCCCAGCGTCGGCCGAAGCCCACCTTCACGTACCGGATGGATGTGGTCATGGCGGCAAGGAGGATCGCGAGCCACGGCAGGAATGCGGTCAGCGCCAGCCATACGAGGCGCTCATCGGTGAGCATCACCAGGTGCATCGTGACCACGAACATGGAGCACAGGGCCCCCAGGGCCAGCAGGAAGGCGCTGGGAACCAGGCTCGCGCCCGAGCGCGTGGCGCTGTCCAGCCGCTGCGCCTGCGCGAGCAGCTCGCGGGCCTGCTCGGCATCGAGATCGGCCGACGGCGCCTCCCCGATGGGCCAAGGGTGCTGATCGTTCTGGTTGTGTTCGCTCATGATGCTGCCTCCTGAGTGGTGACGTGCCGGATGATGACGTAGATGACGGCGAATTCGAGCAGGCCGGCAAGTCCGGCACCGGCGATCGGCAGGCGCCACAGGGCGATGCCGAGAACGATCAGCGCCACTTGGGACAAGACGCCCAGGGCGAGGAGGGTGTGCCCGATGGGGCCCTGGAGGTGGTCGACCCAAGCGGGGCGATAGCTGATGGTAGGTGCGGTGGTCATGTCGGGCTCCTGGTCAGGGTGGGTCGGGGAGTGGAGCTCCTCGATGACTCCCAGTGTAGTAAGTACTTTCCAAGATGACAAGTACTTTCGCGAAGAGTGTGCCGGCGAACGGCGACGGCGGGACGCGCCCCACGGGAGCCCCGCCCCGCACTGCACCCCAGCGCCCCGCCAGGATCTGAGACCTGCTCCCGGCCCGGCGTCTTCGCCTGCCTGCGAGAGCCTTGCTAGCCTGCGCGCAGGAGCCTCACGTTCGGGCACCGGGGAAGGGGGTTGCTGTGCTCACACGCTTCGAGGTGTCGGGGTTCAAGAACCTTCGTGACGTCGTCGTGGACTTCGGACCGTTCACCTGCATCGCCGGACAGAACGGAGTGGGGAAGTCCAACCTGTTCGATGCCATCCAGTTCCTCTCCCACCTCGCCAGCGGCACCTTCCGCGAGGCCATCGCCTCAGTCCGACCGGCGTCGGGGCAGCGGGCGACCCAGGAGTCGGTGCTCAGCGCCGCAGTTCTGGCGGGGGAGGAGAACCTGAGGCTGGCGGCGGAGATGGTGATCCCTTCTCAGGTGAGGGACAATCGGGGGCGTTCAACAACCCTGCCTGATCAATGCCTGCGCTATGAGGTTGAGCTGAGGGTCGATACGAGCTACCAGGGGAAGCGTGCCAGGCCGATCAGGCTGGTCTCGGAGCGGCTGACCTCGTCCACCAGGAGCCTGCCCGAGCCGCTCGCCGGAGTTGCAGATCCTCGGCCCGGCAAGGGGCGAGTATATATCGACACCACCGAATTACCGGTGGGATTTGACGCCGATGGCGAGCCGCAAGATTTGGGGCCAGGGGCTTCCATGTATGCCATGGGCATGAAAGCATCAGTGGTCGATCTTGATGCTGGCGATGGGAGCCTCGCCTCCATGCATGTCAGTGACGACTACCTCCTCGATGAGCTTGATCGCACAGTGCTGTCCCATGGCGCGCGAGGCACGGTTCCCGGCCAGGCGGCAGCTGAGCTGGAATCCTGGCGTTTCATCGCTCTGGAGCCAAGCCTTATCCGTGCCATGGACAGTGTTGACGCTCCCGGGGAACTGGAGGGATCGGGTGCCCATCTGGCGGCCTTCCTTAACGCGCAGGCCGAGGAACAGGGCCGCGAGGTCTACGACGCGCTTCGCCATGCTCTATGGGAGATTATCGATCTGCGCGATCTCGACGTGGTGCGCAATGGGGACTTCCTGGAGCTGCGCGCTCAGGCGGGAGATGGTCCGCTACTGCCGGCCCGTGCTCTGTCCGACGGGACCCTGCGCATGCTGGTCCTTGGGGCGCTGGCGACGACAACGCAGCCCTCCGGGGCAATCTTCCTCGAGGAGCCCGAGAACGGCGTGCATCCGGGGCGCTTGCATGCCCTGCTCGATCTGCTCCGGAGGATGTCTGAGCCCCAGGGGGATGCGCTGCGCCAGGTCGTCGTCAACACCCATTCGCCGTACGTGGTCCGGGAGATCGCTGATCGTCGCCCCGAGGACATCGTGTGCGCCGTACGGGCCAAGAGGGCCGCGCCTGGCGGCGGACTGGAGGAGCATGCTGTGTTCAGGCCTCTGCCCGGGACCTGGCGGGCGGAGGGCTGGGAGGAGGGGCGTGGGACCCGCCCCGTCTCGCGTGGTCAGCTCTCCGTGTACCTGTCCAGTCCTCAGGAGTGGGAGATCGACGGGTGACAAGGAATAAAAACTGGGCTTGCTGCCTGCTTCGCGAAGGCACCTCCGACGACGCTCTCGAGGAGCCACTGACCAAGCTCCTCATCCGAATGACGAGTGATGAGGTGGAGTTCGAGGTCCCAAGGCTCGGTGGGTCAACAAAAGACAAGTTCGCCTGGCTCCTGCGCGAGGCGGATTCTGATGTCTATGACATCGTCTTTGTTCATCACGACGCTGACCGTGCCGGCATTCAAGCCAGGATCAGCGAGATCAAAGATGGCTCGGAGGATTGGCGCGAGGAGCAGGAAAAGGAGCAGAAAGGCGAACATGGGCAGGTGGTCCCTGTCGTCCCTGTGGTGGCGACCGAGGCCTGGGCCCTTGCCGGGCTCTTGGATGATCCGGAGCAGCGAGGCCGACTTGCGCGTCAGGGCCTCAAACAGTCGTCACTGGAGGGGGTTGCCGATCCCAAGGATCGGTTGCGCCAGGCTCTCTGCGACCCAGGTGGCTCCATCCCAAAGAAGGACTTCGAACGAGAGCGCCGCCGGCTGCTCCGTGACCTGAACATCTCCGGCACCGTGAGCCAGCTGGCGGCGTGGAAGCGACTCGAGGCGGATATGCGAGAAGCCGTTCTGGCAGTCCGTCCCTGGTACAAGGATCGCATCCGCGCGGATGAACGGGGCTGAGTCGACTGGCTGCAGGCGGTAGCAGCCTCACTCTTCTACCCGCAGCCACCCGCACTGCACCCCAGCGCCCCGCCAGGATCTGAGACCTGCTCCCGGGGTGGGCCGGCTGCCCTTAGGGTTGGGCCCATGACGACGATCGATCTGGCAGTCATCCCCGGCGACGGCATCGGCAAGGAGGTCGTGCCCGAGGGCCTGAAGGTCCTGGGCACCGCGCTGGCCGGCAGCGGCATCGAGCTGTCCACCACGCACTACGACCTGGGCGCCGAGCGCTGGCACCGCACCGGGGACACCCTCACCGATGAGGACCTCGAGGCCATCAAGGGCCACGACGCCATCCTGCTGGGCGCCGTCGGCGACCCCTCGGTCCCCTCCGGTGTTCTGGAGCGGGGGCTGCTGCTGCGCCTGCGCTTCGCCCTGGATCACTACGTCAACCTGCGTCCCTCCAAGTACTACCCGGGCGTGCCCACGCCCCTGGTCGATCCCGGCGAGATCGACTTCCTCGTGGTGCGCGAGGGCACCGAGGGCCTGTACTGCGGCAATGGGGGAGCGGTGCGCGTGGGCACCCCCCAGGAGATCGCCACCGAGGTCAGCGTCAACACCGCCTTCGGCGTCGAGCGCGTGGTCCGCTACGCCTTCGCCAAGGCCGACGCCCGCCCCGCCAAGCACCTGACCCTGGTCCACAAGCACAACGTGCTGGTCAACGCCGGCCACCTGTGGCGCCGCACCGTCGAGGCGATCAGCGCCGAGTACCCCGAGGTCACCATCGACTACGCCCACGTCGACGCCGCCACCATCTACCTGGTCACCGACCCGGGGCGCTTCGACGTCATCGTCACCGACAACCTCTTCGGCGACATCCTCACCGACGAGGCCGGCGCCGTCACCGGCGGCATCGGCCTGGCCGCCTCGGGCAACATCAACCCCGACCGGACCTTCCCCTCCATGTTCGAGCCCGTCCACGGCTCGGCCCCCGACATCGCAGGCCAGGGCATCGCCGACCCCACCGCCACGATCTCCGCGGTCGCCCTCATGCTCGACCACCTGGGCCACACCCAGGAGGCCCGCCGCGTCGAGGCCGCCGTCGAGGCCGACATGGCCGCACGCTCCGAGGGCCGCAGCCGCACCACCAGCGAGATCGGCGACGCCATCGTCGCCGCCCTGGGCGCCTGAGATCGGGTCCCGGGGCAGACGCCGCCTGGCCGTCGCCCCGGGACGCCGGATCGGTCCCGCCGGCGTCCCGGCCCCCGTGCCCGGCCTCACTCGCCCCGCCCATCCCTCCCTCCGGATCGCGAGAAGCCGGCGCTCGTGCCCGGCGCCGGCGGTAAGGTGCTGTCATGACGACGGCCCCCCAGCATGACGCCCCGCCCACGCCCCTGGACCTGGCCGGCTCCGTGCCGGTCCCCGACGCCGACGCCCTGGCGGGACGCTTCCCCCTGACTCGTCACGAGCACGCCGCCTCCCCGGAGCAGCGCGCCCGCGCCCTGGCCGAGCTGCGCTTCGGAGTGGCCTTCACCGACCACATGGCTCACGCCCGCTGGAGCCCGGAGTCGGACTGGCACAGCCACGAGGTCATTCCCTACGGCGATCTCAGCGTCTCCCCGGCGGCGGCGGTGCTGCACTACGGCCAGGAGGTCTTCGAGGGCATCAAGGCCTATCGGCACGCCGACGGCTCGGTGTGGACCTTCCGTCCGCGCTTCAACGCCGCGCGCATGGCCCTGTCCGCCCGCCGCATGGCCCTGCCCGAGCTCCCCGAGGAGGACCTGGTCGCCTCCCTGGTGGACCTGGTGCGCGCTGATGAGCCGTGGGTCCCCTCCGGCGACGGCGAGTCCCTCTACCTGCGCCCCTTCACCTTCGCCAGTGAGCCCTTCCTGGGTGTGCGGGCGGCCCGAGCAGTGGACTACTACCTCATCGCCTCCCCGGCCGGGAACTACTTCCCCCACGGCCTGGAGCCCCTGAGCATCTGGGTGAGCGCCGAGTTCCACCGCGCGGGCCCCGGCGGCACGGGCGCGGCCAAGACCGGCGGCAACTACGCCTCCTCCCTGCTGCCCCAGCAGGAGGCGCAGGAGCGGGGCTGCGATCAGGTCTGCTTCCTGGACGCCGCCACCGGGCTCAACCTGGAGGAGCTCGGCGGCATGAACATCATGGTGGTCGACGCCGACGGCACCGTGCGCACCCCGCAACTGACCGGCACGATCCTCCAGGGCTCGACCCGCTCTTCCATCATCACCCTGCTGCGGGAGGAGGGCCGGCGCGTGGTGGAGGAGACCATCAGTCTGGAGAGCCTGCTGGCGGGCATCGAGTCGGGCCGTGTCGCGGAGGTCTTCGCCTGCGGGACCGCGGCGGTGGTGGTGCCGATCGGCCGTCTGGCGGGCCAGGGCTTCGAGGTCGAGATCGCCGGCACCGAGGTCACCCGCCAGATCCACGCCCATCTCACCGGCATCCAGTACGGGCGCCTGCCCGACCCCCACAACTGGATGTACCGCCTGGCCTGACTCACCGGCGCGCCTCGCCCACCGGCCTGCGGTCGGGGCGCGCCGTCGCATGCTCGGGGCCATGGCATCCCGCAGACGATGGCCGACGCTGCTCCCTGCGCCCTCATTGTCATTGCCAAACCGGTGTATTACGGTTCGTCGTCCAGATTCTCGGCGATGCAGGACACGCACGATTTTTTGTGCTGCGATATGTCTATGACCGACAAGCCGTCTCTGGACCTCCCTGACGACTACGCCATGGGCGATGGCGTCGCCGATCCCATCGACGAGCTCCCGCTGGAGGAGATGCGGGGCGCTGACAGCGCTGACAGCGCTGACAGCGCTGACAGCGTTGAGAGCGCCGACGTCGCGGGCGATAACGCCGCAGCCGGCGATGCGACAACCGGCGATGCGACCGCCGAGCGCGCGGCCTCGGGGCTCCCGAGCGGGGCCGCTCAGACCCGCCACCGCCGCGGCACCCGCATGCGTCGAGGGACGAGGGCGGCTCTGGTCTCCGCCCTGGTCCTCGTCCTGGTCCTGGTGGCCTCGGTGGCCGGTGCGGCCCTGTGGGTGCGACACTCGCTGGGCTCGGGCATCGAGACGATCTCCGACCCCTTCGCCGGCCTGCCCTCCCGGGCCCCCGCCCAGAAGACCGACGGCGATAGTGAGCCGGCCACCAACATCCTCATCCTGGGCACCGATTCGCGCATCAGCGCCGGCGACGCCTCCCAGTGGGAGGTCGGGGCCCAGCGCACGGACGCCATCATGATCATGCAGATCAGGGGCGATCGCCAGGGCGCTGCCGTCATGTCCATCCCGCGCGATACCTGGGTGGACATCCCTGGGCACGGCCAGGGCAAGATCAATGGCGCCTTCGCATACGGCGGCCCCACCCTGACGATCCAGACGGTGGAGTCCCTCACCGGCATCCACATCGATCACTTCGCCATCGCCGACTTCGAGTCCTTCACGGCCCTGACCGATGAGATCGGCGGGGTGAGCATCGAGCTCACCCACCCCCAGACTCTGGCCGGCACGCAGTTCCCGGCGGGCGCTCAGCGCCTGACCGGCAAGCAGGCCCTGGCCTATGCGCGGGAGCGCGACTCCCTGCCGGGAGGCGACTTCGACCGGGTCAAGCGCCAGCAGGCCTGGATGCGCGCCATCGTTCGTCAGGTCCTGAGCAACGGCACCATGTCCAGCCCGACCAAGCTCTACTCCTTCCTGTCCACCGCCACTCGCACCGTCGCCATCGACGAGGGCTTAACAGTGGACAAGATGCAATCGCTGGCCTGGAGCATGCGCGACATGCGCGGCCATGACATCCGGTTCATGACCGCTCCGGTGGCGGGGACCTCCACGTCCCCTGATGGCCAGTCCATCGTGCTGCTCGATGACGCCGGGGCCAAGCCCCTGTTCGAGGCCTACGCCTCCGACAGCGTCGAGGAGTACCTGGAGGCCAATCCCCAGGCCGTCGAGACGCTGCCGGCGACCGTCAACTAGGGATCCCCGCAGGCCGCCCTGTCCCCAGCCCGCCCCGAGCCGATGCGGTGAGGACCGGTCTCAGGCAGACCCGCCTGCGGCGCGCTCGTCGCATGGTGGTTGTGTGAAAGCACCTATCTCCACCGTCGTGGCCCCCTCCATCCGCTCGCAACTCTCCCGTGACCACCGGGGGAGGGCGTGATATCCCTGCAATCGCGCGGCACGATCGATGGAGCTGCTTATGGTTACGTGTCGGCCTCAAGCAGATTTCAGCGCCGGGATCACGGTGAGGGGATTTCCGTGTTCTTGCCGGGAATCCGCGGATTGTGTGGGCGTGATCATCGCCCTGGTGCGGCGTCTAAGCGATAACAAGGGCTTCATAGTGCCTCCTTGATCTCTAGACTCAGTGCATGTGCGTTCAACTACTTCGCACGTCATCCACCACTCGAATGCGAATGCTTGTGCGATTCCACAAGCCTCGCTCTGATCTGATCCAAGGACACATTGATGAAGCGCGTCATCACCTACGGCACCTTCGACCTGCTGCACTACGGTCACATCGAGCTGCTCCGCCGGGCCAAGTCCCTGGGTGACTACCTCGTCGTCGCCCTGTCCACCGATGAGTTCAACGCCATCAAGGGCAAGACCTCCAGCTTCACCTATGAGCAGCGCAAGGCCATGCTCGAGGCCATCCGCTATGTCGACCTCGTGGTCCCCGAGGAGACCTGGGGGCAGAAGAGCACCGACGTAGACACCTATGACATCGACGTCTTCGTCATGGGGGATGACTGGCTCAACACCTTCAACGACCAGCTCGAGGGCCTATGCGAGGTCGTCTACCTGCCGCGCACTCCTGAGATTGACAGCACGCAGATCAAGGCCGGTCTGAAGGAGCGCGAGTGAGGCCCGGACGGATGAGGCCCGTCAGGCCCGGTGGTCCGTCCCGTCCCGCTCGGTACGCCCGTTCCCGCAGCGCCATGCCCAGGGCGCTGACCGCGGGCCGTCGGAGCCGCGCGGGCCGCAAGGGCGCGGTCGGCCGATCCCGTTGGCTGCGCTGGAGCGCAGTGCTGCGCTGCGTGCTGTGAGCGGTGCCCGACGTGTCTGGAGGGCGGACCCTGATGACAACGCGTCGTGAACCTGTGCGAGACTGTCCCGGACCGTTGGGGTCGCTTGGATCCCGCGGTTGGCACAGGCACACGAGCAGGGGATGGGCGCATGCCAGGGCAGAGCACGGAGCACAGGACCACCAGCGGGCGCGTCCAGGTCTACGACACGACTCTTCGCGACGGCGCCCAGCAGCAGTCCATCTCCTTCACCGTTGAGGACAAGCTGGCGGTGTGCCGGCTGCTGGACCTGCTGGGCGTGGAGTTCATCGAGGCGGGCTGGCCGGGCGCCATTCCCAAGGACACTGACTTCTTCTCCCGTGCGCGCCAGGAGCTGAGCCTGGTCAATGCTCGCCTCGTGGCATTCGGCGCCACCTGCAAGCCGGGCAGCCAGCCGGATGAGGATCCCCAGGTGCGGGCCCTGCTGGACAGCGGGGCCCCGGTCATCACGCTGGTCGCCAAATCCGATCCCTCGCACGTCACCCAGGCCCTGCGCACCACTGCTGAGGAGAACCTGCGGATGGTCGGCGAGACCGTGCGACACCTGGTGGCCGCCGGCCGGGAGGTCATGGTCGACCTGGAGCACTTCTTCGACGGTCTCGATCACGCCGATGCGGCCCAGGCGGGCAGCGCCGATGGTCAGGAGGGCCCGGCCTACCCCCTGATGGTCGCCCTTGAGGCCGCCCGGGCCGGGGCGGTCGCCGTCGTCGCCTGCGACACCAATGGGGGAACGCTCCCCGACGGCATCGCGCGAGGAGTCTCCCGCCTGTGCCGGGCCCTCGATGAGGCGGGCAGCCGGGCCGTGGTCGGCATCCACACCCATGACGACGCCGGCTGCGCCGTGGCCGGGACGCTGGCCGCTGTCGAGGCCGGGGCGCGTCAGGTCCAGGGCTGCGTCAACGGCCTGGGGGAGCGCACCGGCAACGCCAATCTGCTGACCGTGATCGCCAACCTGGAGATCAAGACCCCCTGGGCGGCACTGCCCGGGGGCGAGGCCGAGCGCGCCCAGCGGCTGACCGAGCTGTCCTCGGTCGCCCGGGCCATCGGAGAGATCGCCAACCGTGCGCCGTCGGCCCGCCTGCCCTATGTGGGCACGCGTGCCTTCGCCCACAAGGCCGGCCTGCACGCCTCGGCCATCCGCGTGGACCCCGACCTCTACCAGCACATCGACCCCGCCCGGGTGGGCAACACCATGACGATGCTCGTCTCGGAGATGGCCGGCAGGGCCAGCATCGAGCTCAAGGCCCGCGAGTTGGGCATCGAGACGGCCGGCGACGACGACCTGCTGACCCGGGTGGCGCGGGTGGTCAAGGAGCGGGAGGCCGCCGGCTACGCCTATGACGCGGCTGACGGCTCCTTCGAGCTGCTGCTGCGCTCCCAGCGCGGCGACCTTCCCGAGTTCTTCCGCGTGGAGTCGTGGCGGGCCTCCATCACCGCACGGCCCCAGGACGGCCAGGCGGTGCTGCCCAGCAGTGGGCAGACGATCACCGACTCCGAGGCCACCGTGCGCCTGTGGGCCGGCGGGCGCCGCTTCGCCGTGCTGGGGGAGGGCAATGGCCCCGTCAACGCCCTGGACCATGCCCTGTGCGCAGCGCTGTCGCAGGTCTACCCGGAGATCGAGGACTTCGTCCTGACCGACTACAAGGTGCGCATCCTGGATGCTGAGCGGGGCACCCGCGCCATCGTCAGGGTGCTCATCGAGATCGCCGACTCCCACTCCACCTGGTCCACGGTGGGCGTGGGAACCGACATCATCGAGGCATCCTGGGAGGCGCTGACCGACGGACTTTCCGTGGGCCTGCTGCGCCGGGGCGTCATGCCCCGATGAGAGGGCCCGGCCTGCGCGGGCACTGGGCCCTTCCCCGGTATCGATTGCATCTCAGCAGGTCGCGGCGGCCTTGGAGCGGTCGATCCTCATCTACGATTCACCTCAGTCAGTTGTTCGTTGAACGAGTAGAGCGTAGATATGTCAATCGCGGTCAGGGGTGCCACCACGGCGGGCTCCCATGGTCTCCGTCCCGGGATCGGGATGTGAGATGAGCACTCCATCCATCCCCTCGGCCGCCTCCGCGCTGCCCACGCTCTGCGGTGGCCCCGCCTCCCGGGTCGGGCCCCTGCGGGCCTGCGAGCGCACCTTCAACGTCCTGGTCGCCGACGATGGCCTCTTCGGCTCCGCATGCGGCTCGGCGGCGATGGGCGCCGCGCGGATCCTGCGCAGGATGGGGGTTGATGTGCGCATCCGACAGCTTGATGCGCGGGCCCCCATCGAATCTCAGCTCATGTGGGCGGCCACGGTGCTGGTTGACCAGTGCCAGTGGGGCGATCAGCGGGATGAGGGCACGGCTGCCACCCGGCTGGTCATGGCCCAGGCCCTGGCCGCTGGGCGGCATGTGGTGGTGTGCGCCGAGTCGGGTGAGTCCATGCGCACGCACGCTCCCCGGGTCAGCGAGGCTGCGATCATGACGGAGGCTGATCCGCATCGCCTGGCCCTGTTGTGGCTGGAGCGGGGAACCGGCGCCCTGGCGGGCTGAGACCCGCCGGGCGCGGGAAACGTCCCCGTCAGGCTGATCCCGGCCCCTGGGTGGGCTCAGGCCTCATCGGGCTCGCTGTAGCGGAAGCGCGACAGGGCCGAACTGGGGGTGTCGCACAGGACCACGCCGCACTGGGCCGCGCTCTGCTGCTCGACGGCGGTCACGGCACGGCGCAGCTGCTGGGCGGTGGTCTGCTTGAACTGGGCCAGGATGACCACGCGATCCATGAGCGGAGCCAGCGAGCGCGCCTCGGTGCGCGGGTGGAGGGCCGGAGCGGCCAGCACCACGTAATGGTTCTTGGCCACGGCCTCAAGCAGCTCGCCCATGCGCGGGGAGGCGAGCAGCGAGGCGGGATCGCGCGCGGCGCGCCCCGTGCCCACCAGGAGCAGCCCCGGGGTCTGCGTGCGTGTGGCCGCCTCCTTCATGGAGGCACGGCCCGCCAGGACCTCGGACAGACCGGCCTGGCCAGGGGCGCTGGGCGCGTGCAGGCGGGCATCGATGAGCACGGTGGGCTGCCCGGCATGGGCCGAGCTGCGGGCCAGGCCCTCGGCCGCCGTCCACACGTCGATATCCTCCACCGCTGAGGTCACCATGATGGTGCGGGCGGCCTGGGGGCCGCCGGTGTAGAAGACCTCGGCACGGATCCGATCCAGGGCCTGCCTCTGGGAGGAGACCCTGGCCGGCAGGGCCCCCAGTGCGGGCGCCTCCACGGCACGGGAGATGTCGCCGGTGGAGCGCAGGCGGGTGTCCAGCACGGACATGGCGAACGTTCCCGTCAGCCCCGCCAGGAGCCCGCCGAGCAGTCCGACCCCCAGGTATCTGACAGGCGAGGGGGTCTTGGTGACCTCAGAGATCTCGGCGGAGGACATGAGCACCAGGTTCGCCGGGGAGGTCTCGCCCTCCAGGACGAGGATCTCCTGGGAGGCATGGGTGACCACCGCGTCAGCGATCCGCGTGGCGCGCTCCCTCGTATCAGCGCGGACGGTGACGTTGATGGTCAAGGAGTCGGGCACATTGGTGGCCTCGATGTCCTCGGCCAGGCGCTCGGGAGTGGTGTCCAGCTCCAACTCGTCGCCCAGCTCTGCGATGACCTTCTGGGTCACGTTGGCGGAGGTGAAGACCGGGACGAAGGTCTTGACCTTGCGATCTGCCAGGACGGCGGCGTCGGAGTAGGCCGTTGTGGTGCCGGCGGCAGGGTCGACGTTGACTCGCACGTAGGCGCTGGAGGTCGCGGTGTAGGTGGTCGGCGTGAACCACAGCAGGCCCGCGGCGATGAGCAGGCCCACGATGGGGCACAGCAGCACCGTCCCCCAGCGCCGCTTGATCAGCGCGATCAGATCCCTGAGTTCCATGTACCCGTCCTATTCGATCGAATCATCCCGAGACTCTCAGGCCTCAGGCCAGCGCGTCAACCAGCGCGGAGCACACCTGGTCCACGTCCTGGTCAGTGAGCAGGACGTGGAGGGGCAGGGTCAGCTCAGTGCTGTAGAAGCCATGGGCGTGAGGGTGCTGGTCAGGGGAGAAGCCGAGGTTGCGGTAGGCGGTGAGCAGGGACAGGGGCTTGTAGTGCACGTTGGCGGAGACCCCGGCCTCATAGAGGTCCTGGATCACCCGGTTGCGCTCGGCCGGGCCGTCAACGGGCAGTGAGGCGATGGCCAGGTGGGCGCTGGAGCGCTGGCCGGGGACGCTGTGGTGCAAGAGCTCGACGCCGCTGCCCTCCAGGCCCGAGGCATAGCGATCCACCAGCTCCAGGCGCCGGGCGACGATCTGCTCGTAGCGGCCCAGTTGGGACAGCCCGATGGCGGCCAGGACATCCGGCATATTGGCCTTGTAGGCGGGGGAGACGATGTCGTACTCCCAGGATGAGCCCTGGGACTTGGCCAGGGCGTCCTTGGTCTGCCCGTGCAGTGCCAGGACGCGGATGCTGCGGGCCAGCTCGTCATGGTCCACGGGCAGGTCCGCCCGCCAGGTCAGGGCCCCGCCCTCGGCGGTGGTCAGGTTCTTGACCGCGTGGAAGGAGAAGGCCGTCATGTCCGCGATCTGCCCGCTGGCCAGGTCGGCGAGCCGTGCGCCCAGGGAGTGGGCGGCGTCGGAGATGATGGCGGGGCGGCCCAGGGCATGGGGCAGGCCCTCATCGATCCGTCCCCGGCCGGCCAGCAGATCGTGCAGGGGCCGTGAGTCGTAGGGGATGCCGGCCAGGTCCACGGTGATGATGGCCCGGGTGCGCTGCGTCACGGCGGCGGCGATCCGCTCCGGGGAGGGGATGGGCGCGCCCGGCTCGGTGTCCACCATGACGATGGTCGCGCCCACATGGTCGATGACCGAGGCACTGGCGGTGTAGGTGTAGGCCGGGACGATGACCTCGTCCCCGGGCCCCGCCCCCACCGCGCGCAGGGCCAGCTCCAGGGCGGCCGTGGCGGAGTTGAGGGCGACGACGCGCTCGGTGCCGCAGTAGGCGGCCAGGGCCTGCTCGAATCGCTGTCCCACCGGGCCGGTGGTGATCCAGCCCGAGCGCAGGACCTCCACGACCGCCTCGATGTCCTCCTCGGTGATGCTGGGCGGGGAGAAGGGGATCATCGGATCGCCTGCTTCTCGCGCGTGACCATCGGGGCGGAGGATCGCTCGGGGTCCTTGGCGCGGGGGCGGTAGCCGTCCAGGGTCCAGGTGCGCAGTCCCTCGATGCTGCTGGGGGACACCGATTCCACCTGCACGTGGCTGATGAGGTGGTGGAAGGGGCGCTCGTCGTCCTCATTGGAGGCGATGAGGTCCTCGGAGAGCTTCTCGCCGTAGCGCAGCCCGGTGAACTCGATCGTGATGTCCTGCCCCGACTGGGCGATGAGGCGGCGGGCGACGTCGACGATGCGCACCGGATCGCCCATGTCCAGCACCATGGTGTCCCCGGGGCGGCCGATGGCGCCGGCCTGGAGGACCAGCTCGCAGGCCTCGGGAATGGTCATGAAATAGCGCTGCACATCCGGATCGGTGACGGTCACCGGTCCTCCGGCATCGATCTGGTGCTTGAAGGTCCACAGCATCGAGCCGCGCGATCCCAGGACGTTGCCGAAGCGCACTGAGACGAAGCGCAGGTTGTGCTCCAGGGCCAGACTGGTGGTCATCTGCTCGGCCAGGTGCTTGGTGCGGCCCAGCACCGAGGCGGGGTCGGCGGCCTTGTCCGTGGAGACGTTGACCAGGGTGGACACGGCGAACTCCCTGGACAGCTCCAGGACGTTCTTGGTGCCGATGACGTTGGTCTTCCATCCCTCCTCGGGGTACTGCTCCAGCAGAGGCAGGTGCTTGAGCGCCGCGGCGTGGAAGACCACATCGGGGCGGTGCTCGCGGAAGACCTTGCGCAGGGCGTCCTTGTCCCGGATGTCGCACAGCACCATGTCCCGGGTGTCGAGCAGGCCCTTGTTGTAGATGCCCAGCTGAATGGAGTGCAGCGAGGACTCATCGCGATCGAGCAGTACCAGCTCGCGCGGGGCCAGGCGGTGGAGCTGGCGGGCGATCTCCGAGCCGATGGAGCCCCCGGCACCGGTGACCAGCACGCAGCGCCCGGTGATGTACTCGCTGATGCGCGATAGATCCGTGTTGACCTCGCGCCGGCCCAGGACGTCGGCCAGGTCGATGTCCTTGATGTCCGAGAACTGCAGGCTCTTGCGGGCGATCTCGCGCACCGGAACGATGGTCATCGTCTTGATCCCGGCCTGGGCGCAGTCCTGGGTGATCTGCTTGAGACGATCCGTGGGCAGGTCGGCGATGGCGATGATGACCGTGCGCACGTCCTCGCGCTGGCAGCACTCCACGACGGTGTCCACGGTGCCCATGACCGGCACGCCCTGGAGGCGCAGGAACTTCTTGGTCTCGTCGTCGTCGAGGAGGCCCACGGGCAGGAAGGGCGAGGCGGCGTCGTCCTTGGTCAGGCGGACCACCTGGTTGCCCACCTCGCCGGCGCCCAGGATGATGACCCGGTCCCGGTCCTTGGCCGAGCGCTGGTAGGCGCGGGCCTTGACGTAGGTGCGCTGAGCCCGCAGGGCGAAGCGGAGCAGCAGGCCGATGGCGAGGGCCAGGAAGGGGATGAGCGTCAGGCCCAGGATGGAGACGGTGCCGCCGGTCAGCGCGGCCCAGGCGGCCACGGCAAGTGCGCCGGCCAGGGTGGACAGGGCGTACTGGGCGGCCAGGGTGGAGACCTCCTCGAAGGAGGAGGTGCGGAAGCGTCGTCGGTAGGTCAGGAGGACCAGCGTGCCCAGGAGGGCGTTGGTGCTGACGGCGACGAGCAGGAAGACTCCCAGGCCGGCCAGGGCCAGTAACGACCCGCTGTCCGCCAGTGCGTGCACCATGAGCGTGGCGACCAGCCAGCCCAGGGTATCGGCCGTGAGTGCGGCCGCGGCCTTACGCCTGCTGACTCTCATCTGCTGCTTTCTCGCTTTCAGCTCTCAGGTCGCCCGACGGCGGCCCTGCGGGGTTGCTCTCCTGTGCTCTGCGGGCGCTGCAGGCAAAGAGTGGGGGACAGCAGGTGCTGCGGCTCGGCCCGGTCACGCGCGCAGGAACACAAGAGGGCGGTAACAACCGTATTACTATGACACATCCTATGAGGGACCTGATAGGCCTGTTGGTGCACAGTCCGCGGGAGCGGAGGGTCGACTCTCCCGCATATGCCTGAAATGGCAGGTTGAGCCCGGGGTGGATGTGGTTGAGTGAGAAACCGCACGCATGTGCCGACGAAAAGCAAACCTGTGTATTGCCTGCTGACTTCCTGCACATTTCCTTGTAGTCGCGGGTCGCCCTCCGCTGCGGTTGATATGGACCGGAGCGCTGGTTGGAGGGGCGGCCGGGGTGCGGTTCCGGGGTTGAGGATCTGTGTCCTGAGCCGTGGAACCTGGGCCTGGGTTGTGTGTTTCGTGCAGGCAGTGATGGCGGTTCGTGCAGGAATCGCCACAATGAGTGTGCATAAGTGTGATCGGCTCGCCCTGTCGAGTGGATGCCCGTCGATCGTTATCGGCGTACGTTAAGGTAAAATTCGGGAAATGCCCATAAAGTGCGCGCCCGAAGGCTTCGATGTTGCGGTCATGTCACCCGCGAGCTGCGCGAGCCCCGCTCAGGCAATTCGACCGCTGTGGCTCGATCTGAATGCGGCGAGACGGGCGATGCTGTGCTCAGGACAGAAAATCCCCCAGTCATTCTGTAGATTTCCACGAAGAGCGCCGAATGCTTCTCAGGGTGTTGTCGTGGGAAAGAGCGAGGTCACCTCGGCGGCAAATCCTGTGTAAAGCCTTTGAGCGTCGCAGCGCTCCTCCCACGTGCGGCGCGCCCCTCGGCGCAAGGCGGCGTAGTCATCCTCATCCATCGAGGCCACAGACTCCACCGCGGCGAGGACCTGGTCGGGGGAGGGGTCGGGCGGCAGCAGGATGCCATTGACCCCGGTGGACACGATCTCCTTGGTGCCGCCCACATCCGTGGCGATCACTGGGATGCCGGTGGACATGGCCTCCATGATGGACACCGGCACGCCCTCGGAGGAGGAGACATTGACCAGAACATGGCGCGCGCTGCTGGCGTAGTCCTTGACCAGGTCCGTGTTGGACACGAAGCCGCGGAGCGTGAGCCGCACCGGTCCGCGGCCCAGTGCGGCTGCCTGCTCCTCGAGCTGCTCACGCAGGACCCCCTCGCCGAAGTGCTCCCACTCGATGGGGCGCTGCGCCTTGGCAAGGGCGCTCAGCAGCAGGCTCAGGCGCTTGACCGGGGTGATGGTCGAGCAGCTGACCAGTCTCAGGGGCCGGCGCTCGGGCCAGCGCTGGGCCACCCCGTGGTCGGTGGTGCCCAGGCGTGAGACCACCGTCTTGTCCCGAGCGGCCGCGAAGCGCTCGGTCAGGTAGTCCCGGCCGTGGTCGGCGATGCAGTAGATGCGGTCCAGGTGCTCAATGGTGTGCTCGCGCAGTGGCAGGTAGCCGGTGGGCGCCAGCTCCTCGTAGAGGTCCGCGCGGTGGGCTCGGGCGATGGACACCGAGTTCGGGTAGTGGCGCCGCAGAAGCCATGCCAGGTAGGGCTGGTAGTTGAACCGGTAGGAGTAGAAGACGATGGAGTCGCGCGGCGAGGCCCCCTGGTCGGCGAGGATCCGCCGGCACTGAGCCGCCTCGTGATGGGTCCGGCTCAGGAAGACGAAGAGCGTGACCAGCCGGGAGGGGCTGAGCCGGCCGCGGTGGACCAGGCTCCTCAGCTCGCGGTAGAGATTGGCGTCCCCCAGCGCCCGCAGCGAGCCCAGGAGGTAGAACAGGCGGGAGCGGAAGGCGATGGGGTGGGCCAGCATCGTCTCCAGCGGCAGGTCCCTCCGGGTGCGCCGCTGCTCCTGGCGCACCGACAGCGACATGACATCGACCCGGTCGACCTGGTCGAAGTACGTCAGCTCGGTCTCCAGGAAGGTCTCCCAGGTCCCGTAGGGGAAGGCGTTGGCCAGCAGGACCAGGCGCCTCATCGCTGAGTCCCCTGAGCGCCCCGAGCGGGATCGGCCGAGGTCTCAACGCTGATGAGCGCGGCGATCTGCGCCGCGCGCTGCCGGCACTCCTGGACGCTGGAGGCGCGGACCACCACCTGCCCGGTGCAGTCATTGGAGGAGGAGAAGCCCTCCAGGGCATCGCCGACCCTCTTGAAGATCTGCAGATCGGTCAGCCACGGCGGGGTCTGCTCGGGGGTGGAGATGGAGGTGATGATCCCGTGCGCCTGGGGCTCGGCGAGCATGAGGGACATGGCCGCCCCATCCCAGGGGGAGCGCGACTGCCAGGTCTCCACCACGTCGAGATCGAGGGCCTCACGGGCCACCATCTCGTAGTAGTCCAGCCCGTAGATCGTGCTCATGAGCTCGGGCAGGCCGTTGGCCCCGGCGCGCCCCGTCAGCTCGATGATGTGCACGACGCCGTCGCACTCCATGAGGTCGACGTTGACGGCGCAGTCGCGCAGATCCAGGGCGCCGATGGCCGCGGCGATGACCTCCTCGGCCTGGGCCAGGAGCCCGGGGGCGGCCTCCATGGGCACGTGGTGGCCCACGGGCACTGGCACGTCGCCCTCGGCCAGGTCATCGCCGTGAACCGTGATGTGGAGGATCTGGCCGTCGTGGATCAGTGCCTGGGCGCCGAACTCACGCCCGTCCAGGAAGCGCTCGATGATGACCTTGCCTCCGCGGCTCAGCGCCGCTGCCCTGCTGTAGGCCTCCTGGGCCTGCTCGGCGGTGTCCACCATGTAGACCCCGCTGGATCCCTGCAGGTCGGTCGCCTTGACCACGGCCGGAAGACCGGTGCGCTCCAGGGCGGGGACCACCTCATCGGCGTGGGAGACGGGAACGTAGTTCGCCGTGGGCACCCCGGCCTGGGCCAGGCGCAGCTTCATCTCCAGCTTGTCGGCGCACAGGCGGGCGGTCTGCCGGGAGATGCCCCGCAGGCCCAGGGTATCGGCGACGGCGCCCAGGGCCTCGAGCCCCGTGTCCAGGCAGCTGGTGGCCACCGCGTCCACGCCCGCGCGGCGGGCGGCGGCCACGACCTCATCGGGGGAGAGGATGTCCGCCTCGGCGACCTCGTCGGCCAGGTCGAGTCCGGGGGGACGCGGCTGGGTGCGGGAGGCCACCACGGCGGTGGCGCCCAGGCGCTTGACGGCCCGGATCAGGCCCAGCTGCCCACGGCCCGCGCCGATGATGAGGACTCGCCTGCCCGCAGCGGGCAGCTCGGCCGATTCCGGCTGGGCGGAGTGCTGGTGGTCGGCGGTCATGGCTGTACCTCCACGGTGATGAGATCGTGGGCCGCCTGGCAGATGCGCGCGGCCTCGTCATGGTCGGAGCCCCGGGCGATGATGACGCCCAGGCGGTCAAGGCTGGAGTGCAGGCCGGTCAGGGCCTGTCCCGGCTCGGCCAGGATGATGACCTCCTGGACACCGGGAAGCGCTCGGGCGCGCTCGACGCCGCTGATGGCCCGCAGTGTGCCGGCCCGGGCCTTCAAGAAGCGGATCGCGCCGGCCCGCGGCTCAGGCGCGGGCGGCTCGATGGCGAGCCCGCAGGCCTGCGCGAGGACCAGGCCGATGAAGTCCACCCCGGTGGACAGGGGCACCAGGTGGGAGGAGACGAAGTCCCCGGCCATGCGGGCGCCCAGCTCGACCAGGCGGGGCCCGGTGGCCGTGAGGATGATCTCGACATGGGCCGGGCCGTCGGTCACCCCCATGGCCGTCAGCGTCCTGGCCACCAGGTCCCGGACTGCCTGCTTGGTGGCCGCCTCAAGAGGAGCGGGCTGGGTGTGGCCGGTCTCGATGAAGTGGGGGGCGCCCGTGGTGGCCTTGTCCGTGATGGCGAGCAGATGGCAATGGCCGTCAACGGCCAGGGCCTCACAGCTGATCTCCGGCCCCACGAGCAGCTCCTCGACCAGGATCTGCCCGGAGCGCGAGGAGGAGGCGGCGTAGTCGAAGGCGGCGGGCAGCCCGGAGGCGTCGTCGAGCTGGATGACTCCCCGGCTGCCCGAGGAGTCCAGGGGCTTGAGAATGCAGGGAAGCCCGATGCTCGCCACCGCCTGCTCGGCCTGCTCCAGGCTGGAGACCGTCTCGAACCGGGGGTGGGGGAGCCCGGCCTCGGCGAAGGCCTGCGCCATCTCTGCCTTGTCCGTGCAGATCCTGGCCGTGCGCGTGCTGGGGCCCACCAGGCCCAGCTGCTCGGCTGCCGCGGCGATGGACCGCACCGGCATGTCGGTGCCCACCGTGGTCACGCCGTCGACCCTCTTGGAGCGGGCCAGCTCGACGACCCCGGGGATGTCATTGGTGGACACCACATGGAACTCGTCGGCCAGCTCGGCCCCGGGCGCCGTGGGATCCAGGTCCACCGCGATGGTGCGCATGCCCATCTCGCGCGCCCGGCGGATCATGGGGACCTGGAGCCTCGAGGCGCCCAGGATGAGGACGGTGGGCGCGGCGGCGGTGCCGCCCTCGCCGGGGGTCTGGGATGAGGGAGCGGGCGGGGTGGGGCGGGTCATCGGCTCTCCTGGGTGTAGATCTCCTCGCGGGCCAGGACGGTGCGGATGGTGCGCAGCACGATCCGCAGGTCCAGGGCCAGGCTCAGGTTGTCCACGTAGTAGCAGTCGGCGGCGTAGCGCTCCTCCAGGGTTGAGGAGTTGCGGTAGAAGGCCTGGTTGTACCCCGTGATCCCCGGGCGCACGGACAGGCGCCGGCGCTCATCGGCCCCCATGCGCTCAAGGGGCTTGGTCGCCAGATTGGGGCGCGGGCCGATCAGGCTCATCTCACCCTTGAGGACATTGATGAACTGGGGGATCTCATCGAGGGAGGTCTGGCGCAGAACCCTCCCCACGCGGGTGACCCGCGAATCCGAGCGGCTGGCCACGGTCGAGGAATCGGCGTTTCGCAGATCGCGCGCGCCCACGGACATGGAGCGGAATTTCATGATGTCGAAGGCCCTGCCCCGCCGGCCCCAGCGCTTCTGGCGGAAGAACACCGGCCCGCCGTCGTCCAGGGCGATAGCGGCGCCGACTCCCAGGGTCAGGGCCCCGAGCACGGGCATCGCCAGGGCGGCGGCGGCCACGTCGACGGCGCGCTTTCCATAGCGCGCGTAGAAGGAGTCCGGAACCGTCCACTGGGGGGTGGGCTCGGTGACTTCGATCGGTTCCGACAGCGCTTGGCCGGTGCTCATCGCTCGCCTCTTCCTCATACGCGATCCGCGCTCCGGTGCCGCGGCCGATCCGTCCCGGTGACGCGACCGGATGCGGGTGGAGGGCTCCCGGGGCGTGACCGTCCCGTGACAATTCATTGTGAGTGTACACGGAAGGCTCCGCCCCGATCCTGGAAGAATCCGGGGAGCGAGCGGATCAGATGCTGCGCGTGTGCCCCGGACCGAAGTAGACGTCGTCGAGCGTGGCCGTCAGCAAGGAGCGCTCGCGCAGGATGTCGATGATCTGGCCGTAGAGCTGGGTGACGGTGGGAGCATTGGCATGACCCAGGACGATGCGCTGGGCCTCGAGCCACTTATCGGCCTCGCCCAGGAGCACCTCGGGGGGCAGCAGTCCAGAGTCGCCAAGAGAGCCGTACCACATCACCGAGGTGCTGTATCCGATCTGCGCGCAGGCGGCATCCGTGGACTCATCGCGATATCCGTAGGGCGGTCGCACGAAGGGCGCCCCCGTCACCCCGTAGGTGCTGTTGAGGAATGACTCGCACTGGGACAGCTCCTCAACGATCCCTGCCGGGGACAGCGAGGTCAGAGCCGCATGGCTGTGGGTGTGGTTGGCCATCTGCACCTGGCCGGACTCCACCAGCGGCAGGAGCTTGTCGCGGCTGTCGGTCCAGGAGGGATACATGGAATTGATGAAGAAGGTCAGCCGCACCCCGGAGTCCTTGGCGAAATCCGCGTAGGCATCGACAACCGCGGGATCGGCGCCGTCGTCCACGGTCAGGGCCAGGACATTGCCGACGCCCTCGGGCAGGCCCAGGATGACCGAGTCCGGCGCGGTGGGGGCCGGCAGCGAGGGAGGGCCGTCCTGCAGGTGCAGGGGGCTCAGCGAGGGCGAGGGGGAGGGAGGGGCCGACGGCGAGGCCGCCGCTGAGGCGACCGGCGCTGAGGGCGAGGCCGCCGGGGAGGAGGCCGGTGGGGCCGAGGCGCGCTGAGCCGAGCATCCAGCCATCAGTGAGGCCGTGCCCACGGCCAATGAGAGCATGAAGTCACGGCGTTGCACGGCGGGTCCTCCTGGAGACGGTCGAGTCAGTGGTAGCGGTTGAAGGATCGCAGCAGTGGGGCGCCGTCAGCATCCTCCGTCAGGACGGGGCTGACCCGCGACTCCTCCTCCCGTGCCCCGCAGGGATCGGATCACCGACGGCGCAGTCGCAGCGCCCCCGCCCCGGCCAGGGCCATGATCGCCAGCGCCACCAGGGCGTTGACCAGCGCGGAGCCGAGCTGGAAGGAGAGCATGGCCAGAGCCACCACGCCCAGGGCGGCGAGCGGCCCTCGGGGATCCACCCTCATGTCGATCTCCGTGCGCAGCCGCCGCAGCATGTAGGCGATGCCGGCGCTGTATCCCAGGATGGTCGAGGTGCAGGCCCCGATTAGGCCCCAGTAGTGGACCATGGGGAACACGCAGGCCACGTTGACCAGCCCGGCGATGCCGATGGCCCACAGCGTGTCGGTGTTCTTGTCGATGGCGTAGAAGATGTTGACCAGGAAGTTCGAGTAGCCCGAGAGGGTGGAGACCGCCAGGGCGAAGGGAATGACCGCCAGTGCCCCGGCGTACTGGGCGTCGATCGCCCAGGGGAAGACCAGTTTGAGCACGGGGATGAGCAGGGCCAGGCCCACCAGCAGCGCCGCGCCATAGGCCGCGGAGGCGCGCCCGAAGAATCGGGCGTGCTCCCTGCCCCGCTCGAAGGCCAGGTCCTGCCAGGCGTAGGTCATGGCCATGATGACCAGCATCATCACCGCTCCGAAGCGCATGGCGATGGCGAACAGGCCGTTATGCGACAGGTCCATCACCGCTCCCACCACAGCCCGGTTCAGGGAGTTGATCGTCCAGTAGACCAGGGCGTTGAGCCCGACGGGGATCGCCAGGGCGAGCATGGTGCGGGCCAGCGCCGGGACGGCGCGGCCCCAGGGGGATGAGGCCATCACATGGGCCACCCCCACCCTGGCCTCGATATAGACGATCTCACACAGGAAGGCGGCGATGGTGGACACGTACAGCGCGCGGAAGTCCCATCCCAGGCCCACCAGGAGAAGAACATTCATCCCCATCATGACCAGGGAGGCGACCACCCCGGAGACGGCGTAATCCCAGTTGCGCCGCATTCCGCGGCAGGCGTGCTTGTAGACGTAGTTGATGCTCTGGACGATCCCCAGCAGGGCGATGAGCCACAGGTGGCGGATCTCCACGCTCAGCGCCAGGACGGCCAGAACCAGCGCATAGACCGCCGTCGAGCCCAGGAAGATGAGGGAGCCCGCCTGCAGCGCCCGGGCCTCCTGCCCGTTGCCCTTGTACATCCGGCGCAGGATGACCACCCAGATGTTGAGGAACAGGGACTCGCAGATCACGGTCAGGTAGGTCACTGACAGGTCGTAGTAACCGAAGTCCGTGGGTGGGACCACCGCCGTGTACAGCGGCAGCATGATGAAGGCGATGAGCTTTGAGAGCACCGACCCCAGAACGAAGATCCCGGAGTTCTTGATGAAGGTCCACACCGAGCCCATCAGGAAGTGGCCGTCCCCTCATCGAGCAGTTCGGCGAACCGGGGTCCGGCCACCGCCGCGTCGAAGGGCGATCCCTCGACGGCATTGCCGCCGCGCGGGGCGCCGCAGGCCGCCAGCGCGGCGATGCGCTGGGCCCAGGGGCCCGGTCCCTCGGCCAGGTCGAGGACCTCGACGGTCCCGCCCACGCGCGCACTGGCGCTGACCGCCTGGGACATGAGCAGGGGAAGGCCCGCGGCCTGGGCCTCCAGGGCCGTGTAGGGCAGGCCCTCGAAGGTCGAGGGGAGGATCATGGCATCGGCGGCATGCAGCAGGTCGGGGACATCGGAGCGGGCCCCCAGGAAGGTCACGCAGTCGGACAGGCCCGCGCGCTCCACGCGCTGGACCAGATCATCCCTGTAGGGCCCGTCGCCGCACAGGAGGAGCTGCGCATCGACCCCCATGCGGCGCAGCTCGGACATGATCCCCAGGTCGAAGACATGGTTCTTGGCCGGCCCCAGCCTGGCCACATGGATGATGGCCGTGGTCGAGGGCGCCAGGCCCAGGGCGGCCCGCATCGAGGCGCGGCGCTCGGCGTCGAAGCTGAAGGCCGCGGCATGGAAGACATTGGGCACGAAGGTCCACGACGCCCTGCCGAACATCCACTGGGCCGCCTCCGCGGAGCAGGCGTAGCGGCGGTTGGCGCACAGGCGCACCAGTGGCCGCTGGAGGCGGTGGAGGATCCCTGACAGTCGGCCGGACATGTTGGCGGAGGAGTGCGAGTGCAGGATCCGCACCGGCACCCCGGCCAGGCGCGCGAGGACCAGCGGCTCCAGGGTGTTGACCACGGTCTGGTGGAGCCAGACGGCGTGGAAGCGGCCCTGGCGCACCGTGGCCCGCACCTCGCGCAGGAAGGCCAGTGGGTGCTCCCGGCGCGAGGGGACGCGCACGATGCGCGCCCCCGCGGCCACGAGCTCGTCCTGGTGGGCGATGGTCGGCCGGTCGATGAGGAAGGTGACCTGGTAGCGGTCCCTCAGCAGGTGGAAGGCCGAGAGGATGAAGGCCTCCTTGCCCCCCGCATTGGCGGTCATGCCGCCCACCAGGATGGCGGGTCGGGGCTGGCCGGGTGATGCGGGGCTCGGCGTGCTAGCCGCTTGCGCGCGTTGTGCCGCGGTGTCCATGGTCCTCCTCGTGTCGTGAAGGCGGTGGGGTCAGGCGCCCTGGGGGGCGAGTCGCGCCGTCGTGACGTGCGCAGTGGCGGAGGGTGAGGCGGCCGTGGCGGTCCTGCCTCGGATGAACCAGGCGATGGCGCCGATGGCGACCAGCGCCATCAGGGTGGTGGGCTCGAAGAAGATGCCGATGAAATCGGTGGCCGGGCCCCGCGGCATCCAGATCAGGGAGGGAACGATGAGCAGTCGCAGCGCATTGGCGCCGTAGGACCTGTGGTCCAGGCCGTCGACGTACCGCAGGGCCGCCCCGGCCATGAGGGAGACGAGGATGACCCCGGCGATGCCGTACTGCACGTAGCCCTCGGCAAGGTAGGAAGTCCCCGTGCTCACGCCGCTGAGATAGGCCTCGTCCCCCAGGGCGATGCGCGAGAGCGAATGGGACAGGGATCCCCCGATCTCCGCGCGCTCCACCGAGTTGCCCTGCAGGGAGGGGTAGCCCAGCAGCCTGCCGACCAGCCCGTAATGCGCGAAGTAGGCCAGGTAGAGCTGCTCGGGCAGACGGTCCGCGTAGACCACCACATTGTCGACCACCCGCACCGAGACGCCCTGGTTGTAGAGGAACTCCAGGATCGAGCCCGAGCTGCCGCGCCCGCGCAGGGACTCCATGGCCGTGAACAGGACGGCCATCGCCGCCGCGCCCACGGAGGTGATGATCGCCATCCTGCGGGTGAGCCAGCCGGCCTCGGGCTCGAGGCGGTTGCGCAGGATGATGTAGCAGATGACCACGATGGCGAAGACGGTGAACTCCCGGCGCACACCTATCAGCAGGTAGAGGCCCTTGATGATGGTGAGCATGACGGTGGGCAGGACGATGTCCTTGCGCGGCGGCATGGTGGCCAAGAAGACCAGGAAGGCGATGAAGCACACCTCGGAGGAGTAGCTCCCCAGGAGTCGGAAGATCCCCGAGCTCTGCTCGGCGTACTCGGTGGTGTACAGCGACTCGTAGTTCGCGATCCCCGTCGTGGCGATTGTTGCGATCAGCCACAGCGCCGACATCGGGAAGGTGAGCAGGACCAGCAGCAGGGCCGCCGACCTGATGTGGGAGGAGGCCCCGGCGCCAACGCTCAGGCGGCCGGCGGCCAGGCGGCCGGCGGCCAGCGTCAGCGCCTCCCGGGAGCGGCCCAGTCGGGCGGCCAGCGCCGCGCGCAGGCGCAGCCGGCCCATCAGCGCGATGAGCAAGTACCCTGCGGCCGCTGAGACCAGTCCGACCATGAGGATGGTGATGGTCTCAGGGTGGGCGGCGGGCTCCTCGTGGCCCGAGTCATAGCCGAAGACCCGCTCCAGGGTCGCCTGGGAGAGCAGCAGGATGAAGAAGGAGATGAGGAAGCCGCAGAAGTACACGGTTCTGGCGCGTATCGTCGCGCAGACGACGAACAGGTTCAGCCATAGCAGCAGCAGGCCTCCCCAGTGCCAGTCCGCGCCCCCCGCCACGATGAGCATGACCAGGGTGAGGTTGCTGGCCACGACGGCGAAGGCGCGCGAGCCCCGCGGGCCGGCGCGCCGGGGGGCCGGCTCCTCGCGCTGCGGCCGGCGCCCGAGAGCCCGCGGTGCGACGTCGGGCGCCTCCTCCCGGATCACGGGGCCCTGAGCGTCCTGGGCAGTGCTGCTCGGTGCGGTGCTCGAGGCTGTTGGCAGTGCGGCCTGGGCAGATGCTCCGCCGACTGCGGTGAGCGGTGGCGGGGTCATCGTGATTGCCTCTCCTTGTGGGGTGGGGCCGAAGCAGGGTTGCCGCTCGGCGGGGCCCGCATGCTTGTGCTCCTCGGGTCGCGCGCCGCGATACCGGATCCCTGGTTGTGCACATGGCACAAGGGGCGCGGGTCAAACAGCGGCATATTAACGTGGTGCTCCGTGAGCGTCCACAGCTCCGGCTGGGAGCAGCGCTCAGGCGGCACCTGCGCGAGACGGCCCCGCGTCGCCGCGGCCTGCTGCCTGACGCGGGCCAGGGCGGCCAGGGCGGCGATGCCGGCCAGGGTCAGCAGCGTGGGCGGCTCGACCAGCATGCCGATGAACTCGGTGGTCGTTCCCCGCGGAACCCAGATCAGGGAGGGGGCGATGAGCATGCGCACCGCGTTTGCCCGGTAGGAGTCCGGGGCGAGGTCGTCGACGTAGCGCAGGGCGAGGCCGATGAGCAGTGCCACGGCGAGCACGCCGACCATGCCGTACTGGACGTAGCCCTCCGCCAGGAAGGATGTTCCCGAGCCCACCCCGCTGAGATAGGCCTCATCCCCCAGGGTGAGGCGCGACAATGAGTGGGACAGGGATCCGCCGGCCTCGGCGCGCTCCAGGGAGTTGCCCTGAAGGATCGGATACCCCAGCACTCTGGCGATGATCCCGGAGTGGGCGAACTCGGCGAGGTAGAACTGCTCGGGCAGGTAGACGCCGTAGGCGACCACATTGTCGATGACGCGCACCGAGACACCCTGGTTGTAGAAGAACTCCAGGATGGAGGCCGAGCTGCCGCGCCCGCGCAGGGACTCCAGGGCGGTGAGCAGGACCACGACGGCCATGGCCCCCAGGGAGGTCACCCCCACGGCCCGGCGAGTGACCCAGCCCGCGTGGGGCTCCATCCGGTGGCGGATGATGATGTAGCAGATCACCAGGATGGCGAAGACGGTGAACTCCTTGCGCACGCCCACCAGGAGGTAGAGCCCCTTGATGACCGTGAGCAGGGTGGTGGGCAGGATGATCTCGTGGCGCGACGGCATGGTGGCCAGGAAGACCAGGAAGGCGACGAAGGCGATGTCCGAGCAGTACAGCCCCGCCAGCCGCAGCACGCCCGAGCTCTGCTCGATGTAGTCAGCGGTGTAGATCGACTGGTAGCTGGCGATTCCTGTGGTGGCGATCATGGAGGCCAGCCACAGGGCGCTCAGAGGGAAGCTCACGATGACGACGAACAGGGCTGCGGCCCTGATGCGAGCCGCATCGCCGAGGCGGCGCTCGGCCCGACGGCGCGCCGTGACCGCCCAGGCGGCGCGGCTTGGTGAGTTGATCGGCCGGCGACGGGGGGCGAGGCGAAGCAGCATGGGGGCGGCGTAGCCCACGGCGGTGGCGGCCAGCCCCAGGGCCAGGATGATGATGGTCTCGGGATGGGCCGCAGGCTCCTCGCGCTCGGAGACGTAACCGAAGATCCTCTCCAAGGTTCCCTGGGAGAGCAGGAGGATGAAGAAGGACAGGAGGAAGGCGCAGAAGTAGACCGTCCTGGCCCGGCAGATCACGCAGACGAGGAACAGGTTGAGCCAGCCCAGGAGCAGGCAGGCCCACTGCCAGTCCGATCCGCCGGCCAGGGCCAGCGTCGCCACTGCCAGGTTGCTGGCCACGACGGCGAAGGCCCGCGCGCCCCGAGGGCCGGGGCGGCCGGTGGGCGTGAGGCGCTGGGAGGCTCGGGGCGCCTGAGGCTTCTGAGCCGGCATCTGGGGCTCTGAGGCGGCCGCCGCCTGGGGCCGTGCTGGCCGTGCTGGCCGTACCGGCGCCTTCGGCCTCGCCGCGGTCGGGGCGCCCGGGGTGACCGCGCTGCCTGCGGCGGGGGCGGCCTGCAGGAGCGACGGAGCCATGATGATTCTCCTCGGTTCAGGCATGGGCAGGATGCACGGCAGGGGAGTGACGCTGAGCACTCATCGAGCCGGTAGCATCAACCCGCGCTCCCCTCCATTGTAGGGACGGCGCGACGAGGTCAGGCAATGGGGAGATGGACACGCAGGGCCTTGGGATCCTCGTGATATCCGAGACCCGACGACGTGGGGTGGCTGACGGGGCTTGAACCCGCGACCTCCTGGACCACAACCAGGCGCTCTGCCGACTGAGCTACAGCCACCATCTGCGAGACCATCGCAACGAGTCGGTACTGTATCGGCTCAGCGGCGCGCCAACCAAACCGGCCCCCGTGCACTCCATCACGTCACGGGCGGTGGGCGGTCGCCGAAGCGCCGTCGGCCCCCTGCTCAGGCGTCCCTCCCTTGCTCAGCGCCTCCAACGCACGGGAGGTGGGATTGGCCGTGATGGCCGCGGCCGCCTCGCGGCACTCATCGGAGCTGGGCCCCTCGCCGGAGGGGAAGAGGACCGCCCGGTAGTAGCGCAGCTCATCGATGGACTCCAGGATGTCCGCCAGGGCGCGGTGGCCGCCCGCCTTGGCGGGGGACTGGAAGAAGGTCCGGGGGTACCAGCGCTTGGCCAGCTCCTTGATGGAGGAGACATCGACGACCCGGTAGTGAAGGTGCTCGATGAGCTCGGGCATGTCCCGGGCCAGGAAGGCCTTGTCCGTGCCCACCGAGTTGCCCGCCAGCTGAGCGGTGCGCGCCTGGGGCACCAGGGAGGTGACATGCGCCAGGACCGCCTCCTTCGCCTCATCCAGGCTCATCCCGCCATCGAGCTCATCGAGCAGCCCGGAGGAGGTGTGCATCGAGCGCACGTAGTCGTCCATGCGCTCCATCGCCGCGGCGGGGGGCTTGATGAGCAGGTCGATGCCCTCGCCCAGGGGCTGGAGCTCGTAGTCGGTGACGATGACGGCAACCTCGATCAGAGCGTCGGCGCTCAGGTCCAGGCCTGTCATCTCGCAGTCGATCCACACCAGAGGGTCGGAGGTCGTTATCTGTCGGCTCACGGGCGCTGAGTCTAGCGCCGGAACGGGCCAGCCCGGCAGGGGAGCGCGGGTGCGGCCCTGCGCTCGGCGAAACGGCGGTATGGTCGCCCTGCCGACCGTTTCCTGCTTGCCACACCTCAGCGGAGTTTCCGATGACTGACAGTCCTGCGCCCTACCGCCTTGGCAGTTCCTACCTCCTGGAGGCCCCGGTCGGCGCCGGGGCGCAGGGGGAGGTGTGGCATGGCAGGCGGGTGGATTCCGAGGAGCCCCTGGCCTTCAAGATCCTGCGCTCCGATCTGGTGGACAACCCCGACGTCGTCGAGCGCTTCATCAAGGAGCGCTCCACCCTGCTGCGGGTCCGCAGCCCCTACGTCGTGGCGATCCGGGACGTCGTCATCGAGGGCGCGACCTTCGCCATCGTCATGGACTACGTCGACGGCGGGGACCTGCGCGACCTGCTGCGCGCCGAGGGCTCGCTCCAGCCCGCCAACCTGGCCGCCATCGGCTCGTGCATCGCCCAGGGGCTGGCCGCCGTTCATGAGGCCGGGGTGGTCCATCGCGACGTCAAGCCGGCCAATATCCTGCTCGCCTCGGCAGGAGGCTGGGCCGGGCAGGAGGCCGGAGGAGTCCAGACCCTGGTGTCCTCCGGCTTCGAGATGGGAGGGCAGCGCCGCCTCCTCATCCCCAAGGTGGCGGACTTCGGCGTGGCCCGCATCTGCGACACCCTCACCTCCGCCCAGGCCACCGGGGTGATCGGCACCCCGCTGTACATGGCCCCGGAGATCCTCTCCGTCCAGGCCCCCACCCCGGCCGCGGACATCTACTCCCTGGGCATCATGCTCTATGAGATGGCGTGTGGAACCACTCCCTTCACCGGGGACGCCGCGCGGCTGCTGGCCCAGCACGCGCGGCGCGACCCGGGGCGCCCCCAGGGCGTGCCCGATGCGCTGTGGGAGGTGGTCGCCGCCATGCTCGCCAAGCATCCCAGTGCCCGTCCTCCTCTTGAGGCGGTCATCCACCGACTCGATGCGCTTCAGACGGAGCTCGCAGGGCTGCCCGCAGCCCCGGTGCTCGCCGCGCCTCCGGAGTCGGCCATCTCCCAGGCGCCCTACGACTGGGACCAGCCGGCCCCCGGCGGCGCGCCTGCCCCCGCCGGCCCGGCCAGTGCGCCGAGCAGTCCTGTCGGCACTGCTCCTGGCACTCCGTCTGGCCCGTGGGCCGCGACCGTGGCGGGCACGACAGCCCCCACGCTGTCCGCCCAGCTCTCCGGCCTGCCCGCCGCCACCCCGCCCACGGCGATCGGCGACGGCGCGATGCCGGGTGGGCCGCTCCCACCCCCGACGCAGGGACCCCTGGCCATCTCCTCGGGCATGGCGCCTGGGTCCCCGGCGCCGGCTGCCGCCGCTGCGCCCGGGGGCCGCAGGAGGCGCAGGCGCCTGTGGATCCCAGCGCTGGCGGTCGTGCTCGTCATCGCGCTGGCCGCCGGCGGGTTCTTGCTGTGGCGCCATTACCGGGACCAGGGCTCGGTCCAGGCAGGATGGCTCATCTCCCTTCCCGAGGCCAGCCGGGCCCGTGAGGACATGCGCGTCTCGAAGATCTCCGAGCTGCGCATCTCCCCCGACGGCAGCATGCTCGCGGGAGAGTCGGGCAGCACATGGTCGCTCTACGACCTGAGCGCCGCCGCGACGGATTCGGTCTGGAGCGGGGAGTGCTCCGAGGCCGCCTTCTGGAGTTCCGAGGCACTCCTGTGCACCCAGTCGGGTGACAAGCGGGTCCTGGTGAGCCGTGATGGCTCGACCTCCGCGGTTCCCGGCCCCAGCGAGTCCACGCTGATCGGCGCAGCCGAGGAGCGCACCATCCTGGTCGACGCCGATGTCTTCGACGGCGACCTCATCGCCCTGGACGCCGAGGGCAAGGAGGCCTGGAGGGCCTATGGCAAGTACAGCGAGGGCATCGTCCGCAACGGGTTCGTCCTGACCTACGAGAGCGAGTCCCATGCGATCCAGGTCCTATCGGCCCAGACGGGCGCAGTGCTGACCTCGGTGCGCGACGAGGAGCCGGACTTCTCCGACGATGGCGCCGGCAGCCCGCCCGGGGGATTCGACCTCACCCTGAGCACGCAGGCATTCGCCCGCCTGACCAAGGACGGCGCCACCATCTACGACGCCGAGGGCACGACAACGCAGACCATCACGGGGGACTTCTCCGGCACGGTGAACGTGGCCACCTCCACGCCGCTGAGCCCCGAGGCCCTCGCCGAGGCCTACAGGGCGAGCAGCGCCCGCCCCTCCTCCCACTACGCCGTCGGACCGAACGGGGTCGAGGAGGTCGCCGTCGACATCCACGCCTGCACGGCCACGGCCAAGGGCAAGGCGCTGGAGATCCCGAAGCGCAGTGAGGGGCAGACCTGCCTCATCAAGCCCCTGGGCATCATCGGCGGCGACATCCTCGTCGCGCAGGTGGGTGAGCCCAGCGATGCGCAGACCGAATCGGTTCTCGGGCTGTCCCTGGATGACGGCTCAGTGGTGTGGAAGGCGGCGGGGACCTATCGGGGCGTGGCCCCCACGGAGGAGGGCGGCCGGCTCATCGTCTCCCACGGCGCGAACCCCTCTGACATCGCCGTGGTCTCCCTGAGCGAGAAGTGACCGCCCAGGGCGGCGATCCGCCCCGTGGCCGGCACCCGGGTCATGACCGGGGCGGTGAGCGCCCGCGCGGCCCGCCCCGAGTCCGGGGCGGGCCGCGCGGCAGGGTCGTCGCTCAGCGCCGTCCTCGCCGGGCCAGGCCGATGAAGCAGGCGGTCATGCAGGCCAGGCCGAGGCCGGACATGACCCCCAGGTTGGTCAGCCACTGCTTGGAGGTGTGATCCCACAGCGCATCGTCCCGCGTGGGCAGGATCGTCAGCATGTCCACCGTGGAGGCGGCCATCGCATAGCCCCAACGGGCCGGCATGAACCAGGACAGCTGCTCGAAGACCGCCCTGCCCTCGACGGGGACGATCCCGCCGGACAGGACCAGCTGGGCCATGATCGTCACCACCAGCACCGGCATGACCTGCTCGGAGGAGGAGACGAAGGAGGAGACCGCCAGTCCCAGCAGGCCGCAGACGAAGGCCACCACCCAGCAGCACAGGGCCAGCTCCAGCTCGGGGATGCCCACGACGACGGCGTCGTCGGGCCCATCGTTGAGAGCCAGGGCGATGCCCACCATGATCGCGGTCTGCACCGTGGTGATCAGCCCCAGGACAATGGACTTGGCGATCAGGTAGGCGCCCGATCTCAGCCCGACGGCCTTCTCCCGCAGGAACACGTCCCGCTCCCCGACCAGCTCGCGGATCGTGGCCGCCATGCCGGCGAAGGCCGCCCCGGTGATGAGGATGATGAGGAGCTGGAGCGCCTGGGAGGAGTAGACGACCGGGGCCTGGGGGGTGGGGTCGGGGTAGTCGGGGACGGCGAATCCGTGATCGCCCTCGATCACCTTGGTCAGCAGGCCCATGATGACCGGCAGCAGCAGCATGAAGGCCAGGTAGGAGGGGTCGGCCGCCACGATCCTCAGATGCCGTCGCACCAGGGTGGAGATCTGGCGGAGCCCTGACTGCTTGCGAGTGCCCTTCTGCTCGGGGGCCTTGGTCTGGGTGGAGGGCGCCGCCCCGCCTCGGCGGGTCGAGGGCACGGTGGCCTCCAGGTATGCCCGCAGCTCGGGGGTGTGATTGCGGATCAGGGCGTAGACATCGGCGTAGCCGTCCACGGCGGGAGGATCGGGCAGGGTGCCCTTGGGGGCGTTGAGCAGGAGCTGGCCCCGCGAGGCGATCTCCGCCAGGCGCTGGCGGAAGTGGGGGAGGACCTCGCGCGGGGAGCCGTAGTAGACCGGTCGGCCCCCGGCGGCCAGGATGAGCACCTTGTCCGCTCGGTCGATGTGATTCTCGTTGTGAGTGACCACCACCACGGTGCGGCCCGTATCGCCGGGGCGGGTCCCGTGGGCCAGGGAGGCCAGCAGGTCCATGACATCGCGGTCCAGCTGGGGGTCCAGGCCGGAGGTCGGCTCATCCAGGAAGAGCAGGCTGGGGCGGGTGAGCAGCTCGATCGCCGTTGAGACGCGCTTGCGCTGGCCGCCGGAGAGCTTCTTGACGCGCTTGTCCACATGCGCGGTCAGGTCGAGGTCCTCCAGGACCTCGGTGATGCGCTGCTTGCGCTCCGCCTTGGACACGTCCTTGGCGAAGCGCAGCTCCGCGGCGTACTCCAGGGTCTGGCGCACGGTCAGGGCGGCGTGGACCACGTCGTTCTGGGGGACCACGCCGATCTTGTTGCGCATGACCGGGTAGTGCTCGTAGACATCCAGGCCATCGAAGATCACCTGGCCCTCCTGGGCCTTCTGCTCGCCGGTCAGTGCCTTGAGCAGGGTGGACTTTCCCGCCCCGGAGGGTCCCACCACGGCCAGCAGCTCGTTGCCGGGCAGGGAGAAGGAGATCCCGTCCAGCAGGGTGAGCTGGCCGCCGTTGACCTTGAAGGTCAGGTCCTTGCCCACCAGCTCGCCTCCCGCACCGCCGGCCACCTGGATCTCGCTGGTGCCATCGGGGCTGAAGGACACGAAGGTCGAGCCCAGGCCGACCACGACCGGCTGGGTGACCAGCACATTCGGGACTCTCTGCCCGGCCAGGTACATGCCGTTGGTCGAGCCCAGGTCGGTGATCGTCAGTCCCTGGGGGGTCATGTCGATCCGGGCGTGGTGCTTGGAGACGAGCGGGTCATCCAGGACGATGGCGTTGTCCGGGGCGCGGCCGATCGTTCCGGAGGTGACCTTGAAGGACTTCACGGTGTGGTGCGAGGAGGGGAAGGCGCCGGAGCTGGCCGACTGCGCCGACGGCGCGCTCGGGGGCATGGGGGAGTGGCCGGGAGCCGCTCCCGGAACGGTGGCGTAGGGGGCCTGGTTGAAGGGCGCCATGCCGCCCGGCGCGCCCTGGGGCGGGGCGGGCATCGGCGGCCCCGGGATCGTGGCCCCGGGCGCCGGGGTGCCCGGGGATGGCATGGGGGGCGGAGTGCCCTGCTGGGGCCGGCCCTGGTAGGGGACGGACGACGCCGGAGAAGGACCCAGGGCCACGGGTCCGGGCATTGGCGCGCCCTGGGGCGCCATCCCCTGGGGTGCCATGCTCTGGGGCGCCTGGGCAGGGGCCTGGGAGGCGATGGGGGTCAGCCCCAGTGCGGGCCCTGAGGCATCGCCGAGCTGGATGCGCGTGCCAGCGGTGATGAGCGCCTCGCGGGTGACTGCGCCGTTGACGAGCATGCCATTACGACCATGACAGGTCACCTGCCAGCCCGTGGGCGTCGGAGTCAGGCGCAGGTGGGTGCGCGAGACCAGCGGGTGGATGATCTGCACCCCGCTATCGGGGGCGCGGCCCACGGTGAAGGCCTCGGTGAAGGTCTGGGGCTCGCTGGAGGCCTGGGCTGACAGCAGGCGCACGACCAGTGCAGTGGGAACCACGGGAGTCCTTCCGGGACGTCGGGGCGGGGCTGTGCCTTCTAACCATACTGGCGGCCGCGCTGCCAGGTGGGGGCGTGGAGGATGGGGAGCGGGCACCGTCGGGACAGGGGCGCCGGGGCGCCTCATCCCACGATGGGTGGTACTGGGGCGGTGCGGCGGCGTCTGGCATGCCGTAGTCTGGGCCGGCGCCACGGCGCACGCCTCCGTAGCTCAATGGATAGAGCATCGGCCTTCTAATCCGCAGGTTGCCGGTTCGAGTCCGGCCGGGGGCACCAGCGCTTCCCCGTGATCGCAGGGGAAGCCGGGGATCTCCAAGAACTGATACAATGAGCCCGAAGGCGGCGGGCAGCCCACTTGAGCGTAATGCTCCGGGCAGCCAAGCCGCCTTCAGCATGCCAGCCTCCAAGCCCCCCAAGTACGTGCCCGCGCTTGCGGTGACGCCATCGGCTCGGTCACTCAACTTACGCGCGACGACCTCGAGTCGATGACACCCGAGCAGATCAACGAGGTGCGCACCTCCTTCGAGGTCACCCGGCACACCAGATATCATGAGCCGTCCCTCCTGTCGGCTCCGGTCCTCTCGCTGCACATCAGATGGCACGTTTCGCCTGCGAGCGATGAGGCTCTCGTTGGGCTTCACAACGGAGAGGCCGACCACATACAGTAGGAGAACCCATGATCCACGATGATGAGGGGGCGAGCCTTGATGAACCCGGTGCTGGAGGCAGTACGGTCGGGCAGCAGAAGGGGAGCGCGCCTGGCTCTGAACCCAACGGTGGAGAACTACAGGAGCATCCGGACTCCCAGGCAGGGCGTGGCGAAGAGCTCCTGGAATCGGGTGGGGGAGTCCATCCGTCTGGCGATGAAGGAGGAGCGGCCTACTCGGCGGCCTCGCTGACGTACACGCACATAGGCCCGTTGCCTCCGCCAGGGCATTTCCTGGGCTACGAGCAGGCCCTGCCTGGAGCGGCCGACCGGATACTCGCCATGGCTGAGAAGGCTCATGCCGCCGAGATCGAGAACCAGAGGACCACGACGAAGGCAGAGGCCCGAGCCTTCCTCGGGGCCGCCTGGGCGGTCGCGTTTTTCCCGTGGCTACTGGGCGCGGCCACGATTGGCCTCCTCGTTGCCGGCGAATCCGCCTCAGCAGCAGTGACTGGGCTGGCGACAGCATTCGCCATCGGCCCACAGATCATCACGGCTACACGCTCCAAGAAGCAGAGCGAGTAGCGGCCTGGCCCGGTAAGCTCGCCGACGATCTCGTTTCGGAGGTCGGAGGCCCTTCACCACCCGGATGGGTGGTGAAGGGCCTCCTTTCGTGCTCTTGGTGGCTGAAGTCAGGCGGCCACTGAGACCGAGTGCTGCGTCGTCCAACTCGGTGATGCCGAGGGTCATCCGCGGGGTGATCTGGGGCCTGTCGTCGAGGTCTCGCTCCTAGCACTCCGCACGTGCTCTGATGGCCGCCTCGTCGACCCCTGAGCGGCCCGGGGCATGGCGGCATCGCTCTACGCGACTTGCCGATCGCGCCGCGGCGCGCGGGAGTTCATCGTTCAAACTCCACATCCTGGGCAAGTGCTTCTAGGGTTGGGGCATGCCCGTACCTGCTTCCCCGACCCGCGCCGAGGAAGACGTCCCTGTCTCGGCCCTGTCCCGTGCCCAGCTCCTCGACGTCCTGACCGACCTGGTGGGCGACCTGGAGCACCTTGACCTGTCCCTGCGCGCCGAGGGAGTCCAGGACGCCCGCAGCCTGCGCACCACCCTGATCGGCCAGGTCCGCGACCAGGTGATCCCCCGCCTCCAGGACGCCGACATCCCCTCCATCGTCGTGGTCGGCGGCTCCACCGGAGCCGGCAAGTCAACCCTGGTCAACTCCGTCCTGGGGCAGGAGGTCTCCGACGCCGGGGTCCTGCGGCCCACGACACGCACCCCCGTCCTGGTGGTCAACCCCGAGGATCAGGAGTCCCTGGCGGAGCACCCCCTGCGGGAGGTCTGCGAGCAGGTCGTCTCCGAGGCGATCCCGGCGGGCCTGGCCCTGATCGATGCCTCTGATCTGGACTCCGTCCATGAGGCCAACCGGGCGCTGGCGGGCAGGCTCCTGGATGCCGCGGATCTGTGGCTCTTCGTCACCACCGCCGCCCGCTACGGCGACCAGACCCCCTGGGTGACCCTGGAGGAGGCGGCCCGGCGCGAGACCCCCATCGCCGTGGTGCTCAACCGCGTCCCCTCCACCATCCTGTCCGAGGTGCGCCGCGACCTGACCACCCGGCTGCAGGGGCTGGGCCTGTCGGAGTCCCCCTTCTTCGTCGTGCCCGACGCCGGCCCCCACGAGGGCCTGCTCCCGACCGCCTCCATGGCTCAGCTGCGCGACTGGATCCAGCTGCTGGCGGGCCGCCATCGCGCTGCCGGCCTGGTGCGGCGCACCGGCAAGGGCGTGTGGACGGCGCTGCGGGCAGACCTGGCCACCCTGGCCGATGCTGTGGATGCCCAGCGCGCCGCCGCCCAGGAGCTGGAGGAGGCCAGCGCCTCCCTGCGACGGGTCGCGGTTGAGCGCCTGCGCATGGATCTGCGGAGGGGATCGGCCGGGGAGGGGGCCACAGCCACCCGCTGGCTCACCCTGGCCTCCGCCGGCGGGCCACTGGCCTCCCTGGCCCAGGGCGGCCGGCTGCGCCGCGGATTCCTGGGGCGCGCGGAGAAGGCTCGCGCCCAGGGGCTGGCCGTCCTGGCCGAGGAGGCCCGAGAGGCCCTGGCCGCCCAGCTCCAGGCCGCCACCCTCGGTCTGCTGCAAAGGGTCGAGCAGGCCTGGCAGGAGGCGGGGGCCGGCGGTTACAGCGGCAGGCTCCTGGGTCAGGGCGATCCTGCCGGCACCACTGTCGAGTCCTGGGCCGGATACCTGGGGGCCCACGCGCAGGCCGCCCCCAAGGGCCTGACCCAGGCCGGCGCCGTCGACCTGCTCGTGGCCGCGGCCAGCGGGGTCGAGGGCGCGGTGGGGGCGGTGCGCCGCCTGGGCATCGAGAGCCAGTGGGAGGAGGCCCGATCCCTGCTCATGGAGGCCGTGGAGGAGGCGCTGACCGCTACTGTTCCTCCTGGGGCGGCCGCCTCCCTCGCGCCCGCCCCCGGGTTCGCCGCTGCACTGCGACTGCGCGCAGGCGAGCTCAAGCCCTTCACCCGTCCCGGAGCAGCAGCATGACCCAAGCCGATTCCGAATCCAGCCTCCTGACCTCCCACGAGCCCGCCGTGCTCGACGCCGCGCACCTGGAGGCGCGCCTGGCCGGCATTCGCCAGGCACTGGCCTCCTGTCCCACCGAGGTCCCCGCATCCCTGTCCCTTCCTGCTCAGGAGTCTCTCAACGCCGTCGCCGATCGGCTCGCCCTGGGGGTGGACCACACCGTTGTGGCGCTCTTCGGAGGAACCGGCTCCGGCAAGTCATCCCTGTTCAACGCCCTGACAGGACTGGACTTCGCCGACGTGGGCGCGCGGCGCCCCACCACCTCGCGGGCGGCGGCCTGCACCTGGGGCGACGCCGCCACGGCCCTCCTGGACTTCCTGGGGGTCTCCCCGCAGCGGCGCATCCAGCACGAGACCGTGCTGGAGGCCGCCAGCCAGCACGGGATGGAGGGCCTGGTGCTCCTGGACGTGCCCGACTACGACTCGGTGACCACCGAGCACTCCTTGCAGGTCGATCGGCTCGTGCCCCTGGCCGACATCCTGGTGTGGGTGGTCGATCCCCAGAAGTACGCGGATGCCGCCCTGCACGAGGGCTATCTGCGGGGTCTTGGGGCCCGCCAGGAGGACATGCTCGTCCTGGTCAACCAGATCGACACCCTCCCGGAGTCGGGCAGGCAGACCCTGCTCGACGACGTTCACGCCCTCTTGGTCCAGGACGGCCTGACCCGTGTCCAGGTCCTGCCGGTCTCGGCTGTGCGGGGGGACAACCTCGACGAGGTGCGCGACCTGCTGCGCCAGCGCGTGGCCCGGGAGTCCAATGCGGCGCGCACCGCCTCTGCCGAGCTCGACGCCATCACCGCGCGACTGAGGCCCACGGTGGCCCAGCGCCGCATCGAGCTCGACCCCGCGGCGGCCCAGGTGGCCACCGCTGCCCTGCTGCGCGCCTCGGGGGCCAGGGCGGTGGAGGACTCCTTGCGCGCCAGCCTGTCCCGGATGATCCCCCGGGCCCTGGCCCGGCCCGAGCCCCCGGCCTCCAGCGCGGTCAAGGCCGCCCACTCGGCGTGGGTGCGCCACACCGCCGATGGCCTGCCTCCGGCATGGGAGCAGAGCCTGGAGAACACGGTGATGACCCCGGAGCGCCTGGCCGGGCAGACTGCCGAGGCGGTCAGCTCGGTGCCACTGCCCGGGCACCGCGAGCCGCTGATCGACCTCCTGTGGTGGGGAGGCCTGACGCTCCTGGTCGCGGCCCTGGCCTGGGCCGGCACGATCCTCGTGCGGGGAGGCTCGGGGCTCGTGATCGCCGCGGTCCTGGGAGGCGCCGGTCTCATCGCCGCAGGCGTGGCGATGATGCGCCGCCGCATGCACGCCAAGCGGGAGGCCACCCGCTACCGGGAGCAGGTGGGCCAGCGGGTGGGCGCCGTGGTCGATCGGGGCCTGAGCTCACCGGCCTCCAAGGTGCTGAGCCATCACCGCAGCCTTCAGGCCGCTCTGGGGGTCTGAGCGCGCATTACTCCGCGGTGGGCCGGGCACCACAGGCTGCCCGGTTCCGCGCCTGTCCACAGGCGGCGCAGCCCGCTCCTGCGCGGCGGGTCAGGCGGTGTGCACGGTGGTGCCATCGGTCCGGCATGGCGCCGGCCCGGCGATCGGAAGGAGCACCGCCATGACCCGCCAGCTCGACCTCACCCTCCAGGGTGTCGTCGGAACCCACCCCGTGCTCTCCCGCGTGGGAGACCAGCCCCGCCCCTACTGCCGCTTCCGGGTGGCGGTCACCCCCACCTACCGCACCGACAAGGGCTGGCAGGATGGGGAGACCCAGTGGTTCACCGCCAAGGCCTGGGGCAGGCTCGCCGAGAACATCACCGCCTCCCTGCACAAGGGCGATCCTGTGCTGCTGGCGGGCAGGCTCGCCCAGGAGTCCTGGACCTCCCAGAACGGCACCCACAGCACCAATGTCATCACCCTGCAGTCCGCGGGCCATGACCTGACCCGCGGGGAGACCCGCTTCCTGCGCGTCAGGTCGGAGCCGCGCCCCGAGACGGGCCAGGCCCCGCAGGAGACCTCCTCAGAGCCTGCGGTCCCGTCGCCATCGGCGCCTGCCAGCGCCTCGTCGCCCGCTGGACCGGGTCCCCTGCCGGTGATCCCGCCTCCCACGGTCTCGCCTGAGGGACTGGGCGCGCCGGTGGCGCCGGGGTCCCCGAGCCCACTGCCCGATCCCGGGCTGCCCGAGCCTCCCCACCCGCCCGAGCCGATGGAGCTGGCGTCCTATGAGGTGGCCGACGACGAAGCCGAGTTCTGAGCGCCCGCGCGGCCAGGGGCTGTGCCCAGGGACCCGTGCCACGGGTCGGCTCCGGGGCTGTCTCGGGCTCAGGCGGAGGGCCGCGCCGCCTGGGCGCCGTGGGCCATCGGGACGGCGCGGCACTCCAGGTCCGCGGGGTGGGCGACCCTGAGGACCTCGATGAGGACCCGGGTGACCGCCTCAGCGGCATGGAGGGGATCGGGATCGGTGCGCGTCAGGCTCTCGGCTCCCTGCCACCCCAGGGCCTGCAGCGCGCTGCGCTGCGCCCGCCCCAGAAGGGCCCTGCCCTGGTCGTCATGGCCCGGCAGGCGCACCTCCACGCCTATGGCCCGCACCGCCAGGACGACTCGGGGCGCCTCGGGGGAGGGCAGGGCCGCTCGGCGGCGCAGCAGATCGCCCAGGCCGCGGGCTCGGGGCAGGTCCTGAGCATCGATCACCGGGAGGGGGGCGATGAGGACCACCTCCTGGGCGCCTGAGCCAGATGACTGCCCCTGGCCGTCGAGGAGCCGCTCCAGGGAGGGGGTGAAGCGCGCCCAGGACCCCTGGTCGACCAGGGGCTCGTCAGGCGCAGGACCGGCGGGTGACTCGCTCATGGCCGCAGGTTAGCGCTCCGGGCCGGGCGCCTGAGGTGAGCGCTGGGGACCGGGGCGGGGCAACGGAACGGTCACAGTGTCCCCTCAACGGCGTAGCACACACCGCATTAGGGCGTGTCATATCCGGAAAAGCCGACCGCGGCGCCTACGGTGGACGGGAGTCTGAGTGCCGTGCTCGGGCCGCAGCCAGGGGAGCAGCCAGCCGATGATCCGATTTGACCACGTCTCCAAGGTCTACAAGCGAGGAGCGCGTCCAGCCCTCGATGAGGTCGATATCGAGGTCGAGCGCGATGAGTTCGTCTTCCTCGTGGGGGCCTCGGGCTCCGGGAAGTCAACCTTCCTGCGCCTGGTGCTGCGCGAGGAGCGCCCCACCTCCGGGAAGGTTCACGTCCTGGGGCGCAACCTGTCCCAGATCTCCTCGTGGAAGGTCCCCCAGCTGCGCCGGGAGATGGGCTTCGTCTTCCAGGACTTCCGCCTCCTGGAGAGCAAGACCGTGCTGGAGAACGTGGCCCTGGCCTCACAGGTCATCGGCAAGCCCCGCCACTACATCCTCTCGGCCGTTCCCGAGGCGCTGGAGCTGGTGGGCCTGGAGGGCAAGGAGAAGCGCCTTCCCCATGAGCTCTCCGGCGGCGAGCAGCAGCGCGTGGCCATCGCCCGCGCCATGGTCAACCGCCCCAAGCTCCTCCTGGCCGATGAGCCCACCGGCAACCTCGACCCCTCCACCTCCGTGGGGATCATGCGCCTCCTGGACCGCATCAACCGGCAGGGGACCACGGTGGTCATGGCCACCCACGACGACGAGATCGTCGATCAGATGCGCAAGCGCGTCATCGAGCTCAAGGGCGGTCAGGTCGTGCGCGACCAGGCCCGTGGTGTCTACGGCTCGGACCGCTGAAGGAGTTAAGCACATGCGTCTACGTTTCATCCTCTCCGAGACCGCCAAGGGCATGAGCCGCAACCTGGCCATGACTGTCTCCGTCATCCTGGTGGCCTTCGTCTCCCTGCTCTTCGTGGGAGCCTCGGGCCTGCTGCAGGCCCAGATCGCCGCCATGAAGGGCGAGTGGTATGACGAGGTCGAGGTCTCGGTCTACATGTGCCCCCAGGCATCGGCCTATCCCACCTGCGCTGAGGGCGAGGCCACCCAGGAGCAGATCGATGCCGTGGAGTCCACGATCACCGGCGCCCTGGACTCCTTCGTGGAGAGCTACCAGATCGAGTCCAAGGAGCAGGCCTACGCCAACTTCATGAAGTCCTTCGGCAACACGGCCGTGGGCCGCAATGCCACCGAGGACATGATGCCGGTCTCCTTCAGGATCAAGCTCGTCGACCCGGAGAACTACGCCGTGGTCGCCGAGCAGTTCTCCGGCCACGCCGGCGTCGAGCGCGTCGTGGACCAGGGCTCGACCCTCGAGCCCCTGTTCACGGTGATGAACCGCGCCTCGTGGATCACCGGCGGACTGGCCGTGATCATGGGAGTGGCCGCGGTGCTGCTCATCTTCACCACCATCCGCCTGTCAGCCATGTCCCGCTCCCGGGAGACCGGGATCATGCGCCTGGTCGGCGCCTCCAATCTGTTCATCCAGCTGCCCTTCATCCTGGAGGGGGTCATCGCCGCCCTGATCGGGGCGCTGCTGGCCGTGGGCGCCCTGTGGGCCGGGGTCCACTACGTGGTTGAGGACTGGCTGGCCGGCTCCCTGTCCTTCACCAGTGCCTTCATCGACACCGGGGCCGTCCTCAGCCTGGCGCCCTGGCTCATCCTCGCGGCCATTGTCCTGGCCGCGGCCTCCTCCGCCTTCTCGCTGTCGAAGTACACCAAGGTCTGATCCATCATGCGCTCCTCCTCACCCCGCCGCACGCTGGCCCGCGCTCTCCTGGGCGCTGTGACCGTCGTCAGTCTCGCGCTCGTGCCGCTGCCCGCGGTGGCCGATGAGCGCTCCGATGCCGTGGCGGACCAGGAGGAGGCCCAGCGCCGCCAGCAGGAGCTCGTCGCCTCCCTGGAGGGCGTCAGCGCCGAGCTCGGCCAGGCCTACATCGACCTGCAGAACGCCCAGACGGAGCTGGCCACGGCCGAGGCCGCGCTGACCGCGGCGCAGACCACCCTGGCGGAGAAGGAGCGCGAGCAGGAGATCGCCTCGGATCGTCTGGACACCGCGACCGAGAGCCTGGCCACCATCAAGAAGGAGGCCGAGGACTCTGAGGCCACGGCGAGCACCAACTCCGACTCGGTGGCCGAGATCGTCGTGGCCACCTACCAGGGCGACAACTCGGTGACCTCCTGGACCTACGTGCTGGAGTCCCAGGACGCCGCCGAGCTCAACCGGCGCGCCTCGGCGATGGAGATCGGCTCGGGCGTTCAGGAGGCGGTGCTGGCCGCCGCGGAGGCCGAGCGCGCCCGCAACGCCAACCGTCAGGCGCGCCAGAACGCGGCCACCAACCGCGTGGCCACGCTCAAGACGGAGGCCGACGCCGCCCAGCAGGCCGCGTCCAAGGCGGCCAGCGATGCCAAGACCAAGCGCGATGAGGTCTCCACGGCCGCTGCGGCGGCCAAGACCGCCACCGACACCCTGGAGGCGCAGAAGGCGAGCCTGGAGGAGCAGCAGGCCCAGGCGGCTGCCGATGAGGCCGCGGCCGCGGCCACCGTCGCCAGGATCGATGAGGCCAACCGCGGCACCTCCGAGCCCGCCCCCGCGGCCGCCGCGGATCTGGGCAGTGGCTCGATCGGGCGGCCCATCGCCGGCTCCATGGTCGTGGCCTCACCCTTCGGCTACCGCATCCACCCCATCACCGGGGAGAGTCGCCTGCACGCGGGAGTGGACCTGGTGGCCTCCACCGGGGTCCCCCAGTACGCGGGAGTCGCCGGAACGGTCACCAACTTCTCCAACTCCTCATGCGGCAACGGGGTGTTCGTCAACGGGGGGATGATCGACGGGCAGTCCGTCATCCTGGCCTACTGCCACCTCTCCCAGCACTCGGTGCCCGATGGTGCCAGCGTCGCCAAGGGGGACACCATCGGCCTGACCGGCGCAACGGGCGGTGCCACCGGCCCGCATGTCCACTTCGAGGTCATCATCAACGGCTCGGAGATCGACCCGATGACCCTGCCCGGATTCTGACCTCCCCGCCCGCCCGGCGATGATGTCGGCCCGGCAGGACGCGGCGCAGGACCGCGGTGCGCCGTCGACCATCCAGTCGACCATCCAGGCGCGCGACCGGTTTGGCCGGGGGCGCCGTCGGCGTAGACTCTGGCTCTCGCCCAGCGCGTGAGTCGTATACCAGCGGAAGGACAGGCCCATGCCCCCCAAGACCTCTCGGTCCACGCAGGCCGGGGCGCCCAGGAAGCCCACCCCGGGTCAGCGGGCCAAGGCCGCCTCCGATGCCCACAAGACCATCGCCCGCAACAAGAAGGCCACGCACGACTACTTCATTGAGGACCGCTATGAGGCGGGCCTGGTGCTGACCGGCACCGAGGTCAAGGCGCTGCGCATGGGTCGGGCCTCCCTGACGGAGGCCTGGATCGAGATCGACCGCCACGGCGAGGCCTGGCTCCAGGGCGCGCACATTCCCGAGTACCTCCAGGGGACCTGGAACAACCACACCCCGCGGCGCAAGCGAAAGCTGCTGCTCCACCGCGGTGAGCTGGAGCGCCTGGCCATGCGCGTCCAGGCCAAGGGCTACACCGTGGTTCCCCTGGAGCTCTACTTCGTCGGCGGGCGGGCCAAGATCGAGATCGCCCTGGCCCGAGGCAAGCAGGACTGGGACAAGCGCCAGGCCCTGCGCGAGGCCCAGGACAAGCGCGAGGCGGCGCGCGCCATGGCCGCGGCCAATCGCCGTCGGGGCTGAGCCCGGCCTGCCACGCCCGCCGGGCATCCCGGATTCTCACGGAGCGGGCCGTAGGGTCGGGGCATGGACTCCGTCACCGGCCATCCCGACGTTCCTGCGCTGAAGTCTGGCCCGTCACCCCGCCCTGAGGTGAGGGCTTGGCAGCATGCCGCCGCCCGCCGCAGGGCGGTTGTTCCGGTGCTCCTGGTCAGCATGCTGACCACGGTGGTGGGCCTGCTCGCCCTGCCTGGAGCCTCAACCGCCGCCGACCCGGGGGAGTGGACCGTGACCTCGCTGGAGGTCGATGCCCTCGTCGAATCCGACGGCATCGCCCGAGTGACCTGGGACATCCGGCTCGACCTGGGGTCGGATGGCGGCGTCGGCCCGGTCATCACCCTGCCCGAGCGGCGCACCCTGGCCGCCGACCCCCACCACGAGGCGGTGCTGAGCTACGCCGAGCTGAGCGCCTCCTCGCGCACCGGGGCTCCCACTGATATTGCCGCCGAGAGCCGCGATGGCCGCCTGACCCTGCGCGTGGGCCGGCCCGACTCGCCGGTGACCGGTGAGCACCAGTACACGATCAGCTGGACGGTGTCGGGACTGACCGACCCCGGTACGGCCCGCGGTGATGAGCTCGCCTGGGATGCCCTGATCGACGGCGCACTGTCCTCCCGGATCGACTCGGCGAGCATCCGCATGACAGGGCCCGCGGCGATCCTGTCCGCCACCTGCCAGCGCGATGGGCATGGGGACTGCCCGGGCCTGGCGATCCACGAGTCCGAGGTGGAGATCACTGAAAAGAGACTGGGAGCCGAGGAGGGCCTGACAGTGAGTGTGGTGTGGCCCACCGGGACCCTGGAGGCCACAGCCGAGCCCCGACTCGTCTCGCGGCGCGACCTCGTGTCGCTTGTCCAGCCCTCCATGCTGACCATCGGTGGCTCGGTGGGCCTGAGCCTGCTGCTCGCCGGGGGACTGGCCGCCTGGATCCTCAGGCGCCGATCCGCGGCGGCGCGGGCCATCGGGACCGTGCCCGGCCTGCGCACGGCCGACGACGGCCAGGAGGTCACCGCCAAGCCCCCCTCAGGAGTCGCGCCCGGGGTGGTCTCGGCGCTGCTGGGAGTCGGCGGGGACAGCGGGGCCATGGCCACGATCCTGGACCTGGCCGATCGCGGCGGGCTCACTGTTGAGGCACGCGGGCCTGTGGCCCAACAGGACCGGTGCGGCTGGCGCCTGAGCCGCCTCGGGGGAGCCACCGGGCAGCGGGCTCAGGACTATGAGGCCGCTCTTCTGGAGGCGCTGTTCGAGGATGGCGAGGAGGTGGTGCTTCCCCGCGATCAGGAGCGGTGGAGGCGAGCCTTGACGGTGACGCGCATCGACCTGGAGGCCGCTGCCATCCACCGCGGTCTGCTGACCGTGCCCCCCAGCAGACAGCGCCTGAGCTGGGCGCTGGTGGGAACCGGCCTCATCGTGTTGAGCGCCGCGGCCGTGGCCGGGCTGATCGCGGCGGGCATGTCCATCCTGTGGGCCCTGCCCCCTCTGGCCCTGGGGGCGGTGGCGGTCAGCGCCGGATTCCTCCTGCCGGTGCGCTCCGCCGACGGCGAGCGTCTGCGGCACCAGGCGATCGCCTACCGGCGCTACCTGGAGTCCCTCGGCGACCAGGACCCGGAGCCCCGGGGGCGGTGGCGCCTGGAGGAGCATCTGGTGTGGGCGGCGGCCATGGGCTGTGCCGACCGGCTCCTGGATGCCTACCGTCGCTCCGGGGGCGAGGCGCAGTCCCAGGGGCTGCCGGCCTGGCTGGTGGGGGAGTCGGCGAGCGTCGAGGCCCTGGAGGCCCTGGTCGGCCTTGCTGGACCCCGATCCTCCTGGGCTGATAGACTGCGTCCTCGCCATCGCCCCGCATAGGGGGCGGTGACAACTCCATAGGGGATGATCGGTTTCGACGACGGTCATGGGTTCAGGGGAAGCGGGTCGAGGATGCACAGTCATCTCGTCAACGCTCTGTGCGAACCAATAGGTGCCGATAACACTCGCACCGACTTCGCCCTCGCCGCCTGAGCGAGCCTCGAAGTCCGTCAGCCCGGGGAGCGCTTCCGCCCCGGTTCCTGGCGTCATCTAGGGAGCCACTGCTGAGGAACCGTGTCGGTAGGTTTCTCGGGACTCCTCATCGACTGAGCCCGTCGGCGTCCTTGCTCGCGTGAGACGCCGGGGCTGAGAAAATCACCAGCGAGCTGCACCCGGAGAAGTCCTGTTGCATGCCCGTCGGACGGGGGTTCGATTCCCCCCATCTCCACCTGTGACGCCCCTGTGGTCCTCTCGGACTGCAGGGGCGTTCTCGCGCCCGCCGTCAGTCGCGCTGTTCGAGCTTGCGCGCCCAGGTGGAGCGGATGGGGTTGGCATCGGCGATCATCGTGTTGACGCACGCCACAGTGACTATTGAGGTACCTGAGGCTGAGCATCCTGGCTGTATAACTGATCGGCTTGAATCACGCATTCGGGGAGGACGACGGCAATTCCCCAGAGGATGATCACCCATGCTGCGTACAACGATACCATTCCCACGTTGTATCCGGGGCTGTGCATCCAGGTTGCAAGACTGAGGACCATCAGTCCTACGACACCGATTGCGAGTCCGGAGCCCCACGCCAGGGCGGCGATGAGGTCTACTGGCATCGTCAGGATGCGAACCACTAGCCGTGAACGTGCTAGATGCGCGATATTCAGGGCGATCAGCCACCCCATCGCCCCAAGGAAGGCCCGGTGTGGAAGCTCGGCGGTCGTCGAGTATGTTGTGATGGTCATCCACAGTTGAGTCCATGTGAATGAGCTCCCGTCAGAGATACTCCTTCCGGCTGTGTCCGACACGTCCATGGCGTGCGCTAACGTGAAAGCTGAGTAGACGAGTGCCGCCAGCAGCGACTGCAGCAGAGCGAACACGACAAGACGCACGGGGCGTCGACGTGCGAGCACCGCAGCAGTCTCTCTCACGTTCCGCATGCCGGCTCCCAGCCGTTGTCCCATCTTCCACCAATCGGCGATCTGAAGGGCGACGTTGAGCGGGAGCAGTATCATGAAGGGAACGCCTAGTAATAGCAGCGTGTTGAACAGTACGTCCACAGGGGAGGGTATACCAGTCACGCCTGCATTTTATCATTCCGTTGACGGCGGCAGGTCTACGGATCACTTTGATGAATGCCGCTGCGTCTCGCTGTGCATTGCTCGTTCTTCTAGCCTCGGGTTTTCGTTGTTGGGGTGTGGGGATGTGGTGAAGGTGCCGTTTCGCCTGGGATAATGCGGGTTGTCGAGATCCGATCATTCCAGGGAAAGGACACCTTCGTGGTGAATGGTACCGGGTTGTACCCGCGGGTGGGGGTCCAGGCTGGTGAGGTCAATGCGGTGGGGCTGGCCGGGGCGGGGCTGGTGGCTGAGACGATCCGTGCTGCGGGCCTGGGGCTGGGGCTGTCCCGGGCGCTGGAGCCGTGGCGGCGTGATGGGGCGGTGCATGATCCGGGCAAGATCGTCTGTGATCTGGCCCTGTCGCTGGCCCTGGGCGGGGATTGCGTGTCGGACCTGGCCCTGCTTCGCGGCCAGGCGGAGGTCTTCGGCCCGGTGGCCTCGGTCCCGACGGTCTCGCGGCTGGTCGGGGATTTGGCCAAGGATGTCGCTGCGGTGGAGCGGGCCGTGGCCCGGGCGCGCGCCCGGGCCCGGGCCCGGGTGTGGAAGTTGGCCGGCGAGCACGCCCCGGGGGGCGGGCGCCTCGGCGGCCCGGCCCCTGGTGATCGATATTGATGCCACCTTGGTCAATGTGCACTCTGAGAAGGAGGGCGCGGCCCCGACCTTCAAGCGGGGTTATGGGTTCCACCCGCTGACGGCGTGGATCGACCACGGCCGAGCCGGTGGTGGTCAGTGCGCGGCGATCATGCTGCGTGCGGGTAACGCCGGGGCCAACACCGCGGCTGATCATCAGCAGATCATCGGCCAGGCTTTGGATCAGGTGGGGCTGGGGGCACCAAGGCCACGATCGGGGCCCTGACCCGGCGGCGCGTGGCCTACAGCGTGGGCTTTGCCCTGCCCCACCACACGCCCCAGATCTACGCCGCCACCCCTTCCCAGGCTTGGGCCCCGGTCTACAACGCTGATGGCCAGCCCAGGGATGGCGCGGATATCGCGGAGATCACCGATCTGCTGGACCTGTCGGGCTGGCCAGCCGGCATGCGGGGGTAAGGCCCGATGATCATCGCATCCAGCCCGTCCATGCGCCGCTGCACCGTTGCGCATCAGGCGCGGGGTGAACGTCCCGGCCCGATCCCGGGGGACCACCGGTCTCAAAAGAGCCCACCTGTCAGTCCACGGTCTTGGCAGTGGTGCCATTGCGAGCGTTTCCGCGAGCCGCAGTCGTGGGCTCGCCCTTGGCATAGCCCAGGTGGTCATCAAGCTCGGCGCGCAGCCCGGCCTCCAAGGAGTCCTTGAGCAAGGCGGGCAGGAGGCCATCAGAGCCCGTCAGCGGCACAGAGCCGTCCTCGATCCGCTCGAACAGCTCATCCAGGGCCCCGGAGTCCCGAAGCGCTCGAGCCACCTCCGCGCCCGAAGCAGGAGCGGGAGTCGTCTCATCAGTCACCCTCAATCAGTGTGTCAGTCCTTCCAAGAAGGCTTACACAGAACAGTCAACACGCCCCCAGGCTCACGGGCCCGTTCGCGCCACTGTGCGCCACCAGGACGGCATCGCCACCCAGCTCATCAAGCACGTCGGCGATGGCGTCAGCCTGGTCGTCGAGCGTTCGTGCCGTGCGTTGGGGGTCCTGAGGGTCGAGGCCGGGCCCCGGCGGTGGGTACGGGCTTCTTCGCAGGGGAGCGCTGCCGCCGGTGACCCTCACGGATGCTCAGGCTCTCTCGCTCCTGGCCGCCGTTGCCGCAGCCCCCGATGCGCCCTACTCGGATCTCGCCGCTGCCGCGGTCGGGAAGATCACTGCCACCAGCGTCGGCATCGACCGCAGCTGACCACCCGATCAACGCCTCCGGTCAGTACGGCTAGACGTCGACCATGACCAGCTGCATCCGACAGGCGGTCGCCGCCGTCAGGGCGTGGGGCTCGTGCGGGGCCAGGTAGAGCACGTCGCCTGCGCGCATGCGCTCGGTGCGCTCCTGCTCATCGCCGATGCTGAAGTCCATCTCGCCCTCCAGCACCGTGACCACCACCGCCCTGGGCGAGGAGTGCTTGGTCAGGAGCTGGCCGGCGTCGAAGGTGAAGATGACAGTGCGCAGCAGGTCGTTGTTGATCACGACCCGGGAGGTGGTGGCCTCCTGGCTGACCGGCAGATTCTGGGCCAGGTCCAGGCAGAACAGCGATTCGGAGACGGGGGTGGTGGGCATGAGGACTCCTTGGCGGGTGCGGGCTCGGGATGAGGGCCGCGCTGCGGCCGGATCGGCGGGGCCGGGCGCGGCCGGCCCCACGGCGGGTGCCACAGCAGACGTTACCGGCCAGGACAGGCCCGGTCACGACGCCGTGGCGGGTAGTGCTCCGAGCATGTCATGCGGGCCGACCGGATCCCGGCAGGCCCTGCCGGCGGCACCGGAAGAACGGGCCGCGGTGACCTGCGCCGTGGGCGAAAAGACCGGCAGCGCGGGCATGGTCCTCCCCGCCCCCGGGTTAGCGTTGGCATCATCCATACGGAAGGACTGACGTGAGCGAGCTCCACATTCCGCCGGGCGCCGGCCCCATGGCGGCTGACACCAGCGGCGCGGGCCTGGGCCTGACCGACTCCATCTACAACCGGCTCCTCAAGGAGCGCATCATCTGGCTGGGATCGGAGGTGCGCGATGACAATGCCAATGCCATCTGCGCCCAGATGCTCCTGCTGGCCGCCGAGGACCCCGAGCGGGACATCTACCTCTACATCAACAGCCCGGGCGGGTCGGTGACGGCCGGCATGGCCATCTACGACACCATGCAGTACGTCCAGCCCGATGTGGCCACTGTGGCCACGGGCCTGGCCGCCTCCATGGGCCAGCACCTGCTGACCGCCGGCGCCAAGGGCAAGCGCTACCTGACCCCCCATGCCCGGGTGCTCATGCATCAGCCCTCGGGCGGAGCGGGCGGGTCGGCCACGGATATCCGCATCAACGCCGACCTCATCATCAAGATGAAGCAGGAGCTGGCCGAGATCACGGCTGCCAACACCGGCCACACCGTCGAGGAGATCATCGCCGACTCCGACCGCGACCACTGGTTCTCCGCCCAGGAGGCCCTCGAGTACGGATTCGTCGACCACATCGTGCGCTCCAGCCGGGAGATCGGCCAGCAGAACGGGGGGAACTGACCCATGAGCACCCGCCCCTACTTCGAGGCCGCCGCGCGCCAGACGGCCCGGGCCGGCATGGCCGGCACAACTGGGCACGCCCCGGTGCTGCCCCAGTCGCGCTACGTGCTGCCCCAGTTCGAGGAGCGCACCGCCTACGGCTTCAAGCGCCAGGACCCCTACGCCAAGCTCTTCGAGGACCGCATCGTCTTCATGGGGGTCCAGGTCGACGACGCCTCCGCCGATGACATCATGGCCCAGCTCCTGGTCCTGGAGTCCCAGGACCCCGACGGGCTGATCACCATGTACATCAACAGCCCCGGTGGCTCCTTCACGGCCCTGACCGCCATCTACGACACCATGCAGTACATCAAGCCCCAGGTTCAGACCGTCTGCCTGGGCCAGGCGGCCTCGGCGGCCGCCGTGCTGCTGGCGGCCGGGGCGCCGGGCAAGCGCCTGGCCCTGCCCAACGCCCGGGTTCTCATCCACCAGCCCGCCATGGAGGGCATGCACGGCCAGGCCAGCGACATCGAGATCGTCGCCGACGAGATCGACCGCATGCGCGCCTGGCTGGAGGACACCCTGGCGGCCCACACGGGCAGGGACCGCGACCTCATCCACAGGGATCTGGAGCGGGACAAGATCCTCACCGCCCAGGCGGCACTGGACTACGGGATCGTCGACCAGGTCCTGTCCTCCCGCAAGACGCCCGCCTCACCGCATGCCTCCTGAGCGGACCGGCCGCCATGACGTGCCCGACGACGCAGCGCCGTCTGCGTCGTCGGGCACCTTGGCGCTTGTGGGGTAGTCACAACGTGAGGAACGTGGCATATTGCGATGCGAACACAGCGCGGTGTCGCAGCCGCGCCCCGCACGGCGCCCCCGTAGGCTGGGGCACTGGAAACGGGAAATCACATGACCTAGGAGGAGATTGATCATGGCGCGAAGCGCTGAGAGCGTCGACCTGCTCAAATGCTCCTTCTGCGGAAAGAGCCAGAAGCAGGTCAAGAAGCTCATCGCCGGACCGGGCGTGTACATCTGCGATGAGTGCATCGAGCTGTGCAACGAGATCGTCGATGAGGAATTGGGGGACTCCGGCGCCGGCGTGCCCCTGGAGCTGCCCAAGCCGCAGGAGATCTTCGACTTCCTCAACGAGTACGTCATCGGCCAGGAGGCCGCCAAGCGGGCCATGAGCGTGGCCGTTTACAACCATTACAAGCGCGTCCAGGTCCGGGAGCGGTCCGTGGCGGAGGGCGACGGCCTGGAGCTGGGCAAGTCCAATATCCTCCTGCTGGGCCCCACGGGCACCGGCAAGACCCACCTGGCGCGCACCCTGGCGCGCATGCTGGATGTCCCCTTCGCCATCGTGGATGCCACGGCCCTGACCGAGGCCGGATATGTGGGCGAGGACGTGGAGAACATCCTGCTCAAGCTCATCCAGGCCGCTGATGGCGATGTCAAGCGCGCTGAGAAGGGCATCATCTACATCGACGAGATCGACAAGATCGGGCGCAAGGCGGAGAACCCCTCGATCACGCGGGATGTCTCCGGTGAGGGGGTTCAGCAGGCACTGCTGAAGATCATCGAGGGAACCACCGCCTCGGTCCCGCCCGGGGGAGGGCGGAAGCACCCCCACCAGGAGTTCCTGGAGATCGACACCACCAACGTCCTGTTCATCGCGGCGGGGGCCTTCGCTGGGATCGAGGACATCGTCAGGGCGCGCCAGCGCAAGGAGACCGGCGCCCAGGTCGTGGGATTCGGCGCGGATCTGTCCGCCGCGCGCGGCGAGGACGTGTTCACCTCTCCCGTGCGCCCCGAGGATCTGCACAAGTTCGGCCTCATCCCCGAGTTCATCGGCCGCCTTCCCGTCATCGCCACCGTGCAGAACCTCGGCGTCCCCGAGCTGGTGCGCGTGATGACCGAGCCCAAGAACGCCCTGGTCTCCCAGTACCAGTACCTCTTCAGCCTTGACGGGGTTGAGCTGGAGCTCAGCCGCGAGGCGATCGAGGCGGTGGCCGCCCTGGCCCTGGAGCGCCAGACCGGTGCGCGCGGGCTGACCTCCATCGTGGAGGAGGTCCTGGGCCAGGCCATGTTCGAGGTGCCCTCCCTTCCCGAGGTCGGCCGCGTGGTCGTCGAGGCCGATGCGGTCCGGGGCATTGGCAAGCCCCGCTATGAGGCCGGATCGGGAACACTGAGTGCCGCATACAAAGCAGGAGAGAGGACTCGCAGCGCATGACTCAGGCGCCCTCTGAGATGGCCCACGGATGGAATGAGCTGCCCGCAGTGGGCGGGGAGACGGCCTCCAGGCAGGAGGTGCCCCCGCAGTTGGCGGAGTACCGGGCCACCATCGACAACCTCGACGCCGCCTTAGTGCATCTGCTTGCCGAGCGCTTCCGCTGCACCCAGCGCGTGGGGCACCTCAAGGCCGAGCTCGACATGCCGCCGGCCGACCCCACCCGGGAGGCGATCCAGGTGGCGCGCCTGCGCGCCCTGGCCCACGACTCGGGACTGGACCCGGTGTTCGCGGAGAAGTTCTTCTCCTTCATCGTCGCCGAGGTCATCCACCACCACGAGCAGATCCGCGCCGAGTCCGGCTCCGCCGCCTGACCCCTGTTCCGGGCGCCTCCCCGCGCCTACTGCGCATCCCACGCATCCCGCGCCCTGAACGTCGAGGCCGGCACCGCGCCGGGACCGAGGTCGGCGACCTGGGCCCCGGCATCGGTGATAAGAGGCGGGTCAGCGGGTGTAGAGCTCGTCGATCTCGGTGGCGAAGCGCTCCATGACCTCGGCCCGCTTGACCTTCATGGACGGGGTCAGCAGACCATTGGCCACCGTGAAGTCAGTGGTCAGGACGGTGAAGGCGCGGATGGACTCCGCCCGTGAGACCGACTCGTTGGTGCGGGCCACCGCCCGCTCCAGGGCCGCGCGCACCCTGGGATCGGCCGCCGCATCGACCACATCCATCTCCTCCAGGCCGTGGGCGCTCAGCCACAGCGGCAGCATCTCGGCGTCCAGGGTGATGAGGGCGCCTATGCAGGGCCGGTTGTCCCCGACCACGAGCACCTGGCTGACCAGGGGATGACCGCGCAGGCGGTCCTCGAGTTGGGCGGGAGCCACGTTCTTGCCCCCTGCGGTCACGATGATCTCCTTCTTGCGCCCCGTGATCCGCAGGAAGCCCTGGCCCTCGAAGGAGGCCACATCCCCGGTGCGCAGCCAGCCATCGGCGGTGAAGGCCTCGGCAGTGGCCTCAGGGCTGTTGTGATAGCCGCGGAAGGTGCCGATGCCCCTGACCAGCACCTCGCCGTCGTCGGCCAGGCGGATGGAGCAGCCGGGCAGCGGGAGCCCCACCGTGCCGATCCGGGTGGCGCGCGGCAGGTTGACGGCGCACGGCCCCATCGTCTCAGTCAGGCCGTAGCCCTCTAAGACGGTGACCCCGGCGCCGCGGTAGAAGTGCCCCAGGCGCTCGCCCAGCGGCCCGCCCCCGGAGATGACGTGGGTGACCTGGCCTCCCAGGATGGCGCGCAGCTTGGCGAAGACCAGCCGGTCGAATCCGGCGCGCCGGGCGCGCAGGGCCCGGGAGGGGCCCTCGGGGGTGTCCAGGGCGCGGGAGTAGGCGATGGCGGTCTTGGCGGCGGCGCGGAAGATCTTCTGCTTGGTGCCGGTGGCCCGAGCGTCGGCCGCGTTGTAGATCTTCTCGAAGACCCTGGGAACGGCCAGGACCGCGGTGGGGCGGAAGGAGCCCAGGTCGGTGACCAGGTTGCGCACATCGGGCACATGCCCCAGCACCCCGGAGTGTGAGCACACCAGGGCGATCTCGATGAATCGGCCCAGCACATGCGCCAGGGGCAGGAAGAGCAGGAGGCGCACATGGGGCCCTGCCAGGACCTCGGGGACATGCGCGCACACATTGACGCACAGCTGGACCAGGTTGCCGTGGGTCAGCTCGGCCCCCTTGGGGCGGCCCGTGGTGCCCGAGGTGTAGACGATGGTGGCCAGGCTCTGGGAGGTCAGCTCCGCCGTGCGCCGATCGAGCTCGGCGGCGTCCACGGCCTTGCCGGCCTTGGTCAGCTCCAGGATGCCCTCGCGCTCGACGCACAGCACCTCCAGATCCGCCAGCTCGGGCACGCTGTGAGCCAGCGAGGTCACCAGGGTGTCCATGGCCTCGTTCTCCACCAGGATCAGGCGCACGGAGGCATCGGTGAGGATCCAGCGGGCCTGCTCGGCGGAGGAGGTCTCATAGATGGGGACGACGACGAGCCCGGCCTCCCAGGCGGCGAAGTCCATGAGGGTCCACTCATAGGAGGTGTGGGACATGATGCCCACGGCGTCGCCCGGCTCCAGGCCCTTGGCCACCAGTCCGGCGGCGACCTCGCGCACCTGGGCGCGGAAGGCCCTGGCGCTGACATCGTGCCAGGATCGACCCAATGAGGCCTTGCGGGCCACGAGGGTGCCCTCGGGGTTGCGGCGCACGCGCTCGGCCAGCGCCCAGGGCGTGGTCATTCCGGCGTGGACGGGGGTGAGCAGGCGCGTGGAGTACTCCCTGGCCTGGGTGGCCGACGGCGCGGCGCCGGGCTGGGCGGGGATAGGGGGTGTCATGGCGGCAAGTATGCCCGCTGCCCCGCCCCGTGGGAGCAGGGCCGTGTGGACCCGCGGCTCAGGCGCGCCAGGGGGCCCGGAGCCGGCGGAGCTCCCCAGGCCGCGCGGGATCTCAGTCCTCCCTGGGGCCCTTGCTGGTGCCGGCGTAGATCTCGGCGATAGTGGTGGCGTGGGTCTCCATGGCCTGGGCGCGCTTGACCTTCAGGGAGGGGGTGAGCAGGCCGTTGGCCTGGGTGAAGTCCGTGGTCAGCACCCGGAAGCTGCGGATGGACTCGGCCCGGGAGACCGCGCGGTTGGTGCGGGCCACCGCCCGGTCCAGGGCCGCCAGGACCTGGGGATGGGAGGCGGCCTCGACGACGCCCATGGGCTCCAGGCCATGATTGCGCAGCCACTGGGGCAGCATCTCGGCATCCAGGGTGATGAGGGCCGCGATGAAGGGCTCGCCGTCGCCCACTACCAGGACCTGGCTGACCAGGGGGTGGCCGCGCAGGCGGTCCTCCAGGATGCTGGGAGCGACGTTCTTGCCGCCCGCGGTGACGATGAGGTCCTTCTTGCGGCCCGTGATGCGCACGTAGCCGTCCTCATCCAGGCTGCCGATATCCCCGGTGCGGAACCAGCCGTCGGCCGTGAAGGCCTCGGCGGTGGCCTCGGGGTTGTTGAGGTAGGTGGAGAAGACCCCCAGGCCGCGGACCTCGATCTCCCCGTCGGGGCTGATCCGCATGTCATTGCCGCACACGGGTGGGCCGACGGTGCCGATCTTGTTGAGCCAGTCGGTGTTGACGCTGACCGGGCCGATGGTCTCGGTCAGGCCGTAGCCCTCCATGATGAGCAGGCCGAGGCCGCGGTAGAAGTGGCCCAGGCGCATGCCCAGCGGCCCGCCCCCGGAGATGATGAAGCGCGCATTGGGGCCCAGCAGTCCGCGGATCTTGCGGAAGACCAGGCGATCGGCGAGACGATGGGAGGCGCGCAGGGCCCGGGAGGGGCCCTCGGGGGTGTCCAGGGCGCGGGAGTACTCGATGGCCACCTTGGCGGCCCAGCGGAAGAGCTTGAGTCGTGCCCCCGAGCCGGCCTTGGCATCGGCCGCGTTGTAGATCTTCTCCAGGACCCGCGGGACCGCCAGGACATAGGAGGGCCCGAAGGTCTGCAGGTCAGGCAAAAGGGAGGTGACGTCGGGGGTGTGCCCCAGCACCCCCTCACCGGCCAGGGAGAGCAGCTGGAGGCAGCGGGCGTAGACGTGGGCCAGGGGCAGGAAGAGCAGGAGTCGGACCTGCTCGCCGCGCAGCACCCCCTCCAGGTAGCGCACACCGTGGTAGGGGATGCCCACGGCGTTGCGGTGGGTGAGGACCACGCCCTTGGGCCGCCCGGTGGTGCCTGAGGTGTAGATGATGGAGTAGGTGTCCTCGACCCGGATCGCCTCGGAGCGCGCGTCGACCTGGCTCAGGCCCACCCCTCTGCCGGCCTCGATGATCGTGGTGATGGCGTCGTGGTCCAGGGCCAGGACCGCCACCTCATGGCCGACCTCGGCGGTGGCCCCGCGCACCAGCTCGGCCAGGGCGCCGGACTCGGTGACGATGAGGCGGACCTCGGCATCGGAGGCGATCCACTCGACCTGCTCGGCCGAGGAGGTCTCGTAGATGGGCACCGAGACCAGACCGGCACGGGCGATGGCCATATCCAGCAGGAACCAGTCGTAGGAGGTGTGGGCCATGATGCCCACCCTCTGGCCGGCCTGGAGGCCCATGCCGATGAGTCCGGCGGCCACGCGGGCGACCTCCTCACCGAAGACCCGTGCCGAGACCTCCTGCCAGGTGCCGGCCAGGGGCGCCTTGCGGGCCACCAGCGGCTTGTCCCCGCTGCGCGCGATGCGGTCGGCCAGCATCCACGGCACCGACCAGTGCTCCTCGGGCTCGAAGGGGATGGCGGTGGACGACGTGCCATCGGCGACGCGGGCGGGGTAGCCGCGGCGGGCGGCATCGGCGGATGATGCGGGACGGGTGCTCACCCGGTCATTGTGTCAGGCGGCTTGCAGGGCCGGTGGTGGATGCGGGCACAGATGCCCGCCGTGACTGTGGAGGTATTCACAGCCGCCAAGGCGCGAGCGGGGATCGGGGACGCGGGGCCCAGGATTGCTGTTTGACCACGAAGATCACGGCCTGTACTGTGATGGCCACCACCTGGTCGACGCGCGTCGACCTCGCCTCGGCCAGCGCATCGGAGCCGCTGGCCCCATCCGGTTGTTTCAAGGAGGAAACCCATGCCCATCCTTCCCCGTCGTCGTTTCATGCAGGGCTCGGCGCTGGCGCTGGCCCTGGCGGGTGCCGCGGCCTGCGGCAAGTCGGACTCCGGATCCGGGGGAGAGGGGGCCTTCGAGGGCACCGGCCCCATCAACTGGGTGCAGGGCAAGGACAACTCGGGCGGCAAGGTCAAGGCCCGCATCGAGGAGTGGAACAAGCTCTACCCCGATGAGAAGGTCACCCTCATCGAGCTGTCCGCCGAGGCCGATCAGCAGCGCGCGGACATGATCAATGCGGCGCAGACCAAGTCCGCCTCCCATGACGTCATCTCCGTGGACCTGGTGTGGGTGGCCGAGTTCGCCGCCCACCAGTGGATCGTCGAGCTGCCGGCCGAAGAGTTGAAGAACGACGACATCATCCCGGCCGTCTGGGAGACCGGCATGTATCGGGACAAGCTCTACGCCATGCCCTTCGCCACCGACGCCCCCATCATGTACTACCGCAAGGACCTCCTGGCCCAGGCCGGGGTCGAGGTGCCCACCACCTGGGAGGAGGTCAAGACCGCTGTCGAGGCGGTGCGCAAGCTGCCGGGCTACGAGAGCATCGGCGGGTTCGGCGGGCAGTGGGCCAAGTACGAGGGCCTGACCTGCAACATCTCGGAGTTCATCCACACCGCCGGGGGCGCCTTCTACGACGACAACGACAAGGTGGCCATCAACTCCTCCGAGGCGATCGCCGGCGCGCAGACCGCCGCCGACGGCTTCAAGGACGGCATCATCCCCAAGGAGGCCCTGGAGTGGAAGGAGGAGGACGGCCGCAACGCCTTCGAGGCCGACAAGCTCCTCTTCTACCGCCAGTGGCCCTACCAGTACGCCAACAACCTGGAGGCCCTGGGGGAGGAGAAGTTCGGGGTGGCCGCCCTGCCCAGCATCGGCGGCAAGGCCTTCGTCCCCACCCTGGGCGGTCACAACTGCGCCATCACCACCAACTGCAAGAACAAGGCGACCGCGCTGAAGTTCGTCAAGTGGTGGACCAGTGAGGAGTCCGAGCGCTACGCCCTGGAGACCCAGACCCTGGCCCCCATCCTGGCCTCCCTCTACAAGGACGAGGCGATGCTCAAGAAGTTCCCCTACCTGACGATCCTGCGCGAGTCCCTGGACAACGCCAAGGGCAGGCCCTCGGCCGTGGCCTACGGCGATGTCACCGCGGCCATCCAGGACGCCTTCCACCCGGTGCTCCAGGGGACGGGAACCGCCAAGGACGCGATCGCCGGCCTGGAGACCAAGCTCAACGAGCTGGAGTCCTGACTCAGCACCCCAATCCCGGGCGGGCTCCGTGACGCCGTCGCGGAGCCCGCCCGGCGAGCCTGCTGAGAATCACTGAGGAGCCGACCATGACAGCGAAACCTCCCGCGGTCGATGCCCCCAGGCATCACCGCTCCAAGAACGCCAAGGCGCAGTCGCGACTCGCGCTGCTGCTCATCGCCCCCACCATCCTGGTCCTGACGGTCGTCATCATCCTGCCGATCCTCCAGTCCCTGCAGCAGTCCTTCTACGGCAAGGCGGGTCTGGACCCCGACACCGGCTTCGTCTCGGACACCGAGCCCTTCGTGGGGCTGGACAACTACACCTCCATCTTCACCGACTCCGGCGCCCGCTTCTGGACCGCCCTGGCCAACACCACGCTGTTCGGCGTGGTCACCGTGGTCCTCGAGACCATCCTGGGCGTCGCCATGGCCCTCATCATGCACCGGGCGATGAGGGGGCGCGGCATCGTGCGCGCCTCCATCCTCGTTCCCTGGGCCATTCCCACCGCGGTCTCGGCGATCCTGTGGGGCTGGATCTTCAACCAGAACGGCGTGGCCAACGCGATCCTGGGACAGCACATCATGTGGGCCTCGGGGAATTGGAGCGCCAAGTGGGCGATCATCATCGCCGACGTGTGGAAGACCGCCCCCTACATCGGCCTGCTCACCCTGGCCGGCCTCCAGGTCATTCCCGATGAGGTCTACGAGGCCGCCAAGATCGACGGCGCCAATGCGTGGAGGCGATTCACCGCCATCACGCTGCCGCTGGTCAAGCCCGCCCTCGTGGTCGCGGTCCTGTTCCGCACCCTGGATGCGCTCAGGATGTTCGACCTTCCCTACATCCTCATCGGGCCGCGCAAGGCCAGTGTTGAGACCCTGTCCATGCTGGTTCAGGACGAGGCCTCCAATCTGCGCTACGGCGGCGCGGCGGCCTACGCCCTCATCCTCTTCCTGTACGTCTTCATCATCGCCTTCGCCTTCGTCAGGATCCTCGGGGCGGATCTGGGGGCCTCCACCGAGCGCAGGCCGCGCAAGGGCGACAAGCTACCCGTGACCGCATTCCTGCCCAAGCGCCGTCGTCCCGCCCCGGGGGATGCCGCCGCGGAGAGTGGAGGAGCATCATGACCGCCGCAACAGCCGTCAAGAGGCCGGGGACCCGCGGGGGAGGCGATGCCCAGGAGTACCGGTTCAAGCGCCACACCTGGGGGAACATCTTCTCCACCCTGGGGATCGTCTTCATCGTCATCTACTGCCTGGCGCCCTTCTACTGGATGCTGGTCTCCTCCCTGCGCCCCGACAGGGAGATCTTCGAGAACTCCTGGTGGCCCTCCAACCCGTCCCTGGAGAACTACGCGGCGGTGTTCTCCACGAAGAACAACTTCGGGCCGGGACTGGTCAACTCCCTCATCGTGTCCATCGTGGTCACGGTGGTCGCGCTGGCGGTGGCGACCTTCACCTCCTATGCGCTGGCCCGCCTGGACTTCAGGGGCAAGGGGCCACTGCTCATGCTCATCATCGCCACCTCGATGTTCCCGCTCGTGGCCATCATCGTGCCCCTGCTGAAGAACTTCGCCGAGTGGGGGTGGGTCAACACCTACCAGGCGATGATCATCCCGGACCTGTCCTTCTCCCTGCCGTTGGCCGTGTGGAACCTGACCAGCTTCTTCCGGCAGATGCCCCAGGAGCTGGAGCAGGCCGCCATGGTGGATGGCTGCACGCCGGGCCAGGCCTTCCGCAAGGTCATCCTGCCCCTGGCGGCGCCGGGCATCTTCACCACGGCGATCATCATCTTCATCGGGGCCTGGAACGAGTTCCTCGTGGCGGTCACGATGATCAACGATCCGACCATGCAGCCGGCCACGGTGCTGCTGTCGAAGTTCACCGGCGCCTCGGAGTTCAACACGCCCTTCGGCTCCCAGATGGCCGCAGGCGTCATCATGACCCTGCCCCTGGTGGCGATGGTGCTGCTCTTCCAGCGCCGCATCGTCGCCGGACTGGCGGCAGGCGGCGTCAAGTAGTTCATCATCGGCGCATGGCCCCGAGGCCGACCCCCTGAGCGGTCGCTCAGGGCCATGCGCCGATAGCGCGCAGCGATCCTGCGCGGCACAGGAACCCGGGAGGCAGCGATGGTGGCGACCCGCGCAGAGGTGGCGGCACTGGCCGGAGTCTCGCCCTCGACCGTCACCTATGTGCTCACCGGCAAGCGCCCCACCTCCCCGGCCACCCGTGACCGGGTGCACCGGGCCGTGGAGACCCTGGGGTATCGGCCCAGCGCGGCGGCGCGCTCGCTGGCCTCCCACTCCATGCACACCGTCGGCGTGCTCTTCCGCCGCCAGCGCGCGATCATCGATGCCAATGACCTGGACTACGTCGATGGGGCGCGGGCGGCGCTGGAGAGTCGTGGCATCCAGGTGGTCCTGCCGGTGCTGTCCACCGGGGCGCTGAGCGAGGAGATCAACGCCCTGGTGGGCTCGCGGGCCGTGGACGGGGCGATCCTCATGGACGTCGCCCACCAGGACTTCAGGGAGCGCCTGCTCGTCGCCGGTGGGCTCCCCACGGTGCTCCTGGGCTTCTCCGGCGCGATCGACGGCGCACCCTGGATTGACGCGGACTTCTCCGAGATGGCGGCATGCTCACTGCGGCACCTGGTCGAGCTGGGGCATCGCAGGATCATGGCCGTGCTGCGGCATGTGGGCAGCCAGGGCAGCAATGCCGATCATGCCCTGGCCCGCGGCCTCACAGAGTGGGCCGAGGCCCTGAGCATCACGCTGGTGGTGCGCACGGTGCCGGATGATCCGCTCGCGGGGGCGAGCCTGGTGGGGGCCGAGGGGCTGGAGGAGGGCTGCACCGCAGTGGTCGCCGCCAGCTCGAGCGCCCTGGCCGGGCTGGTGAGCGCCGCTCATGCCCACGGCCTGAGCATCCCGGCGGATCTGTCCATGGTCTCGCTGGGCACCAGCGAGACCATGGGCGGGCGGGGGATCACGGAGTGCTGCGTTGACCGAGTGGCCCTGGGGCGCGCGGCCGGCGAGCTGCTGGCCCTCCACGCCGCCGGCCAGGCCCGCGGACAGCCGCGCCTCATGCCGGTGCGCCTGACCGATCACGGCTCAACGGCCGCGCGGCGCCACGACGCTCCGGCCCGGCCCTAAGACCGGCCCTCAGCGGCGGGCCGCGGCCACGATCGCTGCACGGTCGCTGAGGGCCGCCGGGCGGGGTCTGCGGCCCGGGCCCGCCGCGTGGCTGGCGGACCCGGGGCAGGGCTCAGTTCTTGGCGGGGGCCTGGCCGAGCTCGACGGCGCTGACCGACACGGCGGCCTCGGGCTCGGCGAGAACCTCGACCGAGAAGCCGCCGGTGACCTTGGCGGCCTGCAGCAGGTCCTCGCGCACCGTCTCCACCGCGGTCTCGTATCCGGGCGCCACCTCCAGGGCCACCTGGAGGATCGGGGTCTTCTGGCTGACCTTGGCCTCCGACTTCACCCTGCGCAGGGCGGCCAGGGCCGCGCCTGCCTGCTCCACCAGGGCCGCATCGGCGTCGCCGGCGGCCTCGCGCAGGCCGGAGGCGGCCGGCCACGCCGCCCGGTGCACCGAGCCGCTGCGGTACCAGCTCCACACCTCCTCGGTGGCGAAGGGCAGGAAGGGCGCGAAGAGCCGCAGGAAGGTGTCCACCGCGATCGCCAGGGTGGTGCGCGCCGAGGCCACGGCACCGGCCTCATGCGTGCCGCCCTCATCAGTGGCCCGGTCCTTGACCAGCTCGATGTAGTCATCGCAGAAGGTCCAGAAGAAGGACTCCGCCACCTCCAGGGCCCGGGCGTGCCCGAACTCCTCCAGGGCGGTCGTGGCCGACTCGACCACCTCTGCCAGGGCGGCCAGCACCGCGCGGTCAATGGGCTCGCTGACGGCCGCGGCGTCCAGGCTGGGCGCCGGGGCAGCGGCCCGGGTCTGCTCATCGGCATCCCAGGGGATCCCCATGGACAGCGCGAACTTCGAGGCGTTGAGGATCTTGATGGCCAGGCGCCGCCCGATCTTGATCTGGGACTCCTCGAAGGCCGCGTCCATGCCCAGGCGGGCCGAGGCGGCCCAGTAGCGCACCGCATCGGCGCCGAACCTCTCCAGCAGGCTCATGGGCGTGACCACATTGCCCTTGGACTTCGACATCTTCTTGCGGTCCGGGTCCAGGATCCAGCCCGAGATCCCGGCATTGGCCCACGGCAGCGCCCCGAACTCCAGGTTGGCGCGCACCACCGAGGAGAACAGCCAGGTGCGGATGATGTCCTGGCCCTGGGGGCGCAGATCCATGGGGTAGACGCGGGAGAACAGGTCCTCATCGGTCAGCCACCCCGAGACCAGCTGGGGGGACAGGGAGGAGGTGGCCCAGGTGTCCATGATGTCCAGCTCGCCCACGAACCCGCCGGGCACGCCGCGCTGGTCCTCGCTGTAGCCCTGGGGGACATCGGAGGAGGGGTCCACCGGCAGCTCCGACTCCGGCGGGACGATGGGGTGGTCGTAGTCCACCTCGCCGTCCTGGCCAACGGGGTACCACAGGGGGAAGGGCACGCCGAAGAAGCGCTGGCGGGAGATCAGCCAGTCATTGTTGAGGCCCTTGACCCAGTTCTCGTAGCGCACGCGCATGAAGTCGGGCTGGAAGGCCAGCTCCTCGCCGCGCTTCAGCAGCTCGGAGGCCAGATCCTCACCGGAGGCCGGGTTGGTCCAGGGGGTGCCGCCGTTGCGGATGTACCACTGGCGGGAGGTGACGATCTCCAGGGGCTTGTCGCCCTTCTCGAAGAAGTTCGTCTGACGCACGGTCTTGACCGGCTCGCCGCGCATCTCCCCGCTGGCGGCCAGCGCCCCCACCACGGCCTCGCGCGCTGAGAAGGCGGTCTTGCCGGCCATGGCCTCATAGGCCCTGCGGCCCTCGTCACTGGTGATCCACTCCGGGGTCTCGACCTCGATGCGTCCGTCCTTGCGCAGGATGGCGCGCAGGGGCAGCTCCAGGTCGCGCCACCAGTCGATATCCGTGGTGTCGCCGAAGGTGCAGCACATGGCGATGCCGGCGCCCTTGTCCCGCTCGGCCGCCGGGTGGGCCAGGATGGGGACCTCCACGCCGAAGACCGGGGAGGCGGCCGTGGTGCCGAACAGCGGCTGGTAGCGCTCGTCGTCGGGATGGGCCACCAGGGCCACGCAGGCGGCCAGCAGCTCGGGGCGGGTGGTCTCGATGCACACATCCACCCCGTTCTCGATCTCGGCGCCGGCCGCCGCGGCGCGCGCGGCGGCCTCGGCGTCCAGGGCGTGGAAGGCCAGGCGGTGGTAGAAGCCGGGGTACTCGCGCGACTCCAGCTCGGCCTGGGCCACCGCGGTCTGGAAGGTCACATCCCACAGGCCCGGGGCCTGGGCCTGGTAGGCCTCCCCGCGGGCCAGGTTGCGCAGGAAGGCGGTCTGGGCCACCTTGCGGGCGCGCGGCCCGATGGTCTGGTAGGTGTGCGACCAGTCCACGCTCAGCCCCAGGCGCCGCCACAGCGCCTCGAACTGCTTCTCGTCCTCCACGGTCAGGCGCTCGCACAGCTCGACGAAGTTGCGCCGGGAGACCGGGACCTGGTCCTTGGCCTTGATGGACTTGCCCTCCCCACCGGTGTGGGGGGGAGTGAAGTCCGGGTCGTAGGGCAGGGAGGGGTCGCATCGCACCCCGAAGTAGTTCTGCACCCGCCTCTCGGTGGGCAGGCCGTTGTCATCCCAGCCCATGGGGTAGAAGACCGCCTTGCCGCGCATGCGCTGGAAGCGGGCGGCGGTGTCGGTGTGGGTGTAGGAGAAGACATGCCCCACGTGCAGGGAGCCCGAGGCGGTGGGCGGCGGGGTGTCGATGGAGAAGACCTCGCTGCGCTCGGCGCTGCGGTCGAAGGCGTAGGTGCCCTCCTCCTCCCAGCGCTGGCCCCAGGTCGGCTCCAGGCCGTCGGCGCTGACCTTGGCCGGCACGCGCGGGCTGTGGAGCTCGGAGGGCAGGATGCGAGGGGAGTTCTGGGATTGCGACATGCTGATGATTCTGTCATGTGGCCGGGCCCCGTCTCAGAGCGGGCCCCCCGATGCGCCTGTGAGGTGGGCAACCATGCGGCGCGCTGGGGCTCGCCTGGCCGGGCCGCTGGGTCACCGGGCCCTCAGGATCCAGCTCCGGGCGCCCGTGAGGGCGGGGAAGTGAGGGGACCGCACTATCGTAATGCCGCATCGAAAGTGTTAGATTAGGCATGCCTAAGTCATGTTGCGGACGGCGCGCTCCGCCCGCAGGGAGCCTGGAAGAGGCAGATCATGGAACCCACCGCCAGCGCAGCGTCGCGCGGCATCTCGGCGCCTCGCCACCTCATCACCGTCGGCGTCTTCACCGCCCTGTACTTCGTGTTCTTCTTCGCCGGCGGCATGCTGGGGATCTTCCATCCTGCGATGATGCTGATCGGTGGGGTCGTCACCGTGGTTCTCAACGGCATCGTGTGCATGCTCATGGTCGCCAAGACCCGGGCCATGTGGGCCTACACGATCATGGGGGTCGTGGTCGGCCTGCTCATGGTCGGCACCGGCCACTACTGGGCGACCGTTCTCGTCGCGGCCGCTCTCGGTGTTGTCGCCGATCTCATCACCCGCGCTGGAGGGTACAGGCGCGCCACCGCCAACGCCCTTGGGTATGCGCTGTTCTCGCTGTGGGGGATCGCTCCCATCCTGCCGATATTCCTCAACTCGCAGGCCTACCTGGCGGATATCGAGGCGCAGATGGGCGCCCAGTACGCAGGCACCTTCGCCGCGGTGTTCTCCGCACCGGTCGTCGCGGCCTGGGGCCTGATGACCCTCGCACTCGCCTACGGCTCGGCGCTTGTGGGCATGCGAATCCTGCACCGCCACTTCGAGCGAGCCGGTGTGGCGTGAGCACGCATGCGCCGCAGGCAGCGCACCCCGCCCTGCCGCGCCGCGCCAGCGTGCGCTGCGGGGCGGATCCCCGTTCCCGGCTCCTGCTCATGATCGTCATCAACATCATCGTCATGGGGCGCTCGAGCGGATGGCTCCTGTGGGTCGCAGCCGCGATCGTGGGCCTCGCCCTGGTCCATGACCTGCGGCTGCGCGCCGCCGCCATCTACACCGTCGTCCTCGGGGCCAGCGTCCTGGCCATGGCTCTGATCCGGTGGTGGCCCGGCGGGCCCAGCGTCGCGCTGGGCATCATCGGCTTCTGGGTCCTGCGCTTCACCATCGCGCTGAGCGCCGGGGCGTGGTTCGTCTCCACGACCCGCGTCACCGAGCTCGTGGCCGCCATGCACGCTGCGCGCCTGCCCAGAGTCCTCATCATCCCGCTGTCCGTCATCTTCCGGTTCCTGCCGGTGGCACTCGAGGAGATCGGCGGCGTGGCCGAGGCCATGGCCCTGCGCGGCTACACCGGCTCCTACTGGTGCCGCCACCCCCTGGCCGCCATCGAGAAGCTCGTGGTCCCGGTGCTGGCGGCCTCGGCGCGCACCGCCGATGAGCTGTCCGCCGCCGCGCTGATCCGTGGACTGGGGGTCAGCGACCGCCCCACGAGCGTCGTGCGCCTGCGATGGGGCGTGCCCGACGCCGTCGTGGCGGCCATCTGCCTTGCCCTGACCGGGGCCCTCCTCGCCCAGAACGCGGTTCCATGGACGTGAGCATCAGGGACGTGAGCTACACCGCTCCCACCGGGCAGCAGGTGCTGGACCGCGTGAGCCTCAAACCCCCCGCAGGTCGGCTCACGCTTGTGTGCGGGGCCTCCGGCTCCGGGAAGACCACACTCGTGCGCCTTGTCAACGGCCTCATCCCGCACTTCCACCATGGCGAGCGCACCGGGGAGGTCCTCATCGGTGGCCGGGAGGTCGCCCGGATCCCCCTCGGCGAGATGGGGCGCTTCACCGCCACAGTCTTCCAGAACCCCGCGACCCAGTTCTTCACCACGACTGTCGCCGACGAGCTCGCCTTCGCCGCCCAGAACTACGGGGTCCCTCCGGAGGAGATCATCAGGCGGCGCCTGGGCGCACTGAAGGAACTGGGGCTGGAGGATCTGGCGGACCGCGACCTGCGAGGCCTGTCCGGGGGCCAGCTGCAGAAGGTCGCCTGCGCCCAGGCCCTGACTCAGCAGGCCCCAGTCATCCTCCTCGACGAGCCCACCTCCAATCTGGATCCCGAGGGCATCGAGGGCATCCGGTCCGTCATCGCCCGGCTCAAGGCGCTCAAGCGCACCATCATCGTCGCCGAGCATCGCGTGCACTTCCTGGGCGGCCTGGTCGACCAGGCCGTTGTCATGGACGACGGCAGGATCGTGCGACGAATGAGCGGAGCCGAGCTGTTCTCCATGGGTGACGCCGAGCGCCGCCGCCTGGGCCTGCGCTCCCTGACCAGGCCCGAGCTCCCGCGAAGGACCTGCTGTGGCAGTCCCCTGGAGGTCGTGGACGTCCCCGCGGTTCGTGCGGCGGGGGCAAGCCGCGCGCGGGGGCCCAAGGAGCGCCGCGGCCTGGTCATCAGCGACATGGTGGTCGAGCGCGGCGGGCGCCGCATCCTCGACCTGGAGCATCTGGACTTCCCAGAGGGCCGGGTCACCGGGATCATCGGCGCCAACGGCATCGGCAAGACCACCCTGGTGCGCGCCATCTGCCGGCTCCAGCGCTGTCAGCGCCGGGCCCGCATTGAACTGGACGGCCGCCCCCTGGGCCGCGGTCAGGCCTTCCTGGTCATGCAGGACGTCCACCGCCAGCTCTTCGCCGAGTCCGTCGCCGACGAGGCCAGCGCCCACCGGCTCCAGCGCCTCGGCCTGGCCGCCCTGGCCGACCGCCACCCGTTGTCCCTGTCGGGAGGGCAGAAGCAGCGGCTCGTCATCGCCACCGCCATCGACCAGGACGCGCGCGTCATCATCCTCGATGAGCCGACCTCCGGAGTGGACCACCGCCACCTCCTGTCGATCGCCACCGAACTGCGCGCTCTGGCCGCTCAGGGGCGGGTCGTCATCGTGGTCAGCCACGATGACGAGTTCCTCGCCGAGTGCGCCGACCGCATCATCCGACTCCTGTGAGACCCAGTTGCCCATTCACCGCGCTCATCCGCATCGGCTCACCCGACGCTCAATCCTCGAAGGACGCAGCACATGACATCGGCCCGAATCGCGACCACCCCGACCACCCCGACCACCGGGAGCACCGGCACCGGTCCGCCCGGTGGCCCCGGAGCCTCGGCCGGCGCCACCGCCAGTGGGGGGATCACCGTCCTCGACCTCATCTCCCCGGCGCGCGGAGCCATGATCGTCTCGGCCATCCTCACCGCCATCGGGGCGATCGTCTTCATCATTCCCTTCGTCGCCCTGCACCGCATGGCCACCATCTGGCTCGGGGAGTCCACCGCCACCGGCTGGGCCGGGAGCACCGGGGCATGGGCGGCCGTCGCGGTTGCCAGCCTGGCCGCCTCTCAGGTCCTCTACCTCGCGGGCCTGGGCATCACCCACGCCGCTGAGGTGCGACTGCGCCACGGGCTGCGAGTCAGGATCGTCGCCGCCCTGTCCGGCATGCCGCTGGGGCGCGTGGCACTCGTCCCCCGCGGCGCCGTCCGCAAGATGGTCTGCGACGACACCTCCGCCATCCACACCATGGTGGCTCACCTGCCCGGTGACGCCACCAACGCCGTTGTCTCCGTCCTCGCCGGAGCCGTCTACCTGGTCTGGGTGGACTGGCGTCTCGCGCTCGCCCTGCTGGGGCTGTGGGGAATCGCCCTGGCGGGGTGCGCCATGCTCGGGATGCGGGGCATGAGCGACATCACCCACCGCTTCGGCGCCGCTCAGACGGGGCTCGCCGCCGCAACCGTTGAGATGCTCGAGGGCATCAAGGAGATCAAGGGATTTCAAGCGGCGGACTCCACCCGCACCCGCTTCAACACCGCCCGGGACCAGTTCTCCGAGATCTCCTTCGAATGGGTCCGGGCATCCGGTCGGGCCATGAGCCTCATGACCGCGCTCCTGCGGCCTGCGACCGTCGTGGCGACCCTGGCTCCCCTGAGCGTGCTGTTCACCTCTCAGGGATGGACACCGCTGTCCGCGACGCTCCCCTTCTTCCTCCTGGCGCCCGGCCTGCCCGAGGGAGCGATCGCCCTGGTGAGTCTTATGCAGCACCTCTACGAGTCCCGCCAAGCCGCGCAGTCCACGGCATCCCTGCTCCAGGAGGACCCCATGGCGCAGGGCCGGCATGCCCAGGGGGAGGGACCCCAGCCCGGACGTGTCGAGGTCCGCGACGCCGTCTTCTCCTACACCCAGGGCGCCCCTGTGCTGCACGGGGTGTCCTTCATCGCCGAGCCCGGGACCGTCACCGCGCTGGTCGGCCCCTCGGGCGGGGGCAAATCCACCCTGGCCCGTCTCGTCGCCCGCTTCCACGACGTCGACGACGGGCACGTCCTCGTCTCCGGTATCGACGTGCGTGACACCCGCCTGTCCTGGCTGGGATCGCAGGTGGCGATCGTCCTGCAGGATGTTGATCTGACCCACGACTCCATCCACGACAACATCGCCCTGGGGCGCCCCGGGGCGAGCCGGGCCGAGGTGGAGGAGGCCGCCCGCGCGGCCTGCATCCACGACCGCATCATGCGCCTGGCCCAGGGCTACGACACCGTCATCGGCGACAAGGGCGGGCACCTGTCCGGCGGGGAGCGCCAGCGGATCGCCCTGGCCCGCGCCTATCTGCGCGACGCCCCCATTCTCGTCCTCGACGAGGCCACCGCCCAGGCCGACCCGGCCTGTGAGCGCGACGTCCACCTGGCCCTGTCCCGCTTGGCAGCCGGGCGCACCGTCCTCATCATCGCCCACCGCCTGTCCACCATCCGCGACGTCGACCAGATCCTCGTTCTCGACCGCGGCCGGATCGTCGAGCGCGGCAGGCACGAGCAGCTGATGGCGGCCAACGGGCGCTACGCGCGCCTGTGGCGCACCCAGAGTGAAGGGCGCGGAGAGGATGAGGACAACGAGTCCGCACCCTGGCCGGCCCGCGGCGACAAGGATGGTGAATGAGCATGTGGAGCCTGCTGCTGCGACTGGTCAGCCCGCGCGAGATGAAGGCGATCACCGCCTGGTTCATCGCCTCGGCCGTCCTTCAGGGACTGGCCCTTGGCGCCCTCATCCCCTTTCTGCGCGCGCTCTACTCCCGCTCTGAGTCAACCACCGCGTGGATGGTGGTGCTCGTCGTGGCGGGCCTGTGCGCGATGGCCGTCGACATGGTCGCCCAGACCCGCTCCTACCGGGTCAGCGTCTACGAGATCTGCGACACCATGATCAGCCGCATCGCCGAGCACGTCCTGGCGCTCCCCCTGGGCTGGTTCTCCGCGGCACGCCAGGCCGCCGTGGTCAACGCGACCTCCAGGGAGATCAACACGCTCTCCCACGTGACCTCGCTGGTCATCCCCAACCTGTGCAATGCCTTCATCGTGCCGCTGGTCATGATCGGCGTCGTCGCCGCCGTGGAGTGGCAGATAGCCCTCATCATGGCGCTGACCATCGTGCCCCTTTACATCATCTGGCGGCGCATGAGGACGGCAACGACGCGCGCCAATGAGATCGAGGATGCCACGGCCGCCGTCGCCGCGGGCAGGCTCATCGAGTTCGCCCGCCTCCAGCCGGTGCTGCGCGCCTCGGGGCTGGCAGAGTCGGGTTGGCAGCCGGTGCGCGAGGCGCTGGCGGCCGATGCCGACGCCACTGCCGAGGGACTGCGCGTCAAGGGCAGGCCCGCGCAGGCCTTCCACCTCGTGGCCAATGCCTCCTTCGCCCTCATCATGGCGGTGGGGCTCGCCGCGGTGAGCGGGCACCGCCTCGATGTCATCGCCTACCTGGCGGTCATGGCCGTCACCTCGCGCATGCTCCTGCCGCTGACCAAGGCCGCCATGTACTCCACCGAGGCGGACAATGCCATCGTCGCCCTGCGGGCCGTCAACGAGATCCTGTCCGCGCAGCCGCTGCCCGATCCCGCGCCCGGGTGCGAGGCCTCGCCCCATGGCAGCGGCATCGAGCTGCGGGACGTGGACTTCTCCTACGACGAGGGTCGTCCAGTGCTCGACGGCGTGAGCCTGACCGCACCGGCCGGACGGGTCACGGCGCTCGTGGGGCCCTCGGGCGCGGGGAAGTCCACGGTGCTGCGCCTGGTCGCCCGCTTCTGGGACACTGGCACGGGAAGCGTGACCATTGGGGGCGCGGATGTCGAAGATCTGGGAACGGCTGCCGTCATGGGGCTGACCTCCATGGTCTTCCAGGAGGTCTACCTCTTCGACACCACGATCCGGGAGAACCTGCGCATAGCCAGGCCTCAGGCCACGCAGGAGGAGTTGGACCGCGCCGCGCGGCGCGCCCGCCTGGACGGTGTCATCGAGTCACTGCCCGACGGGTGGGACACCCGTGTGGGGCCTGCGGGCACGAGCCTGTCCGGTGGGGAGCGCCAGCGGGTCGCGATCGCCCGGGCCTTCCTCAAAGACGCCCCGATCCTCCTGCTCGATGAGATCACCTCCGCCCTGGACGGTGAGAACGAGTCGGCCATCGCCGAGGTCGTGCGCGAGCTGTCGGTCGGGCGCACGGTACTGATGGTCGCCCACCGCATCTCGACGATCCAACGCGCCGACGAGGTGGTCTTCCTCCAGCCGGGGCCGGACGGCGCCCGGGTGGCCCAGCGCGGGAGGCCCGAGGAGCTGGGCAGCGTGGACGGCCCCTACCGGGATTTCCTGCGCGCTGCCGAGGATTCCGCGCGCTGGCGCCTGGCGGGACGGTGAGCGCCTCATACGATCACGGAGCGCGCGGGCCGACTCACTCCCTAGTTCTTGAGGATCTCGGAGACATCCACGCGTGCAGGCGCCGCGCGGCCGTCAGGCGCGCAGCCGGGGAGGAGACCAGGACGGGTTCGGCGATGGCAGCCGTGCCCGGTCGTGGCACTGGTGACGGGCTGTTTTGGTACGCTTGTCCTAGAAGCGATCAGCGCGGATCCGGTGATGATGCCGATCCGCCGGGGACGGAGAAGCATGGCAGAGGAACACCCTGGGGCGGTCCAAGCGCCGGACGCTGATGACGGCGGGCCCGCTGCGACTGTGCCTGCCACGTCGACCATGTCTACGGAGTCGACCGCGCCGCCCTCCTCCCAGAGCCCCGATCAGCGCCTGCGCGAGCTGACCGAGCATGTCGGCGTGCTCAGCCGCAAGAACACCCACCTGGCCAATGCGCTGCGCGCGGCGCGCACCGAGCTGGCCACCCTCCATGAGGACATCGAGGCCCTCCAGGCCCCGCCCCTGGCACACGCCACCGTGCTGGCGGTGGACGCCACCGAGCGCACCGCGGATGTCTCCATCGCCGGGCGGCGCCACCGGGTGGGCATCGGCCCGGCCGTGGTGGCCTCCGCCCTGCACCCGGGCGACGACGTCGTCCTCAACGAGCACCTGGTCATCACCACGCGCATCGACTCCCACCGCTTCGGCGAGGTGGTCACCGTCAAGGAGACCTACGACGACGGCACCGTCCTGGTCCTGGCCCGCCATGACGAGGAGCAGGTCCTCACCCTGTCCGGGGCCCTGACCGATCGCCGCCCCCGAGTGGGCGACGCCCTGGTGGCCGACCTGGCCGTGCGCATGGCGCTGCGCCCCGTGGTGCGCTCCGAGGTCGAGGAGCTCGTCCTGGAGGAGGTCCCCGACGTCGCCTACGAGGACATCGGGGGCCTGGGCGGCCAGATCGAGCTCATCCGCGACGCCGTCGAGCTGCCCTTCCTCCACCCCGACCTCTACCGCGAGCACCGCCTGACGCCCCCGCGCGGCGTCCTGCTCTACGGCCCCCCCGGATGCGGCAAGACCCTCATCGCCAAGGCGGTGGCCGCCTCCCTGAGCGGCAAGGACCGCGGCGAGGCCTACTTCCTCAACATCAAGGGCCCCCAGCTGCTGGACAAGTACGTGGGGGAGACCGAGCGGCGCATCCGCGTCATCTTCGCCCGCGCCCGGGAGAAGGCCGCCACCGGGGTGCCCGTGGTCGTCTTCTTCGACGAGATGGACTCCCTGTTCCGCACCCGCGGCTCGGGCCGCTCCTCGGATGTCGAGACCACCGTGGTGCCCCAGATGCTCGCGGAGATCGACGGCGTCGACGAGCTGGACAACGTCGTGGTCATCGGCGCCACCAACCGCGAGGACATGATCGACCCGGCGATCCTCAGGCCCGGCCGCCTGGACGTCAAGATCCACATCGGCCGCCCCGATGCCGCCGGCGCCGCCGAGATCCTGGCCACCTACCTGACCGCCGACCTCCCCCTGGACGAGGAGCTCCTCCACTCCGCCGGTGGGGCGCAGGCCGCCGTGCGCAGCCTCATCGATCAGGTCGTCACCCGCCTCTACACCCGCTCGCGCGCCACCGAGATGGTCGAGCTCACCCACGCCGACGGGCAGGTCGAGGTCCTTCACGTCGCCGACCTGGTCTCCGGGGCGATGCTCGCCAATATCGTGGACCGCGCCAAGAAGGCCGCCGTCAAGGACCTGGTCACCACCGGCAGGCGCGGCCTGACCCCCCACCACCTTCAGAGCGCCGTCGTCGAGGAGATCGCCGAGAACGAGGGTCTGCCGGCCACCGTCCACCCCGATGACTGGGCCCGCGTCTCCGGGCGCCGTGGCGCCCCCGTGGTGTCCATGCGCGTCCTTCACCGCGAGCGCGCCCAGAGCGAGACATGAGCCCTGCCCGCCGGCTTGACCCCGCCGGGCGATGCGACCAGGCTCGATGCCTGGCGCCCCGGGCAGACTCCCCAGGACCCACAGGCCAACAACGCAGACAAGGAGAACAGCGATGAGTGAGTTCGCCCAGCCCTCCCGCAGCCGCTACGAGGACCCCGCCCCCGACGACGCCCCCGAGCCCGGCCCGGCCGGCCCCGCCCGTGGCCAGGGACTGGACTCCGTCCTGGACATGATCGACGACGTCCTGGCCGTCGACGCCCAGGAGTTCGTGCGCGGATTCGTGCAGAAGGGCGGCCAGTGAGCGCCCCGATGGATCGGGTCACCGGGCTGGAGACCGAGTTCGCCGTGTTCGCCGCCCCGGCCGCCCCCATCCACGCTCCCGGGGCGGGGGAGCGCGCCGCCTCCGAGCTGCCCGACGTCGAGACCGCCGCCAACCTCCTGTTCCGCCACCGCCCGGCCGGCTACCGCTCCAACAACCTCTTCCTGCCCAACGGCGGGCGCCTCTACCTCGACATCGGATCCCACCCCGAGTACGCCACCGCCGAGTGCCAGCAGGTGCGCGACCTGGTGGCCCAGGACCAGGCCGGCAAGCGCCTCCTGGCCCAGATGGCGGCCGGCGCCGAGGCCGACCTGGCCTCGCGCGGCACGGCCGCCCGCCTCCACCTGCTGGCCAACAACACCGACTCCGCCGGGCACACCTACGGCTGCCACGAGAGCTACTCGGTGCCCCGCAGCCTGGATGAGGAGGCGGTGCTGCCGGTCCTGACCTCCTTCCTGGTCACCCGCCCCGTCCTCGTGGGCTCGGGGGCCGTGCTGAAGGGGACCGGAGCCGGGCGGGATGAGGAGGACGCCGCCTGGGGCCTGTCCCCGCGCGCCCCTCACCTGGGCTCGCTGACCTCAGCGGACACCACCGGGCAGCGGGCCCTCATCAACACCCGGGATGAGCCCCATGCCGATGCCGCGCGCCTGCGCCGCCTCCACGTGACCTGCGCCGATACCACCATCGCCGAGCCCACCACGGGCCTGCGCACCGCCCTGACCCTCCTGCTGCTCGATGCCCTGGAGGCGGGGGAGGACTTCACCGATCTCATCGTGGACTCCCCGCTGGAGACCCTGGGGGCGCTGGGCACCAGCGCCTGGGGGCAGGCCCCGGCGCCCACCGCCACCGGCGCGCGGTCCACCGCCATCGACATCCAGGAGGCCTTCATCGAGCGACTGGCCGGATTCCTGGAGCGCCAGGGCGGTCGGCCCTTCCTGGCAGGCGCCGAGCACCTCGTGACCGACCTGGCCCCGCGCGTCATCTCCGCCCTGCGCCGCCAGGACGCCAGTGGCATCGACACCGAGATCGACTGGGCCATCAAGCGCCGGCTCATGCGCGCCCACCGCGAGCGCCACCCCGAGCTGGCGGGAGACGAGCTGGCGGCCCTGCGCTCGCGGGTGGACCTGGCCTACCACGACCTGCACCCGGGCCTGGGGCTCGCCGGGCGCCTGGAGGCCCAGGGGCTGATGGCCAGGCTGTGCACCCCAGGGGAGGTCGAGGAGGCGATGACCCGCCCGCCCGCCACCCGTGCGGCCCTGCGCGGGGCCTTCATCCAGGCCTGCCTGGACAAGGGCGCCGACTTCTCGGTGACCTGGGAGAGCCTGCGCCTGGACTCCCCGCCCACCACCCCGGTGGACCTGCCCGACCCGCTGGTCAGGGCCAACGAGGAGGCCAGTCGGCTCATCGCCCGCGTCGAGGGGCTGCGCCGTGAGGAGATGCGCCAGATCGACCTCGTGGGCCGTGGGGGCCTGGGCGCCCCCGGATAGGGGCCGCTGCTCTGCACGCCTGCGTCCACCGCGCTGGAGCGCCTCCCCGCCGGCTCCGCCTGGCCCCGCCCGCGCCGCTCCGTCGCCATGGGCGCTCCGCCAGTGCCCGGGTCTTACCGGGCACTGGCGGAGCGACAGTGGTGGAGCGCAGGGTTGTTAGATGCCCTGTGAGGCCAGCACCGGGGCGGGGCGGCGCTGAGCGCGGGACCGGGGAGCGGCCTGCTCATCGGCGCGCCCGCTGGCCGCCTCCTCGGAGGCCACGGAAGACACTGCGGCCTCGGTGATCCCGGCGATCCCGGTGGACTCGGTGGCCTCGGCCTGGCGGGCGGCCATGGCGATGCTGGCCGCCTCGGCCCGGGCCCGGCGCACGGCCAGCAGGAGGAAGCCCACCCAGGCCACGACCAGGAGCGTGTAGCCCACGGAGTAGACGGGTGTGGGAGCGCTGGCCCAGGACAGGAGCGTGGACAGGTTCGTGGCCACGATCAGCCCGCCCACAGCGGTCCCCAGCACCGGCCCGGGCAGGCGCGAGACCAGCCATGCGGCGATGGGCGCGGCCACCAGGCCCCCGGCCAGCAGCGCGGCCACCACGCCCAGGGACAGGCCCGAGGTCCCCAGCCCCAGCAGGAATCCTGCTGAGGCGGCGACGGTGACCATGAACTCCGAGGCGCTGACCGAGCCGATGACGGTGCGGGGGGCCGTGCGCCCCTGGGTCATGAGCGTCGTCGTCGTCACCGGGCCCCAGCCGCCCCCGCCCGTGGCGTCCACGAGCCCGCCGACCAGGCCCAGGGGGACGAGCAGTCGGGAGCCGTGGGGCGAGCGCCGCGCGCCCGTGCCCGCCGGGGGCCGGACCGCGAAGCGCACCAGCACGTAGGCGCCCAGCAGGGCCAGCAGCGTGGCCGTGATCGGTGTCGAGGAGCTGGTCGACAGATGCGACAGCAGCGTGGCCCCCGTGAAGGCCCCCACCGCCCCGGGCAGGCCCAGGCGCGCCACCAGGCGCATATCCGTATTGCCCAGCCTCCAGTGAGAGGTGCCGCCGGCCAGGGTCGTGCCGATCTCCGCCAGGTGCACCGAGGCCGAGGCGAGGGCCGGGCTCAGCCCCGCCAGGAGCAGCAGCGAGGAGGAGGTCACGCCATAGCCCATGCCCAGGGCGCCGTCGACCAGTTGCGCGACCAGGCCCACCAGGGCCAGGAGGATGAGTTTGCGCATGAGTGTTCCCCTTCAGGAATCGGTGATGAACGGGCGGGGGTCAGGAGTGCGGATCAGGCTGGGCCCGCGTCCGCGGGGATGCGGGCCATGCCCGCCGCCAGGGTGGTGCCCTCCTGGGCGTCGATGAGCAGGAAGGCCCCATCGGCGCGGGAGGAGGCGTAGTCGGCCAGCGGGACCGGGGAGGCCAGGCGCAGGCGGATGCGCCCGATGTCGTTGAGCTCCAGGCGCTGGGCGGGGATCGTGGTCAGGTCGTCGAGATCCAGGCGGCCGTCGATGCCCACCACCATGGCCTGAACCGTCTGGGTGCCGTGCTTGAGCAGCACCCGGGCCCGGGGCCTGAGCGCCTCATCGCTGAGCCAGCACACATGGGCCTCTACCGCGCTCAGGGGCTCGGGGGCGCCCTGGACGGCGGCCAGGGTCTGGCCCCGGGAGATGTCCAGGTCATCGGCCAGGCGGATGGTCACCGACTGGCCCGCCTGGGCCTCCTCGAGCTCGGTGTCGGCCAGGTCGATGCCCACCACCGTCGAGCGCCCGCCCGAGGGCAGGACCACGACCTCGTCGCCCACGCGCACCCGGCCGGAGGCCACCGGCCCCGCGTAGCCGCGGTAGTCGCGCAGCTCGGGGGAGGGGGCGGCCCCCTGGGGGCGGATGACCATCTGGACGCGCAGGCGGAAGGGCCTGTCCACCTCCGCGTTGCCCCCCGGAAGCTCCTCCAGGAGGCCCAGCAGCGTGGGGCCCTGGTAGAAGGGCGTGCGCGTGGAGGGCTCAACGATGTTGTCGCCCTTGAGCGCCGAGGTGGGCAGGGTGTGGACCTCCTCGACCCCCAGCTCGGCGGCCACCTGGCGCACCTGGGCGTCGATGCTGGTGTAGACCTGGGCGGAGTAGTCCACCAGGTCGATCTTGTTGACGGCCACCACCACGTGGGGGACCCGCAGCAGGGCGGCCACCGCCAGGTGGCGGCGGGTCTGCTCGACCACGCCGTTGCGCGCATCGACCAGCAGGACCACGACGTCGGCCGTTGAGGAGCCGGTGACCGTGTTGCGGGTGTACTGCACGTGCCCGGGGCAGTCGGCCAGGATGAAGGAGCGCCGGGCGGTGGCGAAGTACCGGTAGGCCACGTCGATGGTGATGCCCTGCTCGCGCTCGGCCCTCAGGCCGTCGGTCAGCAGGGCGAGGTCGGCGCTGGTCAGGCCCCGGTCCAGGCTGACCTGCTCGACGGCGGCCAGCTGGTCGCGCAGCACGGACTTGGAGTCGAAGAGCAGGCGGCCCACCAGGGTGGACTTGCCGTCATCGACGCTGCCGGCCGTGGCCAGGCGCAGCAGGGAGCTGGGCTGGGGCGCGGCCAGGGCCTCCGCGGCCTCAGCGGTCTCAATGCCCTCGACAGTCTGGATGGTCTCAGCGGTGGTCATCAGAAGTAGCCCTCCTTCTTGCGGTCCTCCATGGCTGCCTCGGAGAGCCGGTCATCGGCGCGGGTGGCGCCCCGCTCGGTCAGTGTGGAGGCCGCGACCTCCAGGGTGATCTCGTGATTGGAGGCCGCGGCGGACTCCACGGCTCCGGTGCAGGACATATCGCCCACGGTCCGGTAGCGCACAGTGCGGGTGACCACCTCCTCGCCGGCTCGCGGGGCGGTCACGGCCGAGGCCGCCAGCCACATGCCGTCGCGCTGGAAGACCTCGCGCTCGTGGGCGTAGTAGAGGCTGGGCAGCTCGATGTCCTCGCGGTCGATGTAGCGCCAGACCTCCAGCTCGGTCCAGTTGCTCAGCGGGAAGGCGCGCACGTGCTCCCCGGGGCGGTGGCGGGGGTTGAACAGGCTCCATAGCTCGGGGCGCTGATTGCGCGGGTCCCACTGGCCGAACTCGTCGCGCAGGGAGACGATGCGCTCCTTGGCGCGGGCCTTGTCCTCGTCGCGGCGACCGCCGCCGAAGACGCCGTCGAAGCCTCCCTCCTCGATGGCGTCGAGCAGGGGGATGGTCTGCAGGGGGTTGCGGGTGCCGTCGCTGCGCTCGCGCAGGCGGCCGTCGTCGATGTAGTCCTGGACGCTGGCCACCACCAGGCGCACCCCGAAGCGCTGGGCCGTGGCGTCCCGGTAGTCCAGGACCTCGGGGAAGTTGTGGCCGGTGTCCACATGCAGCACCGGGAAGGGGATGGGCGCGGGCCAGAAGGCCTTGCGGGCCAGGTGCAGCATGACCACGGAGTCCTTGCCGCCGGAGAACAGCAGCACGGGGCGGCGGCACTCGGCGGCGATCTCGCGGATGACCAGGATCGCCTCGGCCTCCAGGGCGTCGAGATGGTCCAGCCCCCCATCGGGGGCCAGCACGGGGGCGTGCGGCTCGTGGGCGGCCGGGGAGCCGTCCGGACCGGTGGGGTCGAGGGCGTCGGGGCCGGTGAGGGGGTGGTCGGTGGGGGCGGTGAGGATGGTGTTCATAGGTGGATTCCGCATTCGGTCTTGGTGAAACCGGCCCAGCGGCCGGAACGGGGGTCGTCTCCGGGGGCGACGCGCCTGGTGCACGGCGCGCAGCCGATGGAGGGGTAGCCGTCGTAGAGCAGGGGGTTGATGACGACCCCGTGCTGCTGGGCGTAGTCGGTCAGCTCCTCGAAGCTCCAGGCCGCCAGGGGGTTGATCTTGACGATCCCGTGGGTCTCGTCCCAGCCCACCAGGGGCGTGCCGGTGCGGGTGGGGGCCTCCTCGCGGCGCACCCCGGTGGCCCAGGCCTCGTAGCCCTCCAGGGCCCTGGCCAGGGGCTCGACCTTGCGCATGCGGCAGCAGGCCGCGGGGTCGCGCGACCACAGGTCGACGCCGTGGCGGGCGTCCTGCTCGGCCACGCTCAGCTCGGGGTGGATGTCGACGACGCGCACATCCATCGTGGCCGCCACGGCGTCGCGAGTCCCCATGGTCTCGGGGAAGTGGTAGCCGGTGTCCAGGAACAGGACGTCGACGCCGGGGGCCACCCGGGCGATGAGGTGCGGCAGCACGGCGTCGGCCATGGAGCAGGCCACGGCCAGGGTGCCCGGGAAGCTCTGGGCCGCCCACTGGGCCACATCCAGGGCCGGGGCGCTCTCGCCCAGCTCGCGGGCGCCGGCCAGGGCCAGCTCCTTGAGCTCCTCGCGCGAGCGCAGGGCGCCGGCCGCTGGCGGGGCGGGGGCGCTGGCGGGCAGGTGCGTGGTCATTGCAGGGCCTCCTCATCGGCTCGGTGCGCCCACTGGGCGAAGCTCTCCTCGTCGTGACGCTCATCCAGGTAGCGGCGCACCAGGCGCTCGACATAGTCGACCAGGCCCTTGGCGGGGACCTTCAGGCCCCGCACCGTGCGCCCCAGGCCGGCCTCGGGTCGTCCGTCGGTGGCCAGGCCGCCGCCCAGGTGGACCTGGAAGCCGGGCATCTGCTCGCCGTCGACCGTGATGATCTGGCCCTTGAGGCCGATGTCCGCGGTCTGGATGCGCACGCAGGAGTTGGGGCAGCCGTTGATGGTCATGGTCACGCGCCGGTCCAGGTCGGTGTCCGCCAGGCGCTCGTCGAGCTCGGCCAGAACCTGGGCGGCCAGGGACTTGGTCTCCACGATGGCCAGCTTGCAGAACTCCAGTCCGGTGCAGGCCAGGGTGTTGCGCTGGAAGTTGCCCGGGTTGGGCTCCAGGCCGAGCTCGCGAAGGCCCGCCACCGCCTCCTCGACGCGCTCGGCGGGGACGTCGAGCAGCAGGAGGTTCTGCAGGGGAGTGGTGCGGACCCGATCCGAGCCCACCGACTCGGCCAGGTCGGCCAGGCCCAGCAGGGTGTCGCCGTCCAGGCGGCCCACGGGGGGCTTGGCGCCGATCCAGAACCTGCCGTCCTTCTGCTCGTGGACGCCGATGTGGTCGGAGTCCCCTGAGGGGGCGGCCGGGGCAGGGCCATCGGGCAGGGCCCGTCCCAGGTACTCGTCCTGGAGGACCTCGCGGAAGCGCTGCGGCCCCCACTCGGCCATGAGGAACTTCAGGCGCGCCTTGTTGCGCAGCCGGCGGTAGCCGTAGTCGCGGAAGATGCGGATGACGCCGTACCAGACCTCCAGGGCGTCCTGCGGTGAGACGAACACGCCCAGGCGCTCGCCCAGGCGCGGGGCCGTTGACAGGGCCCCGCCCACCCACAGGTCGTAGCCCGCGCCCAGCTCGGGATGCTCAACCCCCACGAAGGAGATGTCGTTGATCTCGTGCAGGACGTCCAGGGCCGGCGAGCCGGAGATGGCCGTCTTGAACTTGCGGGGCAGGTTGGCCAGCTCGGGGTCGCCCAGGTAGGTCTGGCGGATGGCCTGGGCCAGGGGGGTGGGGTCGATGATCTCGTCCTTGGCGATGCCGGCCACGGGGGAGACCAGGAAGCCCCGGGGCGTGTCCCCGCAGCCCTCGATCGTGGTCAGGCCCACCTCCTCCAGGCGGCGCCACAGCTCGGGGACGTCCTCGATGCGCACCCAGTGCAACTGGATGTTCTGGCGGTCGGTGATGTCGGCGGTGCCCCGGGCGAAGTCGTTGGAGATCCGGCCGATGACGCGCAGCTGCTCGCGGCTCAGGCTCCCCCCGTCCAGGCGGATGCGCTGGAGGAAGTAGTGGTCCTCCAGCTCGGCGACGTCGAGCTGGGCCGTGCGGCCCCCGTCGATGCCCTGCTTGCGCTGGGTGTACAGGCCCCACCAGCGGAAGCGGCCGCGCAGGTCGTCGGGGTCGATGGACTCGAAGCCCTCGGTGGCGTAGACGGTCTCGATGCGCTCGCGCACATCCAGGGGAGCGCCCTCCTGCTTGAAGACCTCATTGGCGTTGAGCGGAGTCTGGCCGTCAACGGACCACTGGCCGTTGGAGCGGGCCTTGCGCGGCGGGCGCACAGAGGCCCCCGGGGCCGGTGATGGGGGCTGGGCATCGGTGTGAACGGTCATCTGCTCCTCCGTGGCGGTGGCGGGGAGCGTCCGGTGATCAGCCTCGGGCTATCCGGTTCGGTGCTCGCAGCGGCCCATCTCGGCTGTTGTGCCGGGGGAGGTGAGGTGCACCGGACGCTTCGTCGCGCCGGATTCCTCATGCTGTGGCTGTATGCCGTGGGTGGGAGTCAGGCGCTTGTCAGGCCCGACAACACATGACCCAGGCTCGGGCATGCAGGCTGCTCGCGGGGGACTGCCCGCGGGAGGTGGCTGCGTGCCGGAAGGTCATGGCCGTGACGCTAGACGCCGTGACATCCCGGTGACAAGTAAGGGGAGCCTTAGTGGTGCCAGTCGGCGCGAGCGCCCCCGCCGGCGCATCCCAGCGATGGCCCGCCTCCGGATCAAATCGAAGGGCCTCGTGTGATCCTGGTCGCGGTTGGATCCGCCTCGGCACATGCTTGCTCCCCGCTGTGCGCTGTGGGATGTCTTGCGCATCATCGCAACCGCATGGTTAGACTAACCTAAGTCCCTTGAGTCCCGGTGGTACGGAAGAAAAGGAATGATGGACTCCTCCGCGCAATCCCCCACAACGCCTTCGTCAGGCGCCAAGCAGCGCACAGTGCGATCCTCATCGCGCAAGGGCCTGGCCGACTCCGCCCTGGGAACCCGCAATCTCATGATCCTGGCGGCCCTGGCGGTTGTCAGCCAGATCGTGCTGCTGCCCCTGAACTATCTGGCCCCCACGGCAGGGGCGGCCCCCGGAGCGGTCTACGTCGCCTGCTCCATCCTCTTCCTGTGGGTGATCCCCTTCCTGCTGCCGGCGACCGTGGTGCGCCGGCCAGGGGCCGTGCTCGTCGCCTCCTTCATCATGGGCGTCATCGGCGTGTTCACCACACCCGTGGGCCCTGCCGCCCTGCCGGGCAACCTCCTGGGCGGGGCCTTCATCGAGGTGCCCCTGGCCCTCATGCTCTACCGGAAGTGGACGTGGTGGGCCTACCTGGTGGCGGCCGCGGTCTTCGGCCTGTTCAACAGCGCGATGTACGTCGGGCTGCTCAAGACGGCGGTGGGCCTGCCCGCCTCCTCGGCCATGATCGTGATCGGCGTCGCCTCCGCCGTCGTGGGCGGGGGCGTGGCCATCCTGCTGACCCGACTGCTCAACCGCGCCGGCGTCGGCATCGACCACCGTGGGTGAGGCCGCGGTCGCCGCGCCCGAGCGGGAGACCGCCCAGGGCGCCCTGATCCGGGCCGAGGACCTGTCCGTCCACTACCTGGGTCGCGAGGACTGGGTGCTGGACTCCCTGGCGCTGACCCATCCCGGCGCGGGGGTCACCGCCGTCGTCGGGCCCTCGGGGTGCGGGAAGACCACCCTGGTGCGCGCTCTGTGCGGCCTGGTGCCCCACTGCATCCCCTCGGAGTACTCCGGGAGCCTGCTCCTGGAGGACCGGGAGGTCGCCGATGCCTCCGTCCAGTTCCTCTCCGAGCGCATCGCCTACGTGGGGCAGAGCCCGGATGCCGCCGTGGTCACCCGAAGCGTGCACGACGATGTCGCCTTCCCCCTGCAGAACCTGTGCCTGGAGCGCGAGGAGATCGAGGCCCGAGTGCGCCTGGCGCTCACACAGGTGGGCCTGGCCGATCGCATCTGGGACAGCCCCTGGCGCCTGTCAGGAGGGCAGCGCCAGCGCCTGGCGGTGGCGGTCGCCCTGGCCATGCGCCCCCGGCTCCTCATCCTCGATGAGCCCACCAGCACCATCGACGCCGTCGGCCGGGACGGCTTCTACGGGTTGGTGGCCCAGATCGTCGAGGCCGGTGCGGGGGTGGTCGTGATCGACCATGACCTCGACCCGGTGCTGCCCATCGTCGATAGGGTTCTGGCCCTGGACGCCGCGGGGCGCACCATCGCCGTGGGAACCGCCCGAGAGGTCTTCACCGCCCACGCCCGCGAGCTGGCTGAGGCCGGGGTGTGGATGCCCCGCGCCCTTCGCGCCCGCGGGGCCGACGGGCCGGAGAGGGACGACAAGGATGATACGGGCGGGGGAGATGGGCCCCTGACCTGCCAGGAGGCGGGGATCGACCTGCCTCGGCTCTCCGACCTGTGCGACCCGGAGCAGGTGCGCTACCTCCAGCGCGGCGCACAGGGATGGGAGGAGGTCGAGGCCATCGATACGGCCGCCACGGCCGCCGATGCCCCCGAGGGCGGCCGGCCCCATGTCGACCTCGACGGGCTTGAGGTCCCCGGGCGCTCGCCGCGAGTCTCCCTGAGGCTGGCCGGGGGCGAGCTCATCGCCCTGATCGGTCCCAATGGCGCCGGGAAGTCCTCACTCCTGTCGGCGCTGGCGGGGCTGGTGGCCTCCACCGCCGCGCACGCCACCGTGCGCGGCAGGGCCGTGCGCGCCGGACGCCACCCGGTGGGGTACGTGTTCCAGAACCCCGAGCACCAGTTCGTCGCCACCTCCGTGCGCCGCGAGCTGGCCGTGGGCGGCACCGCCCCCGAGCGCGTCGAGGCCCTGCTGGAGCAGTTCCACCTGACCGCCCACGCCGACCACCATCCCCTGACGCTCTCCGGGGGGCAGGCCCGGCGCCTGTCGGTGGCCACCATGATCAGCGAGGAGCGCGAGGTCATCGTCCTCGACGAGCCCACCTACGGGCAGGACTGGGACAACACCCGCGAGCTCATGGGCTTCATCGAGGAGCTGCGCGCCCAGGGGCGCACCATCATCATGGCCACCCACGACCTGGAGCTCGCTCAGGAGCTCTGCACCCATATCGTGGCTCTGCCCGCGCCCCAGGCGGCCGAGCCGGACGGGCAGGAGGTCCCCGCCCCGCCCCGGCGCCGGCGCGGACTGCTCAGCCCGCTGAACCCGTTGACGCTCTTCATCGCCGCCCTGCCGGTGATGGCCATGGTGCTGGCCCTCAGGGATGCCAGGGTCAACCTGGCCGTGCTGGGGGCGGCCAGCCTGCTCATGGTGATGGCGCGCGCCTCGAGGACGCGCACCGTGATCGGCTTGCTGGCCCCGTGGGTGGTCTCGGCGCTCATGGTCTGGATCTTCTCCAGGGGGGATGCCCTCCAGGCCGCCACCAGGGTGTACGAGCCGGGCACGGCGGCCGCGGCGGGAACCGGGATCGGGGCGCTGGTGTCCCTGGCGCTGGTTTCGGGCATCGCCACCGATCCCGAGGCCCTCATCCGCACGCTGACCGGGACGTTCCGCGTTCCCTACAGGCTGGGCTCGGCCGGGATCGCCGCGACAGCCTTCATCACGCGCTTCCACGGGGACTTCACCCTCCTGCGCACCGCGCGCGCTCTGCGCGGCATCGGCAGGCGCTGGGGGCCTGCGGCACCGGTGCTGCGCTGGGCGGGCTCGATCGTGCCCCTGATGATCATCGCGATCCGCCACGCCGAGCGTGTGGCGCTGTCGATGGACTCGAGGGCCTTCGGTGCGCACAGGAGGCGCACCGAGCTGCGCGACGAGCCCTGGCGGCTGATCGACTGGGCGGTGGTGGCCTGCGTCTGGGCGGTTGCGGCCTGGGTGTGGGTGACGCTGCGCTGAGGCGGTTGGCGACGCCCGCGCGATCGTGCTCCGGGATGCGGCGCACTGCGGGGCGCCGCATCCCGGCGCTCCGCGGGAGGGCCGAGGTCGCCTGGGTCGACCGGGTCACTGCCACTAGAGCCCGATGTGGGAGTGGTGCCGCTGTCCGCCGTGCCGAAGGCGATGTCGACAGCATCGATGCCGGACCTGGGCATGCCCGGGCACCGGTCCCGGTCAGCAGAGCGCGAGCGCGCGCATGAATGGGGCTCAGGCACCGAGCTCGCGGTCGCGGGTGGCGGCTGCCTCCGCGCCGCGCACGATGGCGTCGGAGAACCCGGCCCGCTCCATGGCCATGACTCCGGCCACCGTGGTGCCGGCGGGGGAGCAGATGGTGTCGATGAGGTCGGCCGGGGTGCGGTGGGTGCCGTCCGCCGCTGCCTCGGCCTGCAGGATGGCCGCCGAGCCGGCCACGACCTGGGTGACGATCTCGACCGCCTGGGCTTTGGGGATGCCGCCGAGGACCCCGGCACGGGCCAGGGCCTCGATGAAGGTGAGAACGAAGGCGGGGGAGGAGCCGGAGATGGCGGTGAAGGTGCTGAAAAGGCTCTCGTCGAGCTCGGTGGTGGCCCCGACCGAGCCCATGAGGGTGGAGGCCGTGGCCAGGTCCTCCCGTGTGGCGCTGGCCCCCGGGGCCAGGGCGGTCATGGCCTGCCCGACCATGGCGGCGATATTCGGCATGGTGCGCACCACCCGCGTGCCCGCGGGCAGCAGGGACTCCAGGCGGAAGGTGGACAGCCCGGCCGCCACGGAGATCACCAGCGGGTTCCACTGGGCCACGGCGCCGTGGATCTCGGCGAGCACGGTGGGCACCACCTGGGGCTTGACCGCCAGGACCACGACGTCGCTGTCGGCCACCAGGTCTGCACTGGATCCGGCCACGCGGGCGCCGGTGTCAGCGGCCAGTGCTTGGGCGCTGGGGTCCGGGCCGGAGACCAGCAGGATGTCCTCGGCTCGCAGTCGACCGGAGGCGATGCCCCCGCGTACGATCGCCCCCGCCATATTGCCCGCCCCGATGAATCCGATGCGCATGTCGCCTCCTTGCCTCGTCTGGTGAGCGCTTCTGGCGCAGATCCTATGCGCCCGGTGCCCGTCGTGAACATCTTTCGGGCCCGACGCCAAGGGGCATGTCCGCAGATGCCCAGGTCAGGAGGCTGCCGGGGCGGTGGGGTGGCCGATCCGGGCCGTCACAGATGTTCACCGTGGAGGGAGCGCCTGGGCGTGTCCCCGCGCTGTCGTGCGACCATCCGGTCGCCCGCGACGCAAAGGCACGTCTGTGAGGCTTGGCAATGAGGTCAACCTATCCGCGCAGACTCTGATGGCGCGCGGTGCCTTCTGACAAGGCACACCTATGGTGTTCGATCTCGCCAGCTATGAGTCTCAATGCACCTTATGGCGCGTGGTGCCTTCTGATGACGAACATGGTCATGGAGTGGCTCAAATGGGGTGGTCTTAATGCACCTTATGGCGCGTGGTGCCTTCTGACACAGCAGGCAGAACATCGTCAACACCCTCCCCGAGGGGTCTCAATGCACCTTATGGCGCGTGGTGCCTTCTGACGGAAATCAACAAGAGAGGAGGACAGGCATGGGTCTGGTCTCAATGCACCTTATGGCGCGTGGTGCCTTCTGACATGTAGTGACTTCCTTTGACACCCTGGAGGGCGTCGGTCTCAATGCACCTTATGGCGCGTGGTGCCTTCTGATGGACAACCCTAGATTCACTACTGAGGCCATTGCCGTCTCAATGCACCTTATGGCGCGTGGTGCCTTCTGACCTGACCCGGGCGTGTTCATGGCCGTGTGAGAAAGGGTCTCAATGCACCTTATGGCGCGTGGTGCCTTCTGACGCATTACTGATAACTACCTCAACGCCGCCGCTCAGTCTCAATGCACCTTATGGCGCGTGGTGCCTTCTGACCCACCCCCCGATCCACCCCCTGTGACCAGGGACGATGCGGCGAGTAGCGCCAGCGGCTCTCAGGCACCTGTCGAACCGCCTCGGCACCAGGACTGTTCTACCACATCTTCGCAGGTCAGCGCCACAGCGCCAGCGATGCGCTTCTTGAGCCTCCACCACCCGGCTTTCAACGACGCCTTGCGGAAAAGTGCCCACGCACCACTCGACATCAGACAACCTGCCGCCCTCCAGGACCACCCCCCACCGACTCCCCGCCCCGCCCTCACGGCGCGCTGGTCCTGGGCGCGCGGGCCTCACGGGCGCCTGGCCGGCGGGCGGCTCAGCAGGTGGGGACTGGTCGTGCACATTCATTCATGGTCCACCTCGGAGCATCTGTCCGAGAATCCGCATGATTCCGCGGATCCGGCTCCCATGCCTCCAGGGCTGCACCATGATGAATGTGCATGAGCGTCGCCGACGCACATTCATCCCTGTTCGCCGGGGCAGTCGCGAGCTCAGATCGTTGGAATTCCAACGATCCCTGGTGAAGCCATGCAGGATGAATGTGCAACCCCGGACCTCACCACGCCCCAGCCTCACCACCAGCGGCCACACCACCCCGCGGAGCGCTCCTGAGCGCGCATGCGCCTGCTCCGGTGGTCGCAAGCTAAGGGGCCTGGGTGATGCGGCGATGCGCCTGAGTCCGCCCGAGTCCATGGTGCTCCCCCTCCGGTGGGTGCAGGGCGAACGGTAGGGCGGATGCGGGGAGGCTGCAAGCCATACTCCGATGGCCACGGCCTGGGGGCATCATGGGAGCAGTGCCATCATGGGGTCATGAGCAGCACTGCAGCGTCATCGCAAACATCGCCAACATCGCAGTCATCTCCACCTCGCCGCGCCCTGGTCACCGGCGCATCCACGGGGATCGGTGCTGCGACTGTCCGCCTGCTGCGCTCCCACGACTGGCAGGTGGTGGCCACGGCCCGCCGCGCCGAGCGTCTGGCCGATCTCGCGCAGGAGACCGGCTGCACCTGGGTGTCCGCCGATCTCCAGGAGTCCGATGATGTCGACCGACTGGCCCGCGAGGTGCTGGCCGACGGCCCCGTGGACGCCGTGGTCAACAACGCCGGGGGAGCGCTGGGCGTCGACCCGGTCGCCCAGGGCGACCCCGGCGAGTGGCTGACCATGTACGAGCGCAACGTCCTGGCCGCCCTGCGCGTGAGCCAGGCCTTCCTGCCGCAGATGCGCCAGCGCGGCGGGGATCTGCTCTTCCTGACCTCCACCGCGGCTCACGACACCTATCCGGGCGGCGGTGGCTACGTGGCCGCCAAGCACGCCGAGCGGATCATCGCCAACACCCTGCGGCTGGAGCTGGTGGGCGAGCCGGTGCGCGTCATCGAGATCGCCCCCGGCATGGTCGCCACCGAGGAGTTCTCCCTCAACCGCCTGCATGGGGACGCCGAGGCCGCGCAGCGGGTCTACGCGGGTGTCGCCGAGCCGCTGAGCGCCGCCGACGTCGCCGAGTGCATCGTGTGGGCCCTGGAGCGGCCCGCCCACGTCAACATCGACTCACTGACCGTGCGGCCGCGCGCCCAGGCCTCCAACACCCTGGTCGCCCGCGAGGGCTGAGGCCCACGGGTCGGTGCTGCCAAGCGCTCCGGGCCCGTGCCCGCCGGCGCGCAGCACTCGCTCACAGGAACTCACAGGTTGGGCACAGCGCAGCCCTGCCTGTGCCACAGCGCCGGTCCCTAGGCTGGTCCGCGCCCCGGGCAGTTCCGGGAGGCATCTGCGAAAGGACGTCCATGACCGACCACAGGCCCACCCCCGACGGCGACCCCGAGCACACTGAGCACACAGACAACACCGAGCATCTCGCGACCGCCGGCGCTCACAGCGCCCCGAACACCGAGGTGCTCCCCGCTGGCACGGCGGGCAACCCCGGTGACTCCGCCCAAGCCGCCGATCAATCCTCCCCGGCGCAGGACAGCGCTGCCGCTCCGGCCAATGGCGCCGCACCCAGCGGCGCTGCCGATCCCTCATCCGGGAGCCGTGCGGCACAGGACCAGGCAGCAGCGGCGCCACAGCATCACCGCGATCCCCGCGGAGCCTGGACCAACCCTGGCGCCCAGCGCCCAGCTGCCGCCGCGGCCGTCGCGACGGATAAGAGCGCGAGGAAGAAGGCTCGCCGGCCCCGGCGCCGGACCCTGGTCTTCGGCCTGGTCGCCATCGCCCTGGCGGTGGGCTCCTTCGGCCTGGGCTGGGGTGCGCATGCCCTCAGCGACGGCTATGACCGCGACCACGGCGTCTACTCCGATGACGACCGGCACGACCGCGACGACCGGCACGACCGGGATGGCCGCTACGAGCGGCGCGACCGCAACGATCACGACGATGACTGGGACGACCGGGACGAGGACTGGGAGGAGCACGGCCCCCAGCAGCAGGACGGTAGCGATGACTCCACCGACTCCAGCCAGGACCCCAGCGCCGACCCCACCGAATCGTCGGCGTCGCAAACCCCCTCCTCTGAGACCTCTGCCTCCTCCGAGGCCTCCCCGACTCCCTGAGGCAGTCACAGGAGGCAGTCACAGGCACCCCGAATCGCCCCGGGCCGCGGACCGCACCGTCAGGCCCGGGGCGCCTTGCGGGGCTCGCCGCAGGCGAGTGTGGCCATGACGACGCCGCAGGGCCCGCCCTCGACTGGCCCCAGGCGGTCCCTGGCCACTACACTCCCCAGTCCACAGGCATTGACCCGGCCATCACCGGCGAGCCTCCGGAAGAACCGGGCCGCACCACAGCGGGCGGCCCCCAGTAGAACCGGACGGGACAGCCCGTCACAGCTGGCAATGAAGCGGCCGCGCCACCCACGGGAGGCACGGCAAGCGAGGTGGTACCGCGGTGCGGTGCACCCGGTCGGCCCAGGGCCGGCCGCGGCGCCGTCGTCGTCCTCGTCGAGCCCTGGGCGTCCGCCCCGGGCGGCAGGCACGAGCACAACGAGGCACACCCAGATGGCTGAGCAGAGCACCGAGCGCCCCACCACCGGCGCCTCCTTCTACCCCCTGCACCGACCCGGCGAGCAGGTCACCCCCTCGCCCTCCTTCCCCGCCATCGAGGAGGAGGTCCTGGCCTACTGGAGGCAGGACGGCACCTTCGCCGCCTCCATCGCCAACCGGGACGAGCCCTGCGATGAGTTCGTCTTCTACGACGGCCCGCCCTTCGCCAACGGCCTGCCTCACTACGGCCACCTGCTGACCGGCTACGTCAAGGACGCGGTGGGCCGCTACCAGACCCAGCGCGGCAAGCGCGTCGAGCGGCGCTTCGGCTGGGACACCCACGGCCTGCCCGCCGAGCTGGAGGCCCAGCGGCTCCTGGGCATCGACGACGTCTCGGAGATCACCCGCGAGGGCGGCATCGGCATCGAGGCCTTCAACGCCGAGTGCCGCTCCTCGGTGCTGCGCTACACCCGCGAGTGGGAGGACTACGTCACCCGCCAGGCGCGCTGGGTGGACTTCGACAACGACTACAAGACCCTGGACCCCTCCTACATGGAGTCGGTCATCTGGGCCTTCAAGCAGCTGTGGGACAAGGACCTGGCCTACCAGGGCTACCGCGTCCTGCCCTACTGCTGGAACGACCGCACCCCCTTGAGCAACCACGAGCTCAAGATGGATGACGACGTCTACCAGGACCGCCAGGACAACACGGTGACCGTGGGCCTGCGCTCGGTCGACGGCGAGCTCCTCCTCATCTGGACCACCACGCCCTGGACCCTGCCCTCCAACCTGGCCATCGCCGTCGGCCCGCAGGTCGAGTACGCCACGGTGGCCGTCGACCCGGGCCTGGACTCCCCGCTGGCCGGCGAGCGCGTCGTCATCGCCACCGACCTCATCGGCGCCTACGAGCGCGAGCTCGGCGCGGACCCCCAGGTGGTGGCCCGGCGCACGGGCGCCGAGCTGGCGGGGCTGCGCTACCACCCGATCTTCGACTACTTCGACGATGAGGCCCACCGGGCCGAGGGCGCCGCCCCCGGCCCGCGCGGCTGGACGGTCATCACCGCCGACTACGTGACCACCGATGACGGCACGGGGCTGGTCCACATCGCCCCCGCCTTCGGTGAGGACGACATGATCGCCTGCCAGGAAGCCGGCATCGGCACCGTGGTCCCCGTCGACGACGGCGGCTGCTTCACCAGCGAGGTCAGCGACTACGCCGGGGTGCAGGTCTTCGAGGCCAACAAGCCGATCGTGGCCGATCTGCGCGACGGCACCGGGCCCCTGGCGCGCCGCGAGGAGTCCATCCGCGCCGTCCTGGTGCGCCAGGCCTCCTACGTCCACCCCTACCCGCACTGCTGGCGCTGCCGCAAGCCGCTGATCTACAAGGCGGTGTCCTCCTGGTTCGTGCGCGTCACCGCGATCCGCGACCGGATGGTCGAGCTCAACCAGCAGATCGACTGGTTCCCCGCCCACATCAAGGACGGGATCTTCGGCAACTGGCTGGCCGGGGCCCGCGACTGGTCGATCTCGCGCAACCGCTTCTGGGGGGCGCCCATCCCCGTGTGGGTCTCGGACAACCCGGACTACCCGCGCACCGACGTCTACGGCTCCCTGGCCGAGCTGGAGGCCGACTTCGGGGTGGAGGTCACCGACCTGCACCGCCCCTTCATCGACACCCTGACTCGCCCCAACCCCGATGACCCCACCGGCCAGTCCACGATGCGCCGCATCCCCGACGTGCTGGACTGCTGGTTCGAGTCCGGGGCGATGCCCTTCGCCCAGGTCCACTACCCCTTCGAGAACGTCGAGTGGTTCGAGTCCCACAACCCCGGCGACTTCATCGTGGAGTACATCGGTCAGACCCGCGGCTGGTTCTACACCCTGCACGTGCTGGCCACCGCCCTGTTCGACCGGCCCGCCTTCACCTCCTGCATCTCCCACGGCATCCTGCTGGGCGACGACGGGGCGAAGATGAGCAAGTCGCTGCGCAACTACCCGGATGTCTCCATGGTCTTCGACCGCGACGGGGCCGACGCCATGCGCTGGTTCCTGCTGGCCGCGCCGGTGGTGCGCGGGGGCAACCTCGTGGTCACCGACAAGGCCATCCGCGACACCGTGCGCCAGGTCCTCCTGCCGCTGTGGAACACCTGGTACTTCTTCGCCCTCTACTCCGGCCAGGCGGGTCAGGGCGGCTACGTCACCAGCGGTGTGGACCTCCAGGACGCCTCCCTGTTCGCCAAGCACGGCGGGCTGCATGTCATGGACCGCTACATCCTGGCCCGCACCCGCGACCTGGTCGAGACGGTGGGGGCCCAGATGGACTCCTATGACATCACCGGGGCCTGCGCCTCGATCCGTGACTTCATGGATGTGCTGACCAACTGGTACCTGCGCACCTCCCGCCAGCGCTTCACCGAGGGGGACACGGGCGCCTTCGACACCCTGCACACGGTGCTGCGCCTGCTCACCGAGATCATGGCCCCCTTGACCCCCCTGGTCTCCGAGGAGATCTGGCGGGGACTGACCGGTGGGCGCTCGGTGCACCTGAGCGACTGGCCGGTGCTGCCCGCCCACGTCTCGGACTCCGCCCTGGTCACCGCCATGGATGAGGCCCGCGCCGCGGTCTCAGCGGCTCTGAGCCTGCGCAAGGCCGAGAAGCTGCGGGTGCGCCAGCCGTTGCGAGCCCTGACCATCGCCACGGGGGACCCGGCGGGCCTGGCGCCCTTCCGCCAACTCGTGGCCGAGGAGGTCAATGTCAAGGAGGTGCGGGTCCTGGACGCGGAGTCCGCCGGGTATCGGGCCAGCACGGATGTCTCCCTCAACCCCCGGTCCTTCGACCCCCGGGTCCGCAAGCTGACCTCCCGGCTCTTCGCCGCCGTCAAGGCCGGCGAGTGGGAGCTGACCCAGGAGGGGGACCTGCGCTTCGAGCAGGTGCTGCTCGACGGCGCCCCCGTGGTCCTGCGCGCCGAGGACGGCGCCTTCGCCGTGACCACCCGCATCGAGGTCGACGACGAGGCCCTAGCCGCCACCATGCTGCCCTCGGGGGCCTTCGTGGTGCTGGACACCGCCCTGGACGACGCCCTGGAGGCCGAGGGCTGGGCCCGCGACCTGGTGCGCCTGGTCATGGATGAGCGCAAGGCCGCCGGTCTGCACGTGGGCGACCGCATCCGCATGGAGCTGCGCGTCCCTGAGGACAAGGACGCCTGGACCGGCGCCCACCTGGACCTCATCAAGTCCGAGGTGGGCTGCGCCGAGGCCGCGGTCATCGCCGAGCCCGGGCTGGCGCAGCCCTCGGTGAGCGTGACCAAGGCGGGGTCATGAGCGGGGCGGGCCCGGCCGGCGGCCAGGAGCATCCCGGCGCGGCCTTCGGGATCCCCGAGGGGGCCAGCGCCGAGGAGGTCGTCGACGCCGTCTTCGGCCAGGGCGGCGGCCAGGGCATCGATCCCGAGCTGCTGCCCTACCTGGAGGCCGCCGGCGGTCAGGGGCTCTCCCTGTCCGAGGCCGACGCCGTGCAGGAGGAGGCCGATCTGGCGGCCCAGGCCCAGGATGCCGAGGACCGCCAGGCCCTGCGCGAGCTCGTGGCCGCCAACCTCGTGCCCGGCGGGGACGTGGAGCGGCTCGAGGAGCTCCTGGCGGAGGTCGACGCCGATGACAGCGATGACTGGGACTCCTGGGAGCCCCAGCTGCCCGACCGCCCGGTCGATGAGGAGGGGACCCACCGCGCCGAGCTGCTGGCGGCGGCCCGATCCGTCGAGGTCTCTCAGCGCATGCGCGCCGTCGAGGCCGAGATCCTGGACCGGGCCCCCGAGCACAAGGTCCAGCCCTCCCTGGAGAGGGTTGAGGAGGTCCTCGACATCCTGGGCCACCCCGAGCGCGCCTACCGCACGGTGCACATCGCCGGCACCAACGGCAAGACCTCGACGGCCCGCATGGTCGAGCGCCTGGCGGCCGCCACCGGCATGCGCACCGGGCGCTTCACCTCCCCGCACCTGGCCACGATCCGCGAGCGCATCAGCCTGGACGGCGAGCCGATCAGCGAGGAGGGGTTCATCGCCGCCTGGGAGGACGTGGCCCCCTACATCGCCATGGTCGACGAGCGCTCCCAGGCCCGCGGCGGCCCGCGCCTGTCCTTCTTCGAGGTCCTGGCCGTCATGGCCCTGGCCGTCTTCGCCGACCATCCCGTGGATGTGGCGGTGATCGAGACCGGGCTGGGCGGGCGCTGGGACGCCACGAACGCGGTTCCCGGGGATATCGCGGTCATCACGCCCATCGGCCGGGATCATGAGCGCTGGCTGGGCTCCTCCCTGGCTGAGATCGCCTCGGAGAAGGCGGGAATCGTCAAGGACGGCGCCACCCTCATCAGCGCCCATCAGGTCCCCGAGGCCGGTGAGCGGATCGAGGCGGCCGCCGTCGAGCATCGCGTGGTGTGGCGCCGCGAGCTCGATCCCGATGAGGATCCGGGGGAGCCGGGCGCCGGGGAGCTGGCGGTGGGGGAGCGGCAGGTCGCCGTGGGCGGCCAGCTGGTCACCCTGCGCACGGCGGCGGCGGTCTATGAGGACGTCTTCGTCCCCCTGCACGGGGAGCATCAGGCCCGCAACGCGCTGCTGGCACTGGCGGCCGCCGAGGCGCTGTTCGGCGGGCGGGCGCTGCCGCCCGGGGTGGTGGAGAACGGATTCGCCTCGGTGACCTCGCCCGGGCGCCTGGAGGTGCTGCGCTCCTCGCCCAGCGTCGTCGTCGACGCCGCCCACAACCCCCATGGCATCGAGGCCCTGGCCCAGGCACTGGAGGAGGTCTTCGGCTTCCGGCACCTGGTGGCCGTGGTGGGGGTCATGGCGGATAAGGATGTTGAGGGGATCCTCGCGGGCCTGGAGCCGGTGACGGACGCGGTGGTGTGCGTGCCCATCGACTCTCCGCGGGCCATGGAGGTCGAGGACCTGGAGAAGGTGGCCCGGGAGGTCTATGGGGAGGATCGCGCCCACGCCGCCCAGTCCCTGGCCGAGGGTGTGGAGCGGGCGGTGGCCCTGTCCGAGGGCTTCGACGCCCCGCTGACCGCCTCGGGGGTCGTCATCGTCGGCTCGGTCATTCTCGCCGCCGAGGCCCGGGCCCTGTTCGGCAAGTCCTGAGCCCGCGGGCCCGCTCTCATCGTCGTCGCGGGGCCGGCTGCCAGTGATCCGGCAGCCGGCCCCGCCTGTGCGCTCTGTGGTGAGGGGCACAGCGCCAGGCCTGGTGGGCTTGTGCATACAAGTGCATACTTGTGTGCACAAGTCGTTCGGATGCTCGCTCCGGACCCAGGCCCCACGCTCCACAGGAGATCCCTCCCATGTCCTTCCACGACAAGGTCGTCTACCAGATCTATCCCAAGTCCTTCCGTGACACCACGGGCGATGGCGTGGGCGACCTGCGCGGGATCATCGACAAGGCCGACTACATCGCCTCGCTCGGGGTGGACATGGTCTGGCTCAACCCCTTCTTCCCCTCCCCGGGGAATGACAACGGCTATGACGTGGCCGACTACTGCGCCATCGACCCGGCCATGGGCACCATGGAGGACTTCGATGAGATGGTCGCGGTCCTGGCCGAGCGCGGGGTCGGCGTCATGCTCGACATGGTCCTCAACCACACCTCCACCGAGCACGAGTGGTTCCAGCGGGCACTGGCCGGGGACCCGGTCTACCGGGACTACTACATCCTGCGCCCCGCCCGGGCCGACGGCTCCCCGCCCACCAACTGGGTCTCGAAGTTCGGCGGCTCGGCCTGGGCGCCCTTCGGGGACACCGGCCTGCACTACCTGCACCTGTTCGACACCACCCAGGCCGACCTCAACTGGCGCAACCCGGCCGTGCGCGCCGAGGCCGCCCGCGTGGTCAACTTCTGGCGCGCACGGGGCGTGCGCGGCTTCCGCTTCGATGTCATCAACCTCATCGGCAAGGAGGAGGTGCTGCGCGACGCCCCCGCCGGGACCGACGATCGCGCCATGTACACCGACGGCCCTGCGGTCCACGACTACCTGCGCGAGCTGGCCGCCGCCAGCTTCGGCCAGGACCCCGAGTCCGTGACCGTGGGGGAGATGTCCTCGACCACCGTCGAGGCCTGCGTGGGCTACTCCAACCCCGCCAACGCCGAGCTGAGTATGGTCTTCAGCTTCCACCACCTCAAGGTCGACTACGCCGACGGCGCCAAGTGGACCCGCATGCCCTACGACCTGGCCGCCCTCAAGCGCATCATCGACCAGTGGGCGGCCGGGATGCAGGCGGGGGGCGGCTGGAACGCTCTGTTCTGGAACAACCACGACCAGCCCCGGGCCCTCAACCGCTTCGCCGACCCCGGGCACTATCGCGCCGAGTCCGCCACCATGCTGGCCACCGCGATCCACCTGCTGCGGGGCACGCCCTACGTCTACATGGGCGAGGAGATCGGCATGACCGACCCCGACTACCTCACTATCGAGGACTACGTCGACGTCGAGGCCCGCAATGCCTACGACGAGCTCAGGGCCGGGGGCGCTGGCCAGGCCGAGGCCCTCGCCATCGTCCGCGCCAAGGCCAGGGACAATGCCCGCACCCCCATGCAGTGGGACGCCTCCCCGGGAGCCGGCTTCACCGAGGGCACGCCCTGGCTGCGGCCCACCAACCAGAAGACCATCAACGTGGCCCGCGAGGAGCGCGAGGGGGTGATTCTTCCCTATTACCGCCGCCTCATCGCCCTGCGCAAGCAGCATGCCGTGATCTCCCGCGGTAGCTACGCCCCCCATGCCCCGGAGCATCCCGAGGTCCTGGGCTACATCCGCGAGCTCGACGGGACGCGCCTGCTCGTGCTGTGCAACTTCCGCGGGCGCGCCACCAGCGTGGAGGTGCCCGGCTCCTTCGAGGGTGCTGGCGTCCTCATCGGCAACTACCCCGATCGCTTGGGCGCCCAGGCCCCGGCGCAGGGGCAGGCCTCAGCCCATCATGGCCAGTCCATCGAGCTGCGCCCCTACGAGGCCCTGGCCCTCCTGGCCTGAGGCGGCCCACAGCCCAGCATCCGCCATTCCGCCACCCGACATCCACATCCCGTCGAGCGCCCTTGACGCGAGGCGGTCATCGCGACCGGGCGACGGCCGGCATCAGCCTGAGCCTGCCGGTCCCAGCCGACCCGCCAGCCGACCACCGTCCGATCCACCAGCCGACACCAGCAACGACACAGGAGCCATCAGCATGTCCACCCCAGACTCTCCCTCCGACTCACCCGACTCACCAGGACCAGGCCGCCTGGTCCCCCTCGTCTCCCCGGTCACGGGCAGCGTCATCCCCCTGGATGAGGTCCCCGATCCGGTCTTCTCATCCAAGGCCGTGGGCGATGGCCTCGGCGTCGAGCCCGAGGACGGCCGCATCGTCGCCCCCGTGGACGCCTCGGTCACCATGGTGGCCGCCACCGGCCACGCCATCGGCCTGAGGGCCGACTCCGGACTGGAGGTCCTCCTCCACCTGGGCGTGGACACCGTCGAGCTCGAGGGAGCGCCCTTCGACCTGAGCGTGAGCGCGGGGGACACGGTCACGGCGGGCCAGCCCCTGGGCACCATGGACCTCACGGCCGTGCGCGAGGCGGGCAAGGCCACCACCGCCATCGTGGTCCTGACCAACACCCCCACCCACCTGGAGTCCCTCTCGGTCCAGCCCGGCCCGGCCCAGGCGGGCGCGCCCATCGCCACCGCCACCCTCAAGGCCGAGGATGATGACCAGGACGATGACCAGGGCCCGGCCGCCGGACCCGCCGCTGCACCCGCACAGACCGACCAGGGCGGTGAGCGCGGCGATGGACTGACCGGATTCGACGCCACCGCCGCCGACATCATCGCCGGCATCGGCGGGGCCGACAACGTCCGCTCCGTCATCCACTGCATCACCCGCGTGCGCTTCTACCTCAAGGACGAGTCCATCGCCGACGACGCGGCCGTGACCGACCTTGACGGCGTCATCGACGTGGTCAAGTCCGGCGGTCAGTACCAGGTGGTCATCGGCCCCGAGGTCGTCGACGTCTACGAGGCCGTCGTGGCCCAGCTGCCCGGCATCGGCGCCGCTGGCGCCGAGGAGGCCGTGGAGGTGGTCGAGCGGCCCTCGACGCCATGGGGCTGGGTCAAGCTCGGCTTCTCCTCCCTCATCGGGGTCATCACCGGCTCCATGATCCCCGTGGTGGGCATGCTTGCCGCCTCCGGCATCCTCAAGGGCGTCCTGGCCCTGCTCACCCAGTTCCAGGTCGTGACGGCCGAGTCCGACACCTACAGGTTCATCGACGCGATGAGCTCGTCCATGTTCTACTTCCTGCCCATCATCGTGGGCTTCACCGCCGCTAGGCGCCTGGGCTCGGACCCCATCGTCGTGGCCATCATCGGCGGCGTGCTGGCCTACCCCTCCGTGGTGCAGATGGCCGACCCCGAGGCCGAGGGCTACCACGTGGTGGCCCAGGTGGGGCGCACGGTCTTCAACGCAGAGTTCTTCGGGATCCCGGTGGCCCTCCCCGAGGGCAACGCCTACGCCTACTCGATCTTCCCCATCATCGTCGCCGCCTGGCTGGCCTCCCTGATCGAGCCGCCGCTCAAGCGGATGATCCCCGCCGTCGTGCGCTCCATCTTCATGCCGCTGATCGAGATCTTCGTGGTCTCGGCCCTCATCCTGCTGGTCTTCGGGCCCATCGTCATGTTCGTCTCCGGTGGCATCGCCGCCCTCATCAACGCCGTGCTGTCCTTCAACTACCCGCTGGCAGGGCTGCTCATCGGCGGCTTCTACCAGTGCCTGGTCATCTTCGGCCTGCACTGGGCCGTCATCCCACTCATCTCCTCCGAGCTGGCCTCGGCGGGGAGCTCACCGCTCAACGCCATCGTCTCGGCCACCATGATCGCCCAGGGAGGCGGGGCCCTGGCCGTGTGGCTCAAGATCAAGAAGGCCAAGATCCGCGGCATGGCCGGGACGGCCACCATCTCCGCCTTCTGCGGGGTCACCGAGCCGGCCATGTACGGCCTCAACCTCAAGTACGGGCGCATCTTCATCACCGCCTCCCTCGGGGGCGCCGTCGGCGGCCTGCTCACCGGGCTGCTGGGGGTCAACATGTACGGCTTCACCGGCGCCTTCGTCGGCTTCCCCTCCTTCGTCAACCCCCAGGGCATCGACGCCGGCTTCACCGGATTCTGGATCGCCTCGATCGCGGCCCTGGTGGTCTCCTTCGCCGCCACCTACTTCTTCGGCTTCAAGGAGGCCGACTTCGATGCCGGGCGGGACGTCAAGAAGGTCCGCCTGGGCAACCGCGAGCCCGTCGCGAAGTAGCCCCGGCGCGCATGCGCCTCCTGATGGTGCCCGGCCCGCCTTGGCGGCGCCGGGCACCGGCGCTCGACCCGGCCACTCAGGGGCTCGGGAGCCGGTGGGCGGTGGTCTGGAAGGCGAAGTCCACTGGGGAGTGGCGCGAGACGGTGTACTCGAAGGGCGTCCCCGAGGAGTCGAAGACCGTGGAGGAGACCACGACCACGCAGTCCATCCCCGCCAGGTGCAGGAGGCGCCGGTCCTGGGCGGTGGCCGGCTCGACCCGGACCTCCCGGCTGGCCGTGGCCACGCGCAGCCCCAACTCGCCCTCGATGTAGCGGTACACGGAGGACTCCACGATCTGGGGGCTGAGCCCCGGGACCATCTCGGTCAGGAAGCAGCTGCGGTCCATGATCAGGGGGACGTCGTCGAGCAGCCGCAGCCGCTCGAAGACCGTGACCCGGGCCCCCGCCGCCAGCCCGCTGCGCTCGGCCAGATCGTCATCGACCGTGGCGGTCTCCAGGCAGATCATGTGGGTGCTCAGCGCGATGCCCAGGCGGGAGACGGCCTCCGTCATGGACTCGATCCCCCCGATGGTGAAGGTCGAGGCCGGGCGCGGCCGCCGGATCACCTGGACGCCCCGTCCCTGCATGGTCTGGACCAGGCCCTGGGCCACCAGCAGGGCGATCGCCTTGCGCACCGTGTTACGCGTGGTGTCGAACTCCCGGGCCACCGCGTTCTCCGAGGGCAGGAAGTCCAGGTAGCCGTAGTGGCCGGACTCGATCCGGGAGCGCAGGGCCTGGAAGATCTGGTCGTACTTGGCCTGCGCCATGGCGGCATCCTCCTGGGGCGTGCGGGGCGGCCGGAGCGGATCGGCGCCGAGCCGATCCGATGCGGCCTGCGCGCACACCTAACCACGGCTGCGCCATGGCGGTGGGCCAGGCGCGCCGTCGAGCACTTGCGGGGATGCCCCAGTGGCGCGCACCATTCCTCCACGACCATCCCTGATAAGGCCTGAAAGGACCACCCATGACCGCAACCGCCCCCGGGCGCATCCTCATCCTCATCAAGCCCGACGCCGTCACCCGCCGCCTGACCGGTGAGATCCTGCGGCGCATCGAGGCCAAGGGCTATGGGCTGACCGCCCTGCGGGTGACCACCCCCACGCCCGAGCTCCTGGCCGAGCACTACGCCGAGCACGTGGACAAGCCCTTCTACCCAGGGATCGTGGAGTACATGACCTCCGGGCCCGTCGTGGCCGCGGTCGCCGAGGGCCAGCGCGTCGTCGAGGGCGTGCGCAGCCTCATGGGACCCACGGACCCCACCGCGGCGGCCCCCGGCACCATCCGCGGGGACCTGGGCCGGGACTGGGGCACCGCGGTGATCGAGAACCTCGTGCACGGCTCGGACAGCGATGACTCCGCCGAGCGCGAGATCGCCATCTGGTTCCCCGAGCTGGCGCGCTGAGCCGTGTGACCGAGCCGGCGGGCAGGCGCCCCGGCTGTGCCTGCCCGCCGGGGCGCCTGAGTCGTCCGGGACTCAGCGCTCGGCGCTCGTCGATTCGCTGGAGCCCAGGGCGCCCAGGGCCTCCCGCAACGGCACCCGGGCGCCCATGCGGGTCACGGCCCGGGTGTAGACCTCCGCCGCCACGCGCACCAGCGCCGGCAGGAAGGCCAGGGCGATGACCAGGGCGATGAGCTGGTCAGCCCAGGAGGAGGCGCCCAGCACCAGGCGCCCGGGCATCATGAAGGGCGCGAGGGGCGGCAGGTAGGACAGCGCCCGCAGGACCGGCTGGTCAGGATCCCCCAGGGCCATGACGATGGTCAGGGTGTAGGCGATCGTCATCAGGGCCACCAGGGGCATCGTGACCGCCCTGAGGTCCTCCCGGCGGCTGACCAGCGAGGCCGCCGCGGCGAAGGTCACCGCATAGATGGCGTGGCCGACCACCATCCACACCAGCATCGCCAGGACGATGGCATCCAGTCGGACCGTGGTGGGCGACAGCAGATCCGTGGCCGCGGCAGCCAGCGCCCCCGCCACCCCAATGCCCCCCAGGCTCACGACGACGGCGATGCCCACGCCGATCGTCTTGCCCGCCAGCAGGGAGGCGGGGCGCACGCAGGCCAGGAGGATCTCCACGATGCGGCTGGACTTCTCCTGGACCACACCCATGGCGATGACCTGGCCCCCGCCCATGAGGGCGAGCATGACCAGCAGATCCATGACCATGAGGATCGCGTAGCGAGCGGGGAGCTCGGCGGAGTCCCGGGCGTCGGCGTCCAGCACCTCGACCGTGGGGGTGGCCTTGGTCAGGGTGGAGGAGACCCGGGCCGGGTCCCCTCCCAGGGAGGCGATCTGCTCGCTCAGAGCCGCCTGCCGGGCCAGCGCCGTGATGCCCGAGACCACGGTCTCATCGGCCCGCCCGCGCACCAGGAGCACAGGCCTGGTCCCGCTCAGGTCCAGGACCATGTCCACGGCCGAGCCCTCGGGGGCATCCTCCTGAAGGGCCGCGGCCGGCTCGACCCCGGCCAGGGCCACCGCCTCGACGGGCTCGCCCCGGGAGTCCACCACCCGGTCCAGCCCCGCCACGACCCGGGGCTCGGCGCCGTGCACGCCCACCCGGTAGGGCCCCTGCCCGCCTCCGATCACGGCACTGGTCGTGAGGATCCCGCCGACGGTGAGCACCAGCACGATGATCATGGAGACGATTGAGGAGCGCCGCAGCAGCAGGACGCGCAGCTCACGGCCGGCGACCAGCATGATCTCCTCGCGCAGGCCCAGGGCGTGAGCGCCCTGGGCTCCGGAGGGGGCGTCGTCGCCGGGCCCCGCCGCGCCGGGCACCGGCGTCGTCGAGCCGGGAGCGCCGGGGGAGCCCGGAGAGCAGGGGGAGTCGGGGGCTTCGGGGGAATCGGGAGGAGATGACGTCACGGGGAGTCCTTGTCGGGATGGGGAGCGGCCAGGGCCTCGCGGAAGATCTCGTCCAGGGGGCGGCGCACGGGGCCCAGCTCGCGCACCGTGCCCAGGCGCTGGGCCACGGCCAGGAGCGCCTGCTCATCCGGGCCGCCCGCGGTCAGGATCAGGCGGCCCTCGGCGCTGCGCTCCGCGCGCGCGTGGGGGAGGGAGGCCAGGGCGCTGGGATCGTGGGGGACGGCGCGGGGCTCGGGCTCCACGACCGCCCGCCACCGCGGCTCGGTGGAGGCCCGGAGCTGGGCGGCGGTGCCATCGGCCACCAGGCGGCCCTGACGGATGATGGCCACGCGGTCGCACAGGCGCTCGACCACCTCGAGCCGGTGGGAGGAGACGAGCGCCGGAACTCCGGCTCGGGCGCGCTCATGGAGGACCTGGCTCATGATGTCCTGGGTGAGGGGATCGGCTCCGGAGAAGGGATCATCGAGGATCAGCAGCTCGGGGTCGGCCACCAGGGCGGCCGCGAGCTGGACGCGCTGCTGATCGCCGGGGGAGAGCCGCTGGATCTCCGTGCCGCGGCGCGCCTCCAGCCCCAGGCGCTCGATCCAGGTGGCGGCCGACTCCGCGGCCGCCCGGGCGCCCAGGCCGTGGATCCGGGCCAGGTAGGTCAGCTGCTCGACCACCGTCATGCGGGGGTAGAGGCCGCGCTCCTGGGGCATGTAGCCGAAGCGACGGCGCGCGGCGGCGTCGATCGGACGGCCCATCCAGGTCAGGGAGCCGGCGTCGGGCGCCAATGAGCCCATGATGAGGCGCATGGTGGTGGACTTCCCGGCGCCGCTGGCGCCCACGAGGCCCACGAGCTCCCCGGCCCGCAGGTCGAGGGACAGGCCATCGAGGGCCTGCACCGCGGCGAGTCTCTTGGACAGTGCCGAGATTGTGAGCATGGCGCTCCCGAGGTCCTGACAGGCGGCGCCGAATCCCAGCGCCAGGGGCCTGGAAAGTCTGAGCGACCCGCATGTGCTTGTCAAACCTCCTGCGCGATCCTGTGCCGTGGTCACGACCGGCATCGGGGCCCTGGGGAGACGGCGCCCGCCAGGGATGCGCGGGCGCGCCGGGGGCCAGGGCGTGGGGCGCAGCGCCGGGCAGTGGGAGCCGATATCGTGGTTCCCGTGCATCTCAAAACGTTGATGATCAAGGGATTCAAGTCCTTCGCCTCGTCGACCACCCTCCGCCTGGAGCCGGGCATCACCGCCGTGGTGGGGCCCAACGGCTCGGGCAAGTCGAATGTGGTGGATGCGCTGACCTGGGTGATGGGCGAGCAGGGCGCCAAGAATCTGCGCGGCGGGTCCATGGCGGATGTCATCTTCGCCGGCGCGGGCTCGCGCCCGGCCCTGGGGCGCGCCGAGGTCTCTTTGACCATCGACAACGCCGACGGCGTCCTGCCCATCGACTACACCGAGGTCACCATCACCCGCACCCTGTTCCGCGGCGGGGGCAGTGAGTACCGGATCAACGGCACCCAGTGCCGCCTCCTGGATGTCCAGGAGCTCCTGAGCGACACGGGCCTGGGGCGTCAGATGCACGTCATCGTGGGGCAGGGCCAGCTCGACGCCGTCCTGTCGGCCACGCCCGAGGACCGCCGCGGCTTCATCGAGGAGGCGGCCGGGGTCCTCAAGCACCGCAAGCGCAAGGAGCGGGCCCTGCGCAAGCTGGAGTCCATGGCGGCCGACCTGGCGCGCGTGGCCGACCTGGCCCAGGAGCTGCGCCGCCAGCTGGGGCCGCTGGCCCGCCAGGCCGCCGTCGCCCGGCGGGCCCGCTCCATCCAGGTCGAGGTTCGCGATGCCTCGGCCCGTCTCCTGGCCGACGACGTCGTCCAGGCCCTCTCCCTGCTGGAGGCGGGCCAGGAGGACTCCACGGCCCTGGCCGCCCGCCGCCAGGCCACCGAGGCCGCCGAGGCCGCCGCCCGGGCGCGCCTGGCCGAGCTGGCCGCCGTCGAGACCACCTCGGCCCAGCGCCTGACGCGCGCCACGGCGGTGTGGGAGGAGCTGACCGGGGCCGCCCAGTCCCTGGGATCACTGGCCGAGGTGGCCTCCGAGCGGGTGCGCCTCCTGGCCGCCGCCCCCGCCCCCGCCCAGGGAACCGACCCCGAGGAGCTGGAGCGCCGCGCCGAGTCGGCCGCCGAGGAGGAGGCCGAGCTGGCCGATGCTCGGGAGGCCGCGCGCAGCGCCCTGGGGGACGCCGCGCGAGAGCGCCAGGAGGCCGAGGAGCAGGAGAGGGCCGCCGAGCAGGCGCTGAGCGCCGCGCAGCGTCAGCAGGCCGAGCACCGCGAGACCCTGGCCCGGGCGGGAGGGCGCCTGGCCTCGGCCCGCAGCCGGCATGAGGCATCCCAGTCGGCACTGGAGCAGGCCCAGGCCGCCCTGGCCGAGGCCCGCCAGCGCGAGGAGGAGGCCCTGGCCGCGCTGGAGGCGGCCGGCGGGCAGGACCAGGCCCCGGGCAGGGACGAGGCCCGCCCCGAGGCCGCCGAGGCCGCCAGGGCCGCCGCCGACCACGAGCGCGCCACCCAGGAGCTGGCCGCGGCCCGCGAGGCGGTGGCCCAGGCCACCGATGCCCGTCGCGAGGCCGCCTCCGACCGGGCCACCTGGACATCCCGACGAGACACCCTGGCCCTGTCCCTGCGCAGCCAGGACGGCACCGCCGCGCTCCTGGAGGCGGGAGTCGAGGGACTGGCGGGCCCGCTCGCCGAGCACCTGAGCGTGGAGCGGGGCTGGGAGAACGCGGTGGCCGCCCTGCTGCGCGAGCTGGCCGGGGCGGGCCTGGCCCTGGGCCCTCAGGCCGCCCGCGGCGCCCTGGAGCAGGCGCGGAGCCATGACAGCGGCGCCGTGCGCCTGGTGGTCAGCGGTGACGATGTGCCCGCTGTGCCCGGCGCGCCTGATGCGCCCGATGCCGCCGCCCCCGAGCCGGAGGCCGACTCTGCTGGAGCGCTGGCGGCGGCCGGCCTGGTGAGCACGACGCAGCCGGGACTGGCCCCGGTGATCGCCCACCTCCTGGCGGGGGCGTGGGTGGTGGCCGACCTCCCCTCCGCTCACCGCCTGAGGGAGGCGGACCCGCATGCGGTGGTGGCCACCCGGGCGGGTGAGGTCCTGGCCCCCGGATGGGTGGCGGGGGCCGGGCGGGGCTCCTCCTCGGTCCTGGAGCTCTCCGCCGCCCACGACGAGGCCCAGGCCGAGGCCCAGGCCGCATCGCAGGCGGAGTCGGCCGCCGACGCCGCCCTGGAGTCGGCCCGGGCCCAGGAGGAGTCCGCGCGCCTGGAGGTCTCCCAGGCCCTGGCGGCGCTGCGCCAGGCCGATGCGCAGGCGGCGCGCGCCGCCGAGGCCATGGCGCGCCTGACCTCGGCGGCCCATGCCGCCGGTGAGGAGACGGGCCGGGCCGAGCGGGTCCTTCAGCGCGCCGAGTCCGAGGCCGCCCAGCGCAGGGCCGAGCTCGCCGCGGCCACCACCGCCCTGGCGCAGATTGAGCAGGGCGCCGCGGGCGGGCCCGATCAGATCGGCGGACCCACCGGTGGGGATCTGGAGGCCCGGGTGGATGAGGCACGGCGGGCCAGGGACGAGGCCTCCGACCAGGCCCGCCAGGCCCGCTCGGCGGAGACCGAGGCGCGACTGGCGCTGCGCACGGCCGAGGAGCGCGAGCGCTCCAGCAAGGGCCGGGCGGAGTCCCTTCGGGCCGCTGCCCGCAGGGAGCGCGAGCACCGTCAGGAAGCGGCCCGGGCGGCGGCGGCCCGCGCCGCGCAGGCCCAGGCTGCCACGCATGTGCGCGACCAGGCCCGGGCGGTGGCCGAGGCCGCCAGGGCCTGGGCCCAGGAGGCGGCCGACGAGCGCAGCTCCATCGAGGCTGAGCGCTCCCGGGCCATGGAGGCCACCGCCGGGATCCGTGAGGAGATCGACGTCCTGGCCAAGGAGCTGGCGAGCCTGACCGATGCGGCCCACCGCGAGGAGGTCGCCAGAGCCGAGCAGCGCATGCGCCTGGAGGCCCTGACGGAGCGGGCCATGAACGAGCTGGGCCTGGAGATCGAGGCACTGGTGGAGGAGTACGGGCCGCATATGCCCGTGCCCGAGGTCGGCCAGGAGCAGGACGACGATGAGGACGGGCAGGCCCAGGACCCCTCTAAGCGGCCTGCCGGCGCCGCGGGCCCCGGACGGCCCTACGCGCGCGCCGAGCAGGAGAGGCGCCTGGCCAAGGCCACCAAGGACCTGGCCCGCCTGGGCAAGGTCAACCCCCTGGCGCTGGAGGAGCACGCCGCCCTGGAGCAGCGCCACCAGTTCCTGGCCGAGCAGCTGGCCGATCTCAAGCGCTCGCGCGATGACCTCCTGAGCATCGTCGAGGAGATCGACGCCCGCGTCCAGGAGGCCTTCGCCCAGGCCTTCGAGGACACCGCCCGGGAGTTCGCCGGAGTCTTCGACCGCCTTTTCCCCGGCGGCGAGGGCCGCCTGGTGCTCACCGATCCCGGTGACATGCTGACCACGGGCATCGACATCGAGGCCCGGCCCGCGGGCAAGAAGGTCAAGCGCCTCTCCCTGCTGTCAGGAGGGGAGAGGTCCCTGGCGGCCGTGGCGCTCCTGGTCGCGATCTTCAAGGCCCGGCCCTCGCCCTTCTACGTCATGGATGAGGTCGAGGCCGCCCTGGATGACACGAATCTGGGGCGACTGCTGGAGATCTTCACCGAGCTGCGGGCCTCCAGCCAGCTGATCATCATCACCCACCAGAAGCGCACCATGGAGGTGGCCGACGCCCTCTACGGCATCACCATGCGCGAGGGCGTGACCAAGGCCGTCTCGCAGCGCCTGGCGAGCCGGTGAGCCGGTGAGTCGGCGATCCCGACATGCGGGACGCCCATAGACACGGGTGCCGTGCCATCTGGGGGCGCTGCGGCCCTCTCGCCCCGGGCGCTGAGGGTGGCCTGAGCGCAAGGTCTTCAAACGCTGGAAGGTCCGCGCCGTTACTCAGGCGTGGCCAACCCAGAGGTCAGGGATTTATCAGGATCGGCTGTCTATTGCATGACATCGGTGCGTAAGGCTTGGGTTTTGACTGCGATCAGTGCAGAATCCAGCCTATGGGCGCCATGATCATTCCCCTTGCCATCGTCTCCGCGGTCGGGCTACTCGTTCTCGGCCTGGTCGTCGCGGACCGCTACCCGATCAGAACCTGGCCCGCCCGCATTCGCGGCCTGGTCCAGGATGCTCGCAACAAGGATGAGGATGACGTCGAGGTGGTGTCCCCCGAGGCCCGTCTCAGTGATCTCATGACCCGGGAGGGCCCCTCGGCCTACACCCGCACGGAGTCCTTCCAGGGCCTGGTCGACGTCGTTGACAAGGCCCTGGACACCACGGAGCGGGCCACGGGCTCGGCCCGGACCCGGGCCCAGGAGTTCGAGGCACGGCGCCAGGAGGCGCGCAGGGCCAAGGCCAGGTCGCCTCAGCACGGCAAGGCCGTCGAGGGCTGAGGGGCGCGTCGATCCGGCACCCATGGGCGCCCCGCTACTGGCACGGGGTTGAGGCGCCCCGACCCGTTCCCCCACGCCATCGGCGCTGATCGTGCATGATGAGGCCATGGACCTGATCCTCATCGTTATCGCAGTCCTCGTCGTCCTGGCCCTGGCCGGGGGCCTCTGGCTCTACGTCGGGCGCAGGCAGGGCGACCTCCCCGAGGACCTCAGCGCCCACAAGCCCACCAGCATCGAGGATCTCTTCCCCCAGGAGGGGCAGGAGGGTCAGGCCGCCGAGGAGGTCGGGGAGCGAGAGGAGCCCGGCGCCGAGCCCGAGGCCCGGCCCGCGGCCACGACCGCCACTCTGGAGTCCCCCGAGTCCATCCCCGGCCGGATGCAGCGCCTGCGGGCGCGCCTGGCCGGTGCCGGCGGCTTCGGCAAGGCCGTGCTGTCGGTCCTGTCGCGCGGCGATCTCACCGAGGCCGACTGGGAGGAGATCGAGGACACTCTGCTGACCTCGGACCTGGGCATCGAGGTGACCACCCAGCTCATGGAGGAGCTGCGCACCCAGGCCAAGGTCCTGGACACCTCCGACCCTCAGGCCATCCGCGCCGTCCTGCGCTCCGAGCTCCTGGCCCTGGTGGACCCCGACCTGGACCGCTCCGTCAACCTGGAGCGCCCTGCCGCCGCCGAGGGGGCGGAGATCGCCGGCACTCCGGCCGCGGCCATCCTCATGGTCGGGGTCAACGGCACCGGCAAGACCACCACCTGCGGCAAGCTCGCCCGCGTCCTGGTCGCCCAGGACAAGAGCGTCGTCATGGGCGCCGCTGACACCTTCCGCGCCGCCGCCGCGGAGCAGTTGAGCACCTGGGGCCAGCGCGTGGGCGTGGAGGTGGTGCGCTCCGAGCGGGAGGGGGCCGACCCCGCCTCGGTGGCCTTCGACGCCGTGCGCACCGCCGCTGAGCAGGAGGCCGACGCCGTCGTCGTCGACACCGCCGGCCGCCTGCAGAACAAGGCCGGCCTCATGGATGAGCTGGGCAAGATCAAGCGGGTCATGGAGAAGGTCGCCCCCGTGGGCGAGGTCCTGTTGGTCCTGGACGCCACCACCGGGCAGAACGGCATGCGCCAGGCCCAGGTCTTCGCTGAGGCCGTGGGCATCACCGGCATTGTGCTGACCAAGCTCGACGGCACCGCCAAGGGCGGGATCGTCGTGACCGTGCAGAAGGAGCTGGGCGTGCCCGTCAAGCTCGTGGGCCTGGGGGAGGGCGCCGACGACCTGGCCCCCTTCGACCCCGAGGGCTTCGTCGACGCTCTCCTGGGCTGAGCTCCCCACGCCGATCGCCGGCCCCGCGAGCTCCGCGGGGCCGGCGACGTGCTGTCGGGTCTGTCGGGTCTGAGGTCGTCACCGCCGCGACAGCGCCCGCAGGCAGATCGCCATACTCACGACCGTCCACACGAGCAGGATGATGAGATCTCTGGTCTGCCAGGTGTAGTCGCCCGAGGCCAGGCCGAGGCGCAGCAGGTCGGCCGCCGGGCGGATGGGAAGCCAGTCGTGGGCCGACTCCAGCCACCGGGGCAGGTGGGAGGCCGGGAAGGTGACGGGTGAGAACAGGAGGATGAAGAAGACCAGTGCCTGGGTGGCCGCCTGTGCGATCACGGGGCGCAGTGTCACCGCGATCGCGTAGCCGACCGCGGCGGACATGATGCTCACCAGCAGTGCCGCGCCGATGAGAAGCGGCCAGGTCGGGTCCAGGGACAGGTCGAAGCGCAGAAGTGCGACACCCATGGAGGCGGCGAGGCCTGGTAGCGCCACCACCATCCACACGGTCAGGTCGGCGGCCAGGAGGATCGGGCGCGGCACCGGCAGGGCGCGCATGTAGGCGAAGGTGCCATTATTGCGCGCCGTCGCCACGGCTTGGGGCACCATGACCAGCCCGACTATCAGGAGCTGGATGGTGGGAGCCCCCGTGGACATGTGCAGGGCCATGTCCGGAAGGTCGTCGATCCCGGGGATGAGCAGGGCGAATCCGAGGATGATCCCTGCCGCCATGAAGACCTGCAGCACGATGACGACGGGAAGCATCGGCCCGACAGAGAGCAGATTCCATCGCAGCACGGTGCGGTAGAGGCTCCAGGCGCCGGGATGACTCGCCGACGGACGGCGGCCCGCCTCCGCGGGTGCGGATGCGCTGGGGGCGGTGGATGGTGAGGCCATGGTGGTCATGCGGCGATCTCCTCGCTGGTCTTGTCCTTGTGGTCGGCCTCGGGCGCCTCAGTGAGGGCGAGGTAGGCGTCCTCCAGGCTGCTCGGGCTGAGGGTGTAGGTCTCGATGACGCCGGCCTGGCGCTGACCGGAGGCCCAGTCGACGCAGGCGACGGCATCCCCGGCAGGGATCGTGACCAGGAGCCTGCGGCCGGTGCGGACTGCTCGCAGCGGTCGAGTCGGGAGGGAGGGGATGGCGGAGGTCTCGGGATCCTGAGGGTTCGCCGTCGGGGAAGACGTGTCCAGGGGAGCCTGCGCTCCGGGGGTCAGGTGCAGCTCCAGCCGCAGGGTGCCCTCGCTGCCTCGCAGGCTCGCGGGCGTGCCGCTGGCGACCACCCGGCCGCGATCCAGGATGGTGACCTCATCGAGCACCTGGTCGGCCTCGATCACGTTGTGGGTCACCAGGAGGACCCCCGTCCCGGCATCGGCCCGCCGTCGCACGGCGTCCCACAGGAGTCGGCGGCGCGAGGCGTCGACGTCGTTGGTCGGCTCATCGAGGATGAGCAGTGGCGTGGGGGCGACGGCGGCCATGGCGAATCCGACGAGCCTGCGGATCCCTCCGGACAGCCCGCCGCCCTCGGGCAGGGCGCGGCGGGTCAGCCACGGCCCGTAGTCCAGCTCCTCGGCCAGGGCCAGGGAGGCGGCGCGGGCGTCGCGGGCGGACAGGCCCCGCATCCGCGCGGCGATCTCGACGGCGTCGCGCGGGGTCAGCCCGTCGATGGGGGACTGCGCCTGGGGCTGGAGCGCGACGGCGCGCCGCGCGGCGGCGGGGTGGGCGATGGCGTCGAGGCTTCCCACGCGGATATCCCCGGCGTCGGGCCGCAGCAGGCCAACCACCTGGGAGACGAGGGTGGTCTTGCCGGCGCCGTTGTGGCCCAGGAGGCCGACCACGCTGCCGGGCTCAACGCTCAGATCGATGGAGTCGTTGGCGGTGACAGCGCCGAAGCGGCGTGTCAGGCCGGTGATGGTCAAGCTGGGTGCATACCTGGATGAGGACATGATCACCTTTCAGATACTCGCGATATGTGGATACCGAGAGTATCTGAGTTGGTCTCGGGGCGCAATCCCTCGCCGCCGGTAGGATCGGCGGGTGAGCGATCTTCCCGACCCGATCAGCCGCAGGGACCGTCAGAGGCAGACCCGCGAGGCGATCATCTTCGCCGCCCGCGCCTCCTTCGCGCGCGACGGCTACCACGGTGCGCGGCTCGATGAGATCGCGCGCGCGGCGGGCTTCTCCAAGGGGGCGGTCTACTCCAACTTCGCCAACAAGGCCGAGCTCTTCCTCGCGGTCATGGACATGAACATGGAGCAGGCGCTGGCCACGGGGGCCAGGCCCCTGTTCGAGCTCAACTCGATGGACCTGTCCGGCGATGACGACGCGGTGCGCATGACTCGGAACTTCGCTCTGGCCACCCTGGAGTTCACGGCCGTCGCGGCCAGGGACGAGACCCTGAGCGCTGAGATGGCGCGACGCCTCGACCCCCTGATCACGGGCCAGGCCCTGGTCACCCAGGCGGTGCGGGCGGTTCACGGCCAGCGCGGCGTCACCGCCGAGGACGATCTCGACAGGGAGCAGGTCGGCGCCCTCCTGGCCGCCCTGGATCAGGGGGCGGCGGTCCTGGCGCTCGCCGGGAGCAGCGCCTTCGACGCCGGCCTCCTCGCCGCCGGCAAGGCGCGACTGCTTGCCCTGGGCGGCCTGTCAGCCGATGAGTTCTCCGAGCTCCTGGAGCGGGCCCAGCACCTGCCGCTGGTCGAGGAGCGCCTGGCGGAGTTCGAGCGCGACTGGCGCGCCGGTGGCGAGGAGGCGCCGGCGTAGTCCGCGCCGGCCCTGCTGACTCTGCCGACTCTGCTGACCCAGCCGACCGATCGGAAACACGCCCGACATCCCGGCCCGCGGAGTGTCACGCGCATGTCATCGCCGTGCAGTGGGCGGGCAACACCGGTGGCCTTGACTTCCCCTCGTGCGAATCCCGTCGCACCCTCTGAAGGGAGTCCCCATGGCACTCGACACCGGAGCCACCGCGTGGATGCTCATGAGCGCCTCACTCGTGCTGCTCATGACCATTCCCGCACTCGCCCTGTTCTACGGAGGCATGAGCCGGTCGAAGTCCGTCCTCAACATGATGATGATGTCCTTCGGCTCCACAGCCATCATCGGCGTTCTCTACGTCCTGTACGGATGGTCCATGTCCTACGGCGGCACAGACATCGCAGGGATCCTCGGCAACCCTCTGACCCAGCTGGGCCTTCGCGGCACCATGATGGATGACGGAGGCGAGTTCGTCCTCGACAGCCTCGGGGTGCCCGTCATCGTCGGCGTCGCCTTCCAGATGACCTTCGCGATCATCACCGTCGCCCTCATCTCCGGGGCCATCGCCGACCGCACCCGCTTCGGCGCCTGGATGAGCTTCGTGCCCCTGTGGGTCACCCTGTCCTACTTCCCCATGGCGCACATGGTCTGGGGCGGTGGAGCCCTGTCGGGCGAAGGCTGGTTCGCCTCGATCGCCGAGCCGATCGACTTCGCCGGCGGCACCGTGGTCCACATCAACGCCGGCATCGCCGGCCTCTTCCTGGCGGTGGCCATCGGCAGGCGTCGCGGCTTCGGAACCCAGCCGATGCGCCCCCACAACCTGCCCCTGACGATGCTGGGCGCCGGCCTGCTGTGGTTCGGGTGGTTCGGCTTCAACGCCGGCAGCGCCTTCACCGCGGACGGCAACGCGGGCCTGGCCTGGGTCAACACCTCGGTGGCAACCTGCGCCGCAGTGCTCGGCTGGCTGGCGGTCGAGCGGATCCGTGACGGTCACGCCACCAGCCTGGGCGCGGCCTCGGGCATCGTGGCGGGCCTGGTCGGCATCACGCCCGCGGCCGGGAGCCTGACCCCCGTGGGCTCCATCATCCTGGGACTGGTGGCCGGCGCCGTGTGCGCCGTGTCGGTGGGCCTGAAGTACAGGTTCGGCTACGACGACTCCCTCGACGTCGTGGGCGTGCACCTCGTCGGCGGGCTGGTGGGCACCGTCCTGGTCGGCTTCCTCGCCAAGGACTCCGGGCTGCTCTACGGCCACGGCCTCAGCCAGCTCATCGTCCAGGTGCTCGTCGCCCTCGTGGCAATCGTCTTCTCCCTGGTCATGACGGCCCTGTGCTGGTTCATCGTCTCGCTCATCGGGCAGGGGTGGCGGCTGAGCGCCGACGCCGAGCACATCGGGGCCGACAAGGCCGAGCACAGCGAGTCCGCCTACGAGTCCCTCACCGCGGGGCGCCTGGCCACCGTCTTGCCGCGGCGCGGCCACGCCCCGGGTTCAACCACCACCCCGTCCGCGAAGGAGTCCTGAGTCATGAAGCTCGTTACCGCCATCATCCAGCCCTACCAGCTCGACTCCGTGACCGCGGCCCTGGAGGCCGCCGGCCTCCACGGCGTGACCGTCTCCGAGGCCCAGGGCGCCGGCAGGCAGAAGGGCCACACCGAGGTCTACCGCGGCGCCGAGTACCAGGTGGACTACGTGCCCAAGCTCCGCATCGAGGTCCTCACCCCCGACGACGCGGCGTCCGACGCCGTGGCCGCCATCGCCGACGCCGCCCGTTCAGGGCGCATCGGTGACGGCAAGATCTGGGTGACCCACGTCGAGGAGGTGGTGCGCGTGCGCACCGGCGAGCGTGGTGAGGCCGCCCTATGAGGCCATCCGCTGCTCGGCCGCTCTCGCCGGCGCTGGCAGCGCGCCGCCACCCCCACCCCCGGCCCTGGACGCCCCAGGCGGGTCGGGGGTGGCGGCGCACCCTGAGCCAGGACGTCGAGGCCTCCATCGTCTCGCTGTGGGCCCAGGCCTGCGGGGCCGTCGGCCTCGTGGACGACGACGGCCTCGGGCACGCCGTCGTTCCCGGGCTGGCCCTGGCCTGCGTGGGATCCCTGGCCCGCCGCGAGACCGGCCCCGCCTCCGATCTGGACCTGGTCCTCCTGCACGCCCCGGCCTCCCCGGGCGCCGCCCGCGCGGCGCGCCTGGACGCCGCCACCGTCGCGGCCCTGGCCGAGCGCCTGTGGTACCCCCTGTGGGACGCCGGGATCGCCCTGGACCACTCGGTGCGCACCATCGAGCAGGTCCGCGAGGTCGCCGGCGGGGATCTGCCGGCGGCCGTGGGGATGCTCGATCTGCGCCACCTCGCCGGCGACGCGTCCCTGACCCAGGACTGCGCCGCGATGCTCCTTGGCGACTGGCGGCGCGCCACCCGCAAGCGCCTGCCCGACCTGGCCCGGGACGCGGCCGAGCGCGCCGAGATGGCCGGCGACCTCGTCACCCTCATCGAGCCTGACCTCAAGGAGGCCCACGGCGGCTTGCGCGACGCGGTCCTCATCGAGGCCCTGGCCGCCTCCTCGCTGGCCGACAGGCCCCACGGCCAGCTCGACCGCGCCGTCGACACGCTCCTCAATGCCCGTGATGCCCTGGCCCTGGTCACGGGCAGGCCCACGAGCAAGCTCCTCGCAGCCGCCCACGACGAGGTCGCCGAGCGGCTCGGCATCACCGGATCGGGCGGGTCGTCGGGCGGTGAGGAACCCCGCGACGCCCTTCTGAGAGGCGTCTACGAGGCGGGTCGTGAGGTCGCCTCCGCCCTGGACACCACCATGCGGGCTGCGCTGCGGGCGGCTCGACCGGCCCGGCGGCCGCTGACCCTCGTGCGCTTCGGCCGCCGCAGCGCACCGGTTCTCGAGAGCCCCGATGCGGGAGTGGCCATCCTGGATCAGGAGGTGGTCCTGTCCAACGACGCCGCGCCCGAGGAGGACCCGGTGCTGCCCCTGAGGGTGGCTCTGGTCGCCGCCTCGCGCCGCCTGCCGGTGGCTGCCGTGACGCGGCGCAGCCTGGCGCGCTGCCCGGTCCCCACCGCCCCCTGGAGCGAGCTGCCGGCCCGGCCCGGGGCGCAGGCCACCGCCCTGGACTTGTTCGTCGACCTGTTGGGAACGGGCAAGGAGCTCATCCGGGTCTGGGAGGACCTCGACCTGGCCGACCTGCCAGCACGATGGCTCCCCGGTTGGCGCGAGGCCCGCAATCGCCCCCAGCGCAACCCCATCCATCTCTACACCGTGGATCGTCACATGGTGCGCACCGCCGCCCTGGCAGGGGAGCTGCTCGACGACCCCGGTCTGTCCGAGAGCCTGGGCGCCGTCGGGCTGGCGGCCCCACAGGCGGTCGAGGCCCCGCAGTGGCGCCGATGCCTGCTCCTTGCCGCGGTCGTGCACGACCTGGGCAAGGCGCCAGGGGTCCTCGGGGAGGCCCACGCCGCAGCGGGAGTGGAGCGTCTGCCCGCGCTGTGGGAGGTCCTAGGCATTGCGGAGAGGGACGCCCAGGAGATCGCGCTCCTCGTGCGCCACCACCTGCTCCTGGCCACCGCGGCGGGACAGGCGCCCGGATGCGCCGAGGCGGTTGACGCCGCCCGCGAGGCGCTGGGGACCGGGCCGGCGGCGCTGCGACGACTCGCGCAGCTGACCGTGCTCACCGAGGCCGATGCCCGCGCGGCCGGGCCGCGGGCCTGGAGCCCATGGCGCGCCAGCCTGGTCGCCCAGTCCACAGCCGCTCTCGCCCGGGCCCTGGGGTGAGCCCGCCGGCGTCAGCGGTGAGCCGCTCGGCGTGAGGGGGCGCACGCCGCGAAGTGGGGACGGGCCGTCCCTCACCGGTATCCTGAGCAGCAGCCATGCCCACGGCGGGCGCACCACCGCCGTCCACGCCGTCGGGCGCTGTCACCTATCACCCGGCGCCACGGGCGCCCGAGGAAGGACACCGCGTGTTCGGCAACCTCTCCGACCGGCTCACAGCCTCCTTCAACCAGTTGCGCGGCAAGGGACGCCTCACCGAGGCCGACGTCGACGCGACGGTCACCGAGATCCGCCGTGCCCTTCTGGAGGCTGACGTCGCCCTTCCCGTGGTGCGCGCCTTCACCGCCGCTGTGCGCGACAAGGCCACCGATGCGGCCCGCTCCCAGGTGCTCAATCCCGGCCAGCAGGTCGTCAAGATCGTCAACGAGGAGCTCATCGAGGTCCTGGGCGGGGCCACCCGCGAGATCAACTGGGCGCCCAGCGGGCCGACCATCATCATGCTCGCCGGCCTCCAGGGCGCCGGCAAGACCACCCTGGCCGGCAAGCTCGGCCGGTGGCTGCGCGACCAGGGCAAGCGCGTCCTGCTCGTGGCCTCCGACCTGCAGCGCCCCAATGCGGTCACCCAGCTCGGCGTGGTGGCCGAGCGCGCCGGGGTGCATGTGTGGGCCCCCGAGCCCGGCAACGGCGTGGGCGACCCGGTGGCGGTGGCCCGCAGCGGCGCGGAGCACGGCCGGGCCAACGGCTATGACGTCGTCGTGGTGGACACCGCCGGGCGCCTGGGCGTTGACGCCGAGATGATGGACCAGGCCATCCGCATCCGCGACGCGGTCTCCCCCCACGAGATCCTCTTCGTCCTGGACGCCATGGTGGGTCAGGACGCCGTCAACACCTCGGTGGCCTTCCGCGACGGCGTGGGCTTCACCGGCGTGGTCCTGTCCAAGCTCGACGGCGACGCGCGCGGTGGTGCGGCGCTGTCGGTGCGCGGGGTCACCGGGGCCCCGGTGCTCTTCTCCTCCACCGGTGAGGGGCTGGGGGACTTCGAGCGCTTCCACGCCGACCGCATGGCCAGTCGCATCCTGGACATGGGCGACCTGCTGACCCTCATCGAGCAGGCCGAGCGCACCATGGACCGCCAGGAGGCGGAGGATGCCGCCGCCAAGCTCGCCAAGGGCGAGTTCACCCTCGAGGACTTCCTGGGCCAGCTGCGCCAGATCCGCAAGATGGGCTCGATGAAGAAGCTCCTGGGCATGATGCCCGGCATGGGCCAGATGCGCGACGCCCTGGAGAACTTCGATGAGCGCGAGGTGGACCGTATCGAGGCCATCGTCTGCTCCATGACCCCGGCCGAGCGCAAGGACCTGTCCATCCTCAACGGCTCGCGCCGCTCCCGCATCGCCAAGGGCTCGGGAACCACCGTCCAGGCGGTCAACGAGCTGGTCGATCGCTTCGAGCAGGCCAAGAAGATGATGGAGGCCATGGCCTCCGGCGGAATGGGCGGCCCGGGCGGGCCCGGGGGAGGGATGCCCGGCATGGGGTCCCTGCCGGGCATGGGCAAGCACTCCAAGGCTCGCCAGGCCCCCAAGGCCAAGAAGAAGGGCAAGGGCGGCAAGAAGGGGCGCTCGGGCAACCCCGCCAAGGCGGCGCGCCAGGCCAAGGAGGCCGCCGCCAGGGCCGAGCAGGAGGCGCCCGCGGCGCCGGCGGCCGGATCGGCCTTCGGCCTGGGCGGCTCCTACGGGATCATGCCCGAGGGCCAGCAGGCCGCCCCGCAGCAGGCCCAGCCCAGTGGCGATGAGGTCGCCGACGCCATGGCGGCCCTTCCCGAGGACCTGCGCCGGCACCTGGGGATCTGAGGGCCCGGCAGGACGTGAGGGCTACCGGGCCCGCTCAGGGCGTGACGGTGCCAGCCGGGGACGGCTTCGTCATCCCCGGCGGGCTGGTCGACGCGCACTGCCATATCGGGCTGGGGCCCGGTGGAGGTGTTGACCGCGCGACGGCGATGGCCCAGGTCAGAGCCGCAGCCCGGGCGGGGATCGGCCTCATCCGCGACTGCGGGGCGCCGACGGATACGCACTGGATCGACGCGCGGATCGATGAGGCGCTCAGCGCTGAGCGCGCTGACGGCGCGGAGCCCGCGATCCTGCCGCGCATCATCCGCTCCGGTCGGCATCTGGCCCGCCCCAGGCGCTACCTGCCCGGCTTCGCCCTGGAGCTGGACTCGCCCGGGGACCTGCCCAAGGAGGTGGCGCGCCAGGCGCGGGCCGGGGATGGATGGGTCAAGATCGTCGCCGACTGGATCGACCGCTCCGCCGGGGCCGAGGCCGATATCGCGCCGCTGTGGCCGGCCGAGGTCCTGGTTGATGCTGTGGCCGCCGCGCATGAGAACGGCGCGCGGGTCACGGCACACACCTTCAGCCGGGCGGCCCTGGGCCCGCTCATCGAGGCCGGCGTGGACTGCCTGGAGCATGCCACGGGCGCCGGTCCGGAGGAGATCGCCGAGATCGCGGCCCGAGGCATCGCCGTGACCCCGACCCTCCTGCAGGTAGACAACTTCCCGGCCTTCGCCCACCAGGCGAAGAGGTACCCCGTCTACGCGGCCACGGTCACCGCCCTGCATGCGGCTCATGACGAGCAGGTCGCCGCGATGCATGCCGCCGGGGTGCGGCTGCTGCCCGGCTCGGATGCCGGGGGCTCACTGCCCCACGACCTGCTCCCGCATGAGCTGCTGGCCTGGCGCCGGGCCGGCCTGCCGGACGCCGAGATCCTGCGCCTGGCCACCTCCAGCGCCCGCGAGTTCCTCGAGCCGGAGGGTGATGGCAGTGGTGAGGTCAGTGCGCCCGTCATCTACCCCCGCGATCCCGCCGAGGACCTCACCGCCCTGCTGGACGCTTTTGTCCACGGTGAACAACTTTAAGATTCTCCGCCTCCCGCCGCAATGACAAATACGCAGGTCAGAGCATGTTTCTCGTGGAGAGTGCCTGGCCGGAGGCGGCTAAAGTTGTTCACCGTGGACACAATCGGCGCGCGCGATCGATGCTCTCAAGGATGTCCGCAGAGTTGGGGGACGACTGCTGTGAGCCCCCCTCGAAGCGCTTTGAGATCCTCTCAAGGAGCTCAACGTTGCGATGACACCTGGCCTCCCGGGTCACCACGTCCAGAAGATAGGCCTGGAGGGACTCCCCACGCGCCCTCGCCCGTTCGGCAAGAGCATCGCGGACATCGTCGGGGACATTGCGGATCTGCAGTGCAACCATGCATGTATTCTGCATGCACTCCTGGAGTGAGGGAATGAGCGGCGGGATCTCGATGATGGCGTCGGCGTCCTCCTGCCTTGGCCCCACGGCAGCAGGACTGACAGTGCGCCGCTGTCAGCGCTGGGCGCGCTGGGATCCAGTGCTGTGCCAGGTCGCGTTGGCTCGCGGGCGACTCCGGCGGACGGCCTGTGAGGCCCGATAGGATGAGGCCATGACGACGACTCCAGGCGCCCGTGTCCGGCGCCTTCGGCTGGCGAACTACCGCAGCGTCGGCTCCTGCGACCTGGCGCTGGGGGACTTGGCGGTGCTTGTCGGGCCCAACGGTGCTGGGAAGTCGAACATCCTCGACGCGCTCGTCTTCCTCAAGGACGCGCTGACAACGAATCTGCGTGAAGCGACTGACATGCGAGGAGCGGATCAGATCGCCCTGCGGCTCTCAGAAAAATTGGATGCTCCACGCGTCACCATTGGCGTTGATATCGACGGGCTTCCGGATGGCCGTGCATGCGAGTATTCGATATCCTTCACCATCACGCCCACCATCGGGCCTGTCTTGAAGGTGCGATCAGAGACCTGTGTCGTGCGTGATGCGGGCGGTATGATCCGTGCTCATTTTGACTCCTCCGCAGGCGCGGTCGAGGTGGAGGGTACGACTGTCCCAGTTCCCGCCATCGAGGATGCTTCTCTTATCTTGGGAGCCCTGGCTGGGTATGAGGCGTTCGCTGCGGTTCGCAGGGCTCTTATTTCCACAGTTCTCAGTTCCCCGTATCCTGACTCGATTCGTCGGGTCGACCGTCATAAGGTGAGTGGTGAGCTTCAGATTGATGCGCGTAATCTTGCCGCTGTCCTGCATCGGGTTGAAGAGAGCATGCCGGATAGGAAAGAACTAATCGACGAGTATGTGCGACTCATCGTTCCTGGTGTTCGGCAGGTCAGTCCAAGGGAGGTGAGTGGATTCTATGCGCTAGATTTTGAACAAGAGGCGAGGGGGTCTGATGGGACATTCTCACTTCTCGCTGGGGTGATGAGCGACGGCACGCTCCGTGCGCTGGGCATCCTCACAGCTCTCTTCGCGCCCAGTGGCGACGGCACCTTCGGCCCGGTGATCGTTGAAGAGCCCGAGACCGCCCTGCACCCTGCCGCCGCAGGGGTGCTCTTCGACGCCATCCGCGAGGCCTCCACCATGCGGCAGGTCCTCGTCACCACGCACAGCGGCGATCTGCTCGATGCCGGGGATCTGGGGCCCTCCGAGATCTTCGCCGTCCGGGCCGACACCAGTGGCACACGCATAGGGTCTCTCGATGCGGGTGGAAGGCTCGCTCTGGAGGAGTCCCTCTTCAGTGCCGGCGAGCTCCTGCGATCCGACCAGCTCCAGCCCGCACCGGACACTCAGTCATGACCAGGATCGTTGCCTCCGTTGTCGAGGGTCATGGTGAGGTCAAGGCGCTCCCCGAGTTGCTGCGCCGAATCACAAACGAGGCGGGTATCTTCGATTCTCAGGTGGCCGAGCCTTTTCGACTGGGGCGTGACCATATGCGCTCCACCAAGGTTCGGGATGCTGTGAGGATGCAGTGGGCGAATATCAATCAGCGGGGAGGGATTGGCGTAGTTGTCGTTCTCTACGACTCGGACGACGATGATCCGCAGCAGTGTGTGAAGGCCACGCGGGAGGCGCTGGAGGGGCAGGAGGCCGTGGTCGCTGTCGCTGTCCGCGAGTACGAGGCCTGGTTCCTGGCTGGGATCGAATCCCTTCGCGATCACCGAGCTGTCAAGGACGATGCCGCGTACCCCAAGGATCCCGAGGCGAAGCGAGGAGCCAAAGAAGCGCTCCAAGAGCAGATGATCGAGAACTACGCCGAGACGCGGCACCAGGTCGCGTTCTCCTCGAGACTCGATCTTGATGCCACTGCACGACGCTCACCCTCTTTCGCGCGCTTCCGCGAGCAGTTCCTGGCCTCGCTCACAGCCGCCTGATACCAGGTCTCGCGCTGGCCCCGGGCCCCGGACGCCTACCGGGAGGAGATCTGAGTAACGACGTTTGATTCCTCGCACCAGCCGGTGCCATGAGGCCTCTCGGTAGGGACGGCGAGGCTTCGCACGGTGCCGATGCCATCGGTGCAATGGACGCCATGGATGTTAGCGCCTACAGCCTCCCATGATGATCGTCCTCAGCCAAGGCGTATTCGATTCTCCTGCCTGGCGCTACAGCCACCCGTGGCGGTCGGTGTTGCGGGCTCGCTCGGTCATGCGCGGCGCGAGGCATGTGAGCCTCTCGGCGTGCGAGGAGCGTCTCACGTGATTCGTGGCGGGTCGCTGTGGTTGGAGGGGAGCCAATCCCGGTAGAGAAGGCGGTCGGGGAGTCTGTTGGTCAGGTCGTCCCAGCGTCTGCGCCACTCGCGGCGCAGACGAGTGGGTTTCCAATCGGCTTCTCGGAGCTCGAGGGGCACAAGGGGGTCTGGTCGTAGTGCCCGTTCGATCGCATCGGCGAGGATGAGTTGAGCCCGAAGGATCGCCCCGGCGTCCGCCAGGTCTATGGCCGGTGGGCTGGAGAGCACCCGGTCAAGGTCTTCGTAGCCTGCCAGGAGAGGCTCCGGCGGCCACAGCATGGCCGCCAGCTCGCGAGGGTCACTCGTGCCCCCGATGCTGATGTCCGATGCGGTGATCGGCACGATCCGCCTTTGCTGCTCGGTGTCGAGAAGGTCGGTCAGGTCGTGCGGGCTGATGAACAGGCCCGTCGAGATCGAGACCGCACCGGCGTCAACGAGGATTCGACGGGTGGCGTCGCGCATCGATCGCTCGGCCTCCGGTGCGCTGACTGCCACCAGCCGCCAGCTCCCATCCCACGGGACGAGGCCCTCATCCTGTGCGAAGGCCAAGCGCAGAGCGAGGCGGTCCCGACGCAGTCGGTCCCGGCCGGCGTCGGTGAGCGCGACCGAGCCCTTGCGCCCCCGACCCGTCTGCTCGATCTGCCCGGCGGACACCATGCGCCGCAGGCACAGGCGCAGTGGCTGGTCGTCGATGCCCATGGCGTTGGCGGTGTCATAGATGACCCCCAGCCCAACCGCGCCGTCCGCGGGCAGGAAAGCCTCGACGATCGTGCGCGGCGAGATCGAGGATGAATCAGTGGCCATGCCCTGGTCCCCTTCCGTGTGCGTCTGCAGGCAACGAGCAGCACACCACTAATCTATCATGTAGTCTACGAACGTGAGGAGAGCGAGAGGTAGGTGGCGTCGGCGCCTGCTCCACATCGCGGTATGCGTATGCGTCATCGTCGCTGTCCTGGCCGGTGTGGCGCTGATTGGCAATGACTTCCGGTTCCGTCTGCAGCACCTCCAGGTACTCGTCGGGGATGAGAGCCTCGAGGCTGTGCTCACCATGCCGACTGGCACGCCGCCCCGTGGTCTCGTCGTCATCATCCATGGCGACGGGCCCATCGATGCGGACAACGACGGGCTCTACTTCCCCTGGTTCGAGGTGGCCGCCGATGCCGGGTATGCGACTCTGTCCTGGAGCAAGCCCGGCATCGCCGGTTCGGACGGGAACTGGCTCGACCAGAGCATGGAGGATCGAGCGGCGGAAGTCTCCGCGGTGATCGACTGGGCCCGTGGGCGAGCCTCCATCCCGACCGAGCGCATCGTGCTGTGGGGTGCCAGCCAGGCCGGTTGGGTGCTCCCCAAGGTGGCGGCCTCACGCGATGACATCGCTGCGGTGATTGCTCTCAACCCCGCCATCAACTGGCTGCGCCAGGGGCGCTACCACCTCCTGGCCGAGCTCGACCACAACAGCGCGGGCCAGGCCGAGCGCGATGAGGCGATCCGATGCAGCGAGCAGACTCGCCGCCTCCTCAAGCAGAAGGCGGATTACAACACCTACCGGGCGACCACCTGCGACCCTGAGCCGCTGACCGAGGATCGCTGGCGTTTTGCGATCCGGAACTACGCATCCGATGCCACCGATGACCTCGTGGCGATGGGCGGCGAACAGGTGCCTGTTCTCCTCATGCTGAGCACGCACGATCGACATGTCGACGTCTCGGAGACAGCCGCCACCTACACGAGCATTCTCGGGGCCAAGGCGACGGTCCAGTACTTCGATGCGGCCCACACGATGGCTCGCCCGGCCGTGGAGGACTCAGAGCTCCTCGGACTCGTCATCGCTGTTCTGTGGCCCCGTGCGCTCATGGCCGACAACTCCCTGGCCGCCTACCGCGACTACCTCGAGGCCCTGCCGTGACATCGCCGGCTCACCCGACCGGCGCTACAGCCACCCGTTGCGCTCGGCGGTGCGGGCGGCCTCGGTGCGATTGCGGGCGTGGGTCTTGGCGATCGCACTGGACAGGTAGTTGCGCACCGTCCCCTCGCCCAGGTGCAGGCTCGCCGCGATCCCATGGGCGTCGTCGCCCCGGGCCGCCAGGCGCAGCACGTCCTTCTCCCGGTCGGTCAGCGGATTGGGGCCCAACAGCACCGACTCCTAGGTGTACTTCCTTGGGAGGTTGTGAACGGGGTGGGTGGTGAGTGAGGGCCTCCGGCAGGATGTGGGTTGTCAATGCTCGCATCACTGAACCGGAGGCCCTCATGGTCCACGCTAACTCGCCTTTGACGCCTGAGGGGCGTCGACGTCTCGCTGTTCTGGTCGTCGAGGAGGGCTGGCCGCTGCGGCGAGTCGCTGAGCGCCTACAGGTCAGCCCGGCCACCGTCAAGCGATGGGCCGATCGCTACCGGGCCGGCGAGGCGCTGATCGACCGCTCCAGTCGACCCTCCACCTCGCCGGGGCGCCTGCCCTCCAAGACCGAGCGGCGGATCATCGCTATGAGATTCACGCGCCGCTGGGGACCGCACAGGATCGCCTATCACCTGAATCTGCACCGCTCCACAGTCGGGCGGGTCCTGTCGCGCTACCGCATGCCCCTACTGGCCCACATCGACCAGGCCACCGGGCTGCCTGTTCGCCGCCCGGCGCCGGCGCGCTACGAGAAGAAGCGCCCCGGGCAGCTGGTGCATCTCGACATCAAGAAGCTCGGCCGCATCCCACAAGGAGGCGGGTGGAGAGCCCACGGGCGCGGCTCGGCGGCCGACAAATCCTCAGGCCGGGCCCGCGACCGCGCCGCCAGGAAGGGCGCCAGCCCCTCACGCGGCTACCGCTACCTCCACCACGCCGTGGACGACTACTCCCGGGTGGCGTATTCCGAGATCCTCGACGATGAGCGCAAGGAGACCGTAACCGCCTTCTGGAGGCGCGCCAGCGCGTTCTTCGCGGACCTGGGGGTGGGTGTCAGCGCCGTGATGACCGATAACGGTGCCTGCTACCGCTCCGCAGCATTCAACCAACTGCTCCAGGACACCGGGATCAAGCACCGCTACACCCGCCCCTACCGCCCCCAGACCAACGGCAAGGTCGAGCGCTTCAACCGCACCCTGGCCACCGAGTGGGCCTACGCCAGGCCCTACACCAACGAGGCCGAGCGAGCCGCCGCCTACAACGACTGGCTCCACCACTACAATCACCACCGACCCCACACCGGCATCGGAGGCCAAACCCCATCACAACGCGTACACAACCTCACGGGGAAGTACACCTAGGCCAGGGTCGGGTCGATGACCCGCAGCCCGCCATGGATGCGGCGGATGGCGTCGGCCAGCTGCTCGGGCGGGGTGTCCTTGACCAGGAATCCGCTCGCCCCCGCCTCCAGCGCCCGGGACAGATACCCCGGGCGCCCGAAGGTCGTGACGATGAGGCTGCGGCACCCCAGTCCCGAGGCGGTCAGGGCCGCAGCGGCCGCCAGGCCATCGCCGTCGGGCATGTCGATATCCAGCAGCGCCACATCGGCGCGCTGCTCGCGGGCAGCAGGCACCACCGCACTGCCGGTGCCCACCTGCGCCACCACCTCCAGGTCGGCCTCCAGCCCCAGCAGCGTGGCCAGGGCCCCGCGCACCAGCGCCTGGTCATCGGCGATGAGCAGGCGGATCACACCGCCTCCAGTGCTCTTCGCGCTCACAGCACAACCTCCATCTCCGTGCCCGGGCCCTCCTGCCCGCCCATGCCGGGGCCCGACGGCGCAGGACTGACCACCCGCAGTCGGCCGCCGGCCGCCTCCACGCGCCGGCGCAGGCCCCGCAGCCCATTGCCGGCAGGCGCCCCCGCCAGGCCACGACCATTGTCAACCACGTGAAGGCGGCCCGCAGCGATGGCCACCCGCACGCGCGTGGCCGCGGCGTGCCGCAGAATATTCGTCGTGGCCTCCCGCAGCGCCCAGGAGATCAGCTCGCGCTGGCCCAGGGGGACATCCCCAGCGGCACCGGAGATCTCCGCGTCGATCTGAGCGGCGGCGAAGGCCGTTCGGGAGGACTCGACCTGGCTGGCCAGGTCCGGTGTGCGCAGCCGGGTCACAGTGGCCCGCACATCCGCCAGGGCGGCCCGCGAGAGCTCGATGACCTCGGCCAGCTCCCGCTCGGCGGCCTGCGGGTCCTGCCGCAGGAGCCTCTGGGCCACCTCAGCCTTGAGGGTGAGCACCGTCAGGGAGTGCCCGAGCAGGTCATGCACATCCCGACTGATCTCCTCGCGCTCCGCCATCGCTGCCTGCTCCCGGGCCCGGTGGGCGCGCTGCTCCTCCTGCTCGGCGTAGAAGCGGGAGATGACCACGAAGCCCGAGGAGAGAAGGCATCCCAGCGTGAAGTACAGGAACTGGGGGTCGAGCGCGGTGGCGGGCAGGGCGATGAGCAGGCTGGTCACGCACAGGCACGCGCAGGCCATCAGGCCGGTGCGCAGCCTCATGGTGAACAGGAGGACTGCGCAGAAATAGGGCAGAAACAGGGGGAAGTACCAGGTGATCGCGATGATCGCCGTTCCCGCGCAGATAGCCAGCAGGACAAGTGGTCGCAGCGCAGGGGTCATCTCCTGGCGCAGCGTGGACTGGGTCGGCACGCGGGTGAAGTCCACGCGCTTGGCGATGAGGCTGATCTCGATGACGTAGATGACCCCGAAGGCCGTCATCCCCACGGTCCCCAGGGCCTTCGCCCACGCCGGGGCCGGGGAGCGCAGGAGGAAGGCGATCGCCGGGATGAGGAAGCCGACCCAGATCGAGGACTGCACATCGACGCCGAGCCAGCCGGCCGTGCCGGGCCAGGTCCGGCGCCAGTCCGACCAGCTCGCAGGCAGGGCCGCCTGGGCGGGAGAGGCGCTCATCACCGGCTCGTCCCCCGGCGGCGGGAGACCAGGCAGATGGCGGCGAGGAGGAGTGTCCACGCTGCGAGGTTAGCGACCTGGAGCCAGGGGCTCTCGTGGACGGGGCCCGTGGCGGTGTTGATGAGGTCCTCCATGATGGGGCGCTGCGCCAGGGTCGCCGCACCGTAGAGCGGGGTGTAGTGGGCGATGGTGAGCAGCGTCCCGGAGATCGGCATGAAGATATTGGCCAGGAAGGCCCACACCGTCACCGAGGCCGCCGCCGTGCCCACCGCCCCCTGGGAGGGGAACCACATGCCGATGGCCAGGCCGTACAGAGCGAAGGGGACGGTCGGCAGCAGGCAGCCCAGGAAGGAGCTCGCCCAGATGAGCGGGTTGTCGCAGCGCGCCCCTGTGAGGGCCCCGGCGATGAAGAGCACGGTGGTGGGCACCAGTGACAGCAGGACCGCCGAGGCGGACTTGACCAGGTAGTAGGAGCGCATCCCACCGGGAGTCAGACCCATCTGGCGCCCCCAGCCGCCGGCCAGCTCGACGGCGCTGCTGCCGGCCACGGTCGTGGCCGCCATGGCGGCGCTGAAAGCCGCCATGTTGACCATGACGACGCCGGACACGTTCCCCCGCCCGGCGTCGATGTCGCCGTAGGAGGTCATCGCACCGAAGAGGAGGTACATGCCCAGGGGCATGACGATGATGAAGATGATCGTGTCCGCCCTGAGCACCGTTGTGCGCAGCTCGGTGAGAAGGTAGGGGATGAGACTGGGGCGCTCGGGGCGTCTTGCGGCCCCGGCGCCCCTGGCGGTCGGGGAGGGGGAGTGGGACCCGGTGGTCCTGGTGGTCGTCGTGGTGCCGGCGGTGGTCATGATGGTCTCCAGAAGGGTCGTGGGTGGTCTGTGTGCTGGGGCCAGGACGGCTCAGTCGGTCCGCCGAGCGGTGCCGGTGACGTCCCCGGTGCCCTTGACGTCTTCGACGTCCTCGCCGTCCTTGACGAGCTCTGCGAACACGTCGTCCAGGCTCAGTGCCGTGATCCCCAGGTGGTGGGCGGGGGTGCGGGTCAGCAGCAGGCGGGCGACGTCGTCGGGTGCGGTGGTGCGGATCTCCACGTGCTCGCCGTGGACCGCCACGTCCGCCAGCGTGCCGCGCACCGGCGCCAGCTCCGCCTCCAGCTCTGCGGCACCTGCCAGGCCCGGCCAGGTGGCGGTGATGATCGTGCCCTGGCCCAGGGCGCGGACCTCGTCCACGGAGCCCGAGGCGACGATGCGCCCGCGGCTGATGATGACGATCCGGTCCGCGAAGTCCGCGGCCTCCTGCAGGTAGTGGGTGGCGAAGAGGACCGCCTTGTCCCCGGCGGTGCGCTCGCGGATCGCCGCCCAGAAGGAGCGGCGTGCCGTGACGTCCATGCCGGCCGTGGGCTCGTCGAGCACCATGAGGTCGGGATTGCCCAGCAGCGCCAGGGCCAGGCGCAGGCGCTGTCGCTCGCCGCCGGAGCATTTGGCGACCTTGCGCCCCAGGACCGGGGTGATCCCGGCCAGGTCCAGGACGGAGGGGATGTCATGGCGGCCCCCCCTCATGGCGGCGACCACCTGGAGCGTCTGGCCTACCGTGTAGTCGGGCAGGAGCCCTCCCTCCTGGAGGATCGCCCCGGTGCGCAGCTCGCTGGCGGCCTGGCCGGGGCTGCGCCCGAAGACCCAGGCGGTGCCGGCGTCGGGGGAGGAGAAGCCGAGGACGATGTCAAGGGTGGTGGATTTCCCCGCGCCATTGGGCCCCAGGAAGGCCACGATCTCTCCGGGGTCCACGCGCAGGTCGATGCCGTCCACCGCGCGCAACGCGCCGAAGCTCTTGACCAGGCCGGTGGCCTCGATGGCCGGGCCTGCTGCGGGGATGGGGCCTGCGGCGCTGCTGGGTGCCAGTGCTGTTGTGCTCATGGCACCAGGCTGCGCGTGTGGGACGATATGCGGCACTGAGCCCTGTCACCGTCTGGGAATGACACATGTCATCGCCAGCGCCGGCCCGCCAAGGAACGGACGCCGCAGCGTGGTGCGCCAGGGTCTCGGCTAGTCTCACGACGTTCACCATGGAACCGGACAGACGGGATCCCCCTCATGCCCATCGCCACGCCCATCGCGCTCCCAGCGGCGATCGCCGCCGCCTCCGATGCGTCCCTGACCGAGCGCCTGACGGAGTCTCTGGCCGCTTTCGAGGGCTTCGTCTCGGGCAAGATCCTCGTGTGGATCCTGCTGGGAGCAGGCCTTCTCCTGACCATCGGGACCCATGGGGTCCAGTTCAGGCTCTTGGGCCGCAGTGCTCGCCTGGTCCTGCACTCGCGTCATCAGCGCGGATCCCTGTCGAGCTTCCAGGCCTTCGTCATCGGCCTGGGCGGACGGGTGGGCACCGGCAACATCGCCGGCGTGGCGCTGGCCGTGACCATGGGCGGCCCCGGCGCCCTGTTCTGGATGTGGGTGGTTGCGCTGCTGGGCATGGCGACGTCCTTCGCCGAGTCCACCCTCGCCCAGGTCTTCAAGGTCCGCAACGCCGATGGGATCTTCCGCGGCGGCCCCGCCTACTACATGCAGCGGGGCCTGGCCATCGCCGGCCATGGCGGCCTGGGGCGGGCCATGGGCATCGTCTTCGCCGCGATGCTCATCTTCTCCTACGGGCTCGTCTTCCCCATGGTCCAGTCCAACACCATCGCGGCCACGCTCGGCTCGTCCCACGAGGTGTCGACCACGGTCACGGCGATCGTCCTCATGCTCGTGACCGCGCCGATCCTCCTGGCGGGCATGCGCTTCGTGGCCAAGGTGACCGAATGGCTGGTGCCGATCATGGCCCTGGCCTACCTCATCGTTGTGGCCGTGGTCGTCCTGGTCTCCCTGCCGCGGATCCCCGGCGTCTTCGCTGACATCTTCGCCGGCGCCTTCGGGCTCAGGCCCGGCCTGGCCGGCGTGGGCGGTGGCCTGTTCGCCACCTTCCTCAACGGCACCAAGCGCGGCCTGTTCTCCAATGAGGCCGGGCAGGGGTCCTCGCCCAACGGCGCGGCCACCGCCGACGTCGCTCACCCCGTGGTCCAGGGCCTCATCCAGTCCCTCGGGGTCTTCATCGACACGATCATCATCTGCACCGCCACGGGCCTGACAGTCCTGCTGGCCTCGCCGTCCATCTACACCCCGGGGGTTCAGCCCGAGTGGGCCGAGACCACCCTGGTCCAGCAGGCACTCGCCGACGCCCTTCCCGGCGGCTGGGTGGTGTGGTTCATGACCTTCGTCGTGGCCACATTCGCCTACTCCTCGGTGCTGGGCTACTCGAACTTCGCCGAGATCAACCTCAGCTACCTGGGCGGGGGGCGCGGAGCCGGTGTGGTCCTGCGCCTGGCGATGACGGCGGCCACGGGCCTTGGCGCCATCGTCGCCCTCGACCTGGCCTGGACCATGGCCGATATCGCCCTGGCGCTCATGACCATCCTCAACCTCGTGGCCGTTGTCTGGCTGAGCCGGTGGGTCTTCGCCGTTCTGCGCGACTACGACCGCCAGCGCGCCGACGGCGTGGAGGAGCCGGCCTTCATCGCCGAGCGGGCCGAGCTCCCCGGAGTCCTTGAGGGCGATATCTGGACGGCGGACAAGGCCGCAGCCCGCGTGGCGACCCTTCGCGAGGAGGCCTGAGGCGCAGGCGGACGGCGGGTCCCCAGCCCGGCCCGCGCCGGAGCGCCGTCGCCGACCGGGGCGGGACCTCATGGTCTGTGGGCGATCTCGCATCGGTTGAGCGGCGGCCGATCCGATCGCCGCTGGCCGCTCACGGTGCGCCTCTGGCAGAATAACCGGCTGTACTCGACCGGACGTCGGCCCCTCTCCCGGCCCCGGTCGCGTCTCGGCTCACGCCGGACACCGTTGCTTGACCCCACCGGGGAGCGGCGCGGGCCAAACCATCCAGAACCAGGAGTTCAACCAAGTGGCAGTCAAGATTCGCCTCAAGCGCATGGGCAAGAAGTTCGCCCCCTTCTACCGGGTCGTCGTCCTCGACTCCCGTAAGAAGCGCGACGGCCGTGTCATCGAGGAGATTGGTCTGTACGACCCGATGCAGGAGCCCTCGCTCATCCGCATCGATTCCGAGCGGGCCCAGTACTGGCTCGGCGTGGGCGCCCAGCCCACCGACGCCGTCTTCAAGCTGCTGAAGATCACCGGCGATTACCAGGCCTTCAAGGGCCTGCCGGGTGCCGAGGGCACCCTGAAGGTCAAGGACGCCGACGCCTCCTCGCTCGCCAAGGAGGCCGCCGTCAAGGCGGCTGCCGAGGATGCCGAGAAGCGCAAGGCGGCCGCCGCCCAGGCCAAGGAGAAGGCTGACAAGGAGGCCGCTGAGGCCGCCGCCGCAGCCGAGGCCGAGGCCCCCCAGGAGGAGTCCGCTGAGGACGCGACCCCGGCCGAGGAGGCCTGAGCATGCTGGCCGACGCCCTGGAGCATCTTGTGCGGGGCATCGTCGACCATCCCGACGACGTCACCGTCACCTCCCGCTCGCTGCGTCGCGGCGACCTGCTGGAGGTGCGGGTCAACCCTGAGGACCTCGGCCGCGTCATCGGCCGCTCGGGGCGCACGGCGCGGTCATTGCGCACCGTCATGGGCGCGCTGGCCGACTCGCCCGTGCGCGTCGACGTCGTCGACACCGATCGCCGCTGAGCAGCCGGCGCGCGACGTCAGCTCACCGCCGTCGCCCGGCCTCCCATCCCGGGAGGACCGGGCGACGGCGCGTTGCGTCTCCCGCCGTCCGCGGCAGTGACCGGCGGGAGGCCCTGTCGTTGTGTCGGAGCATGGGGGTCGGCTCCTGCGACTAGGCTCCCGGTCCAGGTTCGATCATTCGTGTCAGAGCAGGCGGGCAGACTAGCACTATGCAGACCTACGTCGATTCTCGTGAGTCCCGAAAGGAACGCGGGGCCTTCTTCACCCCTCCGAGCGTGGCGGAGTTCATCGCCGGGTGGGCGATCCGGCGCGACAGTGACTCCGTCCTAGAGCCCTCCTGCGGTGAGGCTGTATTCTTGACGGCGGCTGCGCGCCGTCTCGCAGAGCTCGGAGGAGTCCCCTCCGCTGGCCAGCTCAATGGTGTCGACCTCCATCATGCATCTGTGGATCGCGCCGCTGATGCCTTGCGCGCCCAGGGCTTCGAGGCGGCGCTGTCAGTCGGTGACTTCTTCGACTACCGCCAGGCCGCCGTTGACGCGGTCATCGGCAATCCTCCTTATGTCCGTTACCACGGCTTCACCGGACGTTCCCGCGTCAAGGGTGCTGAGGCGGCGCTCAGTGCGGGCGTGCGGCTGACCGCGCTGGCATCATCATGGGCGGCCTTCACAGTCGTCGCCGCCACACACCTTGTGGCCGGAGGCAGGCTCGGGCTTGTCCTGCCCGCCGAACTTCTCAGCGTCAACTACGCATCCGAGGTGCGCTCCTACCTGCTGCGGAGTTTCACCCGGGTCCGTCTCGTTCTGTTCGCCTCGAGGGTGTTCCCTGATGTTCAGGAGGAGGTGGTGCTCCTCCTTGCCGACGGCTACGCCCCGGGAGGCTCGGGCTCGGAGTCCTTCGAGGTCATGCAAGTCGAGAACCTGGATGATCTGGCCACCTCCCGCACGGTGAGCACATGGACACCACCCGTGCCTGGAGGCAAGTGGACCCCGGCACTGGTGGATTGCTCCGCCTACCAGGAGACCCTCGACTCGCGCGGTTTCGCGCGGCTTGCATCCTGGGGTCGCCTCACCCTTGGGGCGGTCACTGGGGCGAACAAGTTCTTCGCCCTGAGCCCGCAGCGAGTCGCTGAGCTCGGACTCACCGAAGCGGATGTCATTGCTCTGAGCCCTCCAGGCTCACGGCATCTGCGCCGGTTCAGTCTGAAGGAGGCGGATCTGGATGCATTGGGACAGGCCGGTGCGCAGACTTTCCTGTTCTCCCCACCCGAGCGTCCTTCTCCAGCCGGAGCCGCCTACATTCGAGCGGGAGAGCTCGCCGGTGTCTGCGAGGCCTACAAGTGCCGTGTCAGGTCCCCGTGGTGGCGCGTTCCGAGGCCACCCATCGCCGATCTGCTCATCACCTATATGAACGCCGACAGTGTCGCGCTATGCGCCAACGAGGCAAGATCAGCGCATCTGAACTCGGTGCATGGTCTCGTCCTATCGTCGGATGCGGAAGGCATTCCGCCAGTGCTCCTGGCCCTGGCCGCACACAACTCAGTCACCGCACTCGGTGCGGAGTTCATCGGGAGGGCATACGGGGGCGGCCTGCTGAAGCTCGAGCCCCGTGAGGCCCGCGATCTACCGGTGCCCACATTGGAGGCCGTGCGTCATGCGGCGAGACCGCTTGAGCGCGCGCTGCCCCAGATCCTTGAGTTGATCGATCACGGTGATGCAGAGTCGGCTCGCGGTGTTGTCGATGAGGCGCTCGGCATCGAGTCGTGGATCGGGGCGCCTGCGATGAAGGAGATTCGTCAGACCCGTCGCTACCTGGCGGCGCGACGCGCGGCTCGTGGGAAAGGAGTAAGGGGTGTCCCGTCACACTGAGAACCGTCCACATGGCATCGCTCGCTACGATACCCTCATTCGTGAGGCTTCCTGCGAGTCGCCCTGGCGTCATGATGGCGAGGGCGAACGTTCCTACTGCCCGGATCTCGGGCTTTTGGAGAAGATCCTGACGATCCCCGTCAGCGAAGGGGCCTCCACTCAGACGGGTCTGCTCGGCAAGGGTCTCGACGCCTGGTTCGCTCATGAGTTTCGCCGCGCTGGCTTCGATCCGGATTTGGTGTGGCCGCGGGCGAGCGATCCACGAGTGCTGCCTACCGATATCAAGGCGCTCCTCGAGCGCGTCCCCGCCGATCTGAGGGATGACCTGGTGTCTAGGCTCCTCAAACTGCGCGCCGTGGCGCCCCAGGAAGCGAGCATCCTGGGTAGGGCGTACACGAAGCAGGTCGACGTCATCATGTCCTCCTGGGCTACAGGGCCTGAGCTTCTGCTGTCCACCAAGTCGCAGAGCTCCTCCTTCGGCAAGAACCTCCCCAATCGCTTTGAGGAGGCTTACGGGGATGCTGGCAACCTGCGCGCGAGGTACCCCCTAGCCGCCGTCGGGTTCGCATTCGTCCTGTCCTCGACGATTGAGACCGAACCCAGTCAGTTGGAGCGCGCGATCGACATGATGCGCAAACTTCGTGATCGCGGAGACGGCAACGGCTACACCGCCACATGCCTCCTCATGTACGACGTCGCTCCATCGGGCGCAGTGTCGATCCTTCCTGATCCGATCCCCTCCGATCTTGACGCCCCTCAGTTCATGGAGCGGATGATCGAGACGATTCTTGAAGCCGCGCCCGCTACGGCGCATCGTGCGGCGAGAGACCGACGCCATGGCTGGATCGCGCTGACTGAGTGAGCTGGGCCCGTCGCAGGCGGGCGCGGCGCAGTGGGACCGGTGTCGTGATGCGAGCCCCGTCAGACCCTGCGTGCGAGCCGGCCCGGATACCTCACATGCTCCCAGGCGGGCCCAGTGCGACCGGCGCGGTAAGTTGGAGGGCAGACCCGACCCGACCCGACCAGGAGACCAGGTGCTGCTCACCGTCGCCGTCATCGGCCCCGCCCACGCCCTCAAGGGGGAGGTCCGCCTCGAGATCCGCACGGACGATCCCGAGGGCCGCCTGGCCCCCGGGACCGTCCTGCCCACCGAGCCGGCCTCGGCCGGCCCGCTGACGGTCCAGCGCCTGCGCCACGACGGGACCCGCTGGTTCGCCTCCTTCCAGGAGGCGGGGGACCGCACCGCCGCCGAGGCCCTGCGCGGCGTCGCCCTCTTGGTGGAGACCGATGCCGAGGAGCCCCAGGAGGATGAGGACGCCTGGTACCGCCACCAGCTGGTGGGCATGCGCGCCCGCGACGTCGCCGGTGCCGAGCTCGGCGAGGTCATCGATCTGGAGCCCGGCATCGCCCAGGACAGGCTCGTCGTGCTCACCGGCGGGGGCCAGCGGGTGGCCGTGCCCTTCGTCGAGCAGCTGGTCCCCGATATCGACCCGGAATCCTCCACCGTGACCATCGACCCGCCCGGGGGCCTGTTCCCCGACGCCGCCGATGACGCCGAGGCCGACGAGCATCCCGAGGAGGAGCAGTGAGGATCGACGTCGTCACGATCTTCCCCGACTACCTGCGGGCCCTGGAGCTGTCCCTCATCGGACGGGCCACCACCGGCGGCCCCCTCGAGATCGGGATCCACGACCTGCGGAAGTGGACCCACGACCGTCACCGCACCGTCGATGACACCCCCATCGGCGGGGGCGCCGGCATGGTCATGAAGCCCGACGTGTGGGGCGAGGCCCTCGATGAGCTGCTGTCCGCGCCCCCGCCGGCCCGCCCGGACCACGAGGCCGACCAGGGCGGCCAGGGCGGTGGGCCGAGCCAGGGCGGTGCCCCGGTCCTCATCATCCCCACCCCCTCCGGCGAGGTCCTCACCCAGCGCATCGCCGAGGACCTGGCCACCCGCGAGCACCTGGTGATGGCCTGCGGCCGCTATGAGGGGATCGATGCGCGCGTGGCCGAGCACTACGCCTCCCGCGGAGTGGAGGTGCGCGAGCTGAGCATCGGCGACTACGTCCTCAACGGGGGCGAGGCCGCCGCCCTGGTCATCATCGAGGCCGTGGCCCGCCTCCTGCCCGGAGTGCTGGGCAACCCCGACTCCGTGGTCGAGGAGTCCCACGGCGCCTCCGGCCTCCTGGAGTACCCCGTCCACACCCGCCCGGTCAGCTGGCGGGGCCTTGAGCCCGACCCCGCCCTGCTCAGCGGCGATCATGGCCGCATCCGGCGGCTGCGCCGCGACCAGGCCATCGCCCGCACCGCCCAGCGCCGCCCCGACCTCATATCCCGCCTGGACCCGGCATCCCTGGACTCCGCGGACCGCGCTGCCCTGGCCGCCCAGGGGTGGGTGGTGCCCGCCGGAGCGGCCAGCCCCCAGCCGGTGGTCATCCGCCCGGCCCGGGTCGGCGACCTCGAGTCGATCGCCGACCTGGCGGCCCGCACCTTCCCCGACGCCTGTCCCGAGTACATTCCCGCCGAGCAGATCGCCGAGCACATCGCCGCGAATCTGACCCCGCAGCGATTCGCCGCCTGGCTGGCCGATGAGCGCGTCCCGCTCCTGGTCGCCCGCGCCCTCCAGGCGCCCGGGGGCGCCGAGGAGCAGGGCCCTGTCCTGGGCTACAGCACCCTCATCCTTGAGGTCCTTGACGAGGCCGGAGAGCCGCCCATCGGCCTGGACGCCAGGCCCGAGTGCGTCCAGGCCGCGCCCGGCCAGGTGATCGCCGAGCTGTCCAAGGTCTACACCGACCCCGCCATGCGCGGCTCGGGCCTGGCCGCCGCCCTGGTGGGCCACAGTCTCCGCCTGGCCGGTGAGCACGGAGTCGACCTGGTGTGGCTGGGCACCTCCACGCGCAACAAGCGCGCCCAGAAGGCCTACCGGCGGGCCGGGTTCGCCTTGGCGGGGGAGCGCAGCTATGGCGTGGGAGCAGTGATCTGCCACGACGTTGTCATGACCCGCACCATCAACCGCAGCACCGCAGGGGAGACGGCATGAGCGAGCCCACCACCGACCCGGAGCCCCAGGCGCCCCAGGCCGAGGAGGCCGATGGGGCCACTGCTCAGGCAGTCATCAGCCCCCTGCGCGCACGCCTGAGCCGCTGGGGGGTGACCTGCCTCTACGTCCTGGTGGTCGTGGTCCTCATCGCGCTGGTGCGCACCTTCGTGCTGCAGACCTTCATCATCCCCTCCGGCTCCATGCAGGACACCCTGACCGAGGGGGACCGGGTGGCCGTGCCCATGTTCAACACCCAGGACATCCACCGCGGCGACGTCGTGGTCTTCGTCGACCCCGGCGGCTGGCTCGACACCGCCGAGCCCACGGGGGTGTGGGGCCTGACCCAGGATGTTCTGGAGGCCATCCACATCCTGCCCGAGCACGCCGGGCACCATCTCATCAAGCGGGTGATCGGCATGCCCGGGGATCATGTGGTGGCCGATGGTCGGGGGTCGCTGACCGTCAACGGGGTGGAGATCAATGAGCCCTATCTCAAGCCGGGGCGCTCGGCCTCGGATGTGGCCTTCGACGTCGTCGTGCCCGAGGGGCATGTCTGGGTGATGGGGGACAACCGCTCCAACTCCGCCGACTCCCGCTACCACCGCGGGGACCCCAATGGCGGATTCGTCCCCCTGAGCAACGTGGTGGGCGTGGCCAAGGCCGTGGTGTGGCCGGTGGGGCACTGGTCCTCCCTGTCCCAGGGGCGCGAGGCCCTGGCCGAGGCCCGCTCGGCCCCGGCGCAGCGCGGCACGGCATCCAGACCCGGGCATCCGCTGCCGGCCGCGTGAACTCGGGCACGTCTCCCCACCATCCTCGCAGGTGGGGCCCGGGCTGTGGCACACTGAGCGGGCCCTTGGGCTCCGCGCCGTCCCCGCCACTGGGGAGGCGGCGCTCCAGGAGACCCCGGGCGCAGTGAATCCGGCGCAAGCCCGCAGGCCATGAGGCCTGTGGGGCGCCGCCTGAACAAGCACTCATGACCAGTGGCACGGGTGTGGAGAGAGCAATGAACCTGATCGACGAGATCAACAAGGCATCCATGCGGGACGACATCCCCGCCTTCCGCCCCGGTGACACCCTCAAGGTGCACGTGCGGGTCGTCGAGGGCTCCCGCACCCGCGTCCAGGTCTTCCAGGGCGTCGTCATCGCCCGCCAGGGCGCCGGGGTGTCGGAGACCTTCACCATCCGCAAGGTCTCCTTCGGCGTGGGCGTGGAGCGCACCTTCCCCGTCCACACCCCCTCCATCGAGAAGATCGAGGTCGTCTCCCGCGGCCGCGTTCGTCGCGCCAAGCTGTACTACCTGCGCAACCTGCGCGGTAAGGCCGCCAAGATCAAGGAGCGCCGCGAGGACTGAGGCGGCAAGCCCGCGCCTTACGCACATCAGGCGGCGCCCCGGGGACCGCATGTCCCCGGGGCGCCCCGCCTCATCCCCGTCCCGACCCCGTACGCCACAACCCAGGAGAGGGAGACGGTGAGCAGCCCACCGCAGGATGACGCTCCGCAGGCGCTCCCGCCCGACCGGGCCCAGGCGGTGAGCCCGGCCAGCGCCCAGACCCCCGATGTCCCCATGGATGAGGACGGGCACTCCCCCCGGGCTGAGCGCATCATCCGTGACTCCCTTCCCCCCTCCATCCCGCCGCGCCGCCGCCCTCCTCCCAGTATCAGCCCCGCCGCTCAGCCCGTCAGCAGACGACGGCGCCTGGCCCGCCACGCGCTGACAGTGCTCCTCATCCTTCTCACCTCCGCCCTGCTCAAGACCTTCGTCGTCCAGTTCTACGAGATCCCCTCCGGATCGATGGAGACCACCCTGCAGGCGGGCGACCAGGTGGCAGTGACCATGTACGACTCCACGCACATCGAGCGCGGCGACGTCGTGGTCTTCGTCGACCCCGATGGCTGGCTCGACACCGCCGAGCCCACCGGGATTCGCGGCCTGTTCCAGGACCTCCTGGAGACGATCCGCCTGCTGCCCAAGGACACCGGGCATCACCTCATCAAGCGGGTGATCGGCATGCCCGGGGATCATGTGGTGGCTGACGGTCAGGGGTCCCTGAGCGTCAACGGGGTTCAGATCGACGAGCCCTATCTCAAGCCGGGGCACTCGGCCTCCAATGTGGCCTTCGACGTCGTGGTCCCCGAGGGGCATGTCTGGGTGATGGGGGACAACCGCTCCAACTCCTCGGACTCGCGCTTTCACCGCGGGGACGCCCACGGGGGCTTCGTGCCGCTGAGCAACGTGGTGGGGGTGGCCAAGGCCGTCATCTGGCCGATCGGGCGGTGGAACCTGCTCGACGAGGGCGACCCGGTCTTCGCCGAGGTCGCGGCCCCTCGGGAGCGGTGAGCCGTCGTATGCGCCCCGACCGACGTGTGGAGACCGAGCTGCTGGGCACCACGGCCCTGGTGGGGGGCATGGATGAGGTGGGGCGCGGCGCCCTGGCCGGACCGGTGAGCGTGGGCCTGGCCGTCGTCTCCGCCGCCACATCCCCGGACTTCCCCCAGGGCCTGGCCGATTCCAAGCAGGTCACCGCCCGACGGCGCGAGGCGCTGATCGAGCCGATCACCGCATGGGTGGCCGACTGCGCCGTCGCCCACGCCTGGCCCGGGGAGATCGACAGCCTGGGCATCATGGGGGCCTTGCGCCTGGCGGGCCTGCGCGCCCTGGAGCAGGTGGCCCGGCGCGGCTTCGCCCCCGGCGCCGTGATCCTCGACGGCAGCGCCAACTGGCTGGATGCCCCTGAGGCGGATCTGCTCGCCGATCTGGAGGAGTCGGGCGGACGCTCCGCCGGCCCCATGATCGAGATCCCGCCGGTGCGCATGGAGGTCAAGGCCGACGCCCGCTGCGCCGTGGTCGCGGCGGCCAGCATCCTGGCCAAGGTCGAGCGCGATCGCCTCATGACCGAGCTGGAGGACCCCGGATACGGGTGGGCATCCAACAAGGGATACGCCTCCGCGGCCCACGCCCGCGCCCTGGGCCGCCTCGGCGCCAGCCCTGAGCACCGCCGCAGCTGGCGCCTACCCGGCCTGGCCCCCTGCTGAGCGGGCCCAGGCCCGATGGGACCGACTCGCCCCGCCAGCCTTGTCGCGCTGAGGCGGCCTGGCGTGCATGATGGCCCGGTGAGCGCAGAAGACCTCGAGGCCTATGAGAACGAGCTGGAGCTCTCCTTGTACCGGGAGTACCGCGACGTGGTCTCCCTGTTCTCCTACGTGGTGGAGACCGAGCGCCGCTTCTACCTGGCCAATGCCGTTGATGTCCAGGTCCGCGGCAACGGCGAGGAGGTGTTCTTCGAGCTCACGTTGGAGGACGCCTGGGTGTGGGACATCTACCGCACCTCCCGGTTCGTCAAGTCCGTGCACGTGGTGACCTTCAAGGACGTCAATGTCGAGGAGCTCACCAAGCTGGAGATGGACATCCCCTCCTGAGCCGATCGCCCTGAGCCGCATCGGCGTCCTGGGGCGGAGAGCCGGGCACCACCGGCGCGCCGGCGCGGGCGCTGCCCACAGGGCCGCGCCCCGCCCGCGCGCGGTGGCCAATCGCCCGCCACGCTGGTGGCGGAGGTGATCGCATGGAGGCATGCTCCCCGCGCAACTCGGGGGACCGGGCGCATGAGAAGGATCGTGACAAGGATGCGGTGGGGCGTCGCGGTGAGGACCTGGCCGCCGCCTACCTGGGCGATATCGGCTGGCATGTCCTGGAGCGCAACTGGAGGCCCGGGCAGGGGCTGCGCGGAGAGCTCGACATCGTCGCCCTTGAGGCCCGTGACACGGGGCCCGGCACCCTTGTGATCGTCGAGGTCAAGACCCGCAGCTCACTGCGCCTGGGCCCGCCCAGCGCCGGCATCGACGCCCGCAAGCTCGCCCGACTCCGCGCCCTGGCGGGGGCCTGGACCACCACCCGGGAGGTGCGCCACGGGGGCCTGCGCATTGATGTCATCTCGATCCTGCTGCGCTCCGGGGCCCCGGCACTGCTGCGCCACCACAGGGGAGTGGGGCTGTGATGGCACTGGCACGAACCCTGGCCGTGACCCTGACCGGGCTCAGCGGCCACCTGGTGGAGGTTGAGGCCCACGCCGTCCAGGGCCTGCCCGGATTCACCCTGGTGGGACTTCCCGACGCCGCCGTGCGCGAGTCCCGTGAGCGCGTGCGCGCCGCCCTGAGCACCTGCGGCCTGACCTGGGGGGAGCAGCGCCTGACCGTCAACCTCTTCCCCGCCGACCTGCGCAAGTCGGGAACCGGCCTTGACCTGGCCATGGCCCTGGCGGTCCTGGGAGCCCGCGGGCGCCTGCCCGGGGCCGCCGCCCAGCGCCTGGCGCGCACCGTCTACATCGGCGAGCTCGGCCTGGACGGCAGCGTCCACCCGGTGCGCGGCGTCCTGCCCGCCGTGCACGCGGCGGTGGAGGCGGGGGTCAAGCAGATCGTGGTCTCCGCGGGAGCGGCGACCGAGGCCCGCCTGGTCCCCGGTGCTCAGGTGGAGGCGGTACGGCATGTCGGAGAGCTGGTGGAGCTCTACGGAGGCCGCCTGGGGCAGGCCGCCGCTCGGATCGTCCGGGAGGCAGGGCCCGGCCCGCAGCGACCGCCCCGGCCCCAGGAGGAGGCCGTGCCCACCGGTGGGCCCGACCTGGCCGACGTCGTGGGCCAGCAGGAGGCCCGTCACGCCCTGGAGGTGGCGGCCGCAGGGGGACACCACCTGCTCATGCTCGGCCCCCCTGGCGCCGGCAAGACCATGCTGGCCGAGCGCCTGCCCTCCATCCTGCCGCCCCTGGAGCCCGAGGATGCGGTGACCGTGACCTCCATCCACTCGGTGGCCGGGACCTTCAGCCCCGAGGCCGGGCTCATCTCCCGCCGGCCCCTGCGCAGCCCCCACCACACCGCCACTCGGGCCGCCGTTATCGGAGGGGGGTCGGGAGTTCCCCGCCCCGGGGACGTCTCCCTGGCCCACCGGGGCGTGCTCTTCCTCGATGAGGCGCCCGAGTTCAGCGCAGGCGTCCTGGACTGCCTGCGCCAACCCGTGGAGTCCGGCTCGGTGACCATCGACCGCGTGGGCGGGCGCGCCACCTTCCCGGCGGCCTTCCAACTGGTGCTGGCGGCCAACCCCTGCCCCTGCGGCAGGGCGCTGGGCAGAGGCCTGGAGTGCACCTGCACCTCCCTGCAGCGGCGCCGCTACCTCTCGCGCCTGTCCGGGCCTCTCCTGGACCGGGTGGACATCCAGGTGGAGGTGGCCGCGGTTGCCGCCGCTGATCTGGCGGCCCCGGGGCAGGGCCCCACCAGTGCCGAGGTGGCCCAGCGCGTCGCCCGGGCCCGCCATCGCACCCGCGCCCGCCTGGCCGGCACGCCCTGGCGCCTCAACGCCCAGGTCCCAGGCTCCTATCTGCGGGGCCCGGCCGGAGGACTGCCCGCCGAGCTGTGCACCAGGCTCATGGCCGCCATGGAGCGCGGGGACCTGTCCCTGCGCGGGGTTGATCGGGTCCTGCGCCTGACCTGGACCCTGGCCGACCTGGAGGGAGCCGGCACACCGAGCCTTGCCCACCTGGGGGCCGCCCTGGCCCTGCGCACCCGAGGAGCGCGCCCATGACCATCCGCCTGCCCTACGACATCGCCGATGAGGCCCTGGCCCGCGCCACCTGGTCGCGCCTGGCCGAGCCGGCCGACCGCGCCGCCGTCGCCCTGGTGGCGGGACTGGGCGCCTGCGGCGCCCTGCAATGGCTGACCGGTCCCGCCACGGACAGCGACGGCGAGCCATCCCCATGCCCGCCCCTGCCCCTGGAGGGCCACGACGGCCCTGACCGTCGGGCGGGCAGACCCGAGCAGTGGGCCCGGGCGGTGGCCCGGTGGACGCCGCGACTGGCGGGCCTGGACATCCGCCGCGAGATGGAGGTCCTGGAGCGCCTGGGGGGAAGCCTCATCCTGCCCGCCGATCCCTGGTGGCCCCCGGGCCTCGATGAGCTCGATGAGACGCCCTTCTGCCTGTGGGTGCGCGGCGATCCCGCCCTGCTGGTCGACTCCGAGGACCAGGGCCTGGGCCATGACGGGCATGAGGCGATCGGGGAGGCGCAACCCTGCCCGGACCCCGAGTCCCCGTCGACGCGCCGCCCGGCCCGGCCGGGGCTTCCCACGCGCCGCAGCCGGGTCAGTGCCGGGCCGGCGCTGGGCCTGGGCATCGCCCTGGTCGGTGCGCGGGACTCGACCCGCTACGGCGAGCAGACGGCCTCCGGCCTGGCCGCGGAGCTGACCGCCCAGGGCGCGCTGATCATCTCGGGCGGGGCCTTTGGCATCGATGCCGCCGCTCACCGCGGCGCCCTGGGCCAGGGACCGACCATGGCGGTCTCCGCCGGGGGAGTGGACCGTCTCTACCCGGCGGGCAACGCTGCTCTGCTGGAGGCGGTGATCGCCACCGGCGCCCTGGTGGCCGAGGTCCCGCCCGGATGCCAGCCCGGTCGGCACCGCTTCCTGACCCGCAACCGTCTCATCGCGGCCATCAGCCAGGGCGTGGTCGTCGTTGAGGCCGCATGGCGCTCCGGAGCGCTGTCCACCGCCCACCACGCCCAGGAGCTGGGCCGCCCCGTGGGCGCCGTTCCCGGGCCGGTGACCTCCATGGCCTCCGTGGGCTGCCACCGCCTCCTGCGCAGCGGCGCCGTATGCGTCACCGACGCCCAGGAGGTCATCGAGCTCGTCGGCCCCCTGGGAGGATGCGACCCAGAGGCCGCCAAGGCCACCGATCCGCGCCTGGCCGGGCAGGGCATGCTCGATGGCCTGGATCCCGCCTGCGCCGTCGTCATGGATGCGCTGCCCGCCAGGTCCTGGGCCGTCACCGAGGCCGTTGTGCGGGCCGCCGGCCTGTCCACCCGCGAGACCATCGCGGCACTGGGCCTCCTGGAGCTCCTGGGCCGCGTCGAGCGCGGCGCCAGGGGATGGAAGCGGACCGGCTGAGCCCTGCCGGCGGCGCGTCCACGACTCGCCCGGCCCACCTGGCCCTAGCCTGAGCCCATGAGCACGCGGGCGCAGCAGGACGCAGGTCCCACCAGGCGTCAGGCTCTTGTTGAGGCCTACGCCCGCCACCTGGAGTTCCAGCGCGGGATGTCGGAGCACACGGTGCGGGCCTACCTCGGTGACCTGGCGGATCTGCTGGACTTCCTCGGCGTCGGAGAGGGAGAGGACGAGCCCATTGGCCCCGCCCTGGCCAGTATCGACCTGGCCGACCTGCGCGCCTGGCTGGCCCAGTTGGCGGCGGCGGGCCAGGCGCGGGCGAGCCTTGCCCGCCGCGCCGCCTCCGCGCGGGCCTTCTGCGCGTGGGCCCACCGCAGGGGACTCCTGGGCGCCGACCCCTCCACCCGCCTGCGCTCGCCGCGTGCCGAGAACCGCCTCCCCGGGGTGCTGAGCGTCGAGCAGGCCGCCCGCCTGCTGGCCACTGCCAGCCAGCTCGCCCAGGACGGCAGCCCCATCGCCCGCAGGGACGCCGCCATGCTGGAGACCCTCTACGCCACCGGGGCACGGGTCTCCGAGCTCGTGGGCCTGAACATCGGCGATCTCGATGAGGGCCAGCGGACCCTGCGCGTCCTGGGCAAGGGGGACAAGGAGCGCACCGTCCCCTACGGGCTTCCCGCCGCCCGCGCCCTGAGGGCATGGCTGGCCGTCCGCAGTGAGGTGGCCGGCCCCGAGGCGGGCAACGCCCTGTTCCTGGGCGCTCGCGGCCGACGCATCGATGCCCGGGCAGTGCGCGCCGTGGTCCATCGCATGTGCGCCGCAGCCGGCGTGCCCGACCTGGGCCCGCACGGCCTGCGCCACACAGCGGCCACCCATGTGCTGGGCGGGGGAGCGGACCTGCGCAGCGTTCAGGAGATCCTGGGCCACTCCTCCCTGGCCACCACCCAGCGCTACACCCACGTCAGCGCCGAGCGCCTGCGAGCCGTCTACGCCCAGGCCTTCCCCCGCGCCTGAGCCCAGATGATCACAGTGCCGGGGAGGCAAGACAGGCTCTCCCCTCCACAGGTGCTGGCACCGAGAAGTCAGGGTCATGGCCGGTTTTCGCTCGATGAGCTCATCGTCCGTCCATGCTCGTTCCTGGCATCACCGTATAGCATCACTGATGCGGACTGGATGTCATCCATGGTGCTATCATGACGACATGAGAACAACGGTGCGACTCGACCCTGAGGTCGCCGCAGAGGCTGAACGCCTCCGCAGGGAACTCCACATCGGTCTCGGTGAGGCCGTCAACAAACTCGCGCGTGCAGGGCTCGTGCAGAAGCAGAGGCCCGCGCGCTTTCAGCAGCGCACGGCCGCAGTGGGGCTGAAGGTCGATGTCACCAACATCGCCGATACGCTCGAGCTGCTCGATCAGTACGACGCCGAGGAGGCGCGGTGATCGTCGACGCCAACGTCCTGCTCTACGCCGTCGATGACCGGTCGCACTTCCACACCACCGCACGGGGATGGCTGAACGAGGCGATGAACGGCGTCGAGCGAGTCGGACTGCCGTGGGCATCCCTGATGGCGTTCCAGCGCATCATCACCCATCCCCGGGTGACCGCCAGTCCTCTGACGCCGGCTGAGGCGTGGGGCTTGATCACCGACTGGCTCGACGCCGACCAGGCCTGGGTGCCCACACCGGGAGGCCGCCACCGCGATATCCTCGGGCGACTCCTCATCGACGGCGACCTGCGCGGGAATCTCACCACCGATGCTCACCTGGCGGCGCTCGCCATCGAACACGGGACCAGCATCTGCTCCTTCGACAGCGACTTCGCCCGCTTCGACGGCCTGAACTGGATCAACCCCGCCGGCCGATAGCCCCGTCGGTGCCATCGCAGTGCGGCAGCTCCTGAGTGATCTGTTCACGGGCTTTCAGCTCACGGGTTTGAGGCGGATGACGGGTGGGCTCAGCAGGCGCAGCGGGTTGACGTAGGACTTCTTCCCGGTCCTGGCGCCCCAGTGCAGGGCGTCCACGCCGTCGGAGCGATGCCCCGCCAGGAGCGTGCCGATCACCTGGCCCCGGGCCACGGACTGGCCCGCGGCGACACTGGCCTCCACCGGCTCGTAGGTGGTGCGGATGCCGTCGGGGTGGTCAATGGAGATCACCGGTCGTCCCGCCACCACTCCCGCGAAGGCCACGACGCCCTGGCCTGCGGCGCGGACCTGGGAGCCTGCGGGCGCGGCCAGATCCACCCCGCGGTGCCCCCGACCCCACACCACTGCCGGAGGATCGAAGTCCTGGACCACCGCAGCAGGCCCTCCGGTGGGCCAGCCGTAGCGGCTTCGCGGCGCCCTCGCCCGATCATCCCCGGAGGCCGCCGCCCTCACCGACATGGCCGAGGCCGCGAAAGGGCCCTGGGCATCACCGTGCCCCACTGAGGCCGCGGGCGTCGCGCAGGCCAGCCAGAGGATCAGCGCCAGGGCCGCGGCCAGGAGGGGAAACGACAGTCCGCGCCGGGCTGATGAGCCTGGAGAGGCCGGGTGCGGTGTCCGCGCCAGCCGTCCCTCACGGCGCCTGCCAGTCCTGGTGATGGTGTCCATGACCCCAGAGTGGGGCGGTCCGGCCCTCGGCGCCCGGGCGAGGGCGCGGGCCTGTGAGCGCCACCGACGGCGGCGTGCCTGTGGTGATCGGAATGACCCCGGAATCAGCGAATCCGCCACAGTGGGGGACCATGGTCTGTGATAGCCTCGCCCCCGCAGCATTCTGCGGATCGTCCCGGAACTGACCGGGTGCGGGCCGCAGGGGCTGACTTCGCGCGCCCGCACCCGATGAGATCGGGACGTCCCTTCCGGACGACGCAGCCGCGGTCCCTCCGCCCACAACCGGGTGGTGGGTGGCTGCGCGTCGTGGGCGCCAGGCCCCGCACAGCCTCGGAGACATCCGGGGCTCGAGCACGGGGAACAACCCAGTAACACACCCCGGGAGGCCGCTGAGCGGCATCCCCCGAAAGGACCGTGCGTCGAGCAACCTCTCGGCACACAACGGAAGGACCTTCATGGCCGTCGTGACCATGCGCCAGCTCCTGGAGAGCGGTGTCCACTTCGGGCACCAGACCCGTCGCTGGAACCCCAAGATGAAGCGCTTCATCCTCACCGAGCGCAACGGCATCTACATCATCGACCTCCAGCAGTCCGTCGAGGGCATCAACACCGCCTACGACTTCGTCAAGGAGATCGTCGCCCGTGGCGGGAACATCCTGTTCGTGGGCACCAAGAAGCAGGCGCAGGCCGCCGTGGCCGAGCAGGCCCAGCGCGTGGGCATGCCCTACGTCAACCAGCGCTGGCTGGGCGGCATGCTCACCAACTTCTCCACCGTGCGCGCCCGCCTGGACCGCATGAAGGAGCTCGAGCAGATCGACTTCGACGACGTGGCCGGCTCCGGCCGCACCAAGAAGGAGCTGCTCATGATGCGCCGGGAGAAGGACAAGCTCCAGCGCACCTTGGGTGGAATCCGTGACATGGGCAAGCTGCCCGCCGCCGTGTGGGTGGTGGACACCAAGAAGGAGCACCTGGCCATCTCCGAGGCCCAGAAGCTGGGCATCCCCGTCATCGCCATCCTCGACACCAACTGCGACCCGGATGAGGCCACCTACGGCATCCCCGGCAACGACGATGCCATCCGCGCCGTCTCCCTGCTGACCCGGGTCATCGCCGACGCCACGGCCGAGGGCCTGCTGGTTCGCTCCGGCGGCCGCGCGCGCACCGGCGAGGAGGCGGAGGTCGCCGCCGGCGGCGAGGCCGAGCCCCTTCCCGAGTGGGAGGCCGAGCTGCTGGCCGGCGCCGAGGCTGTAGAGGCCGGCCAGACCACTGAGGCCGCCGGGGCCGCTGAGGCCGGCCCGACCGGCGCCGAGGCCGAGCAGGCACCCGCCGAGCAGGACGGCGCTGAGCCTGCCGAGCCCTCCGAGTCCGCTGAGTCCGCTGAGCAGGCCTGAGCGCCTCGAACCATCTCCCCGTCACAGAATCTCCAGGAGACATACATGGCGAACTACACCACCGCTGACATCAAGGCGCTGCGCGAGCAGACCGGCGCCGGCATGCTCGACGTCAAGAAGGCCCTCGACGAGGCCGACGGCGACACCGAGAAGGCCATCGAGATCATCCGCGTCAAGGGGCTCAAGGGCATCGCCAAGCGCGAGGGCCGCAGCGCCTCGGCCGGCCTCATCGCCGCCAAGGTCGTCGACGCCGCCGACGGCCAGATCGGCGTCCTGGTCGAGATCAACGCCGAGACCGACTTCGTGGCCAAGAACCAGAAGTTCCTCGACTACGCCGACCAGGTCCTCACCGCCGCCATCGACTCCGGCGCCACCGACGCCGAGGCCCTGGCCGAGGTCGAGGTGGACGGCTCCTCCGTGCAGGACCTGACCGACTCCATGCAGGCCGTCATCGGCGAGAAGATCGTCGTGCGCCGCGTGGGCCGCATCGAGGCCCCCAAGGTCGAGCTCTACCTGCACCGCACCAACCCCGACCTGCCCGCGCAGGTGGGCGTGCTGGTGGGCACCGACGCCAAGGCCGCCGAGGCGGCTCACGACGTCGCCATGCACATCGCCGCCTACTCCCCGCTGTACGCCACCCGCGAGGACGTCCCGGCCGAGGTCGTGGACAAGGAGCGCGCCATCGCCGAGGAGACCACCCGCGCCGAGGGCAAGCCCGAGAAGGCGATCCCCAAGATCGTCGAGGGCCGCCTGGGCGGGTTCTTCAAGGAGAACGTGCTGGTCGAGCAGGCCTTCGCCAAGGACCCCAAGACCACCGTCGGCAAGGTCGTCGAGGCCACCGGCGGTGAGCTGACCGGCTTCGTCCGCTTCCGGGTCGGCGCCTGATCGCCTATCGCCGAGGGGCCCCGCCCCCGCCCTCAGGGCGGTGCGGGGCCCCTTGTCATGCGGACGCATCGTTGATCACCGCGGACCGCGAGCCAGACGGTGACCGGGCGGCGCAGGGAGGGGGAGGTCATGGTTCTGGCGCCCTGATACGGTGCTGGAACGCGGTAGGCTGGCCCGAGCGCCTGCGAACCCACGGATACAGACCAGGAGGCCCTGCGCATGAGTCAGCCCCCCGTCCGCGACGACCGCGTCGCCCACGGCACCCACCCCAGGCGGGTGCTCCTCAAGCTCTCCGGCGAGGTCTTCGGCGGGGGATCGGTGGGACTGGACCCCGATGTGGTCTCCGACGCCGCCCAGCAGATCGCCGCCGCGGTCAATCAGGGCGTGCAGGTCTCCGTGGTGGTCGGTGGGGGCAACTTCTTCCGCGGCGCCGAGCTGTCCGCCCATGGGATGGACCGGGCGCGGGCCGACTACATGGGCATGCTGGGCACCGTCATGAACGCCCTGGCCCTCCAGGACTTCATCGAGAAAGCGGGGGTTCCCGCCCGCGTCCAGACCGCCATCGCCATGGGGCAGGTCGCCGAGTCCTACATCCCGCTGCGCGCCATCCGCCATATGGAGAAGAACCGCGTCGTCGTCTTCGGCGCCGGGGCGGGACTGCCCTACTTCTCCACCGACACCGTCTCCGCGCAGCGAGCCCTGGAGACCGGCTGCGACGAGCTGCTCGTGGGCAAGAACGGGGTGGACGGCGTCTACACCGCCGATCCGCGCACCAACCCTGACGCCCAGCTCCTGGAGCACCTGACCTACGAGCGAGCACTGGCTGATGGCCTGCAGGTGGTCGATGCCTCCGCCTTCGCCCTGTGCCGCGACAACGGCCTGACCATGCGCGTCTTCGGCATGGGCGAGCCGGGCAGCATCACCCAGGCGCTCCTGGGGGAGAAGATCGGCACCCTGGTCAGCTGCGGCTGACCCCACCAGCACCCCACCCGCACCACATCAGCAACGCAACCGCCACAGCAAAGGAACCCCCATGATCGATGACGTCATGCTTGAAGCCGAGGACAGGATGGACAAGGCCCTGGAGGCCGGCGTCCGCGAGCTCGCCTCCATCCGCACCGGCCGGGCCAACCCCTCCATGTTCAACGGCATCACCGTGGACTACTACGGCGCCCCCACGCCCCTGCAGCAGCTGGCCTCCATCACCATCCCGGAGGCGCGCACCGTCCTGGTCAGCCCCTTCGACCGCTCGGCCATGAAGGACATCGTCGCCGCCATCCGCGAGTCCGACCTGGGCGTCAACCCCACCGACGACGGAACCGTCATCCGGGTCTCCCTGCCCGCCCTGACCGAGGAGCGCCGCAAGGAGTACGTCAAGCTCGCCCGCTCGCGCGCCGAGGAGTCCCGCGTCCAGGTTCGCGCCATCCGCGGCAAGTCCAAGAAGGAGCTGGAGGCCATCAAGAAGGACGGCGAGGCCGGCGAGGACGATGTCAAGCGCGCCGAGGCCGACCTGGACGCCCTGACCAAGCGCTTCGTGGAGAAGATCGACGCCGCCCTGGCCACCAAGGAGGGCGAGCTGCTGGAGGTCTGAGGACCCCTCGCCCCTTTTCCGACGACGAATCGTGAGTCTGTTGAGCGCCCTGCTGAGCCCCGCCCCCACGCGCGACCGCGCGCCCCTGCCCTCCACCGGCAGAGCGGGGCGCAACCTGCCCGCCGCCATCGCCGTGGCGGCGGTCCTGGTCGCCCTGGTGCTGGGCTCCCTGATGTTCAACAAGGTCTACTTCGTCGCCCTGGCCGCGGTGGCGGTGTGCGCGGCTCTGTGGGAGCTGGCCGCGGCCTTCGCGCGCAAGGGCATCCGCCTGCCACTGGCGCCCCTGTGGCTGGGGACGATCGGCATCGCCATCACCGCCTGGCGGGTGGGGGCGGAGGCCGCCTTCGTGGCCTACGCGGCCACAGCCGGGGCCTGCGTGCTGTGGTGCTTCATGGATGAGGCCGAGGCCGACACCGGGACCTTCGTCGAGGCCGGCGCGCCCGACATGCCGCGCACCGACGTGCACGACGCCGTGCGCCGCTCCCGCTCCGCCTCGGCGGCCGCCTCGGTTCTCGCCGCCACCTACCTCCCCTTCCTGGCGGGCTTCGCGGTCCTGCTGGCCGCGCAGCCCCAGGGTGTGGAGAAGGTCATCCTGCTCATCGCCCTGCCGGTGGCCAATGACACCGGGGGATGGCTGGCCGGCATCACCATGGGGCGCCACCCCATGGCCCGCTCGGTCTCGCCCAAGAAGACCTGGGAGGGGTTCATCGGATCGCTGGTGGCCGCCGTGGGCACCGGCGCGGGCTGCATGCACCTCATGGACGGCCCCCTGTGGGCGGGCGGGGCGCTGGGAGCCTGTATCGTGGTCGTCTCGACCATCGGCGACCTGGGGGAGTCGTTGCTCAAGAGAGACCTCGGCCTGAAGGATATGGGTCGGCTCCTCCCCGGGCACGGGGGCATCATGGATCGACTCGACTCCATCCTGGTGGCGGCTCCGGTGGTCTACGTCTTCAGTCTCCTGGTCCACTAGCCGACCAGCCAGTCGCCCGGGCCCGCCCCGGGGCACCACCCATCAGCACACTGACCGAGCCCGAAGGAGGCACCCGCTCGTGAGCCACTCGCATCGGCGCAGCGCCGCGCGGCCCGTCGCCGTCGAGCCCCGTCCCGCTGCGGGCCAGGTCCAGGTGCTGCCCACCGACCAGCCTCCCGAGGGCGCGACCACCCCGGATGCGCGCCCCCGCCTGTCCTTCGCCGTGCCGACGCCGCGCGGCAAGGCCCCCCGCCACCTGGCCGACCTCGACCTGGCCGGGCGCAAGGCGGCCCTCAAGGACTCCGGGCTGCCGGCCTTCCGCGCCGATCAGCTCTCGCGCCACTACTTCACCCGTTTCACCCGCCAGGCCGCGGAGATGACCGACCTTCCCGCCGGCCAGCGCGAGCAGATGTGCGCCGAGCTCCTGCCCGAGCTCATCACCGAGGTCCGGGCGCTGAGGGCCGACGCAGGGCGCACGATCAAGCACCTGTGGGAGCTCCATGACGGGGTGAGGGTCGAGTCGGTGCTCATGCGCTACAAGGACCGCACCACCCTGTGCGTCTCCTCCCAGGCCGGCTGCGGCATGGCCTGCCCCTTCTGCGCCACCGGGCAGATGGGGCTGACCCGCAACCTGACCGCCGCCGAGATCGTCGAGCAGGTCCGCTACGCCGCAGGCGCCTCGGCCGCCGGCGCCCTCAGCGGCGGGCCGGCCCGTCTGAGCAACGTGGTCTTCATGGGCATGGGCGAGCCGATGATCAACTACAAGAACGTCGTCGCCGCCCTCCACCGGCTCATCGACCCCGCCCCTGAGGGCTTCGGCCTGTCCGCCCGCTCGGTGACCGTCTCCACCGTGGGCCTGGTCCCGCTCATTCGCAGACTTGCCGGGGAGGGGATGGCCGTGACGCTGGCCGTGTCCCTGCACGCCCCCGACGACGAGCTGCGCGACGAGCTCATCCCGGTCAACTCCAAGTGGAAGGTCGGCGAGCTGCTGGACGCCGCCCACGACTACTTCCTGGCCACCGGTCGGCGGGTGTCCATCGAGTACGCGCTCATCAAGGACATGAACGACCACGCCTGGCGCGCCCAGCTGCTCGCCGATGAGCTGAACCGGCGCGGCACCGGGTGGGCGCATGTCAACCCCATCCCTCTCAACCCCACGCCCGGCTCCATCTGGACCTGCTCGGAGCCCGGCGTCCAGGAAGCCTTCGTCGACACGCTGCGCCGCGCGGGCATCACCACCACGGTGAGGGACACTCGGGGCAGTGACATCGATGGCGCCTGCGGCCAGCTGGCGACCGAAGTACTCACACAGGAGAGGGCCACAACGCGATGAGTCAGATGTTCCCCAAGTCGGCGCTCCTGCGTCCGGGCTATCGGCCCGAGCAGGTCGACCGCTACTTCGAGACAGCGCGAGAGATCTACGACGCCGGCGAGCTCGACGAGATGGACTCCGAGGGCGTGCGCACAGTCGCCTTCGACGTCGTGGCCGGCGGCTACCAGCCCGTGGCCGTTGATGCGGCGCTGGACCGCCTGGAGGCCGCCTTCATGCAGAGGCGCCGCGCCAGCTTCGTGTCCCAGCACGGGCGTCAGGCCTGGATGGACCAGGTCACCCAACTGGCCACCACCCTCTACCCGCGGCTGCTGCGCCCTGTGGGGGAGCGCTTCGCCCCCGCCAGCAGGCAGGGCTATGCCAAGCCGGACGTTGATGCCCTCATGGACCGCATCGCCGGCTACTTCGACTCCGACACCACCCTGACCTCCTCCCAGGTGCGCTCGGCCGTCTTCCGCGCGGCCCGCGGCTCCAAGGCCTACGATGAGGCCAGCGTGGACCGCTACATGGCCCGTGTGGTCGAGGTCCTGCTGTCCGTTGAGTGAGTCCGCCGCCCCGATGACAGCAACGTCCCGCCTGGTCCTGCTCGGCTCCACCGGCTCCATCGGCACCCAGGCCCTGGAGGTCGTGTCCCGCCTGGGTCGCGAGGCGCCACGAGTGGTCGCCCTGGCCGCCGGCGGCGGGCGCCCAGAGCTCCTGGCCGCCCAGGCCGTCCGCACCGCCGCCGAGATCCTGGCCCTGTCCACCACCGAGCCCGGGGCCGAGGCCCGCATGCGCGCCGCCCTGGCCCAGGCCGCCGAGCGCCTCGGCCGCCCGCATGCGGTGACGACCATCCTCACCGGGCCCGACGCCGCCGCCCAGGCCGTCGAGGCCGCGGCCCTGGGAGCGGGGGACACGGTCCTCAACGGCATCACCGGCTCGGTGGGCCTGGGGCCCACCCTGGCCGCCCTGGGCAGCGGGGCCCGCCTGGCCCTGGCCAACAAGGAGTCGCTCGTGGTGGGCGGCTCGCTGGTCCGGGAGGCCATGGTCAGGCCAGGCCAGGTCGTGCCCGTGGACTCCGAGCACTCCGCCATCGCCCAGGCCCTGGCCAGCGGATGCCACGAGAAGGGCATGACCTCACCGGTGGTCACCGGCCGCAGTCAGGTGCGCCGCCTGGTGCTCACCGCCTCCGGGGGGCCCTTCAGGGGCCGGGCCCGCGAGGAGCTGTCCGGGGTCAGCGCCGCCCAGGCCCTGGCCCACCCCACCTGGGCGATGGGACCGGTGGTCACCGTCAACTCCTCGACCCTCATCAACAAGGGCCTGGAGCTCATCGAGGCCCACCTGCTCTTCGATGTGCCGCCCGGCGATATCGACGTCGTCGTCCACCCCCAGTCGATCATCCACTCCATGGTGGAGTTCATCGATGGCGCCACCATCGCCCAGGCCAGTCCCCCCGATATGCGCCTTCCCATCGCCCTGGGCCTGACCTGGCCGGATCGCCCCGACCTGTCGGGACTGGTGGAGCCCAACGACTGGCGCTCACCGGTGGCCTGGGACTTCGAGCCCCTCGATGACCGCGCCTTCCCAGCCGTGGGGCTGGCCCGCTCGGCCGTGGCCGAGTCGGCCACCCACCCCGCCGTCCTCAACGCCGCCAACGAGCAGGCCGTGGCCGCATTCCTCGCCGGAGGCCTGGAGTGGCTCGATATCGTCGAGATCGACTCCCGGGTCCTGTCCGAGCACGAGGGCCTGGCCGCGCCGGGCCTGGAGGAGATCCTCGCCGTCGAGCAGTGGGCCCGTGCCCGAGCCGACGAGCTCATCGGCACGTCAACAGGAGCCGCCTCATGACCCAGATCCTGGCCTACGCCGCGGGCATCATCATCCTCATCGTGGGGATCGCCGTCTCCGTGGCCCTCCACGAGTTGGGCCACATGATCCCCGCCAAGCGCTTCGGGGTGAAGGTCCCGGAGTACTTCATCGGATTCGGCCCCAGGATCTGGTCCTTCAAGCGCGGGGAGACCGAGTACGGGGTCAAGGCCGTGTGGCTGGGGGGCTACGTCAAGCTGGTGGGCATGCTGCCCCCGGCCAGGCCGGACCGCCCTGACAAGCGGGATAAGAACGGCGAGTTGGGGATGGTGGGCCAGGCCCGCGCCGAGGCCCTGGCCGAGATCGAGCCCGGCGAGGAGCATCGGGCCTTCTACCGCCTGAGCGTGCCCAAGAAGCTCGTGGTCATGGCCGGGGGGATCCTCACCAACCTCGTCCTGGGCATCGTGCTGATCGCCGTGGCCCTGGGGGTTGTGGGCGTCTACAAGCCGACCTCGACGGTGGCGGTGGTCGCGCCCTGCGTGTCCTCCCAGAGCGATGGGCAGTGCGCCGACTCCGACCCCGTCTCCCCAGCCGCCCAGGCGGGCCTGCGGCCCGGCGACACCATTGTGAGCTGGGACGGTGCGCCGGTCAGCGACTGGGAGGATGTTCAGGCCGCCATCGCCTCGGCGGGGACCGACAGCGCCACGGTGCTCATCGAGCGCGAGGGGCGCCGCCAGACCCTGACGGTCACGGCCGTCGAGGTCGAGCGCCCCGTGCGCGATGACACGGGCAGGCCCGTCACCGACGCCTCGGGTAAGCCCGTGACCGCGCCGCGCCCCTTCGCGGGCCTGAGCCCCGTCTGGGACACCCAGCGCCTGGCACCGGCCGAGCTCCCCGCGGTTGTGGGTCAGAGCGTGTGGGGCACGCTCAAGGCCATCGCCACCCTCCCGGTGGGCCTGTACAAGGCCGTGGCGGCGGGCCTGGGCTACCAGGAGCGCGACGCCGAGGGGGTGGTGAGCCTGGTGGGCATCGGTCGGGTCGCCGGCGAGGTCTCCAGCAGCGGCGCGGGGGAGGGCACGATTCCCCTCTCCATGCGGGTCTCCAGCATGCTCACCCTCCTGGGCGCCCTGAACCTGGCGCTGTTCGCCTTCAACCTGGTCCCCCTGCTGCCCCTGGACGGCGGGCATGTGGCCGGGGCCTGCTGGGAGGCGCTGCGCCGGGCCCTGGCCCGGGCCGCCGGGCGCCCCGACCCCGGGCCGGTGGACACCGCCCGCATGCTTCCCCTGACCCAGGTGGTCGTCGGCCTGCTCATCGTCATGGCCCTCATCCTGGTCTGGGTGGATCTGGTGGCGCCCATCTGAGCGGCGGGAGGGATGCCACACGGCCCGGATCGGGCAGTGGGGGCGGTCGGTGAGATACTGGGGCGGTGACTGACGCGATCGCTCTTGGCATCCCCTCCGTGCGCGCACAGGCCCCCGTGCTGGCCCCGCGCAAGCCCACGCGCACCATCCAGGTGGGTGACTTGCGGGTCGGAGGCGACGCCCCCATCACGGTGCAGTCGATGACCACCACCAAGACCCATGACATCGGCGCCACCCTTCAGCAGATCGCCGAGCTGACCGCCGCCGGCTGCGACATCGTGCGCGTGGCCTGTCCCACCGATAAGGACGCCGAGGCCCTGCCCATCATCGCCAAGCAGTCCCGCATCCCCGTCATCGCCGACATCCACTTCAACCCCAAGTACGTCTTCGCCGCCATCGAGGCCGGCTGCGGGGCCGTGCGGGTCAACCCCGGCAACATCCGCAAGTTCGACGATCAGGTCGCCGCCATCTGCAAGGCGGCCTCCGATCACGGGGTGAGCCTTCGCATCGGCGTCAACGCGGGCAGCCTGGATCCGCGCCTGCTCAAGAAGTACGGCAAGGCCACCCCCGAGGCCCTGGTGGAGTCCGCCACCTGGGAGGCCGGCCTGTTCGAGGAGTGCGGCTTCCACGACTTCAAGATCTCCGTCAAGCACCACGACGTGGTCACCATGGTCCAGTCCTACCAGCTCCTGTCCGAGGCCGGCAGCTGGCCCCTGCACCTGGGCGTGACCGAGGCCGGGCCCGCCTTCCAGGGCACCATCAAGTCCTGCGCCGCTTTCGGCACCCTGCTCGCCCAGGGCATCGGTGACACCATCAGAGTCTCCCTGTCCGCGCCCCCCGTCGAGGAGGTCAAGGTCGGCACCAAGCTCCTGGAGTTCATGGGGCTGCGCGAGCGCCAGCTCGAGATCGTCTCCTGCCCCTCCTGCGGACGCGCCCAGGTGGATGTGTGGACCCTGGCCGAGGAGGTCGAGGAGGGCCTGAAGGGAATCACCGCCCCGCTGCGCGTTGCCGTCATGGGCTGTGTCGTCAACGGCCCGGGGGAGGCCCGCGAGGCCGACCTGGGCTGCGCCTCGGGCAATGGCAAGGGCCAGATCTTCGTGCGCGGTGAGGTCGTCGAGACGGTTCCCGAGGATCAGGTTGTGGAGACCCTCCTGCGCCACGCCCAGGACATGGCAGCCCAGATGGCCGACGAGTTCGGCGAGGAGGCCCTGGAGGGAACCGTCCCCATGGTCTCGGCAGCGGGCTAGGACGGCACCCCTTGCTGGCCGTCCACGCACCGCAGGCCCTGACCGCATTGGCAGCATTGGCAGGGCCATGACCCTGCTGCGGCGGTGCAAAGCCCAGGTCACCCCTGTGGGCCCTCAGCAGATCGGCGGACTGCTCGATCTGTGCGCCCAGGAGCCGGTGGCCTCGGCCTGCCTGGCCCACCAGATCCAGCGCTGGAGCCGCTGGGGCCGGGGTGACGCCGTGGTGATCGGCCGTCCCGCCCGGCCGAGGGCCGCGGCCTGGACCGCGGGCGCCGTCATGCCCTTCGGGCTGGCCGCGCGTCCCCAGCTCGGCCTGGAGGGACTCAAGCGGGGGGAGGCGCGCGCCCTGGCCGAGCACGCGCGCCCTCGCCTGGCGCCCTACGGATCGATCATGGGTCCCCGCCAGGACGTCGAGATTCTGTGGCGGTCGCTGCGGGACCTGGGCACCACCGCCCGTGAGGAGCGCTGGAGCCAGCCCCTGCTGGGAGCCCCTCACGTCGGCGAGGGGCTCATCGCCGCCCAGGTGCGGCGTCGTCCCTCCCTGGCCTGGGTGGGACGGGATCTGGCCATGGCGACCAGCGCCGTGGGGGACATGGTCCTGGACGCCTCGGTGGACATGTTCACCGGTGAGCTCGGCTATGACCCCACGGATCTGGGCTCCTCCTACGCCCGCCATGTGGGGTGGCTCGTGGATGCCGGACGCAGCTACATCGTCCTGGATGATGGTCAGGGCGGCCCGGTGGGACCGGGCTCGCCGCGCTCGGTGGCCTTCAAGGCGGATGTGGGCTCGATGTGGCACGCTCCCAGCGGCGGGGTCGCCATGATCACCGGCGTGTGGACCCGCCCCGATCTGCGCGGCCGGGGACTGGGGGCAGTGGCCATGGCCGGCGTCGTCGACGCCGTGCGCCGCGACCATGTGGGCAGGCGCGGAGAGGTCAGCCTCTATGTCAACGACTTCAACACCGCCGCCCTGGGCCTCTACTCCACCGTGGGCTTCACCCGCACGGGAACCTTCTCCACCGTCCTGCTCTAAGCGCTCGCGAGCCTCGCCCGCCCAAGAATCGAGGGTGTGGGGCCCGAGGATGGCGGCCGAGCATCGCGGCACAGTGTCAGCAAAGATAAAGATGCGGCACGATGTCAGCAAAGATATGACCAACAGCATCTAGTGCTGCCCTGCCGGCTTTCCTAGCATCAGCCCTCATGCAGGCAAGCATCGGAGCACTCCGCAAGGGCACGGAGCGTCAGAACAACATCGAGGTCTGGAACGACCTCGTCTCGCCCAGAGACCTCCTCATCTGCCTGGCCGTCTCAGTGATCTCGGTCGGCACAGCCGTGCTGATCTCCCTGATGATCGGTGGCAGCACGCTCTTATGGGGACTGGGGGCCTCCGTCCTGGGGTTCGCCCTGAACTGCTTCCTCGTGACCCCGAAGCGAGATGTCCGCATCGTCGACGAGATGGATCGAGTCGAGGACGAGGGGAGCGCCGCGGGCGGTGATGCCCGATGACTCCCGAGACCATCGCGATGATCCTTGCGGCGGTGCTCGGCGCCGTCCTCCTCTACACCTTCATCGGCTTCATCCCGGGAACCGACGAGACAAGCGTGCTCGCCCCGGTGACCCTGGCCATCGTGCTGGCCGGTGCCCCGCCGGAGGTGGTGCTCGCCTTCTTCATCTCGGCAGTGGTCACCCTCAATCTCATGAACGGCATCCCCACCGCGCTGGTGGGACTGCCCGGCGGCGTGATGTCGGCTCCGCTGATGGAGCACTCCGTGCTGCTGCGCCGCAAGGGCCTGGCCTCGCAGACGATCAGGAAGATGGCGGTCGGCTCGACCATCGGGACGCTGGTGTCCATCCCCCTCAGCTTCGCGCTGGCCGGGCTGCTGGCGCCCGTGGCCGAGCCGATCAAGGCCCAGGCTCCGGTCATCCTGGCCGCTGGGGCAGTGCTGCTGGCGCTGTTGGGCAGGAACCGGATCCTGGCCCTGCTGATGATCATCCCCATGGCTGTCCTCTTCCAGGCACTGCCGGCCCTCTACCGCTCCGCCGGTGTCATCGAGGCAGACGACAACATCAACATCTCCTTCTTCCTGGGCATCACGGTGGGTCCCATGCTCATCACCCTGCTCGAGCTGCTCAACGCCGAGCGCCGGGCGGCCCTGCCGCATGGCGAGCGCACCGCTGCGACGCTCCTGCGCTCGGGCTTCGAGTCCCAGAGCCTCATGCCCGCGCACCTGGTCTCCCGGTCCGAGGGCCGATGGAGCGCCGCGATGGCGGCGCTGTCCACCCCGCTGTTCGTGCTCAGCCCTGTGGGCCTGACCTTCCTCCTGGGCGAGGCCTCGGTGGCGCGCATGCCCCAGGAGGACCGTGTGCGCCGGGCTCAGCGCGCGGTGACCGTGATGAGCTCTCTGACGCACTCGACCTACCTCGCCGGCGTCATCATCCCGCTCGTAGCGCTGGGCATCCCCATCTCCGGGGTATCTGCGGGTCCCGCAGGCCCGTTATTCAACGCGCCCCCCGTCCACGACTTGACCAGCAACCTGCACCACCGGCTCGATGCGCCCGGCTTCATCATCGCGGTGACAGTGGGAGCACTCATCTCGGTGGTCATCACCTATGTCATCGCGGTGCGCTGGTCCTCTCAGATCACCCGCTTCGTCATGCGACGCATCCCGCATGAGGCGGTCCTGGCCCTGTTCACCTCCTTCATCCTCCTGCTGGCCTACATCGATGCCGGCGTGCCGAACATGTTCGGAGTACTGCTGGTTGGCGTGGTGTGCGGCTCACTCAACAGACTGGGAGTCTCCTACGGCGTGCAGTTCATGACCCTTTACGCCGCGCCCGGCATCATCACGGCGCTTGGCGCGCTGGTCTGAGGCGGTTGATCTCGCTGGCCCTCCCCACTCCGGTCATGGTCTCCGCCCCTGACGCGGGGAGTCGGTACCGTCCGCCATCCGCGCCACGGGCATCGGGCGCCGGCTCGCGCCTTCGACGCGGCAGGACCTAGCCTGAGCAGGTCGAGCGCCGTGCCAGTGCTGGCAGATCAACGCCCAGCAGGCGCGCCTGCTCGGCGGTGCGACCGGTGACCAGCAGATCCGTGCGGCGCAGTGCCGCGATGTCGGCGGCTCCCAGGAGTGTCATGAGGGTCCTGACCTGCTCGCTCCACAACGCCAGCTCATGGCGCAGGCCCTCGGGGCCGCTGCGCGAGAGGGTGCGCAGGAAGTGCCCGGAGACGCCGACGGCGCGAGCCCCCAGTGCGAGCGCGCGCACAACATCGAGTGGATGCCGCACGCCTCCGGAGGCGAGCACCTCCAGCTGCGCGCCGTGCTCGTCCGTCTGCCCGACAGGCCGCTCAGTGCCGCGCGCGCTATCGCCCCCGGGCCGCCTCGCAGCGGGCTCGGCGCACAGCGACTCCAGCAGGCACAGCACCGTGGACTGCCCCCAACCGGTGAGATAGGAGTAACTGTGATCAGGCCTGCGCTCGTTCTCGATGGCGATGAAGTCGGTTCCTCCCGTACCGGCGACGTCGACGGCACTGGCACCGAGACGGCTGAGACTTGCCATTGTGCGGGCCGAGATCCCGAAGCCCACCTCCTTGACCACGACGGGGACCGGCACGGCCTTGACGATCGCGTCGATGCGCTGAGCCCAGTCGCGCAGATCCCTGTCTCCCTCGGGCATGACCAGCTCCTGAGCCGCGTTGAGGTGGATCTGCAGGGCGTTGGCCTCAAGCATCTCCACGGCGCGCACCGCCTGAGCGGGATCCATCGTCGGTCCCACATTGGCCAGGATGAAGGCGCGGGGGGCCCGGCGGCGGATGATGCGGAAGCTCTCAGCCCGCTCAGGGTCGTCCAGGGCGATGTGCTGGGAGCCGCAGGCGACGGCCACTCCCGCCTCGGCCGCGGCCCCGGCGAGTTCTGAATTGATGCGCATCGTGTTGCGCGTGCCGCCGGTCATGGCGTTGATGTAGAAGGGCTCCGCCCACTGGGCGCCGCACACCGTGGCGCTGGGATCGACCTGCGTAGCGGCGGTGGCTGCCAGCGCGTGGTGCATGAAGGCGACGTCGTCGAAGGCATTGGGACGATCCTGGCCGTGCAGGCGCAGGGCCAGGTCGAGGTGCTCATCCTTGCGCGAGGCTCGCGCAGCCTGGTGGGATCCGCCTGCCCCGACAGGCAGCCGCGGCGCGGACGATTGCGCGCTCATGAGGTGGCCCCGGTGGTGAAGGGTAGGGCAGGGACGGCGCGGGCCCCATGGAAGTGGACGGCCAGGTCGAGGGGCGCGATGCGCTCGGCCTGCCAGGCCGCGAGCATCGCGGGAGCATCTGTCCCACTCGGGCACAGGGCGATACCGCAATCCCCGCCCCCTGCGCCTGAGCTCTTGGCCGCCGCCTGGAAGTCCCGCGCGATCTCCACCAGGCGTCGCAGCCCAGGGGTCTCGATGGGGATCCCGCTGGTGCGGCTCAGGCCCAGCAGCAGTTGCCTGTTGCGCACGATCTGAGCGTCGATCCCCTGGGAGTCGTCGGTCTCCATTGCCCTGATCAGATGGTCCAGGCAGGCCCGGCTCTCGCGCAGGAAGGTGGCGTAGGCCTGATCACGGGCTCCGCGCGCCGCGCTCCGGACTCCCGCCACCAGTCGGGGAGTGGATGCGGGGGCACCGGTCCAGCCCACCCGCAGGCGCAGGCCAGGTGGTCTCAGGCGGTGGATGCTCAGGTGCGGCCAGTCTGCGGCCAGCAAAGCGCAGGTAGTCACCCGACCGTGCGAGCGATGCAGCCATCGGCGGTCGGGGGAGGTGTAGGCGATCCAGCCGGTGAAGGCGCTGGCGGCGATATCTCCCCCCGAGCCGATCGGCTGGACCCGGTCAGTGGCCAAGAGAGCGAGCTTGTAGACATCCATGTCCTTGAGAGGCAGGTCGTAGAACTTTGCCACTGCCCTGACCGTGGCCACTGTCACCGCCGAGGAGGAGCCCAGGCCCAGCTTGCGCCCGTCCCCGTCATCGAGCTCGCTGGTGATCTCCAGGTCGAAGAAGCGCAGAGCGCCTCCTCGCTCGCGCACCACCTGCTCGACCGTGCGGATGGCCCAGACCACATAGTCGTCTCGCCGCCCATGGAACTCCACCGCGCCGTCGTCTGGGCGCCGATGCCAGGTCAGGCGGCGCCCGGCGTAGAGGGCGGATGTGATGCTCCCGGAGTGCTCGGCCGCGGTGACTCGTATGGTGATGAAGCGGTCGACGGCCACCAGGACCGCCCTGTGGCCGGGCTCGACCACGGCGTACTCGCCCGCGATGTAGAGCTTGCCCGGAGCTCTGCAAGAGATGGTGGGTCCGTTCATCGGGTGACCCCCTCGATGCGCGCTGCGCCGCCTGGTCTGCGCAACCATACGCTGACCCCGGGCAGGCGCTCGCGCAGGGCCGCTGCGACCCGCTCCCCGCAGGCGCCCGAGGTCAGGGCCTTGACATTAGCTCCGGCGTCGATGGTCGCCCAGACGGGCATGCCCTCATGGCGCAGTGCCGCGATGGCGCGCAGCGCCTCCAGGGTGCGCGGTGTCCAATACATGATGGCGGGGCGTGAGGCCATCATGGCGGCGTGCATTCCCAGGGCGTTGGCCTCGACAACCTCTCCCAGGCGAGGCAGGTCACCACTGCGCAGGGCGGCCAGCGCCTCGCGAAGATCCACGGCGCTGGACTCCACCCAGGCGGGGTAGAGGGGCGAGGAGCCCATGGTGGCTCGCATGGCGGCGGTGCTGCTGATCTCCTTGCGCTCCTGGGTCAGGACCATGACCGCCATGGCCAGGTCCGGTGGACCATCGGGCTGAGCGGTGGGAAGGACGACCTGCTCGGCGTAGGAGGTCTCGTCGTCCTTTCCAGCGTTCCACAGCACCAGACCGCCGAGGACCGAGCGCGCAGCCGAGCCGGAGCCGCGCCTGGCCAGGCGGGTCAGGGCGCGCGCATCGAGCTCCATGCCCGCGGCCCGCGAGGCGGCCAGGGCCAGGGCAGCGAAGCCCGCTGCCGAGCTGGCCAGGCCCGCGGCCAGGGGGACTGTGGAGGAGGAGTGGACGGTGGCGGGAGCCGTGAGGCCGGCCCGGTGGCGCACCAGGTCCAGAAATCGGCTGACCCTGGCCACCTGGGCGGGGGAGGGGCGCACGCCGTCGATGGTCACCGTGTCCGCGCCGCGGGCGCCCTCCTCGAAGGAGACCGTGGTGGTGGTCCTGGTTCCGCCCAGCGTCAGGGACAGGCTGGATGTGGTGGGGATCGTCAGCGCCTCATCGGCCTTGCCCCAGTACTTGATGAGGGCGATGTTGGTATTCGCGCTGGCTGTCGCGGTGCGTGTCACTGGCCTGCCTCACTGGTGTGCATTCTGTGGGTCCATACTGCGGCCGCCCCAGCGTGCAGCAGCGCACTGCCGATCCGCTCGGCGGGCTGCGGGCCATCGGCCAGGGCGATGACGCATCCGCCCAGACCGCCCCCGGTGAGCTTGGCCCCCAGCGCGCCGGCCTGGCGGGCCGCACCGGTCAGGGACTCCAGGACGGGCAGGCTCAGCCCGAGTGCGGCCAGTACCTCATGCGCCCGGTCCATGGCCGTCCCCAGGCGGGGAGCATCGCCGTCCTCCAGCGCCGTGACCGCCAGGCGGGCCAGGGCGCCCAGCTCGGCGATGAGTGGGCCGACGGCCTCGGTCTGCTCCTCATAGCGCTCGCGCAGACCGGTAACGGCCTGCCGGGTGGAGCCGTGCACCCCTGAGTCGGCCAGGACCAGGTGGGCGCCCTCGATGCGCTGGCTCACGGGCCGCATCTCACCGGCCTGGAAGCGCAGGGGTCCCGGGGCGCAGGTAGCTGCAGCGTCCAGACCCGAGGGGCGTCCGTGAGCCACGGCCTCGGCCCGCTGCGTCAGTGCGAACAGCTCCTCGGCGCAGGCCGGGCGCCTGCAGGCATCCAGGACGGCGCGGATGATCGCTCCCGCCGCCGCTGCCGAGGAACCCAGCCCCCGCTCATGGGGAAAGTCGCTGCGAGTGGTGATGATGAAGGACTGCCGCGGGCAACCGGCGAATTCACGAGCTGCCTCGAAGGCCTGCGCCACACAGTCGAAGCGCGCCCCGCTGCCCGTCAGGGGGCCCTCGTAGTCCAGGCAGCGCAGCCGGGAGGGGCCGTTGATGGGCGTGGCCGTGGCATTCATCCGCAGATCGTGCAGCGGCACTGCGACAGCGGGGTGCCCGTAGACCACTGCGTGCTCGCCCAGGAGGATGGCCTTGGCCCAGGTATGGCCGCGCCCCTCGCGCCCGGGGGAGGAGTGGCTGCCCATGTCTCTCCTTGCCTGGGGCCCAAGGGCTAGGGACGCAGCGACCTGGGCCGGGTGAGGGATAACCGGGGCGCCGTGCCGCGGTTGGTTCACGGTGACTCCCCCGACCCGCTGCACTCCCCTCGGTTGGGCGGTCCGCCGGTGGTGGCTGAGATCAGCCGCCATGACGTGATGGTCCTGGAGCCCCCGGAGCCGGCAACGAATCGAGGTTGAGCGTATCGGCCCTGATCATCCGGTCGCAAGACGGAGAACCTCTCTCGCCAGGTCATGACAGCGCTGTCCTTAGAGCGGTCCTCGTGGAGCAAGTGGAGGATCCGGCGCAGTATGCGCTCCGAGCACGATGGGTAGGGGAAGGGCTTCGAATGCATGCCGAGAAGAACCGCTGCCACAGAGTCGACAACCTGGGGGCCGGTAGTCCGGTCACGCGCCTGTCCCCCGGAGGCGATGGGCAGTAGAGCCCGTGGAGTCCGGGGCCGGAACCCCGGCGCGGGCTCGGCGGTCATGACATGATTTCCATTATGGCGCCCGTCACGATTCCTCGATCCCTGCGCAAAGTCATCACACAACTCGTCCTCGGCATGCTCGGCAGTGGGGTCTGCCTATGGATCACGGTGATCATCGTTCAGGCCTCCATCAGTGAGGGCTGGTCCCTGGGAGCCGTCATCATCGTGATCGTCATGGTGCTGGTCTCGACGCTCAGCGTGCTCGGTGTGGTGGGCCTCCTCGTGCTGTGCAGGCGGCCCGGCCTGGTCATCGAAGATCGGGGACTGACGGAGTCCACCTCCCTGATCTCCATCGGCTTCATCCCCTGGGAGCAGGCCGTGGGCTTCATGCCCGGAGAGTTCCATGCCGGGCACAGGCGCAACAGGCTGGTGGGCATCGTCTTCGCCGATCCGCAGTGGCCCTGGACCCAACTGCGCGGCCTGCGGCGGCACGCCAACCGATTCAACCGGTGGCTCAAGATGTCATCTCCGTCGACACCCTGCGCATCGGGAACGTCGAGCTGGCCGCTCTTCTGGTGGAGCAGCGGCGCCTGCGCCGCCCGGACCTGCCCGTGGCAGGCGGGCCGGTGCCCGGTGCGCAACCGGGAACGTGGGAGATCTCCGACCCCTGTGGCTATCTCGCTGCCCTCGACCAGAGTCCGGGAGCGTGATCAGGCGCTGACTTACCGAGAGCACTCATGGGCACGTCGAGGGCCATGTGATCAGACGACCGCGCGGGCCCACTCCTGCCTGACATCAGGCCACACCCACCATCCAACTTGCCAGCCCCGATGAGAAAGGCTCAGTGCACCTCATGAATCCTCAGGTCTTCTACCACAAGCGCTGGCCCCTGCTGTGGCGAACGATGATCTGCGCCTGTGTCAGTCTGTTCTGCTTCTATGCCCTACTCCAGGGGATAACGTACGGGGATTTCTATGGTCTATTCCTCGGCGTTGTGGGGACCCCGATTTTTATCGCCTTGCTCCTGGGGTGGTGCAGCCTCTGGAGACAGCCTGCCCTGATCATCGACGATCGCGGCATCACCGATCACACCTCCATGGTCTCTCTCGGGTTCATCCCGTGGGAGCAGGTCCAAGCCGTGATCCCTGCTGGGGTGGCGACGCGGGGTGCCGGGCGGCATGACTATGTCTACATCGCCTTCGCCGATCCGCAGTGGCCGTGGGATCGGTTGTCCAGGATGTGGCGCTGGTTCTGGCGCGTGATCCATCGCACGGGAGGCGGGCCTCCGGTGCCGCTGACCATGGACGCCATGAAGATGACCTCCGTGGAATGCGCTCTCCTTCTCATGGAGCAGCAGCGCCTGCGCCGCCCTGATCTGCCCCCTGTGCTGGGACCGGTGGAGGAGTCACCTGGAGTCGTCGTCATGCCTGCCGAGGTGGTGCGCATGGCCGGCCTCCGCCCGTGAGGCGTGCGCGTGCGGGCCGCGGGCGGTCCGGGCATGGGGTGGTGCGGGCGTGCCGTGCCGTGCCGCACGATTCTGAGCGCGATCGGCCGGGGGTGACGCCGGCGCGGCTCGGACGAGCCTTTGCGTCGTCGACGTGACTTTGCCCCAGTCGGATGACGCGAACCCTCGTCCGGTACGCAGACCCTCGTCGTCGACGCGAACTCACGTCGTCGGGGCGAATCGGTGCTCCCGCCTCCCGTCACTGGGTGGCGCAGCATCACTGGGCGGTGCGCAAGGGGGCGCCCCTGTCTGAGGCCGGAGGTCCGGTCGCCCGTATCCGCCAGGGGAGGCATCCCACCTGCTCGCCGACCCTGACGAGAAAGGCTCAATGTGCGCAATGCACACGATGCGCGTCCTGCACGTAGCATGTGCTCGTGCTACAGACCATGTCCACCGCCTTCATCCGCACCCTGCGCGAGGACCCCGCTGACGCCGAGGTCGCCAGCCACAAGCTGCTGGTGCGCGCCTGCTACATCCGCCGCGCCGCCCCGGGCATCTACACCTGGCTGCCGCTGGGCCTGCGCACGCTGCGCAAGATCGAGGCGATCGTGCGCGAGGAGATGGATGCGATCGGCGGCCAGGAGGTCCACTTCCCGGGCCTGCTGCCCGCCGAGCCCTACAAGGCCTCGGGGCGCTGGAGCGACTACGGCCCCACCCTGTTCACCCTGACCGATCGCAAGGACAACGACTACCTCCTGGCCCCCACCCATGAGGAGATGTTCACCCTGGCGGTCAAGGACATGTACTCCTCCTACAAGGACCTGCCGGCCGTCATCTACCAGATCCAGACCAAGTACCGCGACGAGGCCCGCCCTCGCGCCGGCATCATTCGCGGGCGCGACTTCGTCATGAAGGACTCCTACTCCTTCGACGTCGACGACGCCGGCCTGGAGGCCTCCTACCGGCTGCACCGCGACGCCTACGAGCGCCTCTTCGCCCGCCTGGGCCTGGACTACGTCATCGTCAACGCCATGGCCGGCGCCATGGGCGGCTCCCACTCCGAGGAGTTCCTCCACCCCTCACCCATCGGGGAGGACACCTTCGTGCGATCCGCCGGCGGGTACGCCGCCAATGCCGAGGCCGTGACCACCGTGGTCCCCGATCCGGTCGACGCCTCCGGGGTCGGGCCCGCCCGCGTCGTCGACACCCCCGACACCCCCACCATCGAGACCCTCGTCGATCTGTGCAACGAGGCCTACCCCCGTGCCGATGGCCGCCCCTGGCGGGCCTCGGACACCCTGAAGAACGTCGTCATGGTCCTGACCCACCCCGATGGCCGCCGCGAGCTGCTCGTGGTGGGCGTGCCCGGGGACCGGGACATCGATATGAGGCGCCTGGAGGCCGCCGTCGCCCCGGCCGAGGCTGAGATGGCCACGGATGATGACTTCGAGGGCCACCCCGAGCTGGTGCGCGGCTACATCGGTCCCACCGCCATCGGCCCCAACTCTCCCAAGCGCCGCGTGGAGATCGACCAGGAGGGCAATGAGCGCCTGACCGGCTCCGTGCGCTACCTCGTGGACCCGCGCATCGTTGAGGGCACCAGCTGGGTCACCGGGGCCAACGAGACCAAGAAGCACGTCCTGGACCTGGTCATGGGCCGCGACTTCACCGCCGACGGCACCATCGAGGCCGCCACCATCCACGAGGGCGACCCGGCCCCCGACGGCTCGGGGCCCCTGAGCCTGGCCCGCGGCATCGAGCTGGGCCACATCTTCGCCCTGGGGCGCAAGTACTCCCGGGCCCTGGACCTGACCGTTCTCGACGAGAACGGCAAGGCCCAGGTGGTGACCATGGGCTCCTACGGGGTGGGCGTCAGCCGCGTCATGGCGGCCCTGGCCGAGGCCAACCACGACGAGCACGGCCTGACCTGGCCCATCGCCGTGGCGCCGTACCACGTCCAGGTCCTGGCCACCGGCAAGGATGAGGAGATCTTCTCCACCGCCGCCTCCATTGCTCAGGCCCTGGACGCCGAGGGCATCGAGGTCCTCTACGACGACCGCCGCAAGGTCTCAGCCGGGGTGAAGTTCGCCGACGCCGAGCTTCTGGGTCTGCCCTACACGCTGGTGGTCGGGCGCGACCTGGGCAAGCAGGGCACCGTGGAGATCCGCGACCGCCGCAGCGCGGAGCGCCACTCGGTGCCGGCGAATGAGGCCGCGGAGCACCTTGCCTCGCTCGTGCACCAGGCCCTGGCGGCCGCCGCGGGCGACCAGGGCAGCTGACCCGGGGGTATCTCTGCCTCGACGGCGCCGGCTTGCGTCATTCCATTGACCCTGACACGGGGATGGGTGGCGCGAGCCGGCGCCGTCGAGGCGAATCACCGCTCGCACCCGCCCCCGATGGGGCACTCTCGTTATTTCTCGCGCCGTGCTCGTCAGGTTATTCGTCGGCCAGGGCCAGTGTTATCAGGGCTTCACCTTCCAGGCGGAGGCTTGTCCATTCCGTTATTGCGAATGGTGCGTAGAACCACATGCCGGGCCAGGGTTTCAGGGGTGGGGGTCCGGTAAGATACCGGGGTCATTCTGGCGCCCTGATGGGCGCACCGTTCGGGCCGGTCCGACCGGCCGACTATCCGAGAGGGTTTATGAAACCGCATATTGTTTCCCCGTTGTTCTACACGGCGGCCATGGGTGCAATTTTCGCCTATCTGCATTTTGTTCAGGGCAGTACCTATGGAAGTGCAGAGTTCCTCCAGGGCGCCGTGCCCGGGATGGCCCTGCTGGCAGTGGCCAGCGTCGCCTACTGCCGGTCCCAGCGCCCCGCCCTGCCCGATGCGACGCCGCTGGGCTGGCGGATCATGCTCCTGCCCATGGTCCCGTCCGCAGCGATGATGCTCTACGCCCTGGGCACGCGGGCCCAGGCCAGCTGGGCCTTCCTCGCGCCGCTTCTGCTGGCCGTGGCGGTGGGCTTGGGAGAAGAGCTGATCTACCGCAAGGTGGTGCTGTCGTCCCTCCTGCAGGCCGCTTCACCCAGGCGCGCCATCATCATCAGCGCTGCGATCTTCTCCGCTCTCCACGTCGTCAATGTTCTTGGTGGGCAGACGGTCCTCGACACGACCAGGCAGCTCGGATCGACATTCGTGGCCGGTTTGGCCTACGCCGTCATGTACCTCTACACCCGTCGCATCGCCTGGCTCGTCGTGGCGCATGCGATGTGGGACTACATCGGCTTCTCCGGTGCTCTCACCCCTGGTTCACCGCTGTCAGCGCTGGCGGCAGTGGTCCCGCTCCTGGAGGTGATCGCCATGGTGGTGATCCTGCGCCGGCACAAGGAACTGTGGTCCACGGAGTCGCCCGCCTGAACCGCGGCGGGACTCAGGAGGCGTAGCCGGGCAGGCTGGGGAGGGCCTCCCCCCAGGACTGGGCCCGCAGGGCCGCGTCGACCACGGCCCCCACGGCGGCCTGGCGCTCGGGCGTGCCCGCCTTGGTCGCGGCGACCTGCTGGATCTCAGCCGTGACCAGGTCCGACCAGACCTGGCGGGCCCAGGTGACATCCAGGCTCTCGGTGCCCGACGCCGGCTCGGTCGGCGCCCCATACGCGGCGAGCCGGGAGTCCTCCGAGCCCGCGGACACCGCGGCGTTGACCACGGCGGAGGCCACCGCGGCGTCATCGGAGGCCAGCTCCCGATCAGAGCCCTGGCTGCGGGCCGCCACCTCCTGGCAGGCGTACCGGGCGGCGTCATAGGCCCTGACGAGCTCGCCGCTGAGGCTCTGACTGCCGGCCTGGGACTCCTTGGAGCTGCGGGGCGAGGTCTCGATGGTCCCGGGAGCCAGGATCTCGACCGAGGCGCTCCAGGAGGCCGCCAGGGAGGCGTAGAGCTGGGCCTCGGCGGGGTCGGTCGCGTTGAAGGAGGCCTGCGTGGCCATCGTCGCCCCGTGCTGGAGGGCGGCGAGGAGGTCCGCCGTCGTGGCATCCGATCCGGCAGTGGCCAGGGGAGTGGCCGTGGGATAGGTGGTGGGCACCGCGGTCGCCCAGGGCTGCCACACCCCGCCCAGGGCCTCGACCTGGGCCTGGGCGCTGGAGTGCACGGAGACGGCGGTCTGGGACCCCTCGGCGCCCGTGGCGGAGACCACCTGGGCGGTGGTGGAGATGAGCACCGCCTGGCGGGCCAGGGCGTCGCGCTGGGCCTGGGCCTGGGAGGGGGTTTCCAGGGAGGCCGGCGAGCCCTCGCCCATCCGCAGGCCGCAGCCGCCCGCGGCGATCAGGCAGGCGGTCAGGGCCAGCGCGCCGGCGCGGCGCGCCGATCGGCGGAGGGGGCCGTGGGAGGGCTGGGGCGCGTTGGGGCTCATCATCCGCTGATCCTGCCATGGCAGGTAGCATGATCCCGACCTGACCACGCCCTCACGGGCCGATAGGGGAGGAGCCCGACCCATGGCAAGCAAGGCGGACCCGCGTGCTGATGCCCTGACGCAGCGCCTGACCGAGCTGCTGGGGCCGGTTGTCTCCGGCTGCGGGCTCTTCCTGGAGGGAGTGCGGACCACCCGGGCCGGGAAGCACTCCGTGGTGAGGGTCTTCGTCGATCTTCCCGATGGCCCCGGGGACCTGGACCTCGACGGCCTGGGCGAGGTCACCTCAGCCGTCTCCCAGGCACTCGATGAGGCCGACCCCATCGCGGGCCAGTACACCCTGGAGGTCTCCACGCCAGGGGCCGAGCGCCCGCTGAGCACGCCCCGGCACTTCCGCCGCGCCGTCGGCCATGGGGCGGCGGTGGACACCGCCCAGGGCCGGATCACCGGAACCGTCATCTCGGCCGACGACGATGCCCTCGTCCTCGAGGCCGGTGGCGAGCGCCGCATCATCGCCCTTGCCGAGATCGACCAGGCCCGCATGATCGTCACCGGCCCCTGACCCGCGCCGAGCGCGCCCATCGACCACACGCCCCGCCCGCGGACCAGAGAGGACCCATCATGGACATCAACATGCCGGAGCTGAGAGGCGCCGCCGACGAGCTGGGCATCGACCTGGACAACCTCCTGCCCGCCATCGAGGACGCCATCCTGGGCGCCTACTCCAAGGTTCCCGGGGCGATCCGCGGGGCCCGCGTGGAGATCGACCGCCGCACGGGGCACATGAGCGTCCTGGCCCCCGAGGTCGACGAGGATGACCGGCCCACCGGGGAGTACTTCGACGACACTCCCGACGACTTCGGGCGCATCGCCCAGGCCACGGCGCGCTCGGTGATCGTCCAGCGCATTCAGGACCGTCGTGACTTCGAGGTCCTGGGCGCCTTCAAGGACAAGACCGGCGAGCTGATCTCGGGCACGGTCGAGCAGGGCCGCGACCCGCGCATCGTGCATGTGCGCCTGGACGAGGATCACGAGGGGATCATGCCGCCCCATGAGCAGGTCCCCGGCGAGCGCTACCGCCACGGGGACCGCGTGCGCGCCTACGTCACCGATGTCTCCCGCGGGATCAAGGGCGCCCAGATCCTCCTGTCGCGCACCCACCCCGGGCTGGTGCGCAAGCTCTTCGAGCGCGAGGTCCCCGAGATCGTCTCCGGGGACGTCGAGATCGTCTCCATCGCCCGCGAGGCCGGGCACCGCACCAAGATGGCCGTGCGCGCCCGTACCCGCGGGGTCAATGCCAAGGGCTCGTGCATCGGTCCCATGGGTCAGCGCGTGCGCTCGGTCATGACCGAGCTGGGCGGGGAGAAGATCGATATCGTCGACTACTCCGAGGACCCGGCGCGCTTCGTGGCCAATGCCCTGTCGCCGGCCAGGGTCTCCTCGGTGCGGGTGCTCGACGCCGAGGAGCGCACCGCTCGCGCCGTCGTCCCCGACTTCCAGCTCTCCCTGGCCATCGGCAAGGAGGGGCAGAACGCCCGCCTGGCCGCCCGCCTGACCGGGTGGAAGATCGATATCCACGCCGATGCCGAGTCCGGGGAGATCGCCCCCGGCCACGAATCCCGGGCGGACGACGTGACAGGTCCCTCAGACTTGGCCGACTGAAGGGCCTGGCGCCTGGCGGTAGACTTCACCGCGGAACCCCGCGGGCCCGCTCCTGGGCGGTGCTCGCGCAGGCGGCTGAACGAGTGGAAGGACGCATACGGACGGTGGCTCGCACCCCGCATGTGCCTGAGCGCACCTGTATCGGCTGCCGTGGGAAGGCCCCCCGGGCGCAGCTCCTGCGCCTGGTGGTGACGTCAAGCGGACAGCTCGACGTCGATGCCCGTGCCATCCGGCCCGGGCGCGGCGCCTGGATCCACCCGGATCCACAGTGCCTGACCCTCGCTGAGCGGCGGCGCGCCTTCGGGCGGGCACTGCGCACCACCCAACCGCTGGACGCGGATGCGGTGCGCCAGTGGCTGGAGCGCCGCGGCCCCAGCGGAACCCCGACGCCCAACCGGGCGGCGGACTGATCGATTGCGAAGGCGGGTAGGAAGCTGATGGGCACCCGATGAGTACCCAGCGATGAGCTGCCTCTAGAAGCACCCACCCTGTCCGGGGTGGGTAACCGGACAGGAGAAAAGTGGCTAAACCACGCGTTCATGAGCTCGCCAAGGAGCTCGACCCCTCTGGCAAGAAGGTCACCTCGAAGGTGATTCTGGCCTGGCTCAAGGACCAGGGAGAGTTCGTCAAGGCGGCGTCCTCCACGGTCGAGCCCCCCGTTGCTCGCCGGGTCCGCGAGCACTTCGGAGCCGCGGCCCCCCAGGCCTCAGGAGGCCCCAAGGCCGCCCCTGCCTCCAGGCCCGCCCCCAAGCCAGGGCCCGCGGCCAAGCCCGCGGCCTCCGGGCAGTCCAAGGCCCCCAAGCCCGGCGCCCCCAAGGCGCACAGCAGGACCGAGCCCGCCGAGCCCGCGGTCGCCGAGTCCGCCCAGGCCCGCGAGGCCACTGATGCGGGCAGGCCCGGCCCCCGTCCCAGCGCGCCCAAGGACCCGGCCTCCGGCCAGGCCGCCCGGCCCGCTCCTGCTCAGGGCGCAGGCTCGAGTCCGCAGGCCGCACAGGCCGCGGCCCCTGCCTCGGGCAGGCCCGGCCCCCGCCCCAGCGCGCCCAAGCCGGCCGCGCAGGCCTCCGGTGACGCGGGGCCCACTCCCGGCCCGCGCCCGGGCGCTCCCACTCCCGGCCCCCGTCCCGGCGCACCGCGCCCGGGCAACAACCCCTTCGCCACCGCCCAGGGCATGCCCCGCCCCGGCGGCCGCGGAGGCCGCCAGGGCGGTCGCGGAGGCGGTCCGCGCCCGGGCAACAACCCCTACGCGAGCGCTCAGGGCATGCCCCGACCCGGCGGTTCGGGCGGTTCCCGCCCGGCAGGGCCCCGTCCGCCCCAGGGCGGCGGCGCGGGCCCGCGCCCCCAGGGCGGTCCTCGCCCCGGCGGCCCCCGCCCCAACCCGGGCATGATGCCCGGCCAGTCCTCGATCGGGCGCCCCGGCGCCCCGGCGCGCTCCGGCTCGGGTGGTCGTGGTGGCCGTCCCGGCGGCGGTTCCGGCCGTCCGGGAGCCGGCGGTGGCTCGGGCCGGCCCGGCGGCGGCTTCGGGGGAGCCCGCGGCGGCCGTGGTGGGCGCGGCTCCACCCAGGGCGCCTTCGGTCGCGGTGGAGGCGCTCCGCGCGGACGCAAGTCCAAGAGGGCCAAGCGCCAGGAGTTCGAGCAGCAGAGCGCGCCGTCGATCGGCGGTGTCATCGTCCCGCGCGGTGATGGCTCCACCCCGGTGCGCGTGCGCCAGGGGGCCACGCTGACGGACCTGGCCGAGAAGATCAACGCCAACCCGGCAGCCCTGGTCACCGTCCTGTTCCATTTGGGCGAGATGGCCACCGCCACCCAGTCCCTGGACGAGGACACCTTCGCCCTGCTGGGGGCCGAGCTGGGCTACGACGTCCAGATCGTCTCCCCCGAGGACGAGGACCGCGAGCTGCTGGAGTCCTTCGACATCGACCTGGATCCCGACCAGGATGATGAGAACCTGGCCCCGCGGCCCCCGGTGGTCACCGTCATGGGCCACGTCGACCACGGCAAGACCAAGCTGCTGGACGCGATCCGCTCCACCGACGTGGTGGCCGGCGAGGCCGGCGGCATCACCCAGTCCATCGGCGCCTACCAGGTGCGCGTCGAGCTGGGCGGGGAGACTCGGCCCATCACCTTCATCGACACCCCCGGTCACGAGGCCTTCACGGCCATGCGCGCCCGCGGCGCCGAGGTCACCGACATCGCGATCCTGGTGGTCGCCGCCGATGACGGGGTCATGCCTCAGACGGTTGAGGCCCTCAACCACGCCCAGGCCGCCAATGTGCCCATCGTCGTGGCGGTCAACAAGATCGACAAGGAGGGCGCCAACCCGGACAAGATCCGCGGCCAGCTCACCGAGTACGGCCTGGTGCCCGAGGAGTACGGCGGCGAGACCATGTTCGTGGACATCTCCGCCAAGCAGCGCCTTCACATCGACGACCTGCTTGAGGCCGTGCTGCTGACCGCCGACGCCGCCCTGGACCTGCGGGCCAACCCGGAGATGGATGCGCGCGGCGTGACCATCGAGGCCAAGCTCGACAAGGGCCGCGGCGCGGTCTCGACCATCCTGGTCGAGCGCGGCACCCTGCGCGTGGGCGACCCGATCGTTGCGGGCAGCGCCTATGGGCGCGTGCGGGCCATGTTCGACGAGCACGGCCAGGCCCTGACCGAGGCCGGGCCCGCGCGCCCCGCCCTGGTCCTGGGACTGACCAATGTGCCCAGCGCCGGCGACTCCTTCATCGTGTCGCCCGACGACCGCACCGCCCGTCAGATCGCGGACAAGCGCGAGGCCGCCGAGCGCGCCGCCCTGCTGGCCAAGCGCCGCAAGCGCGTGTCCCTGGAGAACCTCACCGATGTTCTCAAGGAGGGCAAGGTCGACACCCTCAACCTCATCCTCAAGGGAGACTCCTCGGGTGCCGTTGAGGCCCTGGAGGACTCCCTGCTCAAGATCGACGTGGGCGAGGAGGTCGCGCTGCGCGTCATCCACCGCGGGGTGGGCGCCATCACGCAGAACGATGTCAACCTGGCCACTGTGGACTCCGCGGTCATCATCGGCTTCAACGTCCGGCCCGCCGAGCGCGTCTCGGAGATCGCCGACCGCGAGGGTGTGGACATGAAGTTCTACTCGGTGATCTATCAGGCCATCGAGGATGTCGAGTCCGCCATGAAGGGCATGCTCAAGCCGATCTATGAGGAGGTCGAGCTCGGCAGCGCCGAGATCCGCCAGGTCTTCCGCTCCTCGAAGTTCGGCTCGATCGCCGGCTCCATCGTGCGCTCCGGCATCATCAAGCGGGGCGCCAAGGCCCGCCTGGTGCGCGGCGGCGTCGTGGTCAACGGGGATCTGTCCATCGAGACCCTGCGCCGCGAGAAGGACGATGTCACCGAGGTCCGCGAGGGCTACGAGTGCGGTATCAACCTGGGCTTCAAGGACATCGCCGAGGGCGATGTCATCGAGACCTGGGAGATGCGCGAGAAGCCGCGCGACTGATCCGGCGCTCACGGCAGACGACGGCGGCCGGCCGCCCCACCCGGGGTGACCGGCCGCCGTCGGCGTGGAGGATGAGGCGTGGTCTCGGGCCGCTCAGGGCTGCTCAGGGGCGCTGGCTGCGGCCGGGGGTGCGCGCGAGCTGGCGCAGGGCGTCGGCGACGAAGACGGCCACCGCCATCCACACCAGGACCATGGCCGCCCAGCGGGCCGGCGGGATCTCCTCATGGAAGACCAGCCAGGCCAGGAGGAACTGGATGATCGGCGCGAAGTACTGGCTCAGGCCCACCACGGACAGCGGCACCCGCCGGGTCCCGGCCGCGAAGAGCAGCAGGGGCGCGGCCGTGACCGGCCCGGCCAGCACCAGCAGCGCCCCCAGCCACGCCGAGCCCTGCGGGCCCTGGACCGCCGCCTGCCCGTGGGCGGCCAGCCACCCCAGATAGGCCAGGGCCACGGGCGAGACGATGAGGGTCTCGGCGCACAGGCCGGTCAGCGCATCGACCTGGCGCGCCACCCGCTTCTTGACCAGCCCATACAGGCCGAAGCTGAAGGCCAGTGCCAGCGAGATCCACGGCAGCGAGCCCTGCATGACCACCAGCACACCCACCCCGGCCGCCGCCAGGGCCAGGCTCGCGCGGTGAGCGGGCCGCAGCCTCTCACCCAGGACCAGGGCCGCCAGGGCCACCGTGACCAGCGGGTTGATGAAGTAGCCCAGGGCCGCATCCGCGGTGCGACCGGTGTTGACCCCGTAGACGTAGACGAGCCAGTTGACCGAGACCAGGACTCCTGACACCGAGGCGCTCAGCACCAGCCTGGGGGTGGTCAGCAGTCGGCGGATCGCGGACCAGCGCCGGCGCACGGCGATGAGCAGCAGGCAGGTCACCATCGCCCAGATGATCCGGTGGCCGATGATCTCCACGCTCCCGGCGGCGTCGAGCAGGCGGAAGTACAGGGGGAAGAAGCCCCACAGCACGTAGCAGCCCACCACCAGGGCCATGCCCGAGGCGCTGGTCGAGGCCTGGTCGGCGGTGCTGGGGGAGGCGGGGTGGGACCCGGTGGATGAGGGCATTCGGGTCTCCTTCATGCGTGCGGTGGCACGGGACTTTACTCGTCCTGCCGCCGGCAGGGCACAATAGGCGCGCCCAGCAGACACGACCCCAGGAGGACCCCATGGCCGACGCCGCACGCGCCCGCAAGGTGGCTGAACGCATCCACGAGACCGTCGCCCGCCTCCTGGGAGGCCGTATCAAGGACCCCCGGCTCGGCTTCGTGACAATCACCGATGTCCGCGTCACCGGTGATCTTCAGCAGGCCACCGTCTTCTACACGGTCTACGGCTCCGATGAGGAGCGCGCTGACACCGCCAGGGCCCTGAAGTCGGCCACCGGTCTCATCCGCTCCGAGGTCGGCAAGGCGCTGGGCATCCGCCTGACGCCCTCCCTGTCCTTCCAGCTCGACGCGCTGCCCACCACGGCCAAGACCTTCGAGGACGCCCTGGCTCAGGCCAAGGTCCGCGATGAGCAGATCGCCCGCAGCGCCCAGGGCGCCACCTATGCCGGGCAGGCCGACCCCTACCGCCATGACCCGGCGGACAAGGACGAGGCCGGCCCTGATGGGGCGGGCCGGGCGGAGGACCGGCCTGAGCCCGGCGACGGGGCCCAGGAGCGGGACGGGGCGCTGTGAGCCCCGAGCGCCCGACGGCCCGGGGCCAGGGCTCGGCGGCGGGCGATTCCCGGCCTCCCCGGCCGCGGGTCCCCCGCGGGGCGGTCACGGCCGGCGACGGCCTGCTCCTGGTGGACAAGCCCGCTGGAATCACCAGCCATGACGTCGTCGGCGCCGTGCGCCGACTGGCCGCCACCCGCAAGGTGGGCCATGCCGGCACCCTGGACCCCATGGCCACGGGACTGCTCGTGGTGGGCATCGGGCGCGCCACCCGCCTCCTGACCCATCTGGTGGGGGCCGACAAGGCCTACCGGGCCACTATCCGCCTGGGGCAGGAGACCAGCACCGAGGACGCCGAGGGACGGATCACCGCCTCATCGGGATGCACGGCCCGGCAGGTGGATGCCCCGCGCATCACGCGGGCCCTGGCCTGCCTGACCGGGACGGTCATGCAGGTCCCCAGCGCCGTGTCCGCCATCAAGGTCGACGGCGTGCGCTCCTACGCCCGTGTGCGCGATGGCGAGCAGGTTGAGCTGGAGGCGCGGCAGGTGGTTATCAGCGCCCTGGATCTCATTGGGGAGCCCAGGGCCGCCAGCGCCCAGGATGGCACCCCCGTGGTGGATATCGACGTCGAGGTGGCCTGCTCCTCGGGGACCTACGTGCGGGCCATCGCCCGCGACCTGGGACGGGGGCTGGGCTGCGGGGCCCACCTGATCGCGCTGCGCCGCAGCGCCGTTGGCCCCCTGGAGGTGGGGTGGGCCGCCACCCTGGAGGCGCTGTCCGCCCAGGTTCAGGACGACGCCGCCGCATCCCAGCCCCGGGGCCTGGCCGTCATGCCCATGGCCCAGGCCGCGCGCCTGTGCTTCGAGTCGGTCGAGCTGAGCCAGGCTCAGGCTCAGGCCCTGCGCCACGGCCAGTTCCTTGATGAGCAGATCCTGGACTCACGCCGATCCCCGGTTCGCCCCATCGCCTCGGCGACCAGCGGTGGGGTGGTCGCCGGGTTCGCCCCGTCGGGCAGTGTCGTGGCACTGTTGGTGCGCAAGGGCCATAAGGCCCGCCCCGTACTCGTCCTGGATCCTGCCTGATCCAGGCGCGGGCCGCCCCACCTGAAAGGCAGGAACTGCCATGGCTGACACGACCCAGCGCCCTGAGCCCCAGCAGGAAGGATCGGAGACGACGGGAGCCCGCTCGGGCTGCCGCTGCGGCTGCGGCGGTCACGGCGGCGCCCAGGAGCGCGCCGCCGCCCCGCGCGTGGCCCAGCCTGTGGGGGAGGGCTACGAGAGGCCCGAGCCCTCCGAGGTCACAGACTCCTCGAGCGGTGATGACCCCACGGCCGCCACCGGCTCGTCGGCCGGTGGCGCCCAGGCGCCTGAGGCCTCAGGCGTCGTCCCCGGCCGCAAGGCCGGCAACACCCTGGGTCTGCGTGATGTCTCCGCCTCGGCGACCGGAGGCTGCGGCTGCGGCGGACACGGGCATGGTCACGCTCACGGTCGTGCTCACGCCCACGGGCGCTCCGGCTGCGGCTGCGGCGGGCACTGAGCCAGCACGGTGCCGGCAGGGGGCCGGCACCGGGCCGCCAGGGCGGCCGGGCCGCGGCCGGTCCCGAGCAGGGGTGAGCGGCGCGGGCCGCCCTCGGGCCACTCACACCGACTGGCGCTGCAGGGCCCTGGAGACGGCCTCCAGGCGCTGGCCGGCCTGGGCCTCCTGGTAGGCCCCCAGGTCAAGGTCCTCGACGATCCTGCCGTCGACCAGGACCAGGACCCGGCTGGCCCGAGCCGCCACCTGCGCATCGTGGGTGACCATGACCAGGGTTGAGCCCGAGGCGTGGATCTGCCCGAGCAGGTCGAGGATCTGCAGGGCGGTGGTGGAGTTCAGCGCCCCGGTGGGCTCATCGGCGAAGATCACCTCCGGCTCATTGATGAGGGCCCGGCAGATCCCCGCCCGCTGGAGCTGGCCCCCGGAGACCTCGGTGATATCGCTGCCCTCCAGCTCGCCGATCCCCATGGTGGCCATGAGCCGCTTGCCCCGGGCCTCGACCTCGGGGCGAGGTCGCCTGCCGGCCAGGAGCCCGGGCAGGACCACGTTGTCCAGCAGGCACAGCGTGGACATGAGATGGGCCTGCTGGAAGACGAAGCCGAAGCGCGACAGGCGCAGCTCGGAGAGCCGGCGCTCATCAAGGGAGGCCAGATCGGTGCGCTCCAGGTGGACCGACCCGCTCGAGGGCCGGGTCATGCCGCTCAGGCAGTGCAGGAGGGTGGACTTGCCCGAGCCCGAGGGGCCCATGATGGCGACGAACTCCCCGGCGGCGATATCCAGGTCCAGGTCCTCCAGGACGGGGGCGTTATAGGCCTTGGTCAGTCCCCGAGCCCGAAGAATGGGGGCTCCTGGGGACGCCTGCGGCGCCTGGGCGGTGCTGCTCATGGATGCTCTCCTTACTCGCTGGTGGTCAGGGTGATGGTGGACAGGCGCCGCAGGGCCAGGCAGATGGCGCCAAGGACGGTCAGGACCAGCGCGCCGGGCAGGACCAGGCCCACCACGAGCGGCTCGGGAAGCAGGTGGAAGCTCGGCGCTCCCCGAGAGGCCAGGACCAGGCCGATCGCCGACTCTCCCAGGGTCATGGAGGCCAGAAGGCCCAGGGCGATGCCCGCGGCCGTGATCAGGCCGAAGCGGGTCAGGTACTGCCCGCCGATGGCTCGCCTGGTGCAGCCCAGCGCTGTCAGGACGGCCACCTGAGACCGCTCCCGGGACAGGACGAGGACCGCGAAGAGCACCGTGATGAGGAATGTCAGGCCCAGGGCGACCACGCAGGACAGCGCCGCGATGACGCGGATCTGGGAGGAGGTCGCCCCGAAGAGCTGGGAGGAGTGCTCGGCGGTCGAGGTCACCTGGACCCCCGGCAGCCTCTCGTTGAGGTCACGGGCGATGGCCCCCTGCTGGCTGTCCTGCTTAGCATCGGCATAGATGAACTGCCACAGGGCCGGGGCGCCGTCGTCGAACAGCGCCTTGGCGGTCAGGCCGTTGTTGGTGATGTCCTGGTAGATCCCCGTGACGGTCAGGTCGCGCTGTCCACCGGCGGTTTGCACGGCGACGCTGGAGCCGACCTCGGCGCCGACCGCCTTGGCCTGGTTGTAGGACAGGGAGATCTCCTGGGGGGAGCGGGGCCCCCTGCCGGTCATGTACTGCATGGGGAAGGCCTGGTGATCGCCGATATCGATGAGGACCGACTCCCATGCCCCATCCGGCGCGCGCATGGCGTAGCTGCGGCGCAGCACCGTGGTGTGCCGGGAGATGCGCGAGTCTGAGGCGACCGCGGCCTCCACATCCTTCAGGTCCTGGGTCCCGGGGCGCACATCGATGCGCAGATCGGTCTGGCCCACGCCCAGGTAGGTGGTGATCCGCGGGTTGTCCAGGGTGGAGGCGACACTCAGCGGCAGCACCATGGTGACGGTGCACAGGGCCAGGACCCCCAGCAGCAGGGCGTTGGACGGGCGCAGCGCCTCGCGCAGCCCGAGCCACTGCTGGACCGGCATGCGGCGCGAGCGCGACAGGCGCCACCGATGCCGCCGGTGTCGCAGCGAGGCGCTGGTCCCGCTGCGCAGTGCGTCGATGACCGAGATCCTGCCCAGCCGCCTCAGGGTCATCGAGGTGTGGCCGATGACGCTCAGCGCCAGGAGGAGCACGGCGAGAATGGGGAGCCCCACGCTCCACACCGTGGTGGGAGGCGTGCCCTGGTAGAGCTGGGCCGGGGCGCCCAGGGCGGCGGCCAGCGGCTGGCCGGCCACGTAGCCCACAACCGAGCCCACCAGGGTCAGCACCAGGTACTTGAGCAGGTAGAGGCGCCGGATCTGCGCGGGGGGAGCGCCGATCGCCTTGAGAACCGCGATCTGAGCGAGGTCCGCCTCGATGGCGGCCAGCACCGTGTAGCGCAGCGCCAGCATGGACACCACCACCAGGACGAGCGCCACGACCAGCGCCACGGCCGCGATGAGCATGGTGCTCACGGCATTCATGAGCTGGAGCATCGAGGCATCGACATGGATGCCCGTGGCCGGCAGGCCCGCCGCCTTGTAGGCGTCGATCACCGAGGCGGGCCGGGCGGAGTCGGTCAGATCGAACTCGATGAAGTACTCCGGCTCGGCGATATGCGGCTCCAGGGCGGCGAAGTCCTCAGGACTGACCACTAGGCGCTTGGAGGGGACCATCGCGGCGTTCATCTGGGCGTCCCTGACGAAGGCCACCACCTTGAGCTCCTGGCGCAGCTCCCCGGTGTCGACGACCACGGTGTCGCCCACCTGGGCCGCGCCGATCGCGCTGTAGTGGATCGGCAGCGCGATCTCCCCGGGGCGAGGATGGACGGGATCGCCGTCCTCATCCAGCAGCAGGTCGATGCGCTGGGGGGCGGTGACGAAGGCGGGCTCGTTGTAGGAGTCGGCCTGGTTGGCCCCACCGATCCACAGCTCCTGGCGCGGCAGGGGCAGGGATTTGATGACCTCGTGGTCGACCACCTCCTCGCGGGACTCCGCCCACGCCTGGATCGCCTGGGCATCGGCCTGCCCGGAGTGCATCTGCACCAGGTCGGGCGCCTTGGCGCGCTGTGAGAGCCGATTGGTCGCGGCGGTCGTATCGACGATCAGCGATGTCGCCGCCGACATGAGCATGGCGGCCAGGGCGATCAGCGCCGCCAGTGTCAGGGCGACAGCGGAGCTGCGCCTCAGGTCCGCCTTCAGGAGTCGTCTCAGCATGACCAGGCCTCCATCCTGGCGCTGCCAGGGGCAGCATCGTTCGGGCAATGAGATGTGGACCGCCGGGCTCCGGGCGGGGTCGGCGAATGGGCGGACAGGTCGTGACGGCGCCGGGCCAGGACGCCCGCCAGGGCGAGGGTGGCCACTCCCGCCAGCGCCACGAGGGCGGCGGCCCCGCGCCCGGGCCCTGTGCCGATGACGCCTGCCAGGCCGGGGGACAGCGCACCGTCACGGGCGAGCAGCGGGGAGAGCACGCCGTCGGCGAGGGGACCGGCGCTCAGATAGGCCAGGATGTAGCCCGTCTGGGTGATCAGGCTGATGGTCCCCCATGCCCTCGCCTGGTGGTCCTGCGGGATCGCGCGGCGAACCAGGGCGTCGGCCCCCGCCTGGCACAGCGCCAGGGAGGCGAAGACGGCGAATCCGCACAGCGCCACCCACCAGGGCCAGGGCCGCAGTGCCAGCCCGATCATGGCCGCCCCGGTGGCCGCGGTGCCGATGATCAGCAGCGCGGTGGGCTGGGCCTTGGCCAGCGCCGCCACCGATGCCGCCCCCACCAGGATGCCGGCGGCGGCCAGAGTCTCGATGCGCCCCATGGCGGCGGCGTCGACATACGGCAGCACGATGGGCTTGAGCAGGACCTGCAGCATGCCGATGAGCAGGGTCATGACGGTCATGAGCCCGACCAGGGCGCGCACGGCGCGGTCCCCCCTCACCGCGCGCCAGCCTCCCAGCAGCTGGTCGGTGATACTGGCGGACCCGGTGACGCTCGCGGCCCTGCGACCCACGGCGCGCATGACCGCGCCCGAGCATCCCGCGGTGACCAGGCAGGTGGCCGCGTCAATGATCAGCAGTCCGGGCAGTCCCACCTGGGGGAGCAGGGCTCCGGCCGCGATGGGGGACAGGAGGTAGCGCGCCGATCCGGCGGCCTGCAGGAGGCCGGCGCTGCGCACATGGTCCTTGGGCTCGACCAGGTCGCTCACCGAGGCGCGCAGCGCGGGCTCGGTCAATGCGGCCAGGCAGGAGGAGATGACGACTCCGGCCAGGATGTGGCTCAGGCGCGGCTCGGGGCTGCTCAGGGCGATCATGATGACGGCCAGGCCCACCACGGAGCCGCCATCGCCGATGAGCATCATGAGGCGGCGGTCGAAGCGGTCGGCCAGGGCCCCGGCCGCGGGGGCCAGCAGGATGATCGGGGCGAAGGCGCACAGCTGGACCAGGGCGACCGCTGAGGCGGTGCCGTAGGCCTCGTAGGCGAAGATGGCCAGGCCGAAGGCGGTCAGCCCTGATCCCACGGAGTTGACCAGTGCGCCGATCAGCAGGATGGACAGGTGCCTCATGCTGAGCCCTCCATGCCCTGCATGCCCTCGATGCCCTCCACGCCCTCCATGGCCTGGGCCAGCGCCCCGGGCTGGGTGCCCAGCAGGACCTCGGCGGCGTGGATGAGGCCCGCGGTGCGCCGGGGGATCTGGTCCTCCTCGCCGATGAAGATGCCGGTGTCCAGGAGCATCCCGGCGGCGGTGAGGATGATCTCGATGACCTCCCGGGGGTGGTCGGTGGTGAAGGAGCCCTCGGCGATCCCCTCCTCGACCACCCCGACCAGGATCGGGGTCAGGGCGCGGATCGTGCCCAGGATCGACATGAGATGGAATTCGTCGTGGCCGGTGGTGTGGAGCTCGGCGGCCAGGGCGATCTCGGAGTCCTCCGCCCGGGCCGCGGCCATGACCGCCAGGAACTTGGGGATGGCCGGCATCGGGGAGTCGGCGACGGCCTGGGCCTGGGCCGAGACGCGTGCAGTGGTGCGCTCGACCAGGCTGCGCAGGATGTCGTCCTTGGAGGAGAAGTGGTAGTAGAGCGTGCCCTTGGCGATGCCCACCTCCGTCAGGATGTCCTCCACCGAGGTGGCCTGGATGCCCTTGGTGATGAACAGGCTATGGGCGGCGTCGAGGATCTCGGTGCGGCGCTGGGAGGCCGGCTTGGAGACTCGCTTGGCGGTTGGTGGCATCGTTCCTCGCCTCCGTGCTGATCCGTGCTGGGCCAATGGGTGTCGGGGTGATCGAGATGGTCGGGCGGTGTGGCTGAATGCCGGGCTTTCAGTGTCTCGACCGACCGTCGGTCGAGATTAGGGTACCGCGACTTGGGTACGCCTGGCAAGCATGTGCCGGCCGAGGCGTGATGGGGATGTGATGCGTCGTCGTCGGTCCGGGTTCGCGCCCCTTCGCCCAGGCGTGGCAATGTTGACCCGCGACTGGCTGGGCGCTCCGCCCGCTGGTGAGATCGATCAGCCGATGACGAACAGGAACAGTTGCAGTGGAGGTCTGGTACGGCGCCGAGCAGGTGCCCGCGAGCCTGAGTGAGCCCGGTGGCCCGGGCGCCGTGGTGACCATCGGCATCTTCGACGGCGTCCACCGCGGGCATCAGGCGATCCTGGAGCGCGTGGTGGAGCGCGCTCGTCAGTGGCGGCCCGGGCCGGCGCCGCTGGCCGTCGCGGTCACCTTCGACCCGCATCCCCGCCTCGTCCACCGCCCCCAGGAGGATCTGCCGCTGGTGACCTCCCTGACCGATCGCCTGGTCTCCCTGGAGGCCCTGGGCCTGGACGCCGTCCTGGTGATCGCCTATGACCTGGACTTCGCCGCCCAGAGCCCCGAGGAGTTCGTGAGGACCTGGCTGGCGGGCCTGCTGGGGGCGCGCGCGATCGTCGTGGGCGATGACGTGCGCTTCGGGCGCGACAATGCCGGTGATGCCGCCAGCCTGGAGGAGATCGGCCGGCAGTGCGGCATGGATGTCGAGATCCTCACCGCGGTGAGCTCCCAGCAGGGCAGGCGCTGGTCCTCGACCTGGATCCGCCAGTGCCTGAGCCGCGGCGAGGTGCGCCAGGCCTGCGAGATCCTCGGGCGCCCCCACCGCCTGCGCGGAACCGTGGTCCACGGATTGCGCCGCGGGCGGGAGCTCGGCTTCCCCACCGCCAATCTCGAGGCCGCCACGGCCGGCGTCGTCCCGCCCGACGGCGTCTACGCCGGCTGGCTCGTGCGCAACGGGGCGGTGGGGGGCCTCCAGGAGCGCCTGCCCGCCGCGATCTCCATCGGCACCAATCCCACCTTCGACGACGTCCCCCGGCGCACCGTCGAGGCTCATGTGCTGGGGCGCGCCGATCTCAACCTCTACGGCGAGGAGGTGGGCATCGAGCTGGTCGAGCACCTGCGGCCCATGCTCGCCTTCGACGGACTGGAGCCCCTGCTGGAGCGGATGCGCATCGATATCGAGCAGACCGCCGCCATCCTGGGCGTCCCGGTCCCCGGTCCCATCGACCCCGAGGAGGTCACCGCCCAGTAGGCGCGATGGGCGCGCGGTGGGCGCGCGGTGGGCGCTGAGCCGCCGGCCCCCGTGGGCGGCGCCTGTGCCGGTTCCCACAGCCGACGGCGGGCCCGGTGCGGCCGTGCGCTGGTAGTGTTGGCGGGCCGTCGATCGGCCACGGATGAGTCATGCCCGGGAGAACATGCCCCGGCGCTCCGTGCAACGAGATGTTTAAGGAGTCCGCATGTCGGTCACCCCGCAGCGAAAGCAGGAGATCATCGCCGAGTACGCCACGCACGAGGGTGACACGGGCTCTCCGGAGGTGCAGGTCGCAGTCCTGACCGAGCGCATCTCCAACCTCACCGAGCACTTCAAGGGCCACACCCACGACCACCACTCGCGCCGTGGCCTCTACCTGCTCATCGGCAAGCGCCGTCGCCTCCTGGACTACCTCATGAAGGAGGACATCGAGCGCTACCGCTCCCTCATCGCGCGCCTGGGCATCCGCCGCTGAGCCCCCGGGCCCGCTGAATCGAACTCCCCATCGGCAGACGGCATCGCCGCACATGTCGGTGGGGAGTCCTCGTGCCAGGACCGGGTGAGCGCCCCTGCTCAGGTGGGCCTCAGGTGGGCCAAGGCCCATCATCCCAGGCCAGCGCGTATGTTCCCCGGGGCTGGCCGATATTCGGACCGTTGCCCGCGGCTGTGGCGGGCGAGGGGACGACGGCTCGTGGGCGGCCCATCTCACGTACTCGCTCACCCGCGGGTAGGGCAATGCGGGCCACCTCACGGTAAGATCTCCGCGGCAGCGTCCGCGCAGGCGCGCAAAACGCGGCCCCGCGCTCCAGGACCCCTGTGGCGCGGTAGCCGGCCCGGTTTTCGGTGGTGGCCTCCGGAGCTGCGCTCCCTCATTGTGCATGATGCGCCATTGTGGGGGGGCGGTCCGCTCCGTGGGCCTCGATCGGAGGCCACGGCACGGCCCTGTTGATCGCGAGAAAGAGATAGCTCACCGATGTTCATTGATGACCCCGAGGTCACCGCCGCAGAGGCAGTGATCGACAACGGCTCCTTCGGCAAGCGCGTGGTGCGCTTCGAGACGGGCCGTCTGGCCAAGCAGGCCGCTGGAAGCGCCATGGCCTACCTCGATGGCGAGACCGCCATCCTGTCCGCCACCACTGTGGGCAAGCACCCCAAGGACCAGTTCGACTTCTTCCCGCTGACCGTTGACGTCGAGGAGCGCCAGTACGCCGCCGGGCGCATTCCCGGCTCCTTCTTCCGCCGCGAGGGTCGCGCGGGAACCGCGGCCATCCTCGCCTGCCGCCTCATCGACCGCCCGCTGCGCCCCTCCTTCGTCAAGGGCCTGCGCAATGAGGTCCAGGTCGTTGAGACGGTTCTGGCCATCCACCCCGATGACGACTACGACGTGCTGGCCATCAACGCGGCCTCCATGTCCACCCAGATCGCCGGACTGCCCTTCTCCGGGCCGGTGGCCGGCACCCGCATCGCCTTGATCGACGGGCAGTGGGTCGCCTTCCCCCGCCACTCCGAGCAGCGCCGCGCCACCTTCCAGATGGTGGTGGCCGGTCGCGTCCTGGACTCCGGGGACGTGGCCATCATGATGGTCGAGGCCGGGGCCACCGAGGGCGCCTGGGATCTCATCGCCGCCGGCGCCGTGGCCCCCACCGAGGCCGTGGTCGCCGAGGGCCTGGAGGCCGCCAAGCCCCACATCAAGGCGCTGTGCCAGGCTCAGATGGAGGTGGCCGCCTCCGCCTCCAAGCCCACCGCGGAGTTCCCCCTCTACCTGGACTACTCCGATGAGCAGTACGACGCCGTGGAGAAGGCGGCCGCGGACAAGGGCCTGGCCGCCGCCATCGCCACCGAGGGCAAGCAGGAGCGCGACCTGGCCGTGGACGCGGTGCGCGAGGAGGTCCTGGCCTCGCTGGCCGAGGCCTTCCCCGCCGAGGAGGACGACAAGGCCCTCAAGGCCGCCTTCCGCTCGGTGACCAAGCAGCTGGTGCGCCGTCGCACCCTGACCGAGGGCGTGCGCATGGACGGGCGCGGGCTCAAGGACATCCGCACCCTGGCCGCCGAGGTCGAGGTCCTGCCCCGTGTGCACGGCTCGGCCATCTTCGAGCGCGGCGAGACCCAGATCCTGGGCGTGACCACCCTGAACATGCTGCGCATGGAGCAGCAGGTCGACGACCTGTCGCCGGTCACGCACAAGCGCTACATGCACAACTACAACTTCCCGCCCTTCTCCACCGGTGAGACCGGACGAGTGGGCGCCCCCAAGCGCCGGGAGATCGGGCACGGCAACCTGGCCGAGCGTGCCCTGGTGCCCGTCCTTCCCAGCCGGGAGGACTTCCCCTACGCCATCCGCCAGGTCTCCGAGGCCCTGGGCTCCAACGGCTCGACCTCCATGGGCTCGGTGTGCGCCTCGACCCTGTCCCTGCTCAACGCGGGAGTGCCCCTGCGCGCCCCTGTGGCGGGCATCGCCATGGGCCTCATGCACGATGAGATCGACGGCGAGACGAGGTGGGCCACGCTGACGGACATCCTGGGCTCCGAGGACGCCTTCGGCGACATGGACTTCAAGGTGGCCGGAACCCGTGACTTCATCACGGCCCTGCAGCTGGACACCAAGCTCGACGGCCTGCCCTCCGAGGTCCTGGCCGGCGCGCTGGGCCAGGCGCGTGACGCCCGTCTGTTCATCCTCGACGTCCTGGCGCAGGCCATCGATGCCCCTGATGAGATGGCTCCCACCGCGCCGCGCGTGCTGACGGTCCGCATCCCGGTGGACAAGATCGGCGAGGTCATCGGCCCCAAGGGCAAGATGATCAACCAGATCCAGGAGGACACCGGCGCGGACCTGACCGTGGAGGACGACGGCACCGTCTACATCGGCGCCTCCGACGGCCCCTCGGCCGAGGCCGCCCGCGACGCCGTCAACGCCATCGCCAACCCGCAGATGCCCGAGATCGGCGAGTGCTTCGTGGGCACCGTGGTCAAGACCACGACCTTCGGCGCCTTCGTGGCCCTGTCCCCGGGCAAGGACGGTCTGCTCCACATCTCCCAGATCCGCCGGCTGGTCGGCGGCAAGCGGGTGGAGAACGTCGAGGACGTCCTGGCCGTGGGGGACAAGGTCCAGGTCGAGCTCGCCGAGATCGACCAGCGGGGCAAGCTCTCGCTGCACGCGGTCCTGTCCGAGGAGCAGCTCGCCGCCGAGGCCGAGGGCGAGACCGCCCGCAAGGCCGCCCGCTTCTCCGAGCGCGGCGAGCGCCGTGAGCGCGGCGAGGCCGAGGGCGAGCGCCGTGAGCGCCGTCCGCGTCGTCGCCGCCTGCGCACGGCTGAGGAGGAGCGCGAGGACTGACAACGGCTGCTGGCCGCGCCTGATCCGAGGCGCGGCGGGCCGGGCTCCCGGGCCCGGGGTCCCCAGGCACTGGCTGACAGGCGGTGACCGTGGGCTGGCCCCGGGCCCTGCGCATTCCTCGTTCCGCAAGCCGGGAATGCCGTATCCCACCCGTGCTCCGCGGCTGCCGGTGTGCCCGAGCCGCCGTGCTCGGGAGCCGTTTTTTCAGGTCTTCTCTGGCTTTTGGGGTGCTCGCGCTCTGCCGGGGCGTGGCGCTCTTGTCTTCTTCCCCCCTTCGTGGTCTCATTATGAGCAACGTATCCAAAGGAGGAAATATGTCAGAGAAGCCAATCAATCCGGGTGATGACTCCGGGTCGACCATGCTCAACGGGGCGCCCGCGGCCAGCGATCGCCAGAGCGTCACGCTGGGGCCCGATGGCCCGCTGCTCCTTCACGACCACCACCTGGTCAACTCTCTGGCTCATTTCAATCGGGAGAACATCCCCGACCGCAAGCCCCACGCCAAGGGAGCGGGAGCCTTCGGCGAGCTGGTCATCACCCAGGACATCAGCAGGTACACCAAGGCCGCCCTCTTCCAGCCCGGGGCTCGCACCCGCGCCCTGCTGCGCTTCTCCACCGTCGCCGGTGAGGCCGGCTCCCCGGACACCTGGCGCGATGTGCGCGGGTTCGCCCTGAAGTTCTACACCACCGAGGGCAACTGGGACCTGGTGGGCAACAACACCCCCATCTTCTTCCTGCGCGATCCCATGAAGTTCCCCCACTTCATCCGCAGCCAGAAGCGACTGGGGGACAAGGGCCTGCGCGACCAGACCATGCAGTGGGACTTCTGGACCCTGTCCCCGGAGACCGCTCACCAGGTCACCTACCTCATGGGCGATCGGGGCCTGCCGCGCACCTGGCGGCACATGAACGGCTACGGCTCCCACACCTACATGCTCATCAACGAGGCCGGGGAGCGCTTCTGGACCAAGTTCCACTTCCACACCAACCAGGGCGTGGAGAACTGGTCGGGCCAGGACGCCGAGGAGATCGCCGGTCAGGACGCCGACTTCCACCGTCGCGATCTGTTCGAGGCCATCGAGCGCGGGGACTACCCCAGTTGGACCCTGTCCATTCAGGTCATGCCCTATGAGGAGGCCAAGACCTACCGGATCAACCCCTTCGATCTGACCAAGACCTGGCCCCACGCCGACTACCCGCTCATCGAGGTCGGCACCCTGACCCTCAACGAGAACCCGGAGAACTTCTTCGCCCAGATCGACCAGGCGAGCTTCGCCCCCTCGAATATCGTCCCGGGCATCGGCTTCTCCCCGGACCGCATGCTGCTGGCCCGAGTCTTCGCCTACGCCGACGCCCAGCGCGCCCGGCTGGGGGTCAATCACGATCAGATCCCCGTCAACCAGCCGCTGCCCGAGGTGCGCGAGGCCTCCAACACCTACACCTTCGATGGGCCCATGCGCTACTTCCACTCCGGCGCCCAGCCCACCTACGCCGCGAACTCGGCAGGGCGGCCCTACGCCGATGAGCAGGGCCGCCTGGAGAGCGGATGGGAGGCTGACGGGGAGATGGTCCTGGCCGCCCAGACCCTGCGCGAGGATGACGACGACTTCTCCCAGGCCGGGATCCTCGTGCGCGAGGTCTTCACCGAGGCCCAGCGCCAGCGACTGGTCGACACCGTCGCGGGCGGCCTGGCGCAGATCGAGCGCCCCGAGGTGCTTGAGCGCGCCCTGTGGTACTGGAGGAGCGTGGACGAGGGGGTGGGGGCCCGTATCGAGGAGACCGTGGCCCGCCTCACCGGCCAGGCCGCAGACTCAGCCGCGGAGCGCACGCCGCTGCGCGAGGGCGACTCCGCCTGATCCCCGGTCCGACTCTGCTCGGCCCCTGCCAAGGCTCGGCCCCGAGCCTTGGCAGGGGCCGAGCCGTTAGGCTCTGCCGGTGACCAACTCAGCACGCGACCCCCGTCCAGGGCCCGGCGCGCCTCTGCGCGCTGGCGCCGCTGCCTCCTCCACCGACTACGCAGAGGTGGAGCTGCCTCGCGTCGCCGCAGGCGATCCTGCCGCCGAGCTCTCGCTCATCGACGACGGCGCCCTGACCCGCCGCTCCATCCTGCCCGGCGGGGTGCGGGTCATCACCGAGTCCGTGCCGGGCCTGCGCTCGACGGCGATCGGCCTGTGGCTGGGCGTGGGCTCGCGCGACGAGGCCCCGGGCCAGGAGGGCTCCACCCACTTCCTGGAGCACCTGCTGTTCAAGGGCACTCCCACGCGTGACGCCCACGGCATCGCGGAGGCCTTCGACATGATCGGCGGGGAGTCCAACGCGGCCACCTCCAAGGAGCACACCTCCTACTACGCCAGGGTCCTGGCGCCCGACGCCATGGGCGCCCTGGACGTGGTGGCCGACATGGTCACCTCCTCCCTGCTGGATCCCAACGAGGTCGAGACCGAGCGCGGGGTCATCGTCTCCGAGCTGGCCGACGCCGCCGACGATCCCGCGGATGTGGCCCAGGAGGCCTTCGCCCGGGCGGCCTTCGGCGAGGGCACGCCCCTGGGGCGTCCCATCGGCGGCACCTACGAGACCGTGACCGCCGTGCCCCGCGACGCCGTGTGGGAGCACTACCGGCGCACCTACACCTCCGACGCCCTGGTCGTGGCGGTGGCGGGCGCGGTGGACCATGATGAGGTCTGTCAGCGCGTGTCGGCGGACCTGGCCGCGGCGGGATGGGATGACTCGTCCTCGGCTCCTCCGCGTCAACGGCGCTTTGAGACCGAGCCCTTCTCCCCGCTGAGCGTCCAGGACGTCACCGTGCCGCGAGACGTGGAGCAGTCCCATGTCTATCTGACCTGCCAGGGCCTGGCCGTGCGCGACGAGCGGCGCTGGACGATGAGCGTCCTGACCACCATCCTGGGCGGGGGAATGTCCTCGCGCCTCTTCCAGGAGGTACGCGAGAAGCGGGGCCTGGCCTACACCACCTTCGCCTTCGACACCTCCTATGCGGGGGCGGGCGCCTTCGGGCTGTACGCGGGCTGCGCGCCGCACCATGTCGAGGAGGTGTGCGCCGTCATGATCGGGGAGTTCGAGAAGCTCGCGGAGCATGGTCCCTCCGAGCACGAGATGGCCCGGGCCCGTGGCCAGATCCGCGGCTCCCTGGTGCTGGGCGGGGAGGACAGCCTGGCCCGCATGGGTCGCCTGGGGCGCGCCGAGGTCACCACGGGGCGCCTGCGCTCCATGGGGGAGAACCTGCGCCTGCTCCAGGAGGTCACCGCTGAGGATGTGCGCGCCCTTGCCTCCTGGCTCGTGTCCCAGGAGCGCGCCCGGGTCCTCGTGGGTCCGGAGGACGACTGAGGGCGCGGCCTGATACTGAGTCAGACCCCGTGCTCGCGGAAGAAGTCGCGGATCTGGAGTCGCAGCGTCTCTCCGGTCAGACCGTGGTTGAGCACCGGGGTGAGGTGGTCGCTGAACGGGATGTAGTGGGCGGTGATGTCGACGCCCGCGTCCCGCGCCTCCTGCTCGAAGCGGCTGGTGCCTTCGACGGGAACGATGTGGTCGCCGACGCTGGCGCCGAAGAAGGTTGGCGGCGCTTTCGGCGTCAGGTAGGTGCGCACCTGGACAGCGGTCAGTCGGTCGGGATGCTCGTCCGGCGTACCACCCAGGAAGTCGCGTACGAGCTGCTGGGTGTAGCCCTTCATGAGCGGATCCCGGGTGTCGTACACGTAGGCGGGGTCGACGGCCGGTACGCCGGCGGCGACGGCGGAAACCTTGGGAACGGTGCCCTCGCAGGCGGGGGTGAGCGTGCCGGCTGCGGCAGCATAGGTGGTCGTCAGGGCCAGGTTCCCGCCGGCGGAGCCACCGAAAACGGCCAGCCGGGAGGAGTCGCCACCGAGGCTCGTGGCGTGCTCACCCGCCCAGATCAGGGCACAGCCGACCTGTGGCATGGCGATGTTCCACGTCGGAAACTGTGCGCTGGCCAGCGTGTACTGCGGAGCCAGCACAAGGTACCCCTGGTCGGCGAACCAGCGAAGCGTGGCAGCGGTCTCGTCGGGCTCGCCGGAGTTCCAGCCGCCGCCGTGCACGTAGACCATGACCGGTGCGCCCTTGCCCGCCGTAGCGGCGGGCTTGTAGACGTCCATGCGCAGTGCGGCGCCGGTCGGGTCGGTGAGGTAGGTCAGGGACTCGTCGGGGTGGCCGTCGGAGGCGAGTTGCATCGAGAACATCTGCGGCCCGAGGGGGACCCCGGCGCGATGGGCGAGCACCACGTGGGTGCCGAACACGGTCCCCGTGCCCAGCAAGGCCAGCGCGCTCATGGCTGCCGCGACACGGGTGAGGCGGCGGCGCCCTGCGCGCAGGGCCAGCGCCGCGAGGAGGATACCCACCAGCGCCAGGACGAAGGCCCACGGCGCCACCGTCGGGATGGTGAACGAGCCGAGCACCCCGAGGACCGGAATGCGTGGAAAAATGGCGCCAACGGCCAGGATCGCCAGCGGTGCGGCGACGACGAGCGAGGTGACGGCAAGGGCGGCACTCCCACGTCGTCGAGCGGGGCAGTCGGCGCCGGTGGCGCTGGCGTTGGGTGACTGCGCGGTGTGGCTGGTCATGGTGTCCTTTTGTGATGGTCGAGGCGGGCCGTTCCAGGGGAAGTCGGTCAGTGGTCGAGGTAGTCGACCATCTGATCGAAGGTGCGCTTGGCGACGGGAAGCTTGTCCATCTGGGTCACGAAGGTGTGCCCGGTCTTCGTCCCGTCCTCGAGTCTGGGCCAGACGAGTTTGTTCGCCACGCCGTGCGCGGTGAGCTGGTCGGTGAGCGTGACCATGTCATCGCCGTAGGAGTCGCTGCCGATGACGAAAGAGCGTGGGAAGCGTTCGTTCACGTAGGGGATAGGGTTGTACGACTTCTGCTGCTCGACCGACAGATAGGTGGTGCCGCCGATGTAGTTGCCGACCATGAATTTCGTGTACAGGTTCATGTCGGAGTAGATGAGCGGACCGTCGTCGATGGCGAGAGTGTCGACGCGCGTCACGTCGAAGGTGGGGTGGACGTCGGCCAGCTTCGCGAACTCGGAGCTCGTGGCGGCGGTGAAGTACTGGCTGATCATAATAGCCCCGGCCGACTGGCCGAAGAAATCGACGTTGTCCATCTGCAGGCCGTACTCGTCGGCGTGGGCCGTGAGGAAGGCGAGGAACTGGTCCATCTGTCGCAGCGGCGTCGGGTAGTGGTGGCCGGGCACCAGTGCGTAATCCATCGTGACGATGTTCCAGCCCTTGTCAGTGAGCGCCTGGAAGATGGCGTTCGACTTCGCGCCGGACAGCGGGTCACCGGACTGCTTGGTTCCGAAGAAGAAACCACCGCCGTGCACGTAGACCAGCGTCGGGCGCTCCTTCGCACGGTTGGCGTCGGGGTAGACGATGTCGAAATAGCTGTTGGGGTACTCGGTGCCGTACTGGATGTTGGAGACGCGGTATTGCCCGCCGGGTTGGACACCCTCCAACTGCGGATCACGTGGCGCCATGGTGGAGTCGGCAACCACCCCGAAGGCCGACTGGAACAGCCCGATCATCCACTGCGTGTGGAAAGTCGAGATGCCCGTGAACAGAACGGGGATCGTCACGAGTGCAGCGATGATCGAAAGCACGATGCGGCGCTTCCGTCTTGGGCGGGCGGTCTTTGGCGTGTGGTGCGCGGGATCGGTCGACGCCATAGGGTCTCGAGTTTCTTTCAGGCCGTGGCGAGTCGGTCAGCGCCCGGTGCAGCAGGGGCGGGTGTGGCGCTGGCGCGCATTCGGCTGCTCCCAGTCCTGGTATCAGCTCAGACCAGGGACTTGAGGGCGTCGGCGAGGCGTCGTAACTCATCGCCGAGATCGAGGGCGGTGCCCTGGTCGCGGGCGGCGAGTACGTTGGTGACCGCCTGCTCGACCAGTACGCCGAGGACGCGCGCGAGCACCTGCGGACGTGGGTCGTCAGCGCTCCAACCGCGCTGTACGCGCTGGATCTCACCGAGCGCGGCCATGTTGCGGGTTGTGCGCTGGATCATCTCCTCCGCGAGACGGGGCTCCTGCGCGATGGCCTGGCGCCTCTTGGCGTGGATCGCGACGACTGATTCATCCACCTCTATCCGGTCGATGAGCTGCACGGCGAGGTCGGTGCAGGCGGCGAGGGGAGGCAGCGCCGGGTCCATCGGCGGCAGATGGTCGATGTGGGGCGTCTCCTCGACGCCGAGGACAGCCGACATCTTGTCGCCGACGCGCTGGAACAGGGTGCGCCGCGGCATGCCGGTGGCCTTGGCGAGCTCGTCCATCGTGAAGTGGGCGTAGCCCTTGGTCAGCGTCAGGTCCAGGGCTGCCTCCTGGATTGCCAACTGTTCCAGCCAGCGGATGCGCTCGCGTGCGCTCATGGTCGGTGTCATGCGGCCCTCCCCATCCATTGAAATACACTTCACGCCAGATAGTGCAAAGTTTGCACTTTACTCAGGATAGTGCATAGATGGTGTCGAGAGGACGTCTGTCCGCAAGAACAAGGTGTGAGTCGGCGCACGACCACGCGGCCTGAGCTGGTGGAGCCAGTGGCCACGCACGATGGGGTGCCGCAGTGGTAGATGGCGCAGCCTCACCAACCCGCGCTGTCGGGCGGGGAGAGACTGCTGGGCGAGTCTCAACGATGTTCACGGTGGGCACACGGCCCGGCCGCGGCTCGCGGGATGCTGCGTAGACTGCCGGCATGACCATTCGCGTTGCTGTTGTGGGCGCCGCCGGGCGCATGGGGTCGACCGTCTGCCAGGCGGTCGAGGATGCTGAGGGGCTCGAGCTCGTCGCCCGCCTGGATGTGGGCGATGCCCTTGATGCCGAGCACCTGGGCGGGGCCCAGGTGGCCGTCGACTTCACCGTCCCCGATGTCACCGAGGCCAATGTCCACGCCCTCATCGATGCCGGCCTCGACGTCGTCGTGGGAACCACCGGCTGGACCTCGGAGTCCTATGACCGCATCCGCGAGCACCTCGAGCGCCCAGAGGCCAGCGGCCGCAGCGTCCTCATCGCCCCCAACTTCGCCCTGTCCGCGGTCCTGGCCATGGGATTCGCGGCCAAGGCCGCCCGGTACTTCGAGTCGGCCGAGGTCATCGAGCTCCACCACCCGGGCAAGGTCGACGCCCCCTCGGGCACTGCCGTGGCCACCGCCACCGCCATGGCGGCCGCCCGCGAACAGGCCGGCCTGGGCCCCAGCCCGGATGCCACCGAGCAGGACCCCCACGGTGCCCGGGGCGCCGTCATCGAGGGCATCCACGTCCACGCCGTGCGCCTGCGGGGCCTGACCGCTCACGAGGAGATCGTCCTGGGCAACCCGGGGGAGCAGCTGACCATCCGCACCGACTCCTTCGACCGCGCCTCCTTCATGCCCGGCGTCGTCCTGGCCGTGCGAGAGGTTGGCAGTCGTCAGGGCCTGACCATCGGCCTGGAGGCCCTCCTCGACCTCTAGTTGTCCTGGTCGGGGACGTTGTTCAATGAGGCCACCCTTCCTGGACCATGAGGCGTGAGGTCAATTGGTCGAGTTGGCTGCGGTGCGAATGGCGTCGGCGAGCTCCTGTGGGCGACTCCACATGGGCCAGTGGCCGGTGGGCAGGTCGACCATGTCCATGTGGGTGAGCTGGGCCACGGCGCTGAACATGGGGTGTCCTTGCTCGGCCAGTGCGAGGATCTGGGCACTGGGCAGGGAGCAGCAGATCAGGGTGGTGGCCACGTCGTGGCGTGCAGCATTGGTCAGCTCGACGGTTCTGCGAGCGACTCCGGCCGGTTCGGGCACGGCCTTGGAGCGGAAGCGGGCGAGTTGTAGGTCGGTGAGACCGTCGAGACTGGCTTCCTGACCCAGGCTGTCGAAGTCTGGCAGCGGCAGTTCGGAGACTGCCATCGGAAGGTCGGGCGCGTAGGCGCCGCCGTTGGCCATTGGGCCGGAGTCGACCCAGATCACGCGGCGGATCAGCTCCGGGTGCCTGTCCAGGGCCAGGCTCACGGGCCCATTCGCGCCACTGTGCGCCACCAGGACGGCGTCGCCGCCCAACTCATCAAGCACCTCGGCGATGGCCTCGGCCTGGTCGTCGAGCGTTCGTGCCGTGCGCTGCGGGTCCTGCGGGTCCAAGCCGGGCAGGGTCAGGGCTGTGGCCAGGACCCCTGCGGAGGTCAGCTTCTCGATCACCTCGTTCCAGGCCCAGGCGCCGAGCCAGTAGCCGGGGATGAGGACGATGTGCGGCTGGCGCGCCGCGGGCGATGTCGAGGTCATGTGGACAGTGTGGTACTGCTCGCGGTCAACGGTGTGTCACTATTTGTGGCATGAATGTGACGGGACTCGGGCGGTGAGACGAGCGGAATGGCTCCACGCGCTGACCGAGTCACTGCGCCGGTCGGGAGATCGTGGACGGACCGCCGAGCAGTTGGCGAGCGAGTTCGAGGTTTCGGTCCGCACGATCAAGAGAGACCTGGCCGCGCTTGAGGCATCCGGGCTGCCGCTCTGGTCGAGGCCGGGCCCCGGCGGTGGGTACGGACTTCTTCGCAGGGGAGCGCTGCCGCCGGTGACCCTCACGGACGCTCAGGCTCTCTCGCTCCTGGCCGCCGTTGCCGCGGCCCCCGATGCGCCCTACTCGGATCTCGCCGCTTCCGCGGTCGGAAAGATCATGGATGTCCTCGATCCGAGCACCCGAGCGCGGGTCGATCAGCTCGCCTCGCGGGTGTGGGTCAACCCTGCGTCCAGTTCCTCGAGGGTCATTCGCTCTGCCTGTGAACAGGCCATGACCGAGCAGCGCGTGCTGCGCATCGACTACGTCGCCGCCGGCGGTGCGAGCAGTCGACGGGATGTCGAGCCGATCGTGTTCGCCAACACCAACGGCACGTGGTACCTCGTCGGTTGGTGCCGCCTGCGCGATGCCGTGCGCTGGTTCTCGGTCAGCAGGATCCGCCGAGCGAGCGTCACTCGCCAACCGTGCGCGGGCCACACAGTGGCTCAGATCGGCACACCCCCACCCACCGCCACCAGCGTCGGCATCGACCGCAGCTGACCACCCCGATCAACGTCTCCGGTCAGTACATCTAAAGCAGCCGAGGCCCACGGGTCGGGGCAGTGGTGCTTCATCTCCCGCCACTCCCCGCGCTCCTGCGGGCAGGCGGGTCGGGGAACAAGAGCACCATGGCGGCATACTGGCGGTATGACTTCGACGACCATCAAAGTGAGCCGCGAGACGCGAGATCTCCTGCGCGCGCACGCGCAGCGTCGTGGAGGCACGATGGATGACGCCATCAACGATCTCCTGCGCGAGGCGGCCCGCGCTGAGCGCATGGAATCGCTGCGAGGGGCGATCCACTCCATGACCCAGGAGCAGCGAGCCAGTTACGAGGCGGAGAGCCGCGAGTGGCTCAACCTCCCCACCTACTATGTCGAGGGATGAGCAGGGCGTGATGGGCGGCCTGCCGCCTCAGGAGATCTCCTTCCTTCGCGGCGAGGTCGTCTGGGTCGACTTCGCACGTGGGGTGGGGCGTGAGCAGGTGGGCCGCCGCCCAGCCGTCGTGATCTCGGGCGGGCGCCCTGGATCAGCGCGCTGTCACGCAGATCGTGCGGTGGCTGGCCGACTTCCTCGAGATCCGGTACGTCGCGCTGGACTGAGCCGCACCGCTCAGATGGCGGCGGCCCAGCACTCCTCCGTGATGCCCTGGCCCACGGGGAGGTCGCGGCGGGCCCCTGTGGGCGCCATCCCCACCGCGCGCAGCAGGCTGGTCAGGGACTCATCCCCGCGCACGGCCCAGACCACCAGTGCCTGGGCGCCATCCTGACGGGCCAGGTCCACCGCGGCCGCCAGCAGGCGCGAGCCGTGGCCCCGGGCCTGATGGGCCGGATCCACCCCCAGGGCGGTGACCTCCGCCGCCAGGGCCGCATCGGCGCCCTCTGCGCCCTCGGCCTCCTCTGCTTCGCTGCGCGCCCGCGTGGGGGCCAGGCCCAGCAGCCCCACCACCTCGTCGCCCTGCGTGGACACCAGCACATGATGGGCCGGTGAGGGCGGGGCGGTCACCGCCTCCTGCCAGCCGGCCGTGATCACCGGGGCGGCGATCATGTCGCGCACGCCCTGGGGCAGGGCGGCGCCGTGGGCCGAGTCATGGGCCGCCTCCAGGGAGGCCAGCATCGTGGCCGCGTGGACCCGGCCCATCGCGGGCAGGTCCTCGGCCCGCGCGGGGCGCACGAATCCGGCCTGCGCATCCTCGCGGCCCGGCCCGCCCGAGGCCCCCACGCGCTCATCCAGGCCCCCGGCGCGCGCATCCAGGCCCCCGGCGCGCGCATCCAGGCCGGCGATCGGACTGGCGGTGAACACCGAGGGCTCCTGCTCCCAGGACTCTGATCGAGAGGTCATGGCCCGAGCCTAAGCGATCGCTACCGCAGCCATCTGGCCCCGCCCGGTGGGCAATCCTCAGTGCAGCGCCTACCACGGCGCTAGGCTGTGCCCATGAGCACCGCCCCCTCCCGCAGCTTCGGTTCCGTCGGCGTCGCCATGGTCACGCCCTTCACCCCGCAGGGCGAGCTGGACATCCCCGCAGCCCAGGCGCTGGCCCTCAGCCTTGTCGAGGACGGCGCGGACATGATCCTGCTGTCCGGCACCACCGGCGAGGCCCCCACCACCCACCTGCCCGAGAAGCAGGCCCTCATCCGCGAGGTCAAGGACGCCCTGGCCGGACGGGCCATGATCGTGGCCGGGGCCGGCTCCAACGACACCGCCCACGCGGTGCGCAACGGTGTGGGCTCACAGGAGGCCGGAGCCCAGGGCCTGCTCATCAACGCCCCCTACTACAACCGCCCCAGTCAGGAGGGCGTCTACCAGCACATCATGGCGGTCGTCGAGGCCACCGACCTGCCGGTCATGATCTACGACATCCCCGGTCGCACCGGGGTGCGCATCACCGATGAGACCCTGGCCCGCCTGGCCGAGCACCCCCGGGTCAAGGCCGTCAAGGACGCCACCGGCGACGTCGAGCAGGGCTTCGCCCGCATGGAGGCCACCGGCCTGGAGTTCTACTCCGGCGACGACGGCCTGAACTTCGCCTGGCTGGCCCACGGCGCCTCCGGCGTCGTCTCCGTGGTGGCCCACGCCGACGCCCACTCCTGGCGCACCATGATCGAGGAGGTCGACGCCGGCGACCTGCCCGGCGCCCGCGCCGTGGCTCAGCGCATGCGACCCCTGGTCAAGGCCATGATGGGCGGGGGACAGGGGGCCGTCATGGCCAAGGAGGCCCTCCTCCTCCAGGGCCGCCTGCCCCATGCCGACCTGCGCCTGCCCCTGGTGCGCGCGCAGGCCGAGGAGGTCGCCGCTCTGCGGAAGACCCTGGAGGAGCTCCGGCTCCTGTAGGCGGTGCGCAAGCGAGTGCGCGACCCAGCATCCCGCCGCCTCACTCACCTCAGCGGCTGGGACGAGTGGGGTGGTGGCGCGCGCGCATGATGTGGTCTACGTTGGGCCGTGGACACGGGGTGCGCCGACCGGCGCTGAGATCACACCCGTGGAACCTGATCTAGTTCGTACTAGCGAAGGGATGTCCACATGCCGTCATCTGTGCATGCCCAATCCGTTCCCCGCGTTCTCGCAGTAGCTGGGACCGACCCCACGGGGGGTGCGGGAACGAGCGCCGACTGCAAGGCCATCACCGCTGCCGGTGGCTATGCGATGAATGCGGTCACCTGCCTCGTGGCGCAGAACACGACAGGGCTCCGCGCCGTGCACGTGCCTCCGGTCGCATTTCTTGAGGGGCAGTTGCGCGCCGTCAGCGAGGACGTCACCATCGATGCCGTTAAACTCGGCATGCTCGGCACGAGGGACATCATCACCACCGTGGCTCGCTGGTTGGACGAGCAGGCGCCTGCCATCCTGATCATCGACCCCGTCATGGTGTCGACCAGCGGCGACCGGCTCCTCGCACCGGATGCTGAGGCCGCCCTGCGCCGCCTGTGCCGGCGCCGGGCGATCGTGACCCCTAATATCCCCGAGCTGGCTGCTCTCACCGGCGAGCCCCTGGCCCGCAGCGAGGGTGAGGCCGTCGAGCAGGCCATGCGCTGGTCCACGCGCACCGGCACCCAGGTGGTGGTCAAGACGGGACACCTGGACGGTCAGGACGTGGCCAACATCCTCGTGGGCCCCGGAGGCGTCCTTGCCCGCTCGGCCGCCCCTCGAGTACGGACCACCGCCACGCACGGCACCGGCTGCTCCCTCGCCTCCGCCCTGGCCACCCGGCTCGCCGCAGGCCAGGAGCCGGAAGCGGCGCTCGCGTGGGTCACCGCGTGGCTGCACGAGGCCGTCGCCCATGGTGAGGCGCTGAAGGTCGGACGGGGCAACGGCCCCATCGACCACGCCCACCGTCTCCGGCGGGCCATCGACGCTCCCAGTGCCGTTGAGGTCCAGGCATGAGCGCCGTGAGCACCGGTTCAGACATGCGTGATGCCGAGCGGGCCGAGACCCTGAGTGCCCAGGGGCGGGCCGCCCTGGGCGCAGGGGTCGTGGGGAACTGGGTGGACGCGCTCCACATCTTCCTTCCGCTCGTGGCCCTGGCTCCGGCGCTCGACCATGTGACGGGCCCCTGGGCGCCCTCCTTGGCGGGGGCCGTGGCGGTCACCGCCATGCTGCTGGGGCGCCCCGTGGGCGCCGTGATCCTGGGGCGGGTCGCTGACAGGATCGGACGCAGTCGCACCACGTGCCTGGCCACCGCCGGAACCGCATTGTGCGCCCTGGCCATCGCTGTCCTGCCCACCCATGCCCTCCTCGGACCGGCCTGCCTCGGCCTTCTCATCGCCCTGCGATTCGCCGCCGGTGTGCTCGTCGCCGGGGAGTACTCAGCCGCTATCCCGCTGGCCATGGAGTGGTGCCGGCCGCCACGGCGCGGCCTTGCCAGTGGACTCATCCTGTCCATGGCCCCCCTGGCCCAGGCCACCATCGCCTTCGGCACCGCGGGGCTCCTGACTGCTCTGGGCCCGGACACCTACAGCGTGTGGGGCTGGCGCCTCCTCTTCCTCGCCGGGGCCGGCGCCTCGCTGGGAATGACCCTCTACTACCGGCGCCACGTTCCGGATTCGCCGAGCTTCCACCGTGAGGCGGCCAGACGCATCCCCGGCGCCGCGCACCCCACGCTACGCTCGCTCCTACGCGGTCAGTGGGCGAGGCCCTTCTGGCAGTGCTTCGTCATGATGTCGGGGTTGTGGCTTCTCACCACTGCGACTGTTCTCATCCTCACCTCCCGGATCAGCGCCGGCCCGTCCGTGACGATGCCCTCGGTGGCAGTGGTGATGGGTGCCGCGGCCCTTGTCCAGGCCGCGGCCATGATCCTCGCCGGGCACTGGTCCACCCTGGTGGGACGGCGGCGCCTCTTGGCCGCCTGGGGCCTGACGGCATCGACTCTCGGCGTGCTTGTGTGGCACGCGGCCCTCGCCAGCACCACCCTGCCCGGTGCCATCATGGGGGTCGCCGTCCTTCAGGCCGCCACGGTCAGTGCCTACGGGCCGGTGGCCGCCTACCTCTGCGAGCGCTTCCCCACAGAGGTGCGCTCCACGGGGTATGGCAGCGCCTACAGCCTCTCCCTGATCGTGCCCTCCCTCTACCCGCTCTACCTGCCCGTTCTGGAGTCGATGCTGGGGCGCGGTGCGGACACTCTGCTGGTGATCCTCGGTGGTGGGCTCCTGAGCCTGGGAGCGCTGGCAGGGCCATCCCTGGCGCCCCGGGATACGGCGATGGGTCTTGATGAGATCGTGCGGGCAGGTGGGCGATGACGGGGATTGACCATGAGGCCGTTGATATTCGCGCCCTGGCCAGGAGGACCGCTGCCGCCCTGCGCTCCCGGGCACCACTCGTTCACTGTCTGACTGCCACGGCCTCGATGCATCTGGTCGCCAACGGACTGCTGGCTGTGGGGAGCCGTCCGATGATGACTGAGACGGTGGAGGAGGCCCCGATGATGACCGGCCAGGCGGATGCCCTCCTGGTCAATCTCGGAGCCCTGTCAGCCGACGGCGCGCGGGGGATCCCCGCAACGGTGACAGCCTCCCGCGCCTCCGGTCATCCATGGGTGCTGGACCCAGTGGCCGTTGGGATCGCACCGGTGCGCACCGCACTCGCCCACCGGCTCCTGGACCAGGGCCCTGCGGTCGTACGGGCCAACGCCTCGGAGATACGAGCCCTGAACGGCTCCCGAGGCGGATGCGGCACCGATACGACAGCGCGCCCTGAGGAGGCGGAGGCGGAGGCCATGGCATTGGCGCAGCGCACTGGTGGGATCGTGGCGGTATCCGGCGAGGCCGATCTCATCACGGATGGGCGCCGCACCATCCGCCTGCACTGCGGCAGCCCTCTGCTGACCCGGGTCACAGGGACCGGATGCCTTCTCGGCGCTCTCATGGCATCCGGCCTGGGGGCGGGGCTGAGCCCGTGGGAATCAGCGGTCGGCGCCACGGCGCTGCTCGGGCTCGCCGGACAGGATGCCGCATCCCGTTCCACCGCCATGGGGTCCTTCCAGGTGGCGCTCCTGGACTGCCTGGATGAGGCGGGATGATGAGCGCGCCCAGGCGCGCGGTGGACCTGCGCTGCTGCCTTGTGACCTCCGGGACGGGGGACCGCGCTGTCGAGACCGCCGCACGCGCGGCAGCGGCTGGAGCCGGTGTGGTTCAGGTGCGAGCCAAGGAGGCCACCGCCCGTGGTCTCATGGAGCTCGCCCGTCAGGTTGCACGGGCGGTCGCGGCAGCGAGTCCTCGTACTCGAGTCCTGGTCAACGATCGTGCTGACGTCGCCTGGGCGCTGGCACGGCAGGGGGAGGCGGTGCATGGCGTCCACCTGGGGCAGGACGACCTGCCCGCGCGGGATGCGCGGGCGCTGCTGGGCCCGCGGGCGCTGATAGGGATGACCGCAGGCACGCTCCCGCTCGTGCGCCGCGCCCAGGACCTGGCAGGAGACATCGACTACCTCGGCGCTGGTCCCTTCCGGCCCACACCGACCAAGCCGTCGAGGCGAGTGCCCCTCGGAGTGGGCGGTTATCGCGACCTCGTCGCTGCCAGTGCCCTGCCCATCGTGGCCATCGGGAATGTTCGGCCCGATGACGTCCCGGCGCTCGCGGCCACCGGGGTGGCCGGAACCGCCATGGTCCGCGCCATCATGGCAGCCCCAGATCCAGCCGTTGAAGTACGTCGGTGCCTGGCGGGCTGGTCGGTCCCTCAGGACTGAGGAGATCCCGGTGCCGCGCCGCCAGGACCGTGTGCGAGCAGTTGATCGCGCACCACGCGGCGCAGCACCTTGCCGATCACCGTGCGCGGGAGCTCGTCGAGAACCTCCATGCGCCTGGGCAGGGCGTAGCGAGGCAGGCTCGCCCCCGCATGGGAGCGCACCGCCTCCAGCGTCACCTCGCCCGCCCCGGGCTCCAGGACGACGGCGGCCACCACGGTCTCCCCGTTGGCCCCGTCGGGCAGGCCGACCACGGCGACATCGGCGATCCCGTCCATGGAGCGGATCGCCTCCTCGACCTGGGAGGGATAGACGTTGAAGCCCCCGGTGAGGATGAGCTCGCGCCTGCGGTCGGCCATCCACAGGAAGGAGTCCTCGCGGCGCACCATGTCTCCCGTGCGCAGCCAGCCGCCGGGCAGCATGGCCTCGGCCGTGGCCTGCTCATCCTCCCAGTAGCCGGCGAAGACCTGGGGGCCGCGCACCAGCAGCTCACCGGGCTCGCCGTCGGGCACCTCCCGGCCGGGATCCGGATCCTCGGGGTCGACCACGCGCACATCCGTGGAGGGGAAGGGCAGCCCCAGCGCGCCGATGCGCCGACTGGGCCCCATGGGAGTGCCGGCGACGATCGGGCTGGTCTCCGTCATGCCGTAGCCCTCGATGAACAGGCCCCCGGTGGCCTCCTCCCAGCGCCTGCCCGTGGCCGGCGGCATCGGCGCCGCCCCGCACACACCGTAGCGCAGACCGGCCAGGCTGGTCCCGGACTCCTTTGCGCCGTCCAGGATCCGCGAGAACATGACCGGCACCCCCACGAAGAAGGTGCAGGGCCGGCGGCGCAGCGCCGCCAGCACGCGGGGAACGTCGAAGGCCGGCAGCATCACCTGGGTGGCCGCCTTCTGCACCGCGCACAGCACGTTGAAGGTCAGGCCGAAGGCGTGGAAGAAGGGCAGCAGAGTCAGGAAGGTCTCACCGCCCTCATGGAGCATCGGCACCCAGGCGATGGCCTGATTCGCGTTGGCCCTCAGGTTGCCATGCGTCAGGGCCGCGGCCTTGGGGGCGCCCGTCGTCCCACCGGTGTGCAGCAGCACCGCCACGTCCCCGCCCGCCGGCGAGGGCCATGAGGCGGGCAGGCGGGCGGCCCGGGCCGCCTCCCGGTCCCAGGAGCGAACCGAGGCGGGCAGGGCCGTGGCCCTCATGGCCCGGCGCTGCTCGCGGGCCCGGGCCACCGGCAGGCGCAGGGCGGCCCGAAGGCGCGCCGGCATGGCCGCCGAGATGTCCACGCTGAAGACCGTCAGGCCCTCCAGGCCCTGGCCGTCAGGGGCATCCGGGTCCATGATCAGCTCCACGCCCTTCTCCCAGGCCACCACCACCCGGGCCCCGTGGTGGGCCAGCTGGGCGCGGATCTCCTCCCCGGGGGCCAGGGGATTGTGCTCGGCGACGATCGCCCCCAGGCGCAGGGCCCCGTAGATGGCCGCCACATGCTGGGGGCAGTTGGGCATGAGCAGGGCCACCCGGTCCCCGCGCCTCACGCCGGCCTCGCGCAGCAGCTGGGCGGCCCGCTCGCTGGCCTCCAGCAGCTCGCCGTAGGTCGTGGTGGCGCCCAGGAAGTCCAGGGCGATCCGGTCGGGGTAGAAGGCCGCGGCCGTGGCCAGCAGCTCGGCCACCCCCTCATCGGGGGTCTCGACAAGCGCCGGCACGCCCGGCAGATAGTGGCGGCGGTGGAAGTGGTGGGCGTCGCCCTCTGCCGGCTCTGCCGGCGAGCCCGGCTCACTCACCGCGATCCTCCCGGGCGGGCGCGGCCTTCGCCGGATCTGCCGGCCCTGCCTGCTCCGCGGGCCCGCGGCCGTCCTGGCCATGCGTGCCCGACAGGTACTCAACGATGCTCACGGCCGCCGTCGTGGCCGCCTCGGAGGCGCTCTCCCGAGCCGCCAGCAGCTCCTCGCGCACCACGCGGCGCAGCACCTTGCCGATCTGGGAGCGCGGCATCTCGGTGAGGATGGCGATCTGGCGGGGCAGGGCGTAGTTGGACAGGGTGGTGGCCGCCCACTCGCGCACCTGCTCCAGGGTCACGCTCTGGCCCTGCTTGGGCAGGATCGCCGCCACGACGGACTCGTTGCCCGAATCGGCGGGCAGGCCGACGACGGCGACCTCCTCGACCTGCGGCATCGAGCGCACGGCCGCCTCGACCTCGGTGGGGTAGATGTTGAAGCCCCCTGAGATGATGAGCTCCTTGCGGCGATCGGCGATGACGTAGAAGCCGTCCTCCTCCTGGCGCACCAGATCACCCGTGCGCAGCCAGCCGCCCTCCAGGAGGACCTCGGCGCTCTCCTCGGGATTGCGCCAGTAGCCGGCGAAGACCTGGGGGCCGCGCGCCAGGAGCTCACCAACCTGCCCCGGCTCGACCTGCCGGCTCGGATCCTCGGGATCGACCAGGCGCACCTCGGTGGAGGGGTAGGGCACGCCCAGGGTCCCGGGGCGGCGCTCCTGGGAGATCGGATTGCCCAGGATGATGGGGGAGGACTCGGTCATCCCGTACCCCTCGATGATGGTGCCCCCGGTGGCCTCCTCCCAGGCCTGGGCCACGGAGCGGGGGTTGGGCGCCGCCCCGCACACGGCGATCGTGCAGGAGGACAGGTCCGCCCCCGTGGCCTGGGCGCGGGTGACCAGTCGGTCGAACATGACCGGAACGCCGGGGAAGAAGGTGGCGGGCCGGCGCTTCCAGGCCTCCAGGACCAGGTCGGCGCCGAACTTGGGCAGCACCACCTGGGTAGCGCCCAGGCCCACGGCGCACAGCAGGGACAGGGACAGCCCGAAGGCGTGGAAGAAGGGCAGGACGGCGTAGAAGGTCTCCTTGCCCGCCTCAGTGGCCTGCGAGGCCCAGGCCAGGCTCATCTCGGCATTGGAGCGCAGGTTGGCATGGGTCAGGCCCACCGCCTTGGGCGTTCCCGTCGTGCCGCCCGTGTAGAGCAGCACCGCGGTGTCCGTCACCGCGGGAAGGGCGACGCCCTGGGCGATGGGGGCGGCCGTGGCCACCAGGTCATCCCAGGAGCGCACCCCCGCGGGCACCCTGCCGCGCAGCTCGCGGCGCTTGGCCCGCGCGGGGGCCACCGGCAGGCGCAGGGCCAGGCGGCTGCGCAGCGGCAGGCCCCGGGACAGGTCGACCGACAGGACGCGCAGGCCGCTCAGGCCCGCCTCCTCAAGGGAGCCGGTCGCCGCCACCAGGCGCTCCAGGGTCTTCTCCCAGGCGATGATGACCTGCCCGCCGTGGATGTGGAACTGCTCGCGCAACTGGGCCGCCGGCGCCAGCGGGTTGTGCTCGGCGACGATCGCCCCGATGCGCCAGGCCGCGTAGGCCAGGACGGCGTGCTGGGGGCAGTTGGGCAGGATCAGGCCCACCACGTCCCCGGGCCCGACCCCCAGGGATCGCAGGGCCTCGGCGGCCCTGGCGGTCCGATCGGAGAACTCGGCGTAGGTGGTGGTGGCACCCAGGAAGTCCAGGGCGATGCGATCGGGGAAGCGACGGGCGGCGTCGTCGAGCATGCATGACAGCGGCTCGGTCACGTCAAGGATCGTCGAGGGGACCCCGGGCGCGTAGTGGGGCCGCGACTGAGCGGGAGGAGTGCTCGTCTGACTCACAGGTGCCTCCGATTCCAGGCGCCGGAGGGATGCTCCGCCGCGGTACATGGCCAGGACCAACCGTAACCTACGGTTGCGTAGGCAGGCTGCGCGCCCACTGTGCCCGGGCTGTGCACCGGGGCCCGGTCGTCCCGGTCGAGCATCCCGGGATCGCGGCGCTGCGGCGCCTTCCGGGTGATCCGCGGCCTCAGGAGGGGTCCAGTCCCGTGGGCAGACCTGCCCGACTGATCACCCGCAGGCGGCGCGTCGGCCGGGTCATCGCCACATACAGGTCACCGGGGCTGGTCTCGCCGATGACGGCCGGATCGACCAGGACGACGACGTCGAACTCCAGGCCCTTGGACATGACCGGCCCCATCACCGCCACTCGCGAGCGCAGCACATCCCCGCCCGGGGCCTCCATGGCGGCGGCCAGGGCCTCATCGGCCCTCAGCAGCGAGGCATCCCGCGGGGCCTGCGGGCTGATCACCGCGATGCGCCCGGCCCCGGGACCGGCGGCCTCATCAAGACCGGCGCACTCGGCGGCCACGGCCCGGCGCAGGGCCTGGCCCCAGTCCTGCTCGTCAAGACCCTCGCCGCCCTCAAGGCGCTCCACGCTCAGGCAGTCGGGAAGATCGCGCACCGAGCGCACCGGGAAGACCGGAGGCGCTCCCAGGGCGGTGACCACCCGGTCGGCGGCCTCCATGATCGTGGCCGGCGTGCGGTAGCACACAGACAGGGCCTCCTCGCGCAGCGGCGTCGAGCCCTGGGCCCGGCCCCGGCCGGCGGAGCGGGAGGCCGCCCGGCGCCCGCCGGTGCCCAGGGCGGTGAGCACCTCGCCCCAGCTCGAGGGCGCGCTGCGGCCCGAGTACTGGGCCAGATCGCCCACCACCGTGAAGGAGCGCAGGGGGCATCGGCGCGCCAGCGCCCTCCAGGCCATGGCACCCAGCTCCTGGGCCTCATCAACCACGACATGGCCGTAGGTCCATGTGCGATCAGCCCGCGCCCGCTCGGCCAGGGTCAGGTGGGGGCCGGAGTCGGCCACCCGGTCGGCCAGCATCTCGGCACTGACCATGCCCCCGCCCAGATCCTGGGCCTCGATGGCCTGGGCGGCGTAGGCCACCAGCTCCTCGCGGCGCCGGGCCTCCAGGCGGGCGCGACGGGCCTGGGCGTCCTCACTGGGGCCCAGCAGCTCGTGGAGCTCATCGATAAGAGGGACATCAGCAGGGGTCAGCTCGGCGCCGGGCCCGCGGACGAGCATCTGCCGCTCCTGGGCCCCCAGATCGGGGGCCAGGCGCTCGAGCAGATCGGGACGGGCCCACAGCCGCTCCAGGAGGCCCGCCGGCGTGGTGGGCATCCAGCACAGGTTGATCTCCCGGCGCGCATCGCGGCTGGTGCGGATGTCCTCGCGGATCCAGGCGCGGGTGTCGGCATCGGAGGCGTCCTGCCGCGTGGCCGCCGCGTACTGGTCGGTCAGCCGCTCCAGGAGCCACAGCACGAAGGGCTCGCGGGCCAGGTTGTGGGGCTTGCCGCTGCGCCGGGCGCGGGAGACCGCCTCGCGCACGTCATCGGGCTCCAGGCTCAGTACCGTGCCCTGGACCTCGATGGGGCGCGGGGAGTCGGGGATGCGCTGAAGATCCCTGACCGCGCGCTCCAGCACCCCGGCCCACAGGGCCCGGCTCTTGATCTCGGCAACGGCCGCGGGCTCGACCCCCCGGGCGCGCAGGCCGGGAACCAGGTCGGCCAACGTGGTGGAGACCACCCCCGTCTCTCCCAAGGAGGGCAGCACCTGCTCGACATACCGCAGGAAGGTGCGCGAGGGCCCCACCAGGAGCACCCCGGAGCGCTCCAGGCGCGCTCGCTCGGAGTAGAAGAGGTAGGCCACCCGGTGCAGTGCCACCGCGGTCTTGCCCGTGCCCGGGCCGCCCTGGACCACGAGCACGCCGGTGCCCGGGGAGGTGACGATCCGGTCCTGCTCGCCCTGGATCGTGGCCACGATGTCGCCCATGCGCCCATCACGGGCCGCTGACATGGCGGCGATGAGGGCGCCCTCGCCCTGGAGGCCGTGATCGGCGCCGGCCGGCCCCCGCCCATCGGCCAGGGCGTCGAGGGCGCCGACGTCGATGAGCTCATCCTCCACGCCCAGGACCCGGCGCGCCCGGGTCTCGATATGGCGGCGCCGCACCAGGCCCATCGGGTTGGCGGCCGTGGCCTGGTAGAAGGCCCGGGCCAGTGGGGCCCGCCAGTCCAGGACCACCTCCCGGTGGCGCTCATCCTGCAGGCCGGTGCGCCCCACGTAATGGCGCCGCCCCGAATCGGTGACGGGCGAGGAGGAGGCCCCCATGGCCTTGGCAGACTCGGGGTTGATGTCCATCCGCCCGAAGACGAGGCGGTCCTCAACCCCCTCCAGGGAGGAGATGAGCGAGGAGTAGTGGACGGCGTAGGCATCGCGCTCGCCCCGGGACTGATGGGTGCCATCGGCGCCCCGGGCCTCGGTGGCGGCCAGGGAACGGCGCGCCCGGGCCAGCTGGCGGTCGAGCTCGCCGTAGGCCAGATCCACCACACGCTGCTCGGATTCGATCTCGCGCAGCCGCCTGCCCTCGGGATGCGCCTGGGACGCCGCGTCGGGGGGAGTCGTCTGATTCACAGGGCCTCGCAGATTCTTCAGGGCGGGGGCCAGCGCCTCCCGCGTGCTGATCGTGGCGCAGTCGGGGTGCGCCGGCAGGTGCCGGGCCGAATCATCCCGCGCTGCGCGGATCGGTCCATTATTCTCCTGTCCAGGCCCCCATGGGGACGCCCAGGGCGAACACGGCATGTGACCTGCCCCCGCCCGGGAACATGCCGAACCGCTGCGGCGTTGCGCCACCGTACCGGCAGGCTTCGCCTCCCCACGGGTCGCCTGCCCGCCCGGGCCCCACCGCCTGGGCTCATCGGCTCAACCACAGGAAGGAGACAGACCGTGAGTCCACTGTTCACAGTGCAGCGCCCGGCAGGGCAGCCTGTCTCCCCGCGCGTTCTCATCCACCACTTCGACGGCGCCATGGACGCCGGCAATGCCGGAGCGCTGGCCGTCGAGCAGCTGCTCATGACCCTGCCCAACGAGCGCCTGGCGACCTTCGCCATCGACTCCCTGATCGACTACCGGGCGCGCCGGCCCGTCATGACCTACATCCACAACACCTACGCCTCGGTGGAGATGCCCGAGCTCGTCCTCGACCTCCTCCAGGATGACAACGGCGAGGACCTCCTGCTGCTCCACGGCGCCGAGCCGGACTTCCGCTGGGATGAGTTCGTGGGCGCCGTGGCCCATCTGGCCGTCTCGATGGGCGTGGGCCAGGCCATCGGCATGTCCGGCATCCCCATGGCGGTTCCCCACACGCGCCCCACCTACATCCACATGCACGGCAGCAGCCCCGAGCTGCTGCCCGCCCAGCCGGAGATCTTCGGACGGGTCGAGCTGCCCGGGTCCATGACCGGCTACCTGGAGCTGCGCCTGGGTGAGCTGGGACTGGACTCGCGCGGCGTGGCCGCGGCCATCCCCCACTACGTGGCTCGCGATGACTTCCCCCAGGGGGCCTCCGCCCTCCTGGCCGCCGTGGCCCAGTCCACCGGGCTGGCCCTGCCGGTGGGGGACCTGGAGGCGGCCGCCAGCATCAACCGCGCCGAGATCGACGCCGAGGCCGCCCAGCAGCCCGAGGTCACCGCCGTGGTGGCAGCCCTGGAGGCCCAGTACGACGCCCTGGCCCCGCGCATCTCCACCGAGGACCAGCAGGCTGTCGCACCACCTGCGGACCTGCCCAGCGCCGATGAGATCGGTGCCCGCCTGGAGGCCTTCCTGGAGTCCAAGGACTCAGGTGACCTGGGCACCCGGGGCTGGGGAGGCGCTCGCGGCCTGTGAGTCGGCCGCGGGGCGAGCGCCGGGGCCGGTCGGGCGCAGCCTGAGGGATCGCGCGGCCAGCCCCCTCCTCAGGGACGCGGCAGTGCCGGGTCCTGGGGATCCCACAGGCGGACTGGAAGGGGCAGGCGCCGCACGGCTCGCTCCATCTCCTCCAGCTCTGCGGCGCTGAAGGGCTCGGCCCGGGCCACGAGCACGAGGTTGCCGGGCCTGGCTCCGCGGGCGACCGCCGGATCGGCCACCACGACCAGGCCGCCTGCCAGGCTCGCCAGGGCCCTCAGCTCGGCCCCGGCCCGGGCTCGCGGCGCCGAGGAGGAGTTGGCCAGCATGAGCCCGCCCGGCGCCAGCACCCGCATGCAGTCGGCCAGGAAGCCCTGACTGCGACACGACTCGGGCACCCGCCCCTGAGCGAAGACATCGCGCACCACCACATCCCACTGGTCCTCCCGCATGCCGGTCACCACCTGGCGGGCATCTCCCACCCGGATGCGCAGGCGCGGGGAGCGGGGAAGGTCGAACCACTGGCGCACCAGGGAGGCCAGGGCCTCGTCGATCTCCACGGCCACCTGGGTCGATCCGCTCCGGGTGGCGTCCCAGGCGCGCGCCAGGCTGCAGCCGGCGCCGCCCAGATGAAGCGCCCTGACCGGCGAGTGATGGCCGATCAACGCGCCGAGCACCGCATCCATGTGCTGGTGGTACTCGAAGTCCAGGTGAGCCGGATCGACCAGGTCCACGAAGGAGGACTCCGTGCCGTCCAGCATGAGGAGGACCCCCGTGTCGTGGCGCACCAGCTCGGCCCGGGCGAAGGAGGTCTCAACGGGCCCGGTCGGAAGGTGGCCCAGGCCGGGGGTCTGGGAGCGTCGTCGGGAGCCCGTGCTGCGCCTGGGTGTCACAGGAGCACGTTAGCCTGGCTCCGCCGTCACAGGGCCCAACGGGCCCCGGCGCAGGGAAGGAGCAGGGATGAGCAGGGCACCGCGCTCGGCCCAGGCGCGACGCTCCTGGGGGCAGGACGACTCGGCCACCCCCATCCTGCACGTGGACATGGACGCCTTCTTCGCCTCCGTTGAGCTCAGGGAGCGGCCCGAGCTGGTCGGCCGTCCGGTGATCGTCGGGGGTCGCGACGGGCGCGGCGTGGTCTCGGCGGCCTCCTATGAGGCGCGAGCCTGCGGCGTGGCCTCGGCCATGTCGATGGCGGAGGCCGCCCGGCGCTGCCCCCAGGCCGTGGTCCTGCCCGTGCGCCACGGCCTGTACAGCCAGGTCTCCCAGCAGATCATGACCATCCTGGGGGAGGTCACCCCTGTGATGGAGAAGGTCAGCGTCGACGAGGCCTTCCTGGATGTGCGCGGCTCCAGGCGGCGGATGGGCAGTCCCGTCCGGATCGCCTCATGGATTCGCGAGCAGGTGCGCGACCGGACGGGCGTGACCGCCTCCGTGGGGGTGGCCTCCACCAAGTTCGTGGCCAAGCTCGCCTCGTCCCACGCCAAGCCCGATGGCCTCCTCCTCATCCCCGCCCAGTCCACCCGCGACTTCCTCGACCTGCTGCCCGTGGAGGCCCTGTGGGGCGTGGGCGCCCGCAGCGCCGAGCGCCTGGCGCGCTGGGGCATCACCGATGTGCGCGCCCTGGCCGCCACCGACGTGCGGCGCCTGGAGAGGATCCTGGGGCCCGCCGCCGGCCGCCACCTGCACGACCTGGCCCACGGCATCGACCCCCGGCCCGTCAGCCCGGGGCGCGAGGAGAAGTCCGTGGGCACTGAGTCCACCTTCTACTCCACGCTGACCGATCGCGAGCACGCCCGCAGGATCCTGCTGGACCAGACGCACCAGTGCGCGGCCCGCCTGCGCACCGGGGGCATGCGCTGCCGCGTCGTGGTCCTCAAGGTCCGAGGCGCCGACTTCACCACGGTCACGCGATCGCGCACGATGTCAGTCCCCACCGACCTGGCTCGGGACATCTGGCAGGCCGTGGAGGCGCTGTGGCAGGCCCTGCCCACGCCCAGTGGGGGGATCCGGCTCCTGGGGGTCCGCCTCGAGGGCCTGGCCCGGGCCGACGACGGCGTCCAGCTCCTCCTGGACGAGGATCCGCGGCGCGGGGCCCCCGAGCGCGCCGCCGACGCCGTGCGCCAGCGCTGGGGGCGCGGCGCTGTCACGCCCGCCAGCCTCCTGGGGCACAGCCGGCGCGACCGATGAGCCGTGCCGGGGACGGGCACCAGATGGACAGTGCGATCCATTCTCCGGTTGCGGTTTTCCTCAGGAGGCGCCGAGCGCTTATGGTGGAAGCACCATCCGGCCCGGGACGGCCGCCGCCGACCGACCCGAGCACGGAGGCGAGCCCACCCCCTGGCTCAGAATCGAGGAGCATCATGGCACTGTCAGAGCGAGAGCAGCAGGTCCTGCGGGACCTGGAGTCGCAGCTCCATGAGGAGGATCCTGCCCTTGCCGAGACCCTCGAGCGCGAGGAGCGCCGCCTGACCCGACCCTCGCCGCGCCATATCGGCGCCGGCGTCGCCCTGGTCCTGGTGGGCATCGCCCTGCTGATCTCGGGGGTCGCCGTGGGACATGGCGTGGGCTCCATCCTGCTGGGGGTCGCCGGATTCGCCGTCGCGGTCTGGGGCGTGTCCCTGGCCCTGACCCGCACCGCTGTCGGGGTGACGGCCACGCCCCAGGAGCGCAGGCCCAAGAGCCCGGGCCGCTCCTCCTTCATGGAGCGCCAGTCCGAGCGCTGGGACCGGCGCCGCGACGCCCAGGACTGATCTCCCGAGCCCACGAGAACCAGAGCTCCCCTGCTGCCCTCCACATCCTTCACATCCTCCACATCCCTCCACCTCCACTGACCACCGCCTGTCGACGACGACGGCCCCCTGCGCCCCGGCTCCGGCTCACGCCGTGAAACCGGGGCGCTTCTGTGCGCGCCCGTGCCCTTTCTCGGTCCGGGGGCGCCACGGAGCGCTCCTGGCCCTGATGGGCGCCGTCGGCTGGGCACCACGCCGAGGGCGCGCGCGGGCCCCGTCTTTCCCCCACTTCGCTCCACCGTGTATCACCCTTGCAATCACGCGGAAAAACCGGTGGCCGAGATCTGGTTGTGATCGCCTCGCGACCCAATGGTGGGAGAAAGGGGAGGGATGTGGAGTAAGGTGGTGCGCACTGGGCAGCCGAGGGGAAGGAGGGCCCGATGTTCCTGGGCACCCACGCCCCGAAGCTCGATGACAAGGGCCGCCTCATCCTTCCTGCCAAGTTCCGCGAGGAGCTGGCAGGGGGCATCGTCCTGACCCGAGGCCAGGAGCACTGCCTCTACGCCTTCACCACCGCCGAGTTCGAGCGCATGTACGCCCAGCTGCGCGAGGCGCCCCTCGCGCAGAAGCAGGCGCGCGACTACGTGCGCGTCATGCTGTCGGGAGCCGACTCCCAGATCCCCGACAAGCAGGGCCGCATCACGCTGCCGGCGTCGCTGAGGTCCTATGCGGGCCTGACACGGGACCTGGCCGTCATCGGCGCGGGCGCCCGGGTGGAGATCTGGGACGCCACCGCATGGAGCGAGTACCTGGCCGCTCAGGAGCAGGTCTTCGCCGATACCGCCGAGGAGATCATCCCCGGCTTCTTCTGAGCACCACCGAGAAGCGCGCATGCGCCGGCGACCGCCTCGTGAGGTCTCCGCCCGATGCCGAGTCCGACGCCTCTTCCCCGGCGCCGGAATCACGGGAGGAGTCCTGGCGAGGCGGCCGGACGGCAGGCGTCCCCCGCCTCGGACCTCCCTGAGCCCCTTCGCGGGCTCAGTGCGGGTCCATCAGGTCGGTTCGGGCCGCCCGGCGCAGGCGCCGCAGCACCAGCCAGCAAAACAGCCAGCAATCAGCCAGCACCACCAGGACGCACGAGGGAAGGGGGACGCGCATGAGCGGCGCCGATCGCGCATGGGCCACTGTCGACGACGCCGGCCAGGCCCACGACGCCGCCGGCAGCCGGGCGCCGGCCGCCGAGCTGCACACGCCCGTCCTGCTCGATGAGTGCCTCGACCTCCTGGCGCCCCCGATCCTGCGGGCCGGGGCGGGGGCCGTCATGATCGATGCCACGCTGGGCATGGGCGGGCACAGCGAGGGCGCCCTGGAGCGCTTCGAGGGCCTGACGGTCATCGGCATCGACCGCGACCCCCAGGCCATCGCCCTGGCCGGCCAGCGCCTGGCCCGATTCGGTGAGCGCTTCCGCGCCGTGCACACCACCTATGACCGCATCGGCGAGGTGGCCGCCTCCGAGGCAGGCGGGGGAGTCGAGGCCATCCTCATGGACCTGGGGGTCTCCTCCCTCCAGCTCGACGACGCCGAGCGGGGCTTCTCCTACGCCCGCCCAGCCCCTCTGGATATGAGGATGGACCAGTCGGGCGGCACCACCGCCCAGGACATCCTCGACCAGTCCAGCGCCGCGGAGCTGGCGGCCATCCTGCGCGATTACGGCGAGGAGCGATTCGCCCAGCGCATCGCCGCCTCCGTGGTGCGCCGTCGCCAGGAGGGCAGGCCCGTGCGCTCCACCGATGAGCTGGCCGAGCTCGTGCGCGCCGCGATCCCGGCGGGCGCCCGCCGCACCGGGGGGCATCCGGCCAAGCGGACCTTCCAGGCCCTGCGCATCGCGGTCAACGCCGAGCTCGACGTCCTGGCCGCCGCCGTGCCCAGCGCCCTCAACGCCCTGGCGGTGGGCGGGCGACTGGTCGTGGAGTCCTACCAGTCCCTGGAGGACCGGATCATCAAGCGGGCCCTGGCCCATGGCGCCACCTCGCGCGCCCCGCAGGGCCTTCCGATCATCCCCGAGTCGGACCAGCCCTACCTGGAGCTCCTCACCCACGGGGCCGCACGGGCCGACGACGCCGAGCTCGCCTCCAATCCGAGGGCCGCCAGCGTCCGGCTGCGGGCCGCGGCGCGCACCCGGGACGCCGTCCAGGCGCCGGCGCCCCCGCCCGCACCGCCGGGGCCGCGGGCCCCGGGCGGCCGATCCACTCAGAGCACCCGAGCCGCCAGGCACATGAGGAACCGACCCAGCAGCACACGAGGAGGGACACGCCGATGAGCGCCACCGCCACCGCCCGCGTCCAGGGACGCCGCTTCGCATCGCAGCCGAGCGCCGTCGAAGGGCGCGCCCAGGGGGCATCGCCCGCGAGCGCGGGTCGTGCCCAGGACTCGGCACGACCGGCACTGCGCGTTATCCGCTCCGCGGCCCCGTCGCGCTCGACCCTGCCCTTCCTGGCCATCATCATCCTCATCCTGTCCGGAGCGCTGGTGGCCTCCATGCTCCTCAACGCTCAGATGGCCGACACCGCCTACCAGATGAAGGACAAGCAGATCGAGCTCAATGTCATGAACGACCATGTCGAGACCCTGCGCACCCAGGTCCAGGAGGCCTCGGCCCCCGACAGCCTGGCCTCGAGGGCCGAGGAGCTGGGCATGGTCCCGGCCGGCGCCCCGGGAGTGGTGGACCTGGAGAGCTCCTCCCTCAGCGGCGGCGCGCCGGCCGAGGCGGAGAAGCAGCGGTGAACCCCTCGCGCCGCAATGTCCTGCGCCTGGGAGGAGCCGGGCTCTTCGCCATCCTGGCGGGGCGCACCGCCTACCTCCAGGCCGTGGCCGGGCCCGAGCTGTCGGCCCGCGCCAAGGCCGAGCGCACCGTCTCCTGGGTCAACCGGGCGCCGCGCGGGGACATCACCGGCCGTGACGGCACGGTGCTGGCCTCCAGCGCCGTGAGCTATGACATCGGGGTCAACCAGGTGGTCGTGGCCCAGTACGAGCAGGAGGAGGACAGGGTCAACCAGGCCACGGGGGAGACCGAGAGCGTGGTGGTGGGCTATGGCGCCGCGGCGGCGGCGGCCCAGTTGGCCCCCATCCTGGAGCTCGACCCGCTCGAGCTGGGGGCCACGATGGTGGGCGACTCCAGCTACGCGATCATCGCCCAGGAGGTCAATCCCGACACCTGGCGGAAGATCAAGGCGCTGGGCATCCCCGGCGTCGAGCCCGATCAACGCACCCGGCGCACCTACCCGGCAGGGAAGGTCGCCGGCAATGTCCTGGGCTACACCTACGAGGATGACACCCGCCGCCTGGTCGGCTCGGCGGGCCTGGAGCTGACCCAGAACGAGCGCCTGTCGGGCAAGGACGGTGAGGGCAGCGAGGAGATCGGGCGAACCGGGGTCATCATTCCCACCGGCGAGCAGCAGGACACCGCGGCCGTGCCCGGAGTCACCGTGCGCACCACCCTGGATCCCGATCTGCAGTCCATCGCCCAGAGCGCCGTGGATCGGGTGGTGGCCGCCGAGAACGCCCTGTGGGGGACGGTGGTGGCCATGGAGCCGGATACCGGCAAGGTCCTCATCCTGGCCGACTCCAACTCGGTGGATCCCGCCGACCCGGGCGCCACCTCGGAGGATGACCGGGCCGCTCGCAGCGTCCAGGCCGTCTTCGAGCCCGGCAGCGTGGGCAAGGTGGTCACCTTCGCCACCGCCATCGAGGAGGGCACGGTCACTCCCGAGGACGTGTGGTCGGTGCCCTACACCTGGACCGCGCCCAATGGGCAGAGCTTCCGCGACTCCCACGAGCATGAGCACCAGATGCTGACCACGGCCCAGGTGCTGGCCGAGTCCTCCAATGTGGGGACCGTCCAGATCGGTCAGACCCTCGAGGACAAGGTGCGCTACTCCTATATGGAGCGCTTCGGCTGGGGCGCCCTGACCGGGATCGAGATGCCTGGGGAGTCGGATGGGCTGATCACCGGCCCCGAGACCTGGGATGACCGGACCCGCTACACCACCATGTTCGGCCAGGGCCTGGCCACCACCACCCTGCAGGCGGTCCAGTCGCTGTCCGCCATCGCCAACAAGGGCGTGCGCGTGGCCCCTCGCATCGTGGATTCCTGGATCGACGCCGAGGGGGAGGCCGAGCCCCAGGCGCAGCCCGAGGGGGTGCGCGTCATCACAGAGGCGACGGCCGCCACCATGACCGAGATGCTCATCGGGGTCACCCAGGAGGGCGGAACCGCTGAGGCCGCCTCCATCGACGGCTACCTCGTGGCCGGTAAGACCGGGACCACCGAGATCCTCACCGAGGATGGGACCGTGGCCTCATTCGTCGGCTTCCTGCCGGCGCGCGCACCGGCCCTGGCAATAGCCGTTATCATCTACCGACCCGATGGGGTCTATGGCGGCACCGTGGCTGCTCCCGTCTTCAGGGAGGTCGCTCTGGCCGCCATGCAGTCCCTCGGCATCGCCCCCGACCCCTCGGTCATCGCCGCCGCCGCGGCTGAGCATCCCGAGGAGGCTCGGCAGCGATAGCCGCGTGACAACAAGCACGCCGCCGGTGCGGTGGCCAGGCCCCCTGTGGAGGATCTCCACAGCGGGCACGCGATAGATTGAGGAACCATGAACAACCAGGCCTACGAGTCGGCCGCGAGCCTGCGGCCGAAGCACAACCCCCCGGTGCCGCTCGGCGCGCTCGCGCAGGCCGCATCCCTGGTCCCCGCCACCCCCCAGGACGCCGCTGCGCTGGAATCCCTGCAGGCCACAGGCCTCTCCGTGGACTCCGGGGACATCCTCCCCGGTGAGATCTTCGCGGCGCTGCCCGGCTTCAACGCCCATGGCGCCCGCTACGCCGCCCAGGCCGTCCAGGCCGGGGCCATCGCCGTGGTCACCGACTCCCAGGGCGCCGGGATCGTCGCCGAGACCTGTCCCGGAACTCCGGTGCTGCTGGCGAGTGATCCGCGGGCCGTCGTCGGGCCCCTGGCCGCCGAGGTCTATCACCACCCCTCACGCCACCTGGTGACCACCGCGGTGACCGGGACCAATGGCAAGACCACCACCTCCTACTTCCTGGACGCCATCCTGTCGGCCCACCTGGGCGCCTGCATGATGGCCGGCACCATCGAGCTGCGCGTGGGCCGCAGGTCCGTGGAGTCCCCGCGCACCACCGTCGAGGCGCCGGTGCTCCAGCGCATGCTCGCCCTGGCCCTGGAGGAGGGAGTGGGCGCCGCCTCCCTGGAGGCCTCCAGCCACGCCATCGTCCTGCACCGCCTGGACGCGACCTCCATCGACATCGCGGGATTCACCAACCTGCAGCGCGACCACCTCGACTTCCACTCCACCATGGAGGAGTACCTGCAGGCCAAGGCCCAGCTGTTCACCCCCGAGCACTCCAGTCGCGGCGTGGTCTGCGTCGACGACCGCTGGGGGGCGCAACTGGCCGCCGAGGCCGCCATCCCGGTGGACCGCCTGCGCGCCTACCCCGGCCAGACCCCCGCGGACTGGTGGGTCACCGATGCCACCGTCTCCCTGGAGGAGGCCGCCACCACCTTCACCCTCCACGGGCCCGACGGCGAGGAGATCGCCGCCTCCTGCCCGCTGCCGGGACTGGTCAATGTGCAGAACGCGGCCCTGGCCCTGGTCATGGCCATCCGCGCGGGCGTGCCCACTGACACGGCAGTGACCGCCCTGGCGGGCGCCCACAACATCCCCGGGCGCATGCAGCGCATCAGCCAGCGCGACGGCCGGCGCGGCCTGTGCATCGTGGACTTCGCCCACACCCCCGACGCCATGGAGCTGGCCCTGGCGGCCGTGCGGCCCATCACCCCGGGCAGGCTCATCGTCGTCTTCGGCTCCGACGGCGATCGCGACCAGGGCAAGCGCCCCATGCTGGGGGAGGTCTGCGCCCGCCTGGCCGACGTCCTGGTGGTCACCGATGAGAACCCCCGCAGCGAGGATCCCGGGCTCATCCGGGCCGCCATCCTGGAGGGGGTGCGCTCAGTGCGCCCCGGGATGGAGAACGTCGAGGAGATCACCACCTGGCGCGGCGACGCCGTGGAGCGGGGTGTCGAGCTGTGCGGACCCGATGACACCGTCATCGTCACCGGCAAGGGCCATGAGCCCTTCCTTGAGGCCGCGGGGGAGTTCATCCGCTACAACGATGCTCCGGTGATGGCCCAGGCCGTGGAGAAGAAGTGGGGGAGGCCATGAGGCGAGCTCTGTCCCAAGTGGCCGCCGCCGTGGGAGGCAGGCTCATCGGCGCCGAGGCCACTGTCAGCGGGCCGGTGGTCACCGACTCGCGCCAGGCCGAGCCCGGATCCCTGTTCGTCGCCGTGGCCGGCGAGCGCACGGACGGGCACGCCCACCTGGCCCAGGCCGCCGCCGGGGGAGCCGTGGGCGCCCTGATCAGCGATCTGCCGGCTGCCGGCGCGGCCCTGGAGGGGGCCGGCAGCGAGCTGGGCCTGATCGTGGTCCCCGATACCGTCGAGGCCCTGGGTGCCCTGGCCCGCGCCCACCTGGCCGATCTGCGCGCCGCGCGCCCCGGGGGGCTGAGCGTGGTGGCCATGACCGGCTCGGTCGGCAAGACCACCACCAAGGACCTGACTCGCCAGCTGCTGGCCGCCGATGGCCCCACCGTGGCCCCTCGCGCCAGCTTCAACAACGAGATCGGCCTGCCGCTGACGGTGCTCCAGACCGATGAGGACACCCGCCATCTCGTGCTGGAGATGGGCGCCTCCGGCCCCGGCCATATCGCCTACCTGACCGATATCGCCCCTCTGGATGGCGCCGCGGTCCTCATGATCGGGCACGCCCATATGGGCGGATTCGGGTCCATCGAGGGCGTGGCCCGGGCCAAGGCGGAGATCCTCGACGGGCTGGTTGCCGGCGGCAGGGCCCTGCTCAACGCCGACGATCCGCACTGCCTCGAACTGGCGGGACGCGCCCGGGGGGAGGTCCTGACCTTCTCCACCCAGGGCCCGGCCGACATCCGCGCCACCGGCATCGAGATGGCCGACGGCGCCCACGCCTCCTTCGACCTTGACCTTCCCGGCCTGGGCCGGCCGCGCCGCATCACCCTGGCCCTGCCCGGCAGGCACAACATCTCCAACGCCCTGGCCGCCGCGGGCCTGGCCCTCATCGCCGGCCCCGACCCCGAGCTCATCGCCGCCGAGCTGGGCGGGGCGCGCATCGAGAGCCCCCACCGCATGGACGTGAGCACTCTGGGCGGGGATCTGCTGCTCATCGATGACTCCTACAACGCCAATATCGACTCCATGACCGCGGCCCTGGCCGCCCTGCCCGAGATGGCCGGGCAACGGCGCCGCGTGGTCATCATCTCCGAGATGCTGGAGCTGGGGGAGTCCTCGCATGCCGATCACATCCGCACCGGCGAGCTCGCCCATGCCGCGGATGCGGCCCTGCTCGTCGGGATCGGCCCGGGTGCCCAGGCGGCCCTGGAGGCCGCCGAGCGCCGAGGCACCGCCATCGCGGGCTACCCGGACGCGGACGCGGCCATCGCCCGGATCGACACGCTGCTGCGGGACGGCGACGCCGTCCTGGTCAAGGGATCCAACGGCTCAGGCGCCTGGCGGCTGGCCGACCACCTCAAGGAGGCTCGCCCCCGATGACTGCCATCCTCATCTCCGGCGTGATCGGACTGATCGGCTCGCTGCTGGGAACCCCCCTGCTCATCCGCTATCTCCAGGTCAAGGAGTACGGCCAGTTCATCCGCCAGGACGGGCCCCAGGGGCACTTCACCAAGCGCGGCACCCCCACCATGGGGGGCGTGGTCATCATCGGCTCGGCGGTGATCGGCTACCTGCTGGCCAACCTCAGCCAGATGCGCGTCCCCGGCGCCTCCGGCACACTGCTGCTCTTCCTCGTGGTGGGCCTGGCACTGATCGGCTTCCTCGATGACTTCTCCAAGATCTCCAAGCAGCGATCCCTGGGACTCAGGGCATGGCAGAAGATCGTGGGACAGGCCCTGATCGGGATCACCTTCGCGGTGGCCGCCCTGAACTTCGCCGACCGCAACGGGCTGACCCCGGCCTCCACGCGCATCTCATTCGCCCGCGACTCCATGATCGACCTCGCTTTCGCCGGCGCGGCGGTGGGCCTGGTCCTGTTCGTCATCTGGGCCAACTTCCTCATCACCGCCTGGTCCAATGCGGTCAACCTCACTGATGGCCTGGACGGCCTGGCAGCGGGCGCATCGACCATGGTCTTCGGGGCCTACACCCTCATCGGGGTCTGGCAGATCAACCAGTCCTGCCTCTACGGGCACGCCGAGACCGTGGCCACCACCTGCTACCAGGTCCGCGATCCGCGCGACCTGGCCATGATCGCCGCAGCACTCATGGGATCGTGCTTCGGCTTCCTGTGGTGGAACGCCTCGCCGGCCAAGATCTTCATGGGCGACACCGGCTCCCTGGCCCTGGGCGGGGCCCTGGCCGGGCTGTCCATCCTCACGCGCACCGAGTTCCTGGCGGTCATCCTCGGCGGGCTGTTCCTGGCCGAGGTCATCTCCGACGTCATCCAGATCGGCTCCTTCAAGGCAACAGGCAAGAGAGTCTTCCGCATGGCTCCACTGCATCACCACTTCGAACTGGGAGGATGGACCGAGGTCAATGTCGTGATCCGCTTCTGGATCATCGCCGGCCTGTGCGTCATCACCGGCCTGGGGCTGTTCTACGCGGAGTACCTCCTGGGCTGAGGGCCTGTGGGGACGCGGATGCGCATGATCGCCGGCCCCGTGAAGGCCGGCGCCAAGAGGATCAGGAGTGAGCCAGCACCGTGAGGAGCAATGAGGAGGAGGCCGGCCTCCGGTGGGAGTCGCAGGCCACGGCAGGCGCCCTCGCCCGCCAGCTGGAGGGAGCACGTGTTGGCGTCATCGGCCTGGGCCGCACCGGCCGCGCCGTCGTCGATGCCCTGAGCACCCTGGGCGCGCAGGTGCATGTCTTCGACGCCCGAGCCGCCTCCATCGAGGAGCTCGACATCCCCGTGGCCTCGGCCACCGCCGCTGCCGCGCCGGAGATCGCCGCCGCGCTGGAGGCCAGCGACCTGCGCCTGGCGGTGGTCTCACCCGGCGTCCCCGCCACCGGACCGGTTCTGAGCCGGGCGATCAGCGCCGGCATCGAGACCTGGAGCGAGGTTGAGCTGGCCTGGCGCCTTCAGCGCGACTCGGCCCGACCCGATGTCCCCTGGCTGGCCCTGACCGGAACCGACGGCAAGACCACCACTGTGAGCATGCTCTCGGCGATCCTCCAGGCCCAGGGCCTGGTGGCCCCGGCTGTCGGCAATATCGGCACCCCCGTCCTGGAGGCCGTCCTGGCCGGCCGGGCCGATGCCCTGGCGGTGGAGCTCTCCAGCTTCCAGCTGCACACCACCCGCTCCATGGAGCCCCTGGCCTCAGCCTGCCTCAATCTGGCGGCCGACCACCTGGACTGGCACGGCGGCCTGGAGGCCTACGCCGCCGACAAGGCCCGCGTCTACACGGCCACCCGCCTGGCCGCCGTCTACAACACGGCGGATCGGGCCACCGAGGAGATGGTCCGCCAGGCCGACGTCGCCGAGGGCTGCCGCGCGATCGGCTTCACCCTGGCGATCCCCCGGCTCGGCCAGGTGGGCGTGGTCGAGGATCTGCTGGTGGATCGGGGCTTCGGCCCGGCGCGGTCCACCAGCGGCATCGAGCTGGCCACCCTCGCCGACCTGGCCCACCTGGCCCCAGGGGGCCAGGCCTCCCGCCTGCCCGCGCATCTTCTGGCCGACGCCCTGGCCGCCGCCGCCCTGGCACGCGCCGCCGGAGCCGCGCCCGAGGCCGTGGCCCAGGGCCTGCGCGACTACAGCCCCGGCGCCCACCGCATGGTCACCGTGGCCCAGGGGGCGGGAGTCACCTGGGTCGACGACTCCAAGGCCACCAACCCGCACGCCGCCCAGGCCTCGCTCAGCGGCCTGGCCGAGGGGACGGGGGTGTGGATCGCCGGTGGGGACACCAAGGGCGCCCGCTTCGAGGACCTGGTCAGCGCGGTGCGCCACCGCCTGCGCGCCGTCGTCCTCATCGGCAAGGACCAGGGCGACCTCCTGTCCGCCCTGGCCTCCCGCGCCCCGGAGCTGACGGTGACCCGGATCGACGACGGCGCCCCCGGGGCGATCATGGATGCGGCGGTCCAGGCCGCCGCCGCCCTGGCCAGGCCCGGGGACACCGTCCTGCTGGCCCCCGCCTGCGCCTCCTGGGACCAGTTCTCCTCCTACGCCGAGCGCGGCGAGCTCTTCGCCGAGCGCGCCAGCATCGCCGCGCGCCGAGCGCAGGGCGGGCCGACCCCATGAGCGCGTCGAGCCCCGCCGCCCGGGACACCGCAGGGGCCCAGGGCTCCACAGCGCCCCGGGACACTGCCTCCGCGCCTCCCCGGCGCCGCGGAGTCCTGGCCGCAGTGGGCTCCCGCCTGCGCCGCATCTGGCCCGCCGCCCTGTCCGCCTCACCCCAGGACACCGGTGGGCAGCAGGACAGCCCCGGCCGCAAGCCGGGCCGGCGCGCTGAGCCGGCCACCCTGACCTACTACGTGCTGCTGCTGTCCACCCTGGTGCTGCTGACCCTGGGGCTCATCATGGTCTTCTCCGTCCAGTCGGTGGTCGTGGCCGCCACCGGTGGCAACGCCTTCACCGACTTCGCCAAGTACCTGGGATTCGCCGTGGTCGGCGTGCTGGGGATGCTCATCGTCTCACGGATGCCGCCCCGATGGTTCCCCCGGGCCGCCTGGCCGCTCCTGGCCCTGACCCTGGGGCTCCAGTTGCTGGTCTTCTCGCCCATCGGCGTCAATGTCTACGGCAACCGCAACTGGATCCTCATCCCCGGCATCGGCACCGCCCAGCCCTCGGAGTTCATCAAGCTGGCCCTGGCCCTGCTCCTGGGGAACCTCATCTCCTGGTACACCCGTGGCCGCAAGGACCGCTGGGCCCGGGCGGGCTGGGTGCTCGTCACCCTGGCCATCGGCTCGGTCCTGGCCGGTCAGGACCTGGGGACGGTCATCATCCTGGTGCTCATCGTGGCCGGGGCCCTGTGGGTGGGCGGACTGCGCACGGGATGGTTCGCCGTGCTCGGCGTTGCCGGCATCCTGGGCTTCCTGGGGGCCTCCATGCTCTCGTCCAATCGGCGCGGGCGCATCATCGCCTGGCTCAACCCCGAGGGCGCCGACCCCACCGGAGTGGGCTACCAGCCCATGCACGGGCGCTGGGCGCTGGGCACCGGGGGATGGTTCGGGGTCGGCCCGGGCTCCTCTCGCCAGAAGTGGGGCTACCTGACCCAGGCGGACTCCGACTACATCTTCGCCGTCCTGGGCGAGGAGTTCGGCCTTGTGGGCTCCCTGACGGTCATCATCCTCTTCGCCGCCATCGGCGCCTGCTGCCTGCGCATCATGCGGCGGCACACCGACACCGGCATCATCGCCATCACCTCGGCCATCGGCGCCTGGATCGTGGGGCAGGCGCTGATCAACATGATGGTGGTCACCGGTATCCTTCCCGTTCTGGGCGTTCCCCTTCCGCTCATCAGCCGCGGGGGCACCGCCCTGATCTCCGTGCTCCTGGCCATCGGTGTGCTACTGGCCTATGCCAGACACGAACCCGGCGCGCAGGAGGCCCTGACCTCAAGCCCCGGTGCTCTGCGCCGTACCCTTGCGGTGATCGTCCCTAGGAGGAACCGTGCCTGACATCCCTGAGCCCAGCCCAGCGCTTCCTGAGCCCGACGAGCCCGCCGAGCCCGCCGAGCCCGCGGTCTCCGACCAGGAGACCGGCCAGGAGGCCGGTGACGAGCAGACCGCTGAGCCGGCCCCGGGGCGCCAGGCCGGCCCACTGCGCGTCCTGCTGGCCGGCGGGGGCACGGCCGGTCATGTCAATCCCCTGCTGGCCACCGCGGCTGTTCTGCGCGACCCTGAGCAGGGCGGGGACCCCGCCACCAGGCTCCTCGTGCTGGGGACCAATGAGGGCCTGGAGAAGCGGCTCGTGCCCGAGGCCGGCCTGGAGCTGGCCTATGTGCCCCGCGTCCCCCTGCCCCGTCGTCCCAGCGGAGACCTGCTCCGGCTCCCCCAGCGCCTGGGCCGGGCCATCGGGGCAGCCACGGCAGCCATCGAGGCCGTTGAGGCCGACGTCGTCGTCGGCTTCGGGGGCTATGTCTCGACCCCGGCCTATCTCGCCGCGCGCAAGGCCGGCGTCCCGGTGGTCATCCACGAGCAGAACGCCCGCCCCGGACTGGCCAACCGTCTGGGCGCCTCCTGGGCCCGAGCCGTGGCGCTGACCTTCGCCTCTACCCGCCTGAGCGCCTCCAAGGGGCGCACCGAGGTCACCGGCCTGCCGCTGCGCCCGGCCATCGCCCGCCTGGTGGCCCAGCGCTCGACCGCCGAGGGCGCGGCCAGCGCCCGCCGGCAGGGGGCCCAGGCACTGGGACTGGACCCGGATCGCCCGGTGCTGCTGGTCACCGGCGGCTCCCTGGGCGCGCAGCACCTCAACGAGGTCCTGGCCTCAAGCCTGACGGGCCTGCCCGCTCAGGTGCAGATCCTCCACCTGACCGGACGGGACAAGGACGCCCCGGTGCGCGCCGCCCTGGACGCCGCCATCGCTGCCGGAGCGCCGGCGGACCTGGTCGAGCGCTACCGCATCCTGGACTACCTGAGCACCATGGAGCAGGCCTACGCGGTGGCCGACGGCGTGGTGTGCCGCTCAGGGGCGGGGACGGTCGCCGAGCTGACCGCCCTGGGACTGCCCGCCCTCTACGTGCCCCTGCCCATCGGCAATGGCGAGCAGCGCCTCAACGCCGCCGACGTCCTGGCAGCCGGCGGTGGGCGCATGGTGCTGGATGCCGATCTCTGCGCCCAGGACATCATCGACTTCACCGAGCTCATCACCGACTCCGCTCGACGCGAGGAGATGGCCGGCGCCGCGGCCTCCACCGGGGTCCAGGACGCCGCCGCCCGCCTGGGCGAGCTCATCCGTCAGTGCGCCGTCGGGCAGGACCGCGACCACCAGGAGCAGGAATGACCAGCCGACCCGATCGCGTCCAGGAGGCGGCCGACCGCTTCCTTGAGGGCCAGCCCTTCCATCTCATCGGCATCGGCGGGGCGGGCATGAGCGTGGTGGCCCAGCTGCTTGCCGCCCGCGGTGCTCGCGTCTCGGGCTCCGACGCCGGGGGAGGGCCCGCCTTCGAGCGGCTGGCCGCCCAGGGCATGGAGGTGCATCTGGGCCACGATGCCGCCCAGGTCCCCCGCCAGGCCCGGGTGGTGGTCTCCACGGCCATCAAGGAGACCAATCCCGAGCTGGCCATCGCCCGTCAGCGCGGCCAGGAGGTCATCCACCGGTCCCAGGCCCTGGCCCTGGCCGCCCAGGGGCTGGACTTCGTGGCCGTGGCCGGGGCCCACGGCAAGACCACCACCTCGGGCATGCTCGCCGAGGCGCTGACCGCCGCGGGAACCGATCCCTCCTTCGCCATCGGCGGGACGGTGCGCGCCCTGGGCACGGGGGCCCACCTGGGCACGGGACGGGCCCTGGTCGCCGAGGCCGACGAGTCCGACCGCTCCTTCCTCAACTACGCGCCGCGCATCGCGATCGTCACCAATGTCGAGCCCGACCACCTCGACAACTACGCCGACGCCCAGGACTTCGAGCAGGCCTTCGCCGACTTCGCCTCCCGGATCACTCCCGGGGGCCTGCTCATCGCCTGCGCCCAGGATCCGGGCTCGCTGCGCCTGGCCCAGCGGGCGTGCGAGCAGGGCACGCGCGTCATCACCTTCTCCCAGGAGGGGCCCAGCGGCCTTCCCGGCGGCGAGCTGCTGGGGGAGGGGCATGTCCACCTGGACATCACCGAGCGCAGCGCATCGGCCACCCGGGCCCGGATCACGCTGAGCGGGCCGGGGCCCGGAGGGCAGCCTGCAGTCATGCACCGCGCCGACCTGGTCCTGGGCGTGCCCGGTGACCACGTGGCCCTGGACGCCGCGGGCGCCTGGGCGGCCGGGATCGAGCTGGGGGTCGGCCCCAAGGACATGGCGCGCGCCCTGGGCGCCTTCGGCGGCACCGGGCGGCGCTTCGAGGAGCGAGGCAGGGCGGCCGGAGTGCGCGTCATCGACGACTACGCCCATCACCCCACCGAGATCGATGCGCTTCTGGCCGCCGCCCGCCAGAGCGCCGCTGAGTCGCAGGGCCGGGTGCTGGTGGTCTTCCAGCCGCACCTGTTCTCCCGCACCCGGCAGTTCGCCGAGCGCTTCGCCCAGGCCCTGTCCGCGGCCGACGAGGTGGTGGTCACCGATGTCTACCCGGCGCGCGAGTCCCAGGAGGACTTCCCCGGGATCACCGGGGCCACCATCGCCGAGCGCATCACCGCCGTGCCGGCCCGGTTCATCCCCGATCGCCACCAGGCCGCCCTGCAGGCCGCCGCCGCTGCCCGCCCCGGGGACCTGGTGCTGACCGTGGGTGCCGGAGACGTCACGGAGCTGGGCGCCACGATCCTCCAGGAGCTCGGTGCGGACCGCGAGCCCGCCTCCGGCTCCATGACGGGCACCGGGCGCCGCCCATGGTGAGGAAGCCACGGCCCCCGCGCTCCGAGCCGGCGAGTCAGGACGAGGAGCTGCCGCCCAGCGTCCCGCCCGCCCGGCGCCGAGGCTCGCGCTCCCAGGGCACCCGGCCCCCGGCGGCCGGTACGGCCGGCGGGCCCGGTGCGGGCCGGGGCGCGGCCATGCGCGGCGGACGCCCCCGCCGCAGTCCCCGGCAGGCCTCCTCGCCCTCCGCCCCGGCGGCGCAGTCCGCCAGCGCCAGGGCCGCCGGGGGCACCGGGCCGGGGCCCGGCGCCAAGGACAGGAGCGCCGATGGGGGGCGGGCCCCTCAATCAGCGCGCTCACCCGAGCTCGCCTCCAGCGCCCCCAGTCCGGAGGGCACCGCCTCCAACGAGCTGACCGTGTACAGCCGGCGCTCCGCCGTCGAGATGCGCCGGGAGGGGCGGGTCGTGTCCACGGGCCTGGCCGACCGCCTGGCCGAGCGACGTCGTGCCCTGATGCGCCTGCGCCTGCGCAAGGCGGTGATCGGGGCGGTCGTGGTGGTCATGGCGGTGGCCCTGGCCTGGGCGCTGCTGTTCTCGCCCCTGCTGGCCCTGCGCACCCGGGACATCACGGTCAGCGGCTCGGATGGGACGGTTGAGGCCGCCCAGGTCCAGCAGGCCCTGGCTCACTACTCCGGGGACTCCCTGCTGCGCCTGGACATGGCCGAGCTGTCCGGACGGGTCAGCCAGTCCCTGGTGACCGTGCGCCAGGCCCGGGTCACCCGGGCCTGGCCCCACGGCCTTCAGGTCTCCCTGGAGATGCGGGTGCCGGTGGCGGCGCGCCACACCGGGCAGGGCGTCGAGGTGCTGGACAACGAGGCCGTGGTCCTGGAGCGGGCCGAGCAGGCTCCTGAGGGGCTGGTGGTGATCGTGGCCGACGGCGGGGACCAGGACTCCGGCGACACCCTGACCGCCGAGCAGGTCTCGGCGGTCACCGCTGTGGTGGGCGCACTGGACTCCGAGACCCGGGCCCGCGTGGCCAGCGGCACGGCCACCCAGGCCGGGCAGGTGACCCTGACCCTGACCGACGGGGCCACCGTGGTGTGGGGCGGGACCAAGGACAGCGCGCTCAAGGCCCAGGTCCTCAGCGTGCTGCTGACAACCCCGGCGACCACCTATGACGTCTCCTCCCCGCGCTCGCCCACAACCTCGGGCGGCTCCCAGGCGCCCACCGCCCCGGCGTCCCCCGAGCCCAGTGCCCCGTCGTCGGCGCCCACCGGCGATCCCGGGGCCGGGGCCGGGGCCGAGCAGGGTGAGGCATCGCCGGCCCCTGAGCCGAGCGAGCCCGCCGCGCCGCCCCCGGCGGAGCCCAGTGCCCCGTGAGAGCGCCGCGGGGTCCGCGCGGGCAAAACACGCCGGGGACTCAATGCGCGCGCGTGACCGATCCGTCTCATAGCGTTGAGCCCGTCATGCCAAGAATGACATAAGTATCAACCTCAACTTGAGGTTGATGGTTGATCGGGGGGTCCTTCAGTGACTCGCCACGAACTCGCGGAGGGGACGCCAGTGACGGAGAGCATGGCTGTGGATGACACCCAGCACTATCAGGCGGAGATCAAGGTCGTCGGCGTGGGCGGCGGCGGCGTCAACGCCGTCAACCGCATGATCGAGGCCGATCTGCGGGGCGTGGAGTTCATCGCCGTGAACACCGATGCCCAGGCCCTGCTCATGTCCGACGCCGACGTCAAGCTCGATGTGGGCCGTGACCTGACCCGCGGCCTGGGGGCCGGGGCCGACCCCGCCATCGGCCGCAAGGCCGCCGAGGACCACGAGGAGGAGATCCGCGAGGCCCTGGACGGCTCCGACATGGTCTTCGTCACCGCCGGAGAGGGGGGCGGCACCGGCACCGGAGCGGCCCCGGTGGTCGCGCGCCTGGCCAAGTCCATCGGCGCTCTGACCATCGGCGTGGTCACCCGGCCCTTCTCCTTCGAGGGGCGCCGCCGCTCCGCCCAGGCCGAGGACGGCGTCCAGGCACTGAGGGAGGAGGTCGACACTCTCATCGTCATCCCCAACGACCGCCTCCTGCAGATCGCCGACAAGAACATCTCCGTGGTCGACGCCTTCAAGCAGGCCGACCAGGTCCTCCTCCAGGGCGTTCAGGGCATCACCGAGCTCATCACCACTCCCGGTCTCATCAACGTTGACTTCAACGACGTCAAGTCCGTGATGCAGGGCGCCGGCAGCGCCCTGATGGGCATCGGCTCGGCCACCGGCGACGGGCGCGCCATCGCCGCCACCGAGGAGGCCATCGCCTCGCCGCTGCTGGAGACCTCCATCGACGGCGCCCACGGCGTGCTGCTGTTCTTCCAGGGCGGCTCCGACCTGGGCCTGTTCGAGATGAATGAGGCGGCCAACCTCGTGCGCGAGGCCGTTCACCCCGAGGCCAACATCATCGTGGGCAACGTGGTCGACGGCGCCCTGGGCGATGAGGTGCGCGTGACCGTGATCGCCGCGGGCTTCGACGCCGAGCCCATCGCCGACCGCGAGCCGGTCACCCGCATGTCCTCGCGGGCCCCTGCCGTGCCCCCGGTGCTGGAGGAGGTGCCGGCCCCGGCATCGCGCGGCGCCCACGCGGCAGAGAACCCCGTGACCCGGCCGACCGCTCCCGTGGCCCCCGCCCCCGCCCCGGCCGCCGCGCACTACGAGGAGGCCCCCGCCCCCGAGTCCGCCCCCTTCGAGGTGCGCACCAGCGAGGTGCCCGCCTATGTCGATGCCAATGCCGGCTCCCGGGTCGCTCCGGGGCTGGAGGTGCCGCATGTCATCGGCGTGGACGCCGAGGACGATGGGATCGATCTGCCGGACTTCCTGCGCTGAGGCGGTGCGCATCGCCGTGACGGCTCCGGGTGACGCCCATCTCCTGGAGGCCGAGCTGGGCCCCGGGGCTCGCGGGTACTTCACCACCCGCGGCCGCGGGGCCGGTGCGCATGCGGGGGAGGACCCCTATGCGGGATGGAATCTGGCCGAGCACGTCGGTGACGATCCCGACCGCGTGGCGGGCCACCGGGACAGGCTCGCCGAGGCGCTGGGACTGGTGGCCGGCGACCTGGCCTGGATGACCCAGGTCCATTCCGCCGCGGTGGTCCCCGCCCGCCGCGACCACGCTCCCACCGCCGATGGGCTGATCCTCGATGGGCGGGCCCCCGGGGCTCCCCGGGGCGCCTGCGTCATGGTCGCCGACTGCGTGCCCCTCCTGCTGGCCACCGCCGACGGCGGCCTGGTCGCCGCCGTCCACGCCGGCCGCCGGGGCATGCTCGACGGCGTGGTGCTTGCCGCTGTCGAGGCCATGGTCAGGGCGGGAGCGAATGCCGGGGACATCTGGGCCGCCACGGGGCCCAGCATCTGCGGCTCGTGCTATGAGGTTCCCCAGCGGATGCGGCAGGAGTTCGCCCAGCGCGAGCCCGCCTGCGCCTCGCGGACCCGATGGGGGACGCCGGGACTCGATGTGGCAGCCGGCGTGCACGCCCAGCTGGAGAGAGCGGGCGTTGGAAGAATCACTCCCGGAGCGTGGTGCACCTTTGAAGATCCCCGCTTCTACTCCTATCGGCGCGACGGCGTCACCGGTCGTCTCGCCGGCATTGTGCTGCACGGCACGGTGGGTCATGAAGCGGGCGCCGGTTGACAATGGCGTGGACTCAAGGCTTTTCCCCTCTGACGCGGCTGAGGAGATGAACTGAAATTCCATTTGCGCTCCGCAAGCGCCAGAAAATGAGAGAAACCTGGGCGTGACCTATCTGGTACCTGGGGAAGGGTGACACGCCGAGAAGAGGTCCGTCAGTCCAGGACGGCTGGCCGATACCGTCGGCTCACATCCGGAACGCAGGGGACCGGACGGAACAAGGAGCGATCCATGGGCGCGCTGCGCAGTGTGAGCAACTTCCTCGGCTACTCAGAGCCCGCCGAGGAGACCTACGACGATGGGTTCGAGGCCGCGGACACCGGTTTCGCGGTGCCCGAGCGCGAGGACTTCACGGCCGAGGACTACTCGGACTACCAGGACTACGCCGCCTCCGAGCACGAGGAGGCCATCGCTCCTGACCTGCGCCGGATCGTGACCGTGCACCCCTCGACCTACAACGAGGCCCGGGTCATCGGGGAGTCCTTCCGCGACGGCGTGCCCGTCATCGTCAACCTCACCGGCATGAGCGAGTCCGACGCCCGCCGGATGGTGGACTTCTCCGCGGGCCTGGTCTTCGGCCTGCACGGCGCCATCGAGCGGGTGACGCCTCGCGTCTTCCTACTGACCCCGGCCAGCGTCGAGATCGACGGCGGCCAGGCTGAGCAGCGCCAGGGGCGCTTCTTCAACCAGAGCTGAGCACTGGTTCCGTGGAGCTCCTCAGCCCGATCGCCGCGATCGTCTACCACCTGCTCAACCTGTACCTGCTGGTCCTCCTCGTGAGGGTGGTCCTGGACTGGGTGCAGGTCTTCGCTCGCCAGTGGCGGCCCACGGGCGCTGTGCTGCTCGTGGCGAACTTCGTCTACGCCCTGACTGATCCGCCGCTGAGGCGGATTCGCCGGGCGGTGCCCATGCTTCGCCTGGGGGCGCTCGGGCTTGACCTGAGCTTCTTGGTCCTGGTTCTGGGGATCATCATCTTTCAGCGCCTCGTCGCGCTTCTCATCTGATGGCGGGGCTGCAGCGATCCCGATAGGGTGCTGTCCTCAGGTCGACGTGAGATAGCGCGCTTGATCTGGCCTGGACCACGAGTTCAGGTACTCTGTCCGCATGAGTGACCGGGAGCCCGGTGCTCGTGACCTTATCCGTAACGACACCGAGGTGACGACCATGACGCTGCTGACGGCAGACGACGTCCTCAATAAGAAGTTCCAGGCGACCAAGTTCCGTGAGGGCTACGAGCAGGACGAGGTCGACGAGTTCCTCGACGAGGTGGTCGAGGCCATGCGGCAGCTCGAGGCTGAGAACGCCGACCTCAAGGCCAAGCTGGAGGCGGCCAACCGCCGCGTGGCCGAGCTCGGCGAGGGCGGGGCCGTGCCCGCCGCTCCCGTGGCCCCCGTCGCGCCCGTCGCCGCTCCCGCCGAGCCTGCTGCTGCGATGCCCGGTATGGCCGGCATGGACTCCCCTCAGGGCCCGGCCGCCGCCTCCGGCATGCTCGAGCTGGCCCAGCGCCTGCACGACGAGCACGTGGCCAACGGCAAGGCCGAGGGCGAGCGCATCGTGACCGAGGCCCGCTCCACCGGTGAGCAGATCGTCCGGGAGGCCGAGGACCAGCGCAACCGCACCCTGGCCCAGTTGGAGAAGGAGCGCTCGGGCCTGGAGCACAAGATCGACGAGCTGCGCCGCTTCGAGTCGGACTACCGCACCCGCCTGAAGAGCTACCTGCAGAACCTGCTCACCAATGTCGAGGACGGCGGCGAGGGCGCCACTGCTGGCCTGTGAGCCCGCCGAGGCCTGAGCCTCGGACCCCACTCCAGTTCTGGCAGCATCCCCAGCGCAGCCCCGAGGGCGGCGCCCCGTCACGGGGCGCCGCCCTCGGGGTATGCGATCCCCTCGCCGCACGCGTCGCTGACTTCTCCCCGCCTCATGACTCCGAGGAGCCCCTATGCGCCAACCCTTCGAGCCCTCCCCCGCCCCGGGCGATCCCGACCCCGGGGCCGCAGGCGGCGCGGACGCCGCCGAGCGGGCGGCTGTGGAGCAGCCCGATGAGTCGGACCGGGCGCGCCAGTCCCGGACATCCCGCCCACGGGCGCTGATCCTGCTGTGGGCGATCGCCGTGGTCGTCATCGTCGTCGATCAGGCCACGAAGGCGTGGGCACTGGCGGCCCTGGACGGGCAGGACCGCGTGGCCCTGGTGGGCAGGGCCCTGGGCCTGGTCCTGGTGCGCAACCCCGGGGCCGCCTTCTCCTTCGCCACGGGCCAGACCTGGCTGCTCTCACTGGTGGCCATCGCCGTGTCCCTCATCATCATCCGGGTGTCGCGGCGCCTGGCCTCCGCGAGCTGGGCCATCGCCCTGGGCCTGGTCCTGGGCGGCGCGGTGGGCAACCTCATCGACCGCATGGTGCGAGCCCCCGGGGTGCTGCGCGGGCATGTCATCGACTTCATCGACTACGGGGGCTACTTCGTCGGCAACGTCGCTGACATCGCGATCGTCGCCGCTGCGGGCGGCATCGTCGTGCTGTCCCTGGGAGGCTGGGAGATCGACGGCACCCGGGCCACCGCGGCGCAGGAGGACGCCGGATCCTCCCGCAGGAGGCGCGAGCGCAGGTCCACCAGCCACCGGGCCAGGCGGGAGCGGTCATGAGCGCCCGGATGATGCCCGTCCCCGATGGCCTGGCCGGGGAGCGGGTCGATGCGGCGCTGGCGCGCATGACCGGGCTGTCGCGCAGCCGTATCGAGGAGCTGTGCCGATCAGGGGGAGTGCGCCGCGCGGCCCCCGATGGGAGCTGGCAGGGGCTGGGCAAGTCCGAGCGCCTGGGCGTCGGGGACCTGCTCGAGGTCGACATGCCCGCCCCCCGGCCCGCCGAGCCGGAGCCCACGCCCGTGGAGGGGATGGGCATCATCTTCCAGGATGAGGACATCGTCGTGGTGGACAAGCCCGCGGGTGTGGCCGCCCATCCCTCCATGGGCTGGGATGGCCCGGATGTCCTGGGGGCGCTCAAGGCCATGCGGATCCGGGTGGCCACCTCCGGGGCCGCCGAGCGCCAGGGCATCGTCTCGCGACTGGATGTGGGCACCTCCGGGGTGATGATCGTGGCCAAGGGGGAGCGGGCCTACTCGGTGCTCAAGCGCGCCTTCCGCGACCACGAGGTGGACAAGATCTACCACGCCCTGGTTCAGGGCCACCTGGACCCCTCCTCGGGCACCATCGACGCCCCGATCGGACGCCATCCCAGCCGGGAGTGGAAGATGGCGATCATCGACGGCGGCCGGGAGTCGGTGACCCACTACGACGTCATCGAGGCCATGCCGGGCGCCTGCCTGGCGCGCGTGCGCCTGGAGACCGGCCGCACCCACCAGATCCGCGTGCATATGGCCGCCGTCGGCCACCCCTGCGTGGGGGACGCCACCTACGGGGCCGATCCGGTCCTCAGCGCCCGCACCGGCCTGGAGCGCCAGTGGCTCCACGCCTTCAGCCTGGGCATCACCCATCCCATGACGGGGGAGGCCATGGTCTTCACCTCCCCCTACCCCCAGGAGCTCACGGCCGCGCTGGAGGCACTGCGACTGTGAGACCCTGGGGCGACCCAGCCGCTCCACGACTCAGAAGGGTGCCATGAGCGCATGAGCACTGAATCCTCCGCCGCATCCTCAACCGCGTCCTCGGCCGGCCCCGATCAGGCCGGCCGCCCCGCCCCGGGCTTCCCCGTGCTGCGCATCCCACCGGCTGGGGCTGCCCTCGAGCCGATCAGCTTCGAGGCGGTGGCGGGCGACGCCGTCGGCCCGGCCGCGGAGGCCATCCGATCGGGACTGGCCGATGTGCGCCTGGAGGTCTTCGTGAAGGAGCAGGGCGTTCCCTTCATCGAGGAGATCGACGCCCAGGACGATGAGGCCACCACCGTCCATGTTCTGGCCCGCGGGGCCGACGGCGCCCCTCTGGCGGCCGGGCGCATCCTCCTGGACCCCAGTCACCCCAGGGAGGCCCACCTGGGCCGACTGGCCGTGCGCCGCGTCGCGCGGGGCACGGGCCTGGGGGCCCGGATGGTCTCGGAGCTGGAGCGGGCAGCTCTCAGTGCGCTGGCGACGGCGGGTGAGGCCGAGCGGGAGATCACCGTGATCCTCTCGGCCCAGGAGCAGGCCATGGGCTTCTATGAGCGCTGCGGCTACACCGCCGTGTCAGGGGAGAGCTACATGGATGCCGGCATCCCCCACCAGGACATGAGACGCACCGTCACCAGTGACCCGGCGCACCCGGGAGGGACGGCTGGGCTCAGACGCCCGGGAGAGCCGCGCCCCTAGGATGGGGCCATGGCGGATACCAGCGAGCAGGACTCCAGCGGCGCGCGCGACGACTTCGTCCATCTCCACGTGCACACCGACTACTCGATGCTCGATGGCGCGGGCAAGATCAAGGACTACGTCGCCGAGGCCAAGCGCCTGGGCCAGCCGGCCCTGGCGATCACCGACCACGGCTACATGTTCGGCGCCTACGAGTTCTACGCCGCGGCCAAGGCCGCCGGGATCAAGCCCATCATCGGGGTCGAGGCCTACATGACCCCCGGCACCTCCCGCCACGACAAGACCCGCGTGTTCTGGGGGGATGAGTCCCAGCGCTCCGACGACGTCTCGGCGCGCGGCTCCTACACCCACATGACGCTGCTGTCCCGCAACGACGAGGGGCTGCACAATCTCATGCGCATGGACTCCCTGGCCTCCCTGGAGGGGCAGTGGGGCAAGGCCCCCCGCATGGACCGCGAGCTGCTGGGCAGGTACAGCGCCGGTCTCATCGGCACCACGGGCTGCCCCTCCTCGGAGATCCAGACGCGCCTGCGCCTGGGCCAGTGGGAGGAGGCGCTGCGGTGCGCCGGGGAGCTGCAGGACATCTTCGGCAAGGACTTCTTCTACGTCGAGCTCATGGACCACGGCCTGGAGATCGAGCGCCGGGTCACCAAGGACCTGCTGCGCCTGGCCGAGCAGATCGGCGCGCCGCTGCTGGCCACCAATGACTCGCACTACGTGCGGCCCGAGGACCGCGAGGTCCAGGACGCCATGCTGTGCATCAACTCCGGCTCGGTCCTGTCCGACCCGGATCGCTTCCGCTTCGACGGCGACACCTACTACCTGCGCCCCGGCGATGAGATGCGCCGGCTCTTCGCCGAGATGCCGGGGGCATGCGACAACACCCTGCTCGTGGCCGAGCAGTGCGATGTCCGGTTCAGGACCGTCGACGAGGGCGCCTCCTTCATGCCCGTCTTCCCCGTTCCCGAGGGCGAGACCATGGAGTCCTGGTTCGTCAAGGAGTGCTGGGCCGGCATGGACCGCCGCTTCGGCGGCTCCATTCCCGAGGACTGCCGGGCGCAGGCCGAGTACGAGATCAGCGTCATCGTCCAGATGGGCTTCCCCGGCTACTTCCTGGTGGTGGCCGACTACATCAACTGGGCCAAGTCCCAGGGGATCCGAGTGGGGCCCGGCAGAGGCTCGGGGCCGGGATCCATGGTGGCCTACGCCATGGGCATCACCGAGCTCAACCCGCTGAACCACGGGCTGATCTTCGAGCGCTTCCTCAACCCCGAGCGCATCTCCATGCCCGATATCGACGTCGACTTCGACGAGCGCAGGCGCGAGGAGGTCATCGAGTACGTCCGTGACAAGTACGGGGCGGACCGCACCAGCCAGGTGGTGACCTACGGGGTCATCAAGGCCAAGCAGTCCCTGAAGGACTCCAGCCGAGTGCTGGGCTACCCCTATGCGGTGGGGGACCGCCTGACCAAGGCCATGCCCCCGACCATCATGGGCAAGGACATCACCATCAAGGGAATGTTCGACCCCGAGGACAAGCGCTACGGCGAGGCTGAGGAGTTCCGCAAGCTCCACGCCGAGGACGCCGACGCCCAGCGCATCGTCGAGCTGGCCAAGGGGCTGGAGGGCATGACGCGCCAGTGGGGAGTCCACGCCTGCGCCGTCATCATGTCCTCCGACCCGCTGGTGGACATTATCCCCATGATGCAGCGCCTCCAGGACGGCGCTGTCATCACCCAGTTCGATTACCCCACCTGCGAGCACCTGGGCCTGCTCAAGATGGACTTCCTGGGGCTGCGCAACCTCACGGTCATCTCCGATGCCCTGGACAACATCGTGGCCAACGGCAAGCCCGAGCTGGACATCGACCATATCGAGCTCGACGACGCCCCCACCTACCAGATGCTCGCCCGCGGGGAGACCCTGGGCGTCTTCCAGCTCGACGGCGGGGGCATGCGCACCCTGCTGCGCCTGATGAAGCCCGACAACTTCGAGGACATCTCCGCGGTCTCCGCCCTCTACCGCCCCGGGCCCATGGGCGCGGACTCGCACACCAACTACGCCCTGCGCAAGAACGGCATGCAGGAGATCGTCCCCATCCACCCCGAGCTCCAGGAGGCCCTCGAGCCGATTCTGGGCACGACCCACGGCCTCATCGTCTACCAGGAGCAGGTGATGAAGATCGCCCAGGAGCTCGCCGGCTTCTCCATGGGCAGCGCCGACAAGCTCCGCAAGGCCATGGGCAAGAAGAAGCCCGAGATCCTGGCCAAGGAGTACGTCGGCTTCCGCAAGGGCATGATCGACAACGGCTTCTCCGAGGAGTCGATCAAGGCGCTGTGGGACGTGGTGGTCCCCTTCTCCGCCTACGCCTTCAACAAGGCCCACTCCGCGGCCTACGGCGTCGTCTCCTACTGGACGGCCTACCTCAAGTGCCACTACCCGACCGAGTACATGGCCGCGGTCCTGACCTCCATGGGGGACAACAAGGACAAGATGGCCATCTACCTGGGGGAGTGCCGCCGCATGGGCATCACCGTGCTCCCCCCGGATGTCAACACCTCCGCGGGCCGCTTCTCCGCCGTCGGGGAGGACATCCGCTTCGGCATGGCGGCGGTGCGCAATGTGGGCATCAACGTCGTCGAGGCCATCATCGCCGCCCGGGAGGAGAAGGGGGCCTTCACCAGCTTCGAGGACTTCCTGGACAAGGTGCCGGCGGTGGTGTGCAACAAGCGCACCATCGACTCCCTCATCAAGGCCGGGGCCTTCGACTCCCTGGGCTACTCGCGCCGCGCCCTGCAGGCCTGCCATGAGGACTTCGTCGATGAGGTCATCGGGGTCAAGCGCAATGAGGCCGCCGGGCAGTTCGACCTGTTCGCCTCCCTCATGGACGCCTCGGGCCCGGGCGCCCAGGAGGATCCCTTCTCCTCGGGCCCGGTCTTCTCCTCGGAGGTGCCGGGCCTTCCCGAATGGGACAAGAAGGACAAGCTGGCCTACGAGCGCGACATGCTGGGCCTCTACATCTCCGATCACCCGCTCATGGGGCTGGAGTCCCTGCTGGGCAAGCTCGCCGACCGTGAGATCTCCGAGCTCCACGAGGATGATGAGATCCCCGACGGCGCCATGGTCACCATCGCCGGGCTCATCACCTCCCTGACGCGCAAGACCACCAAGCAGGGCAACCTGTGGGCGATCGCCCAGGTGGAGGATCTGGCCGGGAGCGTCGAGGTCCTCTTCTTCCCCCAGACCTATCAGACCGTCTCGACCATGCTGGCCCCCGATACCGTGGTCTCGGTTCGCGGGCGCCTCAACCGCCGCGACGGGCAGACCGCCCTGTACGCCCAGGAGCTGACGCTGCCGGACATCTCGACGGCCACCAACGAGGCGGTGTCCATCACCCTGCCCACCAACCGCTGCACCGGTCCCCTGGTGGAGCGCTTCAAGGACGTCCTGGTGCGCCATCCCGGCAGCTCAACGGTTCGCCTGACCCTGACCAGCCCGGGCCGCGAGATCCGCACCCAGCTCGCCGCCGGCCTGCGGGTCCAGGCCAGCCCGGCCTTCTACTCCGACATCAAGGCGCTCCTGGGCCCAGGATGCCTGCGGCACTGAGCGCGCCCGCGGCCCGGTGAGCAGCCCGGTGAGCGCCGCCCCCGTTCCGAAGACCTATTCGGCAGGTGATGATAGGGTGGATGACGTCCGTGGGCAGTGGCTATTGTGCTGCCATTTCCGATGAGGATTCCTTATCTATGAGTACTAGTGCATCTACTCCACCTCCCCATCCTGACACCGCCGCTGAGGGATCAGTGACGCCAGAGGGCGACGACGCGAATCCCTCCACCGCTTTTGACACGCCTGTCTCATCAGTCCAAGAGCGCCAGCGGCGCATGATAGATCAGCTGAGAACCTCGCTGACCCGTCAGACCCCCCGAACTCGGGAGGGAATCGACAAGGTTGTCTTCGGTGCGGCCGGGGCGCTGACAATAGCCTTCGTCATCTGGGGCTTTGCGGGCGCTGAGAGTCTGGGCAAGGTCTCCTCCGCGGCTCTGAAGGGAGTCATCTCTAATTTCGGCTGGCTGTTCGTGGTGTCGGCCAGCCTTTTCGTTGTCTTCGTCGTGTTCATCGCGGCATCGAGGTTCGGGCAGATCCCCCTGGGCGGTGACGCCGAGGAGCCCGAGTTCCGAACGAGCTCGTGGATCTCCATGATGTTCGCCACCGGAATGGGGATCGGTCTGATCTTCTACGGCGTGGGTGAGCCTCTGTGGTTCTACATGTCCCCGCCTCCTGAGACCGTCGAGGCCCAGACCCCCCACGCAGCGAGCATCGCCCTGGGCACCGCCATGTTCCACTGGACGCTCTACCCCTGGGCGATGTATGCCCTGGTGGGCCTGGGCATGGCCTACTCCACCTATCGCCTGGGCCGCTCCCAGCTCTTCTCAGCCATGTTCACCTCGCTGTTCGGGCGTCAGGCCGTCGACGGCGTGGGCGGGCGCATCATCAACATCCTCGCCATCGTCGCCACACTCTTCGGCTCGGCCTGCTCCCTGGGACTGGGTGCCCTGCAGATCGGCGGGGGCCTGGAGGCCGCCAATATCGTGGACAAGGTCGGCTCCGGCCTGCTGGTGGCGATCATCGCGGTGCTGACCGCCTGCTTCGTCGCCTCGGCCGTCTCAGGGATCGAGCGCGGCATCCAGTGGCTGTCCAACATCAACATGGTGCTGGCGGTGATTCTGGCCATCATCGTCTTCGTGGGCGGGCCCACGCTGTTCATCCTCAACATCATCCCCTCGGCGATCGGCAGCTTCATCTCCGAGCTTCCCAGCATGGCCTCGCGCACGGCGGCCGATGGCGAGGGGGACATGGCCTCCTGGCTGTCCTCCTGGACGATCTTCTACTGGGCCTGGTGGATCTCCTGGACGCCCTTCGTCGGGATGTTCATCGCCAGGATCTCCCGGGGTCGCACTGTGCGCCAGTTCATCGTCGGGGTCATGTTCGTCCCCTCCCTGGTCTCGCTCATCTGGTTCGCGATCTTCGGCGGAGGGGCGATCGGCTTGCAGGAGAGGGCCGAGCGGGCCAATGACGTCACGGGAATGCTCGTGCGTCAGACCGAGCAGGGCCCGGACCTGAACTTCGACACCATCTTGTTCACGCTGCTCGAAGCGGTGCCGGTGCCCTACGTGGTCCTGCTCATCCTCATGGCCCTGGCCGTGGTTCTCGTGGCGATCTTCTTCGTCACCGGTGCCGACTCGGCCTCCATCGTCATGGGCGGGCTCTCGGAGAACGGCGCGGCCGATCCCTCGCGCCTGACCGTCGTCTTCTGGGGCGTGGCCACGGGCGCGGTCTCGGCGGCCATGCTCCTGGCGGGCGGCAACGAGCCAGCCGAGGTGCTCACGGGGCTGCGCAACATCACCATCGTCTCGTCCCTGCCCTTCGTCATCGTCATGCTGCTGCTGTGCATCTCGATCTACAAGGACCTGGCCAATGATCCGCTCCTGCTGCGACATCAGCTCGCGAGCCAGGTGCTGGTCGACTCGGTGTCCTCGGCCACCGAGGTGCACGACAACGTCGAGGGCATCGAGCTGCACGCCTCCACCTCGATCGGCGATGGCGACAGCGGGGAGGATCAGTCGGAGGAGCAGGTCATCCCTGAGAGCTGACGACGGCTCCCACCGGACCGCTGGGCTGGTCGACGACGACGAGATCGCCGTCGACCAGCCGGCGACCCCGACGGGTCTCCACCCTGCCGCAGACGGTGACGTCGCCTCCCTGGATGGCGATGCGGGCCTCGGCGCCGTCGTCGACCAGTCCGGCGAGTTTGAGGAACTGTCCCAATTTGATCTCTCCGCGAACGGGAACCTCCGGGGCAATCACATGTGTCATGAGTCCATTGTGACAGGTGTGACGAGAGGAGTTCCAGTGCGCGAGGCGACGGGGGCATGGGCCGAGCGTTCGAGCGACTTTGCTTCGCGTGACCCTCATGGACCCTCGGTCTGAGAATAACCAGAGAGGAGTCTGTGGCTAACCGGTGAGTGATGGGCACAACTCCCCATGCCCTGAACATCACGATATGGTGACGCCGTCACACGACAATGAGGAGACCTCGATGATGCGTCTATTCGTCGCCAAGATGGCGGTTGTAGTACTTGGACTGGCAGTGGCCGCAGTTGCCGCACCACAAGCAGCGGCAGATCCAGGAGGGGGCACAATCCATGTATCCGCTCAGGGAGGCTCCGATTCAGGGGACGGGTCGGCGGCCAGCCCCTACCAGACCATCGGAGCCGCGGTGAAGGCGGCCTCGGCCGGCGACACCATCGAGCTGGCCGATGGCACGTACCGCGAGGGCGAGCTCTATATCGACAAGAGCGTGAGCATCAAGGCCGCACAGGGGGCCACGCCGGTGCTCTCGGGCGCGAAGAACACCTCGTCCTGGAGCGCCAAGGGGGACGGCACCTGGGCGACCGGACATGACATGGTCCGCTTCTGCACGGTGTGCACCATCAATTCCGATCCCTCCGTCGAGGGCATGGCCGCCCACCCCGAGCAGGTCTTCGTCGATGGCAAGCCCCTGACCCAGGTGGCCAGCCGCGGCGAGGTCAACGAGTCCAGCTTCTACGTCGACGATCCCGACCCCGTCACGCTCAAGGACCCCAAGAACAACCGCGCGGGCTACAACGTCAAGCCCCACACCGGAACCTCCTACGTCATCGGCGTGGACCCGGCCAAGCACGACGTCGAGGTCGTCCAGCACCACCGCGCGCTGTCAGTGACGGCGGACAACGTCACCATCTCCGGGCTGGTGGTGGAGAAGTACTCCGCCGTGCAGCGCTGGGACTACAAGGACCCGCAGATCGGTACGGCCTCGGGCGGCGGCATGGCCGTCGTGGCCGGCGCCAACCTGCGCGTGGAGAACTCCACCTTCCGCTACTCCTCGACCGCCGCCGCCCTGCAGGTCATCGACTCCACCAATGCGGTGGTCACGGGCAATCGCTTCGAGAACAATGGCGCCAACGGGTTCGGCATCAACAACTCCAACGGCGTGACCGTTGAGCGCAACCACTGGACCGCCAACAACACCTCCAGCTTCATTACCACCAACTGCGGTGCGTACTGCACCCTGGCGGACACCAAGATCACTCACGCCAAGGACATCCGCTACGCCTTCAACACGGTGGACTACTCCCACACCGGTGAGGACATCTCCCAGCCCACCGTCTACGCCAACAAGCGCGGCGCCGGCGTCTGGTTCGACGAGGGGGTCATGAACTCCGAGGTCGTGGGCAACTACTTCGTCAACGTCCCGGTGGCCATCTTCGATGAGGTCTCCGCGGACAACCTCATCGCCTCGAACATCATCGAGGGCGCCGGTGTGGGCATCCACATCTCCGGCTCGGAGCGCTCCAAGGTCTGGAACAACACCATCTCCCACGCCCTGACCAGCATCATGGTTCAGGAGGACTCCCGCTCCGACGGCTGCAACGCCCGCCGCGGGGACGGCAGCTGCGCCCAGACCCAGCCCTGGAGCGCCGAGCAAGGCCTGTCCTGGGACACCACGGGCGTGGTCATCAACAACAACATTCTGTCCTCGGAGCAGACCGAGCCCAAGCCGGGCGACCCCTGGCGCTTCTCCGCCATGCTCCAGGTCACCGGTGGGTCCAACGACGATGGCTCCAGGGCCGTCTACGCCAACGAGATGATCTCCGCGATCGACCACAACGTCTACTACCGCCCCCAGTCCAATGGCAACCCCTCGACCACAGTTCTGTGGAACTGGGGCGCCGATCTGGCCACGCAGAGCATCAACGCCCCTGAGCTCTCCGAGTTCACCGGCGATGCCAAGGTGACCACCCAGGGCAAGGAGGCCAACGGCCTCGACCTGCGCGGCACTCGCGCGGAGAACCCGATCTTCGTCCGCGAGTCGGAGGACCCCACGGCCTGGAAGACCTCGGACTTCCACCTCAAGGACGGCAGCCCCGCCGCAGGCACCGGCCAGGCCCTGCCCAACGACGTGGCCAGCGAGATCGGTGTCACCGGCGGCGTCGCGGTTGATCGTGGTGCCCTGGTCAATATTGCCTGGGATGGCGGCAATGCGAGCGTCGGTGCGGGCAGCCCGGCGGCCCCGCAGCAGGCGGAGGCTCAGACCGCCTCGGCCTCTGGTGAGCAGTCCGGCGAGCAGGCCGGTGCTGGCGAGCAGGCCGGTGAGGCGGCCGATCAGGCTGGTGCCGGTGAGCAGTCCGGCGAGCAGGCCGGTGCTGGCGAGCAGGCCGGTGAGGCGGCTGACCAGGCTGGTGCCGGTGAGCAGGCTGGCCAGGCTGGTGCCGGTGAGCAGGCTGGCCAGGCCGGTGCTGGCGCGCAGTCTGGTGAGCAGGCCGGCGCTGGCGAGCAGGCCGGTGCTGGTGAGCAGTCCGGTCAGGCCGGTGCTGGTGCACAGGCCGGTGGCAGTGGCTCTGCCGCGCAGACCGACACCCAGGCTGCCGGCGCCGCTCAGAACTCTGATGCCGGCTCGCCCGGAAGCACTGACACCGCAGCGGTCAAGAGCCGGCAGGTCCAGGCGGAGACCGCCTCCAACTCCTCCGCCAAGGGGGTCACTGTTGATGGCCGCGAGGTCACGGCGGTCGTCGACACGGCCGATGCCAAGGCTGCTGACACCGAGCAGAGCGCCAAGCCCGGCATTCTCGCCAGGGCAGGCCTGGCCAACCCGGGCCTGATCATCGCGGCGGTGGCCGCCATCGTCCTGGGCGTCGGGGCGCTGATCCACCGGCGCCGCATGGCGGGCAGGTGACCTCCTCGCCAGAGGACGACCTGGCGATCGTCATCGGCGCGCGCTATCCGGTTGGTCAACGGATGCACCGGCTGACCAGCCGGATGGCGCGCGCCGTCGTCTTGTCCCGCAGCGTCCTCATTGATGTCGCTCAGCACAGGGAGGTCATCACGTACGGGGAGCTGAGCCAGTCGATCGACGGTGCCGTCCTTGCCCGCCATATGGGGCCGCTGCTGCACATGATCAGCCACGACTGCGAGGCGCGCGGCGAGCCGGATCTCGCCTCCCTCGTCGTGTCGGCCAGCACCGGAGAGGTGGGGACCCCCGATGGATCCTGGGCCGTCCCCCAGCGGCGGGCCTGCTGGGAGTACTGGCAGGACGAGGCCTGAGAACGACTCTGCTCGCCCACCGGCGCGGCCTTCGACCCGGCGGCCTTCAACCTGCCCGCGCCCTCGGTGCCATGATCGACAGGCCCCGGGGGCGGATCGCCGAGCACCGCTCTGCCCGCGACGCCGGATGAGGCGCGCGGGGCATGAGTCGAGGGCTGGGGCCTGTGCGCCAGGCCCCAGCCCTCGAAAGCCCTGAGAAGCTCTCGGAGCTCAGGCGCCCTGGCTGCGAATGTGAGCGGCGGCCTGCACGAGATTGACCAGGCTGGCCTCGGTCTCCTCGTATCCGCGGGTCTTGAGCCCGCAGTCCGGATTGGCCCACACCGTCTCAGCCCCCAGGGCATCGACGGCCCGGGCGAGCAGCTCGGTGCACTCCTGAGCGCTGGGCACGCGCGGGGAGTGGATGTCCCACACGCCCGGGCCCAGCTGGCGCTCGAAGCCGTGGGCGGCCACGGCCGGCAGGATGTCCATCCGCGAGCGGGAGGCCTCGATGGAGGTCACGTCGGCGTCGAGGTGGTCGACGGCGTCGATCACCACATCGAACTCCGAGTAGCACAGGTGGGTGTGGATCTGGGTCGACGGCGCCGCCCCGCCGGTGGCCAGGCGGAAGGAGCCCACCGACCACTCCAGGTAGTCGGGGCGGTCCTCGGCCCGCAGTGGCAGGGTCTCGCGGATGGCCGGCTCATCGACCTGGATGACCCCGATCCCGGCCGCCTCCAGGTCCTCGACCTCGGCCCGCAGGGCCAGCCCCAGCTGATCGGCGACCTGGGCGCGGGGCAGATCGTCGCGCACGAAGGACCAGGCCATGATCGTCACCGGGCCGGTGAGCATGCCCTTGAGGGGCTTATCCGTCAGGGACTGGGCGTAGGACGACCACGCCACCGTCATGGGCGCGGGCCGGGCGACATCCCCCCACAGGATCGAGGGGCGGGTGCAGCGCGAGCCGTAGGACTGGACCCAGCCGTGCTCGGTGGTGACGAACCCCTCCAGCAGCTCGGCGAAGTACTGGACCATGTCGTTGCGCTCAGCCTCACCATGGACCAGGACATCCAGGCCGATCCGCTCCTGGAGGGCGATCACCGAGGCGATCTCGGCGCGCATGGCCTCCTGGTAGGCGGTCTCGTCGATCTCCCCACGGCGGTGGGCGGCGCGCGCCTTGCGGATCTCGGCGGTCTGGGGGAAGGAGCCGATGGTGGTGGTGGGCACCTCAGGCAGTCCCAGGCGCGCCTCCTGGGCGGCCTTGCGGGTGGCGTAGGGCTCCCGGGTGCGATCCGCCGCCGTGATGGAGGCGACGGCCTGGCGCACCTCGGGGCGCTGGACCCCGGGGTGGGCGGCGCGCTGGGCGCGCAGCTCGGCGTCCTGGTCCAGCTCGGCCGCGATGGCCTGGCGGCCCTGCTCCAGGCCCCGGGCCAGGATGAGGACCTCCTCGACCTTCTGGTCGGCGAAGGCCAGCCAGGAGCGGATCGCCGGATCCATCGCGGTCTCACGCTCCACGTCATGGGGGACATGCTGCAGTGAGGTCGAGGTGGCCACCGTGATGGGGGTCCCCGAGGGCAGGGCCTCGCGCAGGGCCTCCAGCCGCTCCAGCGCGGCGGACAGGTCGGTGCGCCAGATATTGCGGCCCGAGACCACGCCGGCGACCACTGACTTGCCCTCCAGGGCGGCCAGGTCCTCGCTGGAGGGGACCCCTCCGGCGACCAGGTCCAGGCCCACCGCCTCAATGGGCGAGGCCGCCAGGGCGCCCAGCGCATCGCCCAGATCGCCGTAGGAGCCGACCACCAGGATCTGGGGGCGCTCGACAACCGCTCCCAGCCAGGCGTAGGCCTCGCGCACCGCGGCCAGGACGCGCTCGCGTCCCACCGACCAGGAGTCGGCGACCAGGGCCGGCTCGTCGAACTGCACCCAGGAGGCGCCAGCGGCCTGAAGATCCATGAGGAGGTGACCGTAGGCGTGCAGGACATCGGGCAGGCGGTCCAGGGGCTCGAATCCCTCGGCGGCCTCATCGGTGGGCTTGGCCATGAGCAGATAGCTGACCGGGCCCACCACCACCGGGCGCACGGCGGCCGTGCTGCCGGCGCCGGCCTGGGCGGCCTCCACAACCTGGCTGGCGAGGCTGCCCTCGACATAATCGATGGGAGTGGACTCATCGATCTCGGGCACGAGGTAGTGGTAGTTGGAGTCGAGCCACTTGGTCATCTCCAGGGCCGGCCGGTCGCCCTGGCCGCGGGCCAGGGTGAAGTAGCCATCCAGGTCCAGGGCGCCCTGGGCATTGAGCAGGTCGCGGAAGCGCGCCGGCACCGCCCCCAGGGCGGCCGTGACCGCGAGGACCTGGTCGTAGAAGGTGAAGTCGGCGGGGATCGAGGAGTCCTCGGACAGCCCCAGGCCTGCCAGGCGCTCCCGGGTGGCCGCCCGCAGCCCCGTGGCCGCCTGGCGCAGCTCCTCGGTGGTGATGGCGCCCTTCCAGTAGGACTCCACGGCGCGCTTGAGCTCACGATCCCGGCCGATGCGCGGGTATCCCAGGATGGTGGCCGAGGGCAGTGGGGAAGCGGTGGTCATACGGTCTCCTTGACGGTGGAGGTGCTAACGGACAGTGAGGCCGTGCCGGGATGCCCCGGCCTCGAGGCGCTGGGAGGGCTCAGGGGGCTGTGCGCCTCCTGCAGGAAGGCCGGCATTCCGCCCGGCGTGGCCTGCAGGTAGCCGCGCTCGATCGCCTCGCGCATCTGCGGATCAGGGGGTGAGCCGGTCAGGATCCCTCCCAGCCGCAGGTGGCTGACGACGTCGAGCGCCGGACGGGTGCGGTTGAAGGTGTAGAGGTGGAGGCCGGGCGCCCCCTCGGCCAGGAGCTCGGTGGCCAGCGTCAGGGTGGCGTCCAGGCCGCGGCCCACGAGCCTGGCCCCACTGGCCGATCCCAGGGCATCGCGCAGATGCGCCGGCACGCGCACCCCGGTCAGTGCCTCCAGGCGCGTCAGGCGCCCCAGGTCGGTCAAGGGGATGAGACCGGGCAGGATGGGCATGGTGATGCCGGCATAGGTGGCTCCCCGCAGCAGGGCCGCGTAGTCCTGGGAGTCGTAGAAGACCTGGGTGATGGCCATATCCGCGCCGGCGTCCTGCTTGGCGGCCAGTACCTCGATGGCCTGGGCGTGATCGGAGGTCGCCGGATAGGCGGCCACCGCCACGGTGACATGCTGCCGGCCATCATCGAAGTACTCGGCCTCGACCTCACGGATGACGCGCACCAGGTCATCGGCGTGGGCCAGCTCCCCGGCCAGCTCGTCCGCGGCCGTCCCGGCGGGAGGATCGCCCCGCAGCGCCAGGAAGCGGCGCACCCCCATGCGCAGGAAGAGGGTGACGATCTCGACCACGTCCCGCTTGCGGTAGCCGATGCAGGTCAGGTGGGCCATGAGGGGGACCCTGCTCGTGGCCAGGACATGGGCGACCACATCCTCGGCGGGGTTGTGCTCGCGCACCACCCGCACCCCTGCGCCCCCCTCATCGTCCCGCGGATCGGTGACGAACCTGGGACGATAGGTCACTGAGACGAAGTCGGGTGAGGTCGACAGCAGGGTGTCGATGCGACCCCAGGTGGCGGCGGCAGCCGGACCGGAGCGGGGAGGGAAGAGCTCCATGCTCAGGGTGGGGCGCACCGTGGCGGCGACAGGCGCCGGCGGGCTGTGCGGTGGCTGCGGGTGCGCCATGCTCTCCTCCATCGATCCTGGCTGAAGCACCCGTGGCCCGGGTTGCTGCGGCGTCATGGAGCCAGATCTCTCGGCCGCTCTGGATGGTGGGGCCACATTATGCAGGCCGACCGGGACGGCGGTCACCCATCCCACATCGCGAAATCCGTCCATTGGGTCGGGATGATACCCTGCCCGTCCTGCCCGGCCGGCTCCGAGGTCGCTGGGCCGTGAGGCGCTCAGTAGGCTTGGGCCATGCTGAACCGCATCGATCTGCGCATGACCGACCTGAGCCCCGCCGAGCTGGCGGCCGCCCTGCCGCGGGCCGCCCTCGATGTCAGCGCGGCATTGGACCAGGTGGCGCCGATCCTGGCCGATGTGCGCGCTCGCGGCGCCCAGGCCCTGCGAGACGCGGCCGAGCGCTTCGATGGCGTGGTCCCCGAGCACCTGCGCGTGCCGCCCGCGGCCATCACCGCGGCCCTGGAGTCGCTGGACCCCGCCGTGCGCCGGGCCCTGGAGATCTCCATCGAGCACAACCGGGCCGGTCACGCGGCCCAGCTCCCCGCCGAGGCCTCCACCGAGATCGTCCCGGGCGGCATCATCGCCCAGCGATGGGTCCCCGTGCGCCGCGTGGGTCTCTACGTTCCCGGCGGGCTGGCCGTCTACCCCTCCTCGGTGGTCATGAACGCGGTTGCCGCCCAGGTGGCGGGTGTGGAGCAGATCGCCCTGGCCAGTCCGCCCCAGGCGGAGCACGGCGGCCTGCCCCATCCCACGATCCTGGCGGCCTGCGCCCTGCTGGGAGTCGAGGAGGTCTACGCCGTCGGCGGGGCCCAGGCCATCGCCATGCTCGCCTACGGGGCCCAGGCGGTCAGCGAGGTCGACCGGGCCGACGCCGCGGGGCCGGTCCTGTGCCAGGGCGTTGACGTCATCACCGGCCCGGGCAACATCTACGTCGCCGCGGCCAAGCGCGCCGTGCTGGGAGTGGTGGGCATCGATGCCGAGGCGGGCCCCACCGAGATCGCGGTCCTGGCCGACGCAGGCGCCGATCCGCAGTACGTGGCGGCCGACATGCTCTCCCAGGCCGAGCACGACCCGAATGCCGGATCGGTTCTCATCACCGACTCCCCCCAGCTGGCCGACGACGTCGAGCGGGCCCTGGCCCAGCGCCTGGCCGCCACCCGGCACGCCGAGCGCGCCGCCACGGCGCTGGCCGGCCCGCAGTCGGCCATCGTGCTGGTGCGCGACCTGGACCAGGCCGTGGACGTGGCCGATGCCTACGCCGCTGAGCACCTGGAGATCCACACCGCCGACGCCCCGGCCGTGGCCCGGCGCATTCGCAATGCCGGAGCCATCTTCGTAGGCCCCTACAGCCCTGTTCCCCTGGGGGACTACCTGGCGGGCTCCAATCACGTGCTTCCCACCGGCGGCACCGCCCGCTTCGCCGCGGGACTGTCCGTCATGGCCTACCTCAAGCCCGTTCAGATCATCGAGTACAGCGCCGATGCCCTGGCGGGGCTGGCCGAGCCGCTGGAGGCCCTGGCCCGCTGCGAGGATCTTCCGGCCCACGGCGAGGCGGTCCGGGCCCGACTGGCCTGAGCCCGTCCGGCGGTCCCGCCGCTTCGATGAGCCCCGGGACCGCCTCGTCTCAGCGCGCTCCCGGGCCGTGGGCGATGGGCCGCGCGGCGTTTTCTCCTGGTACCCTCAGGACCGCTTTGATGGTCCTGAGGATTCCTCTAAAGAGTGAAGTCGATCACGGTTGATCCTCACAGTTTCGCTATCCGTTACGGTATCGTTATATTCCGGTATGACGCGCGGTGCGTCGTGCCCCGCGGGATGAGTTCCCACATCCCGTCCCCCTGGCACGCCGCACCGCGGCGCCGCCCCCGTACCCCCGATTCCCACTTGGACGGCCCGACATGCACTACTCCCCACTCGCCACTGGTACCGGACTTTTCATCCTGTGGCACGCGGTTCCCTCCGATTCCGTGCCCGGACTCATCGCCCGCATCCTCATCGACATCGCCGGCCTGAGCTTCGCCGTCATCCTGGCCTATTTCCTGATCGCCAACCTTGTGGGCGCCATCAGGACGGCCGTGGCGCGCAGGGGAGCGGTGGTGGGCCGTCACAGCCTGCCCGCGCGCCGCGGCCTACTCGCCTTGGCGGCGCGATGACTCCGCTCGGAGCGGTCGGCGCCGCAGGCCGGACGCAGGACCTGCTGGAGGTCCTGCCCACGGCCCTGGACCGCATCGGCTGGTGGGGAGCGCTGGCCATGATCGCGCTGTCCCTGCTCTACGCCCTGACCCTGCTCATCGCCTCCCGCTCCGAGCCCCGGCGCTCGGCCCCCGCCGTGACCCCGCCCCTGCACATCGTCATCCTCATGCCCTGCCTCAATGAGGCCGAGGTCATCGGCGCCAGCGTGGCGCGCCTGAGCGCCATCACCGACCCCAACCTGCGCATCCTGGTCATCGACGACGGCTCCGATGACGAGACCGCCCAGCAGGCGCTCATCGGCGGCGACCCCCGAGTCGAGGTCATGAGGCGCGTGGCGCCACGCGCCCGCCTGGGCAAGGGCGAGGCCCTCAACGACGCCCTGGACCTGATCCGCCGCCGCTACGCGGCCATGCCCGCCCGACAGGTGATCGTCGGGGTCATGGACGCCGACGGCCGCCTGGACCCCCACGCCATCGCCGACGCCCACCGCGCCTTCGCCTCCCAGGAGGTCGGGGCGGTCCAGATGGGCGTGCGCATCAACAACCGCTTCGGCTCCCTGCTGGCCCGCATGCAGGACATGGAGTTCGTCGTGTTCACCGAGGTCTTCCAGCGCGGCCGGCGCCGCCTGGGCAGCGTGGGCATGGGCGGCAACGCCCAGTTCGTCCGCCTGGCGGCCCTCAACGCCCTGGGCCCGCGGCCCTGGACCCGATCCCTGACCGAGGACTTCGACCTGGGCGTGCGCCTGAACACCACCCGGTGGATCAACGAGTTCTGGTCGGGCGCCTCGGTCCACCAGCAGGGCGTGACCAGCCTGAGCCGCCTGTTGCGCCAGCGCACCCGCTGGTTCCAGGGCAACCTCCAGTCGGCCGGGCTGCTGTGGCGCGTGACCAGGCAGCGCCAGGGCTGGGGCAGGGCGGACACCCTGTGGCAGATCCTCACTCCCTACATGCTCCTGGCCGGGTCCCTGCTGTCGCTGTCCTTCCTCATCACCATGATCATGGTCGTGGTGGCCGCGATCATGGGATGGCCCCAGCCGTGGGCCTGGATGGTGGTCGCCTACACCATCGCCTTCGGTCCCGGGCTCATCTACGGCTTCCTGTACTGGCGCATCGAGCGCCACGAGGGCCTCGGGCCGCTCAGGGCCCTGGCCTACGCCCACCTCTTCGTGCTCTACGGCCTGCTGCCCAGCCTCTACGGCTGGCGGGCCCTGGGCCGGGCCCTGGTCGGGCGCACCGGCTGGGCCAAGACGGCGCGCGAGGCCGAGCCCGCCACCCAGGCGCCCACGGGCCAGGCGGGCGGGCCCGGCGGACCCTCACCCCTGATGGCCGATGAGGCCCAGGAGGCCGCATGACCACTGAGCTCCCCGGCTACCCCAAGCCCCGGGGCCGCCCCAGGCCCCGGCGCATGCGCCGCATCGTCACCGTGCTCGGCGCCCTGGCCCTCGTGCTGGGACTGACCGGCCTGTGCCAGGCAGGAGGATGGATGAGCCGGGCCGACTGCGGGCAGTGGGACGTGGTCTTCGACGGGTACGGCCAGGCCACCTGCGCCGACGGCCTGCTGCGCCTGTCACCCAGGGCCGCCACCGTGGCAGACCGCACCCACGCCGGGCTGGCCACGTCGACCTCAGCCAGGATCGAGCAGAACACCACCCAGACCATCTCCACCACGATGACCACCGTCGAGCAGCTGCGCGAGAACGACAAGCCCAACACCTGGGAGGTCGCCTGGCTGCTGTGGAGCTACACGGACAACAACCACTTCTACGCCCTGGTCCTCAAGCCCAACGGATGGGAGGTCTCCAAGCAGGACACCGACTATCCCGGGTACCAGCGCTTCCTGGCCTCGGGGGACACCCCCTCATTCCCGACGGGCACGAGCTACGAGGCCTCGGTGCGGGTGGAGACCACCGGCTCACGCGCCGTCTTCACCATCACCGTCGACGGCCAGGAGCTGGCCACCGTCACCGACACCGACTCCCCCTACATGTCAGGGGCGGCGGCCGCCTACTGCGAGGACGCCGTCGTGACCTTCACCCCGATCACGCGCACCGAGGAGTAGGCGCCGCCCCGCCCGCCGCACCCGATCACAGCAAGGAGCCCGCCTCACCGACCACCACCTCTCCCCGTGCCGATCAGGCACACCGGCGACCCACCCAGGCCGCCGGCCCCACACCCTTCCCAATGAGGAGAACACATGACAGCCCCGATCCCGAGCCGGCCCCTGCGGGTCATGCTCGTCTACGGCACGCGCCCCGAGGCGATCAAACTGGCCCCCCTGGTCGAGGCGATGCGCCAGGACGAGGGATTCACCCCCATCGTCGTCGTGACCGGCCAGCACCGCGAGATGCTCGACCAGGTCCATGACTTCTTCGGCATCGCCCCCGATACGGATCTTGATATCCACGCCCCCGGCCAGAGCCTGACCCAGATCACCACCCGGTGCCTCCAGGGAGTCGGCGCCGCCCTGGAGGAGCACGCCCCCGACGCCGTGGTCGTCCAGGGAGACACGACCTCCGCCTTCGCCGCGGCGCTCGCGGCCTTCTACCACGGCGTGCCCGTCCTGCACGTCGAGGCGGGCCTGCGCACCGGGGACATCACCTCGCCCTTCCCCGAGGAGGCCAACCGCCGCCTGGTCTCCCAGATCGCCGCCCTGCACCTGTGCCCCACGCAGACCAGCCGCGACAACCTCCTGCGGGAGAGCATTGAGGAGGCCCGGGTGGTCGTCACCGGCAACACGGTGATCGACGCGCTGCTCGAGGCGGTGCGCCGCCAGGTGCCCGCGCCCGATGAGGCCCTGGCGGCCGCCCTGTCCGACCCGCATCGGCGCATGGTGCTGGTCACCGCCCACCGCCGGGAGTCCTGGGGCGAGCCGATGCGGTCCATCGGGCGGGCCGTGGCCCGTCTGGCGCGCGCCCACCCCGACGTCCTCTTCGCCCTGCCGGTCCATCGCAACCCCCGCGTCCGCCAGGACCTGCTGCCCCAGATCGAGGGCATCGACAACGTGGTGTGGACCGACCCGGTGGAGTACGGGGCCTTCTGCGCCCTGATGAACCGGGCCTCCATCGTGCTCACCGATTCGGGAGGGGTCCAGGAGGAGGCCCCCGCCCTGTCCAAGCCCGTCCTGGTCATGCGCGACAACACCGAGCGCCCCGAGGCGGTGGACTTCGGAGTGGCCGAGCTGGTCGGCCCCGATGAGGAGCGGATCGTCGAGAGGGTCTCGGCCCTCCTGACCGATCCCGCCCAGTACGCCGCCATGGCCCAGGCGGCCAACCCCTACGGGGACGGCCTGGCCTGCCGTCGCATCCTGGCGGCCACAGCGGCCCTGTTCGGACGCGGCGAGGCCATGCCCGCCTTCTCACCCCTTCCCCACGCACTCAAGGAGGCCTCATGAGCACCGCACCCCTGAGCCCCGCGCGCCCCAGGTCGGAGCGCGCCCGCGCACGCGCGCGGAGTCGAACCGCCCTGCTGGCCCTGGCCGCCTGCCTGGCCACCGCCCTGGGCGCGGCTCTGCCCGTCTCGCCCCCGGCGCAGGCCGAGCCCGAGCAGGAGCAGGCCGGCCTGGCCGGGGCGCCCGATGCGCCCCTGCCCGCCCCGCCCGAGCCTGAGGCCGCCGCCCAGGAGGTCCTGCCCCTGGAGCTCGATGAGCAGGCGCAGGTCGATCTCCAGGCCCCGGTCGCCCCCCAGCCGGCTGCGCAGCCGGCCCTGCGCGATCTGGGCGTCAACCCGCCCAAGGTGCCCAAGAGCGCGGTGAGCTTCTCCAACAAGAAGGCCGGTCCGGCCACCACCCTGGTCCTGTTCGACACCACCGGCCCCACACCGACCCTGGGGGAGTACTACGCCCTGGCCATGGGCACCCTGGCCAGCCACTCGGGGCGGGTGACCGCCATGCCGGTCAAGGACTACCAGCCGGGACTGGCGGGCCGATTCACCAATGTCATCTACACCGGCTCCACCTATGACGAGCCCCTGCCGCGCGGCTTCATCGATGACGTGCTGACCGGTGACGTCCCCGTGCTGTGGTCGGGCTTCAACATCTGGCAGCTCACCCGCACCGAGGCCGACCGCGCCGCCTTCATCCAGCGCTACGGCTGGGATGCGGCCACCTCCTACATCGACTCCGCGGACCACGTCACCCAGATCACGTACAACGGCGCCTCCCTGAAGCGCAACGAGCTCAACACCTCGGGCATCATCGCCCCGCATATCACCAACCCCGAGGCGGTCACCGTCCTGGGCCAGGCCCAGTGCTCCGGGCCCGACGGCGCGGCCAAGGCCTGCGAGCCCATCGCCCAGACCCAGGGGAACTCCTTCCCCTGGGCCATCGCCTCCTCGGGACTGACCTACATCGGCGAGGTTCCCCTGACCTACCTGGGTGAGCACGACCGCTACATCGCGGTGGCCGACATCCTCGTCGACGTCCTGCAGCCCGGTGCCGCCGAGTTCCGCCAGGCCGCGGTGCGCCTGGAGGACATCAGCCCCGACAGCGATCCCGCCGAGCTCCAGGCCATCGTGGACTACCTGTACTCCGAGCAGGTGCCCTTCCAGCTGGCGGTGGTCCCCATCTACAGCAACCCCAAGGGCGTGGACAACGGGGGCGTGGCCCAGTACCGGACCCTGCACGATGCCCCCGAGCTGGTCGCGGTCCTCAAGGACGCCCAGGCCAAGGGCGGCACCATCATCCAGCACGGCACCACCCACCAGTTCGACTCCCTGGACAACCCCTACAACGAGGTCTCCACCGACGACTTCGAGTTCATCCGCTCCTGGTGCACCCAGACCAATGACCGCAACGCCCCCCAGGTCGCCTGCGCGCAGAACTCCTGGGTGCAGATCGGCGGCGCCCTGCCGGGCACGGACAAGGACTGGGCCGAGGACCGCGTGGAGCAGGGCCGGGACATCTTCAAGGAGGTGGGCCTGGGCAAGCCCAGAATCTTCGAGACCCCCCACTACTCGGCCACCCGGGAGGCCTATGCGGGCATCGGCGAGGAGTACAAGGTGCGCTATGAGCGCGAGCTCCTCTACGCCGGCACCCTGACCAGGACCACGGCCGGGCCCCACGACTACTACGGCCAGTTCTTCCCCTACGCGGTCAACGACCCCTACGGCACCCGGGTGCTTCCCGAGAACCTGGGCAACTACGAGCCGGAGGCCGCCAACCAGCACCCGCCCCGCCTGGCCGCCGACGTCGTGGACGCCGCCCGGGCCAACCTGGTGGGGACCCACGCCACGGCGAGCTTCTTCTTCCACCCCTACTACCCGCTCTCCGAGCTCAAGGCCATCGTCACCGGCATCAAGGGCCTGGGCTACACCTTCGTGCCCGCCGGCCAGTTGAAGTGAAGGAGACAATGGGATCATGACCACTCCGTCAGATGCGCATCACGCGGGAGAGGGCGACATGAGCAGCATCCCCGGGACAACGAGGAGGACGGCGCTTACCGTCCTGGGGGCCACCACCGTGGGGGCCTCGCTGATGGGCGGCGGCCCGGTCGGCGCCGCCCAGGCGGCGGGAACCACCCACCTGCGCCTGCGCTTCAGCGACGCCAACGGCAATGCCATGGGCCTGGCAGCGGTTCGCAGCATCCAGTCCCACGGCCTGGGAGAGGTGGGGTACGACGACGCCCTCCTGGACTCCTCCACCCTGGAGGTCGTGGCCATCGCCCCCCTCTACCAGGACGAGTCGGGCGCCATCAGCCTGGATGCGCCCACCGGGCGCTCATGCACCCTGACCATGTCCTGGCCCACGAGCCACGGCTACTCCGCCCTCATGGTGGATCTGCCGGCCTCGGGGGAGGTTGAGGTGATGGAGGCCGCCGCCCGGAGTCTGCACTCGCGCCAGGAGGCCCGGGCAGCCGGGGTCTCCGACGCCGCGCTGGCCTCTGCCCGGGCCACCACGGGGGCAGAGCTCACTGCCTGCCAGAAGGCCGCCAGCGCCACCCAGCGCGGCGCGCACGCGGTGCGGGCCCTGGAGTCGGCCTCCACCGCCCAGCTCGCCCTGGACGGGGCCCTGTCCACCACGGCGCCGGGCGACTCGGTGCTGGGCGTGACCTTCACCCGTCCGCCCTCCAGCGCCGAGGCCTCAGGGCTGGCCGGCCGCCTGGGCGGGGCCGGGCGCACGGCCGTGCGCATCGTTGTGGAGGACCCGGGCGACGCCGCCGCCATGGCCCAATGGCGCGGCGCCGTGACCACCCTGCAGGCCCAGGGGATCCGCGTGGTGGGGCAGATCTGCGACTCTCGGATCATGGCCGGGCTCGACGACGCCGCCTGGGACCGGCGCGTGAGCACCCTGCTGACCGGGCTGCCCGGGCTGGAGACCTGGGAGATCGGCAATGAGCTGGGCGGCAACTGGCTGGGCGCCTCACCGCTGCCGCGCATCATCCGGGCCGCCAAGGCGGTGCGCCAGCGGACCAAGGCGACCACGCTGCTGACCCTCTACTACCAGCTGGGCCTCGACAGCGCCGAGCACTCGGTGTTCAACACGGCGCGCGCCGTGGCCGCCAGCGAGCTGGCGGGCCTGGTGGACGTGGTGGGCCTGTCGGTCTACCCGCAGTGGCATCCCCTGGGCACCGCGGCCGATCGGGTCCTGTCCGCCCTGGCGGCCACCTTCCCCAAGGCGCGCACCGCGGTGACCGAGCTGGGCTACGGAGGGCCCAGCCTCAGCGGACCGTGGTGGTTCGGCTCCAAGACCGATGTCGCCGCGGGCCGGCGCGCTGTCATCGATCACATCACCAAGGCCGCCCTGGGGCGCCCCGGAGCCTGGGGCGCGCCCTTCTGGTGGTACTACCTGGAGGATGAGGCCCCCGGCGCCGTAGGCGGCCCCGTCCAGCCCACCCTGGCCCGCCTCAAGCCCGCCTAGGCGCACCGCCTGGCCCGGCGCCGCTCAGCGCTGGGCCAGGACCAGGGGGTGGACGGCGGCGGCGCCGGCACGGCGCAGCATGGCGGCGGCCACCGTCACCGTCCACCCCGAATCGGTGAAGTCGTCGACAAGCACCACGGTGGCGCCATGGAGGGCCTGGAGTTGGTCAGCGTCCCAGTCCTCCAGGCTCAGGTCGCGAGCCACATGGGCCAGCCGGGTCGCCGAGTTGACATCATGACGGCCCGCCGGCCCGCTGACGCCCACCGCCCCCAGGGGACGGCAGCCCAGGCGGGAGGCCACCGCATGACCCAGGTGGCGCACCAGGCGGGGGCGCGAGCGCGAGTCGACGATGACCACCGCGTCGATTGCCGCATCGGCCTGTGGGTTGGCCGGTGCGTCGGTCGGCGCGTCGGCCTGGATCATCTGGGCGAGCCGGTCGATGACCTCGACAACGGCTCCGCGCAGCTCCACCGGCACCAGCCCGTCGCCGCCGCCCCGGGCCTCGGCGGGCTCAGTGGGCTTAGCGGGCTCAGCGGCATGAGTGCCCCCGTGCCCAGGTCCGACGTCGGCTGGGCCCGCACCAGGGCCGCCGTCGGCCCCTGTGCCCGAGACCGCCCCCACAGGCCCAGCACCTGGCGTCCCGGAGGACTCGCGGCCCTCATGATCAGGCCCATCCCCCGGGGCGGGGCCCGCATCCGCCCCATCCTGGACTGGGCGACCAGCGGGCTCCATCAGCCGGCGCAGCGCCACCGAGATCCCCAGGCCGTCCAGGCGCCCCACCGCCAGGCCCGCACCAGCCTGCTCCTCGGCCGCGATCCGGCCGGAGAGCTCGGGCAGGCCCAGGCGGGCCATGCCCGTGGGCCACTGCCTGCGCGCCACCAGCTCGACCCCCGCGCGCTCCAGCGCCTCGCGGGCCCGGAGCACCGCCTCCTGGTCGGGAGCATCGGGCAGGACCAGCCCTCCGCACAGATCGCATGCCCCGCAGCGCCACCCCGCCTCCAGGACCGGGTCATTGAGAATGGCCCGCACGAAGGCCATGCGGCACTCGATATCCTCACCGGCCCGGTCCCGCCCCAGCGCCTCATAGGCCAGCATGGCGCTCTCCTCATCGGCGCGGGCCCTGGCCACCCGGGCATAGCGCTCAGCGTCATAGTCCCAGGGCTCGCCCGTGGAGACCCAGCCCCCGCGCACCCTGCTCACCGCCCCGTCAACATCCAGGACCTTGAGCATCAGCTCCAGGCGGGAGCGCCGCAAGGAGGTGGAGGTCTCCAGGGCCGCCGTGGACAGCGGCGGGCCCCCGGCCTCGCGCTGGGCATCCAGAGCGCCCAGCACCTGGTGGACCTCCTCCTGGGGCGGGAAGCCCTGGGAGCCGAACCACGCCCAGATGGCCCGATCCTCCGCCCCCGGCAGCAGGATGGCCTCGGCCCGCTCCACCCCGCGCCCGGCGCGCCCCACCTGCTGGTAGTAGCTCACCGGAGAGGAGGGCGCCCCCACATGCACCACGAAGGCCAGATCGGGCTTGTCGAAGCCCATCCCCAGGGCCGAGGTCGCCACCAGCGCCCGGAGGCGATTGGCCTTGAGATCCTCCTCCAGCCGCTCGCGCTCAGCAGGCTCGGTCTGCCCCGTGTAAGTGGCCACCTCCAGCCCCGCCGCACGCAGATGCTGGGCCACCTCACCGGCTGAGGAGACCGTCAGGCAGTAGACGATGCCGCTTCCCCGCGCCGAGCGCAGATAGGCCGTCAACCACGCCAGGCGGGAGGCGGAATCGGGCAGGGACGTGACCCCCAGGTGGAGGGAGGAGCGCTCCAGGCTCCCGCGCAGCACCAGCACCCCAGCGCCACGAGGGGCCGTGGGGCCACTCCCCGCGGGCACGGAGCGCTCGGCGGCCGGGTCCACCGGCGCATCCTCGCCATCGCCTCCCCGGCGGCCCAGTTGCTCGGCCACATCCTGCGTCACGCGCGCATTGGCCGTGGCCGTGGTGGCCAGCACCGGGGTGGTCGGGCCCAGGCCCGCCAGGAGCGTGGCGATGCGCCGGTAGTCCGGGCGGAAGTCGTGCCCCCAGTCGGAGATGCAGTGCGCCTCATCGACCACCACCAGGCCGGCCCCCGCCGCCAGATGGGGCAGGACCTCCTCGCGGAAGACCGGATTGTTCAGCCGCTCGGGGGAGACCAGGAGAACATCGACCTGGCCCTGGCGCACCTCCTGCTCGATCTGCTCCCACTGGGTGGTGTTGGCCGAGTTCATCGTCACCGCATGGATGCCCGCCCGCCGAGCCGCCGCCACCTGATCGCGCATGAGGGCCAGCAGAGGCGAGATGATGACCGTGGCCCCCGCCCCCGAGTGCGAGCCGGCCGACGGCGGGGGATCACCCGGGCGCCACTGCGACCAGCCCTCGCGCATGAGGACCGTGGCCACGAAGTACACCGCCGACTTGCCCCAGCCGGTGCGCTGGACCACCAGGGCCCGGCGGCGCCCCACCACCAGCGCCTCGATGGCCCGCCACTGGTCCTCGCGCAGTCGCGCATCCTCGCGCCCCACCAGGGCGCGCAGAACGGCCTCGGCGCGCTCGCGGATCGCACCCGCCTGCGGTGACGCAGGTGCTGCAGGTGCTGCACTGGTCTGACGCTCGTTGCTGCCCTCACTCATGGTCCCACCGTAACCGCGACCACCGACAGGCCACTGACAGGCAACCGACACGCGGGGCCTGGCCCGGGCCACTGGCGGAAGGACGGGAGCGCGGGCGGGTCGGCGGCGTGGTCTACAGTGTCCGTGCCCTCACGCCCGTACCACCGACACCCTGCGCGCATCGCGCCCCGCATCCGTTCGTCTGAGAGGACACCCATGTCTGCCGCCATCCGCACCACCCACGTCGGCTCCCTGCCCCGCACCCAGGCGCTCCTGGAGGCCAATGCCGCCCACCACGCCGGAACCCTCGACGACGCCGGGCTGGCCGCCGTCGTCACCGCCGAGACCGACGCCGTGGTCGCCCGCCAGGCCGAGATCGGGCTGAGCATCGTCAACGACGGCGAGTACGGCCACGCCATGACCGAGAAGGTCGACTACGGGGCCTGGTGGTTCTACAGCTTCCAGCGCTTCTCCGGCCTGGAGGTCATCAGCCCCGAGCAGGCTGCCGCCTCGCGCAGGCCCACCCCGGCCGGCAAGCTCGAGCTGGACGCCATGACCGACCGGCGCGACTGGGTGGCCTTCGCCGAGGCCTACTGGGACCCCACCTCCGGCATCCACCTGGCCAACGGTCCCGCGCCCGTCATCCCGGCCGTCACCGGGGAACTGGCCTACACCGGCCAGGAGATCGTCGCCCGCGACATCGCCGCCCTGACCTCAGCCCTGGACAAGGCGGGCAAGCCCGTCTCCGAGGGCTTCATCGCCTCCATCTCCCCGGCCTCGGCCGCGCGCATCGGCAACTACCACTACGAGGACGATGAGGCCGCGGTGTGGGCCTGGGCCGAGGCGCTGCGCGAGGAGTACCTGGCGATCACCCAGGCGGGCCTGACCGTCCAGATCGACGCCCCCGACCTGGCCGAGTCCTGGGACCAGTTCCGCATCGAGCCCGCTCTGGAGGACTACCGGGCCTTCTCCGAGGTGCGCATCGAGGCCCTCAACCACGCCCTGCGCGGCATCGACCCCGCCCAGGTGCGCTACCACGTGTGCTGGGGATCGTGGCACGGACCCCACTCCACCGACCTGGGCTTCGCGCATATCGTGGACCTGGCGCTGTCGGTCAACGCGGCGGGCCTGACCTTCGAGGCCGCCAACGCCCGCCACGAGCACGAGTGGCGGATCTGGCAGGACACCGAGCTGCCCGAGGGCAAGTACCTCATCCCCGGCGTGGTGGGCCACGCCACCAATGTCCTGGAGCACCCCGAGCTCGTGGCCGACCGCATCGAGCGCTTCGCCCGGGCCGTGGGCCCCGAGCGGGTCGTGGCCTCCACCGACTGCGGCCTGGGCGGGCGCGTCCACTCCCAGATCGCCTGGGCCAAGCTGGAGGCCCTGACCCAGGGCGCGGCAATCGCCTCCGAGAGGCTCTAAGGAGCTCGCCTCCCTGCTCGTGACCTCGGCCGGCTCGGTGGAGTGCGCCCTGACGCGCCTGGACTACGAGGAGATCATGCTGACCTCCCGCCCGCAGTGAGCCACAGCCCTCTACCGATCCGGGCTGTTCCGGGCAGTGCGGGGCAGTCAGGCGCCGACGTCGACCCGTCGCGGCCACCACTGGCCCACCGCCGGTGGCGGGCCGGCCGGGTCCCAGAGGCCCGCAACCCCACGGTCGCACTGCGGGCAGGCGCCCTCGGGTGTGATCCGGTAGTCGGTGACTCGGTAGCCCTCACGGCCCACGAGCAGGGCCCCGCAGCCGGCGCAGCGGGTGGAGGAGCCGTCACGGGTCCGGACGTTGCCGAGGTAGACGTGGGCGATCCCGGCGTCACGGGCGATCTCCCGGGCCCGCTCCAGGGTGGAGGCCGGCGTGCGGGGCACGTCCAGCATGCGGTGGGCCGGGTGGAAGGCCGAGAAGTGCACGGGCACCTCGCTGCCGAGCTCGGCGACGATCCACGCGCACTGGGCGGCGATCTCAGCGTCGGAGTCGTTGCGCCCGGGGATGAGCAAGGTGGTGATCTCCAGCCAGGTCCCCAGGGAGCGCACCAGGACGAGGGTATCCAGGACGTCGGCCAGGCGCGCCCCCGTGGTGCGCCGGTAGAAGTCCTCGGTGAAGCCCTTGAGATCGATATTGGCGGCGTCGACCGCTGCGAAGAGCTCGCGCCCGGGGGCCGGCTCGATCCAGCCCGCGCTGACCGCCACCGCCAGCAGTCCCGCCTCATGACAGGCCTGGGCGACGTCGATGGCGTACTCGGCGAAGACCACCGGATCGTTGTAGGTCAGGGCCACACCCACGGCGCCCTCCTGCCCGGCGGCCCGGGCCAGTACGGCGGGGGAGGCGCTGGCGGCGAGCGCGTCCACGTCCCGCGAGGTGGAGATCTCCCAGTTCTGGCAGTACCTGCACGCCAGGTTGCAGCCAGCGGTCCCCAGGGACAGGATCGTCGATCCCGGCCGCACATGCGCCAGCGGCTTCTTCTCGATCGGGTCCAGGGCCAGACCCGAGGAGCGCCCGTAGGTGGTCAGGACGATCTCGTCGCCGCGCCGGGCCCGCACGAAGCAGAACCCGCGCTGGCCATCGCGCAGCGTGCACCGGCGGGGGCACAGCTCGCAGCGCAGCCGGCCGTCCGCCATGGGCCGCCACCACCGGGCCGTGCGGGGCTCGGTCCCCGCTCCGGCGGACTGCGCGCTCATGGCAGCCTCCCTCCTTCCGGATCGCCCGTGGGGACACCGGCCGCCGTCTCCTGCCAGGCAGTCACCGTGTAGGTCTCGATCGTGACCTCGGGCCCCCAGTAGTCGGCGGGCAGGCCCGCCTTGCGGCGCAGATGGGCCAGGAAGTCGGCGGGCTCGGGCAGCTGCTCCCACACCTGGGGCAGGAAGGTCGCGCGGCGGCCGCAGGCCGACAGGACGACGCCGTCGACGCCGGGGCGCAGCCGAGCCAGCAGATCCGCCTCGTCCACCACCGGCAGGGCGGCCGGGGCGGACAGGACGCAGACCTCCACGACGGTGTCGGCGAGCTCGTGCGGGGCTAGGGGCGGGAAGCGGGGGTCGCGCGTGGCGGCCGCGACGGCATTGGCCTGGATGTCCTCGCCCAGGGGGCGGTGGGCCTCAAGGCTGCCGATGCAGCCGCGCAGGGGTCCGCCCGGGGCCCGTCCCGAGGTCAGGGTCACGAAGCTCGCCCCGCTCGGTCGCAGCCAGGCGGCGCCCTCGGCGGAGTGCTCAGCGGCGTCCTCGGCGAGGGCCGGGTGGGGCAGGCCAAGGCGGCGGGCGATGGCGCCGCGGGCCAGCGGTAGGAGGACGAGACCGGCGTCGGGAGGCAGCCGCGGTACTGAGGTCGGCGCTGAGGTCATGGCGGTGCACCTCCTGGGTGATGCCCCTCCATGGTGCGCTCGCGGGCGCCGCCGCGTCCAGCACGCGACGAGACTCATCGTGGATGCCCGCGAAGGAGGTCCCGTGCCTCATGTGGAAGTGCCCGCGAAATCCGCGGACCGTGGTGGGCATGGGAAGCGAGTTGTCGATGGGGGCTAGGGCTGAGATCACCAGGAAGTACGCCACGGCGTATGCCAGGGCGTCCAAGGGCGATAAGGGGCGGATGCTCGACGAGGTGTGCGCGGTGACTGGCTGGAGCCGGGACAACGCGCGCAGGCGCCTGACCCAGGCCGCCAAGCGCCCTGGCGGGGCCAAGAAGGAGGCGCCCAGGCCCAGGGGCCGCAAGTACTCCTATGACGCCCTGAAGGTCCTGCAAAAGGTGTGGGCGGCCAGTGGCGGGCAGTGCGGCAAGTACCTGGCGGCGTCCATGCCGCTGCTGCTCGACCTGCTCCAGTCCCACGGGGAGCTGGATGACGAGCCCCGATACACGCCCCAGGTGCGGGCAGAGCTGGAGGCCATGAGTGCGGCGACCATCGACCGGTACCTGGCCCCAGTACGCGCCAAGGACCCCGTCCGGGGGATCAGCACCACCAAGGCCGGGCCGCTGCTGCGCAACTCGATCACCATCCGCAAGGCCGGTGACGAGATCGAGGCCGCCCCGGGGTTCTTCGAGGTCGACACCGTCGCCCACTGCGGCCCGGTCCTCAAGGGCGAGTTCGCCCGGACCCTGAACATGACCGACGTGCTCACCGGGTGGGTGTTCACCCGCACGATGCGCAACAACGCGGAGAAGCACATCATTGCCGCCCTGGACGCAGCCATCGACGCCGTCCCGTTCCCGCTGCTGGGCATGGACTTCGACAACGGCAGCGAGTTCATCAACCACGGGGTCGTGGCATGGGCCGGCAACCTGGGCATCTACTTCACCAGGGCCCGGCCCTACCGCAAGAACGACCAGGCGACCATCGAGTCCAAGAACAACCATCTCGTGCGCCGCTACGGCTTCTACTACCGGTACGACACCGACACCGAGCGCGCCACCCTGAACCGCCTGTGGTCCCTGGTCGACGACCGCCTCAACTTCCTGACACCCACCCGCAAGCCCGTCGGGTGGGGCACCGACAAGGCCGGGCGGCGCAAGCGCCTCTACGACGCCCCCGCCACCCCGCTGGAGCGGCTCCTGTCCACTGATGCCCTGACCGGCCAGCACAAGGATGAGCTGATCGCCTACCGCGACAGCCTCAACCCCGCCAAGATCGCCAGGCGCATCCACGACCTTCAGGCCTCCCTGATCATGCAGGCCAAGACCAAGACCGACGAGCTCTACGCCGCCCAGATCCCCAGCGCCCTGCCCGACGTCCACCACAGCATCCGCGTCAAGAAAGCCTCCCGACACCCCACCCGTTTTGCGGGCATTCCTACATGAGGCACGGAGAAGATTTCGCGGGCACCTTGACATGAGGCACCCCGGACGTCCCCATGCCGTCGCCTGCCCGACTGGGCCGGATCCGGGCGCCGGACTCATGAGCCCGGAGGGTCGTAGAAGCCGACGGCGACATAGCCCACCACCCGGTCCGGGGTGCCGGCGGTGTCCGCGGAGGTCGCCGCGCCCAGCAGGCGGGGCCTCAGGCCCCGCTCACCGGCGGCCAGCAGGAGGGCGTTCACGCCGGTGGCGCCGCAGGCCTCCTCATGGCTGATGCCGGCGCGTAGCGCCAGGATGCGTCCAATGGTCGCGTCATCGACCCGCCGGGCCTCCGCCTGGGGCAGGTAGTGGGACAGGTCGGAGCTGATGACCACCAGGGTGTCCTCGCGACCCAGGAAGGGGCGCAGAGCCTCAGCGGCGCGCTCCGGGGTGACCCGGCCCACGGCCAGGGGCACGAGGCTCGCCTCCGGCAGGACGGTGGTCAGGAAGGGGAGCTGGACCTCCAGGGAGTGCTCGGCGGCGTGGACATCGGGTCGGGTGACCACCAGTCCGCCGGCGGCCAGGGCCTCGACCTGGGGCGGGACCTCCACCGTCACGGGGCCCAGCGGGGTGTCCATGGCCCGGCAGCCGGGCAGGGCGAGGGCGCGCACTCCCACCCGGTGCGTGGGCCCCAGCATGACGACCCGGCGGACCGTCCCGCGCAGGGCCTCGGCCTGCGCCCAGGCCAGGGCGGCGGTGGGACCCGAGTAGACGTAGCCGGCGTGGGGGACGATGAGGGCCGCCGGGGCGCCGGCGGGCTCGGTGTCACCGGCGGGCCTCGCCGCCTGGAGCATGGCCTCCACATCGGCTCTCAGGCGGGAGGGCTCGGCGGGGTAGAACAGGCCCGCCACCGCTGGTGGGCGCACCTGCTGGGACTGGTATGGCGGCTGACTCATGAGGATCGCGCTCCCGGGATCGCCTGACCCCTCCAGGCTACCCGTCCGGTCCGTCCTACGGGGCAGGGTGAGCCAGGGGCGTTGGCTGCCTCGCCTGCCCCGGCTGCCCCGGCGCGCAGGACGCCCGCGGGTCGTCCCGGCACATGGGCACGTAGACTCCGGGCCGTGACCATCCTTCCCATCCGTCCCGGGCTTGAGGACGAGACCCCCTACGGCGCCCCCGAGCTGGAGGTGCCCGCGCGTCTGAACGTCAACGAGAACCCCCACCCGCCCAGCCAGGCGGTCATCGACGACATCGCCCAGGCCGTGGCCCGGGCCGCCGGCGGGCTCAACCGCTACCCGGACCGCGACTTCCCGGCCCTGCGCCAGGCCCTGGCCGACTACCTGGGCGCCGAGTCGGGCGTGCGCCTGGCCGGTGAGCAGATCTGGGCGGCCAACGGCTCCAATGAGGTCATGCTCCACGTCCTGCAGGCCTTCGGCGGGCCGGGGCGGGCCTGCCTGTCCTTCACCCCCACCTACTCCATGTACCCCGAGTACGCCCGCGACACCCTGACCGACTACGTGACCGTGGAGCGCCGCCCGGACTTCAGCATCGACCTCGAGGCCGCCGGTGAGCGCATGAGGGAGCTGCGCCCCGCCGTGGTCATCGTCACCAGCCCCAACAATCCCACCGGAACTGCCCTTCCCGCCGCCGACCTGCGGGAGATCCTCGCCGTCGCCCGGGGCAGTGGCCCGGCCGGGGCCGACGGCGCTGAGACGGACTGCGTGGTCATCGTCGACGAGGCCTATGCCGAGTTCCGCCGCCCCGGCGTGCCCAGCGCCCTGGAGCTGCTGGCCGACAACCCGCATCTGGCGGTGACCCGCACCATGTCCAAGGCCTTCGGGGCCGCCGGGCTGCGACTGGGGTACCTGGCCGCCTCCCGCGAGCTGGTCGATGTGCTGAGGATCGTGCGCCTGCCCTACCACCTGTCGGCCATCACCCAGGCGGCCGCCCTGGCCGCCCTGGCCCACCGCGAGGAGCTCATGGGGCAGGTCGCCTCCCTACGCGCCGAGCGCGATGGCCTGGTGGACTGGCTGCGCGCCCAGGGGCTGACCGCCCATGAGTCCGACGCCAACTTCGTGCTCTTCGGGCCCTTCGCCGATCGCCGTGCCGTCTTCGAGCGCCTCCTGGCCGACGGCGTCCTCATCCGGGTCGTGGGTCCCGAGGGCTTCCTGAGGGTCAGCGTCGGCACGCCGGAGGAGATGCGGGCCTTCCGCGACTCGCTCGGCGCCGTGCTGACGGCGGGCTGACACCCACGGCGGGCAACGCGGTAGTCTCACCGGGCAGAGCCATCCGCCGACCCAGGGAGCAGGCATGAGCCGCACCGCCCGCATCACGCGCGCCACGAGCGAGTCCAGCGTCGTCGTCGAGCTCGACCTCGACGGGACCGGAGCCACGCAGATCTCCACCTCCGTGCCCTTCTACGACCATATGCTCACCGCACTGGGCAAGCACTCCCTGATCGACCTGAGCGTGAGCGCCACGGGCGACACGCATATCGATGTCCACCACACCGTGGAGGACACCGCCATCTGCATCGGACAGGCCCTGGGCCAGGCCCTGGGGGACAAGCGGGGCATCCGGCGATTCGGCCAGGCCAGCGTCCCGCTGGACGAGGCGCTGGCCACAGCCGTGGTCGACATCTCCGGGCGCCCCTACCTGGTGCACGAGGGGGAGTCGGAGGCCTTCGTCCACCATCTCATCGGCGGGCACTTCACCGGATCCATGGTCCGTCACGTCCTGGAGGCCATCGCCTACCACGCCGGGATCTGCCTGCATGTGCGCGTCATCTCCGGCCGTGACCCCCACCACATCGCCGAGGCGGAGTTCAAGGCCCTGGCCCGGGCCCTGCGGGCCGCCGTCGAGCCCGATCCGCGCGTCGACGGGATCCCCTCCACGAAGGGAGCGCTGTGATGACCTCCTCACCCTCACCGGAACAGCCCGAGCGGGACGTGGACGCGGAGTTCGCCGCCCTGATGGGGGGCGTGTCCCTCCCCGACCTGGAGCCCGACCTGGAGGAGGGCACCGGGGTCGAGCCCGATGAGGTCCCGCGCAATGTCTACCGCGAGGACGGCGAGCCCACCGCTGGGCGTGACGCCGAGCAGGAGCCGCCCAAGGCGGTCAAGGTCGCCGTGGTTATCACCCCGCTGGCCAGTGCTGAGGCCCTGGCCTCCCTGTGCGCGATGAGCGACCTGGAGTGCACCGTGGTGCCCTCCTCATCGGGCGCCTTCGCCGTCAAGCAGTTCGTCTCGGCCCATGCCGAGTGGGATGTCGCCGAGCTTCTGGGCGGGGCCGACTCCGAGCCCGCTGAGGCAGCCGAGCTCGCCGGGCGCCTGTCCATGCTCTCGCGCGCCGGCGTGATCCTCATGACCGCCGACCTGGCCACCGATGTGGGCATCGAGACCGGGCTGTCGGGAACCATCACGGCGCGCCGCTATGTCAGTGGCGAGGCGGGTGAGGACGCTGCCGCGGGGCTGCTGCTGGCCAACCTGGACCAGGTCGTCGAGGACGTGCTGCTGGGGATCACGGAGGCGCACGAGGCGCCCGGCGCGGTGTCCACCAGCGAGGTCAAGCCCTCCAAGGCCATGCGCTGGCTGGGCAGGGGCCTGCGGCGCCCCCGCGGCTGAGCACCGGTCGCCCCGGCGGCTCGCCGCTGCGGCCTCAGGAGCCTCAGGAGGTGGCGACGGCGCAGGAGAACCCGCGGTTCGACGTCGTCCTCCACTCCACCTCACTGGGGCCCAGCACGGTGATCTCGGGATCGGACCCGCCACGGGCGCCGGCCGCCTCAGCGGTGCAGACGTCCTGGACATTGGGGTCGGCCGCCAGGTCGGCATCGGTGAATCCGGAGGTGGACTCCGCCAGCGTGCCCACGGCGAACACCTCCCAGTGGTGGGGCTCGGAGCAGTCCACCTCGCGGGCGCTGGAGACCCCCGAGACGGACACGATCCCCGACAGGCACGCCCCCACCTCGGCAGGCGGCGTATTGGCCGGGCCCTGTGATGGGGCAGGGGACTGCTGCGAGGAGGCGGGGGAGACGGGGGAGACGCTGCTGGCGCTGCTGGTCGCCCCGGGACTGGCCGCATGCGCCGGAGAGATCCTCGGCAGCATGATCGCAGCCGTCTCCCAGCCCCCGACGGCCCCCAGCGCCAGGCCCGCCGCCAGGCCGGCCAGGGCCGCGGGCCACCGCTTGACGCCGCGCCTGGTGCGGCGCCTGGACGAGCCCGCCGAGCGCATCCGGCTCTTGCCCGAGCCCGCGCTGGCCGCCGAGGCAGCGGGCCCCGCCTCCGCCAGGCGCAGGGAGGCCAGCGGGCCGCTGACCGTCAGCCGGCCCGCCCCGAGCTGGCCGCGCACCTGGTACAGGGCTGAGGCCAGCTCGCGGCCCGAGGCGAAGCGGTCCTCGGGCTCAGGGGCCATGGCCTGCTCCAGCAGGGGCAGCACAGCGGCAGGCACCTGGGGATCCCTCAGGTCCAGGGGATCCTCCAGGCAGCGCACGATCTCCGGCAGGCTGCGAGCCACCCCGTCCGGGCCGCGCCGGGGACCGCGGCCGGTCAGCAGGGCGAAGAGCACCGCCCCCATGGACCACACATCGCCCTGCGGGCCCGGGCGGGAGAGCATGAAGGCCTCCGGCGGGGCGAAGTCCGGGGTCAGGCACTCCAGGGTGACCGTGGGGTCCTGGCCCTCGCGCTCGACCGAGGCGATGCCGAAGTCCGACAGGCGCGGGGAGCCGTAGGCGTCCAGGAGAATGTTGGCCGGCTTGATGTCGCGGTGCATGACCCCTGCCGCATGCGCCGCCGCCAGTCCCGAGCAGGCGGCGGTCACCAGGGCCACGGCATCCGCCGGCTCAGTGGGGCCCTTGGCGACCAGGTCCGCCAGGCTCCCGCCCGAGCACAGCTCCATGATCAGGTAGGGCCGGGCGTCCGGCAGCACGCCGGTGTCGATGAGCGAGACCACGTGCGGGTGCCCGGCGATCCGGGAGGCGGCCTGGACCTCCCGCATGAAGCGCCGCTTGTTGCGCGGGTCGTCCAGGGGGCGCGAGTCGATCTTGACCGCGACCGGGCGCTCCAGTGAGCCCTGGATGCCGGCGTAGACCGTGGCGAATCCTCCCCGCCCCAGCACGCTGTGGAGCTGGACCCCGGCGATCGTGTAAGGGGTGGACAGGGTGTCGGCCAGATGGGGGCGCGAGCCGGGATCCGGCTCGGGCGCAGCCGTCTCGGGCGGGGGGAACTCGGTGGTCACCCCGGAATGATCGCCCATGGGACAAGTCCGCGCGACCTCATCTCAGCGACCACGGCGATCTCAGCGATCTCAGCGTTGGAGGGCCCGGGGCCGCTCATCGTGCCAGGCCGGGGCGCGATGAGCGGCGCGCCAGAGCCGCCACGCGGACGGCGGCACCGGACCGCGGTCTGCCAACGGTAGGCTGAGCAGCGTGAACTCCCCCCGCGTCGTCGTCCTTGCCTACGGCTCAGGCAATGTCCGCTCTGCGGTGCGTGCCCTGGAGCGCGTCGGAGCCCAGGTGACCCTGAGCGCCGATCCCGATGAGGTCGCCCAGGCCCACGGCCTGGTGGTGCCCGGGGTTGGCGCCTTCGAGGCGGTGATGACGCAGCTGCGGGCGGTGGACGCCCCCCGCCTCATCGAGCGCCGCCTGGCGGGCGGGCGCCCTGTTCTGGGCATCTGCGTGGGCATGCAGGTCATGTTCGAGTCCTCCCAGGAGCACGGCGCCTCCTCCCCGGGCCTGGGGCAGTGGCCCGGGACGGTACGGCGCCTGCGCGCCCCGGTCGTGCCGCATATGGGCTGGTCCACCGTGCGCCCCGGGGCCGGATCGGTCCTGTTCGACGGCGTGGCCGATGAGCGCTTCTACTTCGTCCACTCCTATGCCGCCACCGTGGACCCCGCCACGTTGCTGGGCCCCGGCCCCACGACGCAGCCCCTGGCCACCTGGGCCACCCACGGCGAGGACTTCCTGGCGGCGGTGGAGAACGGCGCCCTGAGCGCCACCCAGTTCCACCCCGAGAAATCCGGCGACGCGGGGGCCGCGCTCCTGCGCAACTGGCTGACCACCCTGTGAATCCCGTGAAGGAGACCCGCATGCTCACACTCCTGCCCGCCGTCGATGTCTCCGACGGCAAGGCCGTCCGCCTCCTGAAGGGCGAGGCCGGCTCCGAGACCGATTACGGCAGTCCTGTGGACGCCGCCCGCGACTGGGCGCAGGCCGGTGCCCAGTGGATCCACCTGGTGGATCTCGACGCGGCCTTCGGGCGCGGCTCCAATGCCGAGCTGCTGGCGCGCATCGTGGGGGAGGTCGGCGTCAAGGTCGAGCTCTCCGGGGGCATCCGCGACGACGCCTCCCTGGCGCGGGCCCTGAGTGCCGGGGCCGAGCGCGTCAACCTGGGCACCGCCGCCCTGGAGGATCCCGCCTGGACCGAGCGGGTCATCGCCGAGCACGGCGAGCGCATCGCCGTGGGGCTCGATGTGCGCGGCACCACCCTGGCGGCCAGGGGCTGGACCCGAGAGGGCGGGGACCTGTGGGAGACCCTGGAGCGCCTCGATGAGGCGGGCTGCGCGCGCTACGTGGTCACCGACGTCAACCGGGACGGCACCCTGACCGGCCCCAACACCGAGCTGCTCACCCAGGTCTGCCAGCGAACTGAGGCCCCGGTGGTGGCCTCGGGCGGAATCGCCCACCTCGATGACCTGGTGGCCCTGCGCGGGCTCGTGCCCCTGGGGGTTGAGGGGGCCATCATCGGCAAGGCCCTCTACCACGGGAACTTCACCCTGGCTCAGGCCCTGGAGGTGGCCGGCCAGGACCCCGACCCACTGGCCAGCGGCCTGCGCTAGTCGCGCTTCCTCAAGGGGCAGCGCCCTGGCTGAGCGGTCATCGCCGCTCGCGGGGCGCGGCCCGCCTCAGCGCCCGCTGGGCCGGGACTGCCAGTGCTTGATGATGCGGTGCAGTGCCGTGGAGAAGACGGCCCCGGTGGTCAGCAGGTAGGGGCCGTAGTGCTGGCGCGTGATCGGCCCCAGGGGCCTTTCCAGGGCCGCGACGGCCGCCGTGAAGGCGGCCATCCGCGCCGCCCGCTCCCCGCTGGCATGCACCAGGACCGGCCCCAGGGGGAGGTCGCGCCGCCCCGACTCGGCGGCGAAGAGCTTGACGGGGATGCCGGTCAGGGCCTGGTGCCAGTAGCCGCGCGCCCCGCGCTCCAGGTAGCGGGAGGCCGCCGCCTCCATGGACGGCGTCGTCCACGGCGCCGGTGGACGGTGCCCGGCCCGGGTCAGCAGGTGGGTGATGGCCACACCGGTCACCGAGCCCGCCACCACGAATCCGGCCCGGCGCCACAGCTGCTTGGGGCGGGTCAGCCCCAGCCACACCTGGCTCATCTCGGCCATGATCGGGAAGGACACGGCCTCGGCCAGGCCCCAGGCGAACATGAGGGCATCGCCCCTGGCGCCGGTCATGGCCTGGCGGATCACCGTGTGCAGGTCGGAGACCGGGACCGGGCGGCGGGGGCGCTGGAGCATCTCCACGATCTGGTCGCGGGCCTCCTGGCTGACCGCGGAGACATCCTCGCTGGGCTCGATGGGAGCGCCCACGCGCACCTCCACGGGGGAGTAGCAGGGCGGGCCGCCCCGCTTGGGCATCATCTCCCGGGAGCCCACCAGGGCCACGGGGAGCACCGGGATGCCGAAGTCCCGCGCCAGCCGGGCCGCCCCGGAGTGGAAGTGGCCGACCTGCCCGTCCTGACTGCGCGTCCCCTCGGGGAAGATGAGCACGCTCATGGACTCGGCCACCCGGGGCGCCAGGGCCGAGCGCAGTTCCTCATAGGCGCCCTCGCCGTCACGGCGCACCGGATAGGCCCCCAGCAGGCCCCGGGCGATGGCCCGGCGCGAGCCCTTGGTGAACCAGTAGTCCTGCGCGGCCACGGTGACCACGCGCATGAGCGTGGGCGAGGCGCTCATCATGGCGATGGTGTCGGCATGCGAGCCGTGATTGGCCACGACGACGTAGGGCCCGCCGGTATCGAACTCCCCCTCGACGTGGACCCCGCCGAAGGGCGCGATGATCGCCGACCAGAAGCGCTGGCGCGCCACGGCTCGCCAGGTGACCTTCTGGGGCGTGCGCACGATGGAGCGCAGACGGCGACCGGCTGAGGCGAGGTCGGCCGGGCCGGGCAGCTGGGGGAGGGAGGGCATATCAGTGGCCTTTCTCAGATCGAACGGACGGGGGAGCCGCTATCCCAGGACAGCGGCCAGGGGCAGCACCAGCAGGAGGGAGTCCACACGGTCCAGCAGTCCCCCGAAGCCCGGGAGCCAGGAGCCGGCGTCCTTGACCCCCGCGGTGCGCTTGACCAGGGACTCCAGGAGATCTCCCAGGACTCCTCCCAGGCCGACGGCGATCACCAGGCCCGGGGTGATCTGTCCCAGGAGGGTCAGGATGAGCACGGATCCGATCATGGCCCCCGCCAGGCCGCCCACCGTCTTGTTGGGGGACAGGGGGGACAGGGGGGACAGGGGGCGCCTGGCCCAGGCGAAGCGCCGGAGGAAGGTGCCCCCGGTCCAGGCCGCCACATCAGCGGCAGCGGCGGCGAAGGCGATGAGGAAGGCGTCCTGCCACAGCACCACCAGATGCGCCAGCGACCAGGGGATCCACACCGAGGAGAATCCGGCGATCGTGGCGCGGCGCACCCCGTGCTCGGCATCCCCGGCCAGGACTGCGGGCATGGCGCAGACCAGAACCATGAGCGGGGCCAGGCCCATGAGCCCGGGGCGCAGCCAGGCGGCCAGGGGATAGACCACGGCCAGCAGCGCCAGCAGGGCGGTCTCCGGCCGGGGAAGGCGCGTGAGCCGGGCCAGCTCGCGCACGGCCTGGAGGGCCAGGAGGGCGGCCAGCAGCGCCGTCGTCCCGCGCCCCACCCAGATGGGGATCCCCACGGTGGGGATGATGATGGCCCACGTCGTCCAGCGGCGGCGCAGCTCCGCCTTGCCGGAGATGGCCACGCCGATGCCGGCCACCACCAGGATGGCGATGGCCGCGGCCGCCAGGAAGACCGCCCGTCCGGTGAGCACCCAGCCGGCGCCGGGGACCACAAGGGTCCAGCTGCGCTCATCACCCAGCAGCCAGTCCACCACCCCGGTCAGTGCCGGGGCGGCCGATGCGGGGCTCACGGCCGGCTCCCGTCGCCGCCCAGTCGGGCGATGTCATCGGGAGGGGTGGGAGCCGAGAGGTCGGCCAGGGCCGGACCCGTGGCCCCCGACAGGGTGCGGGCGGTGCGCACCAGGCGAGTGGTGGCCGTCAGCAGGGAGCCGGCGATGATCAGCCAGGCGATCGCCGCCAGGTACTGGGGCAGGGCGCAGGCCACCACGGCGGCCAGGCAGCGCTCGGTCTTGCCGAAGGGCCCGCCGTTGAGCCTGGGAGCCCCGGCTCCCGCGGCGCTGAGGGAGACGAAGGTCGGCAGCGTGGCCGCTGCCAGGGCCACCAGGGTCAGCGCCACTGTGCCCTGGCCAGCGCCCTGCCGCAGGGCCAGCCCCACCAGCCCCGCCATGATGAGCAGATCGGACAGGCGGTCACCCAACTCATTGAGGACGAAGCCGAAGGGCCGGGAGACCCCACGGGCGCGGGCGACCGCGCCGTCGAGATTCGCGCCGCCGAGCCTGGCCGCCAGCAGGATGAAGGCCAGGGGCCACCAGCCCATGATGAGCGCGGCGCACCCGGCCGCGGCGGCCAGCACGCCGACGGCGGTCCAGACATCGGGGGAGATGCCGCGGCGCACCGATGCCCTGACGAAGAGGCCCAGTCTGCGCGTGTACCAATGCTTCAAGCCGTAAAGCGAAACCACGCCACCAGGCTAGAGGGCTCGATCCCGCCATGGCGGCGATTCCGGCGCGGAGAACTGCCCATGCGGCCGGGCGGGGCAGGGCACTGCGCCGCGGCTGAGATCCGCATGGACCCGCGTGGATCCGCATGGCGGGCGTGGAGCCGATACCGTGACGCATGTGAGCACCTCTTCGGATCCCGCAGCGCCACCGGCCATGATGCCCGCTGACCCGCTTGCCCCCCAGGCGGCGGCCGCCCAGGCCGCGCGGGCCAAGATGCAGCGCCTGCTGTCCGCGCCCACCCCCTTCGCGGGGGATGACGGCGCCCCCGACCCCGCCGTGACCGCCGCCCTGGAGGCCACCGACCGTCCCCGCCACGAGTACCTCGACGCCCTGTGGACCGCCCTGGCCGCCAGCCGCCTCCTCGTCCCCGTGACCGCCCACGCCCTGAGCACCGGGCCGCAGGCCCCGACCCCGTCCGCTGGTCAGGACAACGGCGGACAGGCCGGGCGCGTGCCCTCCCACCAGGTCCATACGGCTGACGCCTGCCAGGACGCGGCCACCCTGGCCGTCGACCTGCCCGATGGGCACCGCGCCCTGCCGGTCTTCACCAGCGCCCGGGCCCTGGAGGCCTGGCGCCGCGATGCCCGGCCCGTGCCCGTGGACCCGGCGCGAGCCGCCCAGGTGGCCTGCCTGTCCACCGACCAGCTGTGGATCCTGGATCCTGCCAGTCGCGACCTGCGCCTGCCGCGCCCGGCCATCCTCGCCCTGGCCACCGGGCAGGACTGGGTGCCCTCGTGGCGCAACGAGCCGGTACAGGCCGAGATCCGCGCAGGCCTGGAGCAGGTCGCGGGAGTCACCGGCGTGGCCTTCGCCCCAGGGGAAGGGGCGGAGCTGCGCGTCTTCATCCGCATCGACGCCTCAGGCGGGCGCAGCCGGGTCGCCGCCACCCTGGAGGCCTGTCAGCACGTCATGGTCGATCCCGCCTGGGGAGATGTCATTGACTCCGTCGAGCTGTGCCCGCTTCCGGCCTGAACCCGCAGGCGCCGTGATAGAACAGGGGGATGAGAGCCAAGACCGTCAGGGCCGGGAGAACTCTGGTCTCGGCTCAGCAGGTCAGCGTCGGCTACGACGGCAACCCGGTCTGCGCCCCGGCCACCTTCACCCTGGAGCCCGGTCAGGTCCTGGCCATGGTGGGCATCAACGGCGCCGGAAAATCCACGCTCCTGCGCACCTGCTGCGGCATGCTCAAGCCCCTTGACGGCAGGGTCGAGCTCCTGGGGCTCAAGCCCGACCCCAGGTCGGCCACCCAGCGCGCAGCGGTGGCCGCAGACATGGGGGAGGCCTCCTTCTTCCCCTCCCTGAGCGTCGCCGAGCACCTGCGCCTGGTCTGCTTGGGCCACCGGGTGCCCCAGGCGGACCAGGCCGTCGAGGACATCCTCATCGACCTCGACCTGACCCGGCAGGCGCATGCCCTGCCCGATGCGCTCTCCAGCGGCCAGAGGCGCCGCCTCGCGCTGGCCGCCGCGCTGATCCGGCCCCGTCGGCTCCTGGTGCTCGACGAGCCCGAGCAGCGCCTGGACCACACCACGCGCCTGCTCCTGGCCGACCGCCTCACCGCCGAGCGCCAGGCGGGCGGGGGCGTCCTGATGGCCAGCCACGATCCGGATCTGGTGGCGGCCTGCGCCACCGCCGTCCTGCTCGTGGGCTCCGACACCCGGCTGATGAGCGTCGATGAGGGCGTGGACGCCATCCACGAAGGGCTGTCATGAGTGATCCGCCCTCCCCGGCAGGCCTGCCTGATGGCGCCGCCGTGCGCCGCTGGGCCAGGAGGCAGTCCCGCAAGGAACCGGTGGGCACCTGGAAGATCCTGGACCGCATCTACACGGTGCTGATCTCCGTGCTTGTGGGCGGAGCGCTCGTGGCGCACCAGCTCTCGACCCTGTCCGCACTGGGCGAGCGTCGGAGGCTCGACCTGAGCCTGGACCCGGCCTGGATGGCCGTGAGCGTCGTCGCGGCGGTGGCCGTCTGCGCGATCCGGCCTCTGATGCGCCTGGGCCCGGTGTGCCTGCGCCCCCATGAGGCCACCTGGTGGCTCGCCCTGCCGGTGGAGCGGGTCGGGCTGCTGCGCCCCGTCGCCCTGGTTCTCATCGCCCTGGCGGCCTGCGCGGGAGCCCTGATCGGGCTGGTCGTCTCCGCCCTGGGCGCTGCTGGCTGGGGCGGCGCCCTGGCCTGGGGCGCCGCCATGGCAGCCGGGGCGGCATTGCTCGTGATCACCCTCATCGGGGCCCAGGTTGAGGGCAGGACTCGGCGCGCCCCGGAGCTCGTGACCGCCAGTGCCGCGGGCCTGGCCCTGGTGGGCGCTGTGGCGCTGCCCTTCCCCACCAGCGCGGCGGCTCACGCCGTGACCGGCGCCGTGGGGGCGGCCATGGCGCTTGCCGCCGTGGCCGCCTGGCGACGCCATGGCCCGCGGCTGGGAGAGGTGCACGATGCGGTGCTGGTGGAGGTATCTCTCAGGGCCCACAGCGCCCGAGTCTCCTCCCAGTCACTGGACACGCGCGCTCTGGGCAGGCTCCTGAGTCCGGAGCCGCGCCTGCCCGGCAGGCCCTGTAGCCTGCCGCTGGCGGCGGTGGGAGCGGTCCTACCCAGGCCCTTCGCCGTGGCCCTGGCCGTGGCCCAGGCTGATCTGCTCGTCCTGGCGCGCCAGCCCCAGCGCTGGTGGCGACTGGTGCTCAGCGCCATCATCGCCCTGGGGCTGCAGTTGGTCCCGGGAGCCGGAGCGCTGGCCATGGCGGGCGCGCATGTGGTGGGCGTGTGGCTTGCCGTGCTGACGGTGGCCGAGCCGGCCCGGCGCGCCTGGTTCGATCCCGGCCCCGAGGAGCAGCTTCCCGGCGGGTCGACGGCGCTGAGCGCCGGCCACCTGCTGGTTCCCACCGCGCTGATGAGCGCCTGGTCCCTGGTGGTCGCGCTGCCGCAGCTGCTGGGGCCGTCCGATGCCCGGACCGGCCTGGTGCTCGCCACGATGATCCTGGCGGGCCTGGGCTGGGGCGGGGCCGCGCTGCGCGCGGGCATGCGCCCGATGCCCGACTTCTTCGAGCCCCCGATGCCCTCGCCAGTGGGCCCCGTCGCCCCCTGGCTGGGCCAGGCCGTGGTCGCTGGCTACGACGCAGCGGTGCTGTGCGCCGCGCCCACCGCGCTGCTGGCGGCCGGAGTCACACCGTCGTGGCTGCTGCTGGGCCTCCAGGCGGTGCTGACCGCCCTTGTCATCGCCTGGGGGATGAGCGATGGGAGCCTGGAGCGATGAGACGCGTGGGCAGCCTCACGCAGGCGGCGCCGTCGGCCACCTTGGGCACGATGCCTGGCACTGGTAGCCTTGACGCCTGACCGGCCGGGGCCCAGCCCCGGTGCGCAAGCGGAGAGATCCCACCTTGATCCCAACAAGGGGACCGGGTTCATGCGAGGGCACCAGCCCTCCACGGTCGTCCCACGGCCCTGGCCGTGCGGGCAGCCGTGCTCATTCGAGGCCTCCGACCTGCGTGACAGGGCGGGGGCCTTTCTCCGCTCCTGCGGTCTTCCGTGACTCTAGAGTGAGGAACCGCCATCAGCGAGCCCCGTATCAACGAACGGATCCGCGTTCCCGAAGTGCGCCTCGTCGGTCCCAGCGGCGAGCAGGTCGGCGTCGTGCGCGTGGAGGATGCCCTGCGTCTGGCCGAGGAGGCCGACCTGGATCTGGTCGAGGTCGCCCCGGACGCACGCCCCCCGGTGTGCAAGCTCATGGACTACGGCAAGTTCAAGTACGAGTCGGCCATGAAGGCCCGGGATGCCCGACGCAACCAGGCCAACACCCAGCTCAAGGAGATCCAGTTCCGCCCCAAGATCGATGAGCACGACTACGCCACCAAGCGCGGGCACGTCGAGCGATTCCTCAAGGGCGGGGACAAGGTCAAGTGCATCGTGCGCTTCCGCGGCCGCGAGCAGTCCCGCCCCGAGCTGGGCATCCGGCTCCTGCAGGGCCTGGCCGAGGAGATGGCCGAGCTGGGCACCATCGAGTCCCACCCCCGGCAGGACGGCCGCAACATGGTCATGGTCCTGGCCCCGGTCCGCAAGAAGGCCGAGGTCAAGTCGGATCAGCGCCGTCGTCGCGAGGAGGCCCGCGCCGCCCGCCGCGCCGAGAAGCACGCGGGCAGGGGCGCCAAGCCCTCCGCCGCGGGCGCCTCGGCCCAGGATCAGGCCTGAGGCCCGCCACCACTGACGACCACCCAGACCCACCCCCTCACCACCGTGAGCGGGGTCCGCAGTCCCGGGCCCATCGGCCAAGGACCAGGAAGAGGAAGAAATATGCCGAAGAACAAGACGCACTCCGGTGCCAAGAAGCGCTTCCGGGTGACCGGCAGCGGCAAGCTCATGCGCGAGCAGACGAACAAGCGCCACCTGCTTGAGGTCAAGTCCTCCCGTCGCAAGCGCAAGCTGTCCCAGGACCAGCCGGTGGCCCCGGCCGACGTCCGCAAGGTCAAGAAGCTGCTCGGCCGCTGAGCGGCCCCATCACTGAAGGAGTCATCGCATGGCACGTGTGAAGAGGGCCGTCAACGCCCAGAAGAAGCGTCGTTCCGTTCTTGAGAAGGCCTCGGGCTACCGCGGTCAGCGCTCCCGCCTCTACCGCAAGGCCAAGGAGCAGGTCACCCACTCCGGCGTCTACGCCTTCCGCGACCGTCGCGCCCGCAAGGGCGACTTCCGTCGCCTGTGGATCCAGCGCATCAACGCCGCCGCCCGCGCCGAGGGCCTGACCTACAACCGCTTCATCCAGGGCCTGGGCCTGGCCGGGGTGGAGGTCGACCGCCGCATGCTGGCCGAGCTGGCCGTCAACGAGCCCGCCGCGTTCTCGGCCCTGATCGAGACCGCCCGCAAGGCACTGCCGCAGGACGTCAACGCCCCCAAGGCCTGATTCTGCCGCGTCGCCGGGCCCGATAGCCCGGAGCACGCGAGACGAGCCCTCGCGGATGACTGGTGCGCCGGTCATCCGCGAGGGCTCGGTGCATGGGGCGGTTGGGGGAGTGGTGCCGGGGGTGCTGCTCGCCGGCGCCTGCTCGCGTCACGGACGTGGGTCTGCGTATCGGACGAGGGTTCGCGTCATCGCACTGGGGTTAGCACGGGGGTTAATGAGGCAAACCCTCGTCGTCGACGCAAAAGCACGTTCACGATCGCTGCCGAGTGCGTGCGAAGGGGTCCCGTAGGCTGGCGGCATGAGCCCTTCGACTCCCTTTGACCCTGACGAGCTCCTGCGCGACGACGAGGAGCAGGCCCCTGCCGTGCGAGGCCCCAGGCGCCGCACGATCGGCGAGGGCCCGGCGGCGGGCCGGGAGATCCTGACCAATACGGCCTCCACGCGCGTGGCCCGGGTAGCGGGACTGGCCCGCAGGAGCGCACGATCCAAGCACCGCCGCTTCCTGGTCGAGGGCCCGCAGGGGGTGAGGGAGGCGGTGCGCTTCTCCCAGGAGCGGGTGCTGGATGTCTATCTGACCGAGGTGGCGCTGGAGAGGCACTCGGAGATCTGGCAGGAGGCCCAGGATGCGGGCCTGTACGCGCATGTGGTCAGCGGCCCAGTCATGGAGGCCATGAGCCGGGACGCCCAGGGGGTCCTGGCGGTGGTCGCCATGGATGAGGCCACGGGCAGCGAGGCCTTGGCTCGGGCCCTTGAGGGCGCGCGGCTGGTTGCTGTTCTGGCGGAGGCGCAGGACCCGGGCAATGCGGGCACGATGATCCGCGCGGCCGACGCCGCGGGGGCCGATGCCGTGATCCTGGCACGGGGCAGCGTGGAGGCGACGTCGCCCAAGGTGGTCAGGGCGAGCGCGGGCAGCCTCTTCCACCTGCCGGTCGTCACGGGGGTGGCGCTCGACGACGCCGTCGATGCTGTGCGCGCGGCGGGTCTGACCGTGCTGGCGGCGGATGCACGCGGGGACTTCGACCTGTTCGAGGCCGGCGACCTGCTGGCAGCGCCGAGCGCGTGGCTGCTGGGCAACGAGGCTCATGGCCTGCCGCCAGAGGCCCTGGGCCTGGCCGACGCCGTGGTCTCGATCCCCGTCTACGGCAAGGCGGAGTCCCTCAACGTGGCCGCCGCGGCAGCGCTGTGCCTCTACACATCGGCGCGGGCAGTGCGGTAGCGCTCGAGTATTGAGCATCGTAGTCTTTTTCTTAACTGCTGCATAAGTCGCCTACAGCCTTCTCTCCAGAGTTAGTTGTGCCCTCGAAGTGAACGCAGTAGATGGTACTGCTCTCATCGTCTCCTCCCGCTGTGGCATCGACCATACCGGTCCATCCGCGACTATGGCCGGAATTAAACAAAACCGTATTCCGGTGTGTTCTTGGGTGGATATTGGTGCGGGCGAGGTATAGAATGGGCGCATGCGGGTTGATGTCACGTCGGATGAGCGCGATGTCCTTTTGGGATGGAAGAAGCGCAATGACACGCTGATCCTGGTCAGATTGAAAGCCGAGGCGATTCTCTACGCGTCCCGTGGCGTTGACGTGGGTGTTATCGCTGAAATGGTCGACCGATGCGAGAGAACCGTGAAGGAATGGCTGGCGGACTGGCGGCGCACCAGACTGCATTCCGTCGTGACCGGTCACGCCGGAAATGAGAACGCCGCGAAACTCACCCGCACCCAAAAGGAGCAGCTCAAGGAGGTCCTGAGCCAGCCACCATCGCGGTCCGGCATCGCCGCCGACTTCTGGGACGTACCCGCCCTGCGCGACGTGGTCAGTGCGAGGTTCGGCGTGGAGTACGCCTCGGACTCCTCCTACCAGCTGCTCCTGCGCTTGGCCGGCATGAGCTTCAAGCTGCCCGATCCCTTCGACAAGCGCCGCGATGAGAAGGCCATCACCGAGCGGATGGCGCAGATCCGCGCCGAGGTCGCCGGCCTGTTGGCCGGCGGCTGGGAGGTGTACACCGTCGATGAGGTCCGTGTGGAGCACGAGGCCGAGACCCGTCGTATGTGGCTGCCCAAGGGCGAGCGCACCAAGATCCACGTTGACCGCACGCGCTCGGCCCAATCCTTCTTCGGGGCCCTGAGCCTGACCACCAAGAAGATGAAGGTCTATCCCATCGAGGGCAACCAGAACGCCGAACAGATCATCCTGGCGATGGCTCGCCTGGCACGCGAAACAGACAACGACAGGATCGCTGTCGTCCTGGATAACGCCAGATTCCACCACGCCAAGGCCCTGACCAGCCTGTACGAGCCCGGCGAGGCACTAGACCGTATCACCCCGATCTACCTACCGCCCTACGCGCCGGACCACAACCCCACCGAGCACGTTTGGAACACCGCGAAAGGTCACATCGCCAACATTCAACGCGACACCCCCGAGCAGACCTGGACCGCGTTCACCAGCTACATCACTAGCCGCACCTTCGACTACGACTTCGAACACCTACCAATCACCCCACCAGAAGGAAACCTTGTTTAAAGCCGGCCATAGCATAGTCTTGACCTCTTACTCTTTCGCTCTTGTTGTCGCGCTTATTTCCCGAATTGTCATCATAGCTTTGAATAAAAAACTCAGTATCACGATATGAGGTCAAGTCGTAGCCAGTGATCATTTCGAAGTGACCCCAGTTCGCTCCACACTTAGGGGAGTAAACAAGCGAGATAGTTCCGATCTCGCGCGGAGAATCTCCGTCGGTACCGATGGACGCAGAAGCGACATCGATTCTTTCATCATCAGTTTCGCAGTTAGTTCCCTGTGGATCTTTGTTAAGGCAAGTTTCCTGGTGGCAATATGGTTGCTTGGAGAGGTGCTCTCCTTTTAAGGCTAAGAAAGTGTGAGAGAATGTGAGCGCCGCACAGACGCTAACAAATACGCCTAGTGTAATGTAAATAAAACGAGAAGATTCTTTTTTCGACTTGCGACGCAGGTCAGCCTTCGAGTTGCTTTCATGTTGAAGCACGAGGGGAAATGCAGTGATGGAAATAACTGAAGTTAGAATAATTAACACGACTGTCACATTAAAGCATGTTGATGCAGTATCGAGTAAAGTATTGATTCCCGAGAAGTTAGGAGCCCCTTTTTCCACCAATTGACGACTGTCGGCGACCTTCTGGTCCGAATTCACAAGAATTCCGACAAATGATAGTGCTACGGATGCATGGGTTAGTAGGGCTATGAACACGTCTGTTGTTGTTGTGGTTTCGCTATTAGACTTATTAGTTCGATCTTGACGTGCAATAAAAATCTGTCGCCGATAGTTTCTGTTCATGTTTCGACCGGCATTGGCTCGCGATGGAGTCATGGACCTGCCCTTTCGGTGCCTCACTGATGATCTGTCTGGTCGAACTGCTTTATGTAGCGGCAGCTTCTAGGCAAGATAGGTGTCGAGAAGATCGGGTTTGTTTGAATGCTACAACGGTGGGTGCGGCGATTTCGGATCCTCTATTTGACTCTTGGTGGTCCTTTCATTGTATTGCTCTTTCGTTTTGGCTTACGAACATGTTCAGGTTTGCCGTCTATCTGCTCCTTTAACCAATCGACCAACAAAGGCTGGGACTGCCATCCCCAGCCATGATGCACGTATCGGTGTGCCCGACCGAACTGTTCATTGTTCGCGGCGATCGAGATGATGCGCTCCCAATTCTGCTTCTCAAGAGAAGAGGCCTGCGCAAGGAGTGACACGATCGAATCGCTCTCGTCAAATGATGACGACGACGCAAGGCTCGTGATGAGATGCTGAGTGAGCGGATCCCTCAGGGGTTCTAGTCGGAAGCACCATTCAGCTATTGCTTGAACGTCGTCTTCTGCGGAATCGCTAGGCTGGGATGTATGCGCCTGCGTTCCTGCGAGCAGTCCGCAAGGGAGTTCTTTGACATCGTAAGAGATCCAGAAGATCGGCAGCCTGCGTGCCAGCGCCCATCCCACCTCCTGCTGGCACCAGGCTCGTTGGGAAAAGCCGGGTGTGCCGAGGCAGATGAGAGCGTCGCTCGAATCCAAGAATGACTCTATGCCGTCGTCCCACTGGGTGCCGGGAACAACGTCGTGCTTAGCGACGATGATGTTGATACCGACTCCCTCGAAGATCTCTTGAATGTCGATGGCTCGTTCCGATCCTGTATCCTCGGCAAAACTCAGAAAGATCTGAAGGGTAGAATGGTTGTGGTTCTTTTTCATGATTCTCCTGAAGGGGGTGTAGACTTAGATGCGAGAGAGATGAGCCCTTTGGCAATGAGCCCAGCAAGCTCCGCGGGGCGATGCGTCCTCGACAGTCGGGAGACATCGGCCTCGCTCAGTCCAATGTCAGTCCGCCAGTGGTAGGAGCGGCGAATCTCGTCGATAGCACTGCTCATCGCAGGACTCATCTTTCCAATCGTGGTGGGAAGCTTGTCATCCTGACTGCCGGGAAGATCGAGTTGTTTGGCCAGCAGTGCTGACGCGCCACCGAAACCACCAGCGATATAAAGAGGCTGTCCGGCGCGCACGGTGACCAGCGCTTCCTCGATGATTCCCGGCATCGATCCGCTGTAGCCGTCAGGATGGGAATCTGATCGAGGGATAGTTTTTCCGCCGATAACGAGTCGGGCGTGACATAACCGCGGCAGTTGACTGCGGACGGCGCTGATTGCGGCGGCGATCTGGGTGGGAGTGCTGGAATCGGGCCAAATAAGAGTCTCGTTCTCCTCGTCCAGATCATGAGTGTGACCATAAGCGTCGATCGTTTCAAACTTTACCCGATTGCAGAGTGCCTTGCGGGCCATTCTCAGACGCTCTAGTGCTTCACTTGTTTTGATCTGAGTGCAGGGAGTAGTCACATAGAACATGGGTCCGGGGTGGTATGTTTTAGGGATTGCCTCCCGTGCTCGGAATTTCTGCTCTTCACGCAGGGTGAACTCGGTGTATTGGCTCACTGCATCGAGGACGGCTGACGTGAGATCGGGGGCATGAGTCCCGAGCGCTCCGGCATAGGTGACAGACCCGCCGGCCAGTAGGACCAGTTGGGCGATCTCAGCAACGACTTGTTCCAAGTGGACGGGCTTGAGGCCGAGCGCACCCTGGTCCTCACTCAGAGCCATTGAGAGACCCAAACGCCAGTGGGCCAGGGGACGGCCAGCATCCAGATCGTTGAGCGAGGCAGCGATTCGGTGTTCATCGCCAGGCTTGTCGTCAGCCAGAACGCCTCCGGAGGCAAGGAAGGTCCGCGGCGTCAGAATGTGCACAGAGTTCCGCTCGTATTTTGCGAGTTCGCACAGATCGAGGATCGTCTCGTGCTCCGGTGCGAGAAGTGGTGGATCAGGATGGATGAGCCAAAATTCTCTATCATCCTTATGATCTTCTCGGTGCTCGCGTAAGAGCTTGGCCAGCGTTGTCGGTTCAGGTGAATGTACAGGCCTCGCGTCGAAGCCAGTATTGTCGGCTGACAGCGATTCAGCGACTGCCTTCCTGAAGACGGTTTGCTTTGTCCATAGAGCTCGCTTGAGGCACTCGTCGACCAAAGCGTTCAATGCAGTCATCACAGCGCGTCTGCGGAGATTGGCGATATCGTTGTTGTGGTCGGCACCCTGAGGAATCGGTGGAGTGGGTGATGCGGGGTAGGCGATAGTGGGAATGTGGTCCATGAGAAAGGATCCTCGAGATTCACCGTGCTCCAAGGCTGTAAGACTCACAATGGGAACATCGGCTCTCTTGGCATCCAGGACCTCCCACTGGGTGAATGAGCGACTTGAGTAGTGGTCGGTGCGCAGCATGAGAAGAGCGTGGGTGCTGGCCTTTTCGGCGATGGCCTGGTGCCAGTCGTCGTTTCCCTGAATATCACGAATGTCGAGAAACCTTCTGAGGCGAGTTTTGTCGATGAGCTCGGTTGCGTCGGTTACGACGTTTTGCTGTTGACTGTGTATGCTACCAGGTTCGGGAATATCCTGGCGTGCATGGCTCAGGAATACTGTGATCCGCTCGTCGGCATTCGAATCTGTGAGGAGCGCTTGGACGATCATTTGGCTCAGGTCGCGAGTCAGAGCCCCCATGGACTCGACGCTCTCTGCTGCCACCCTCTCTGACCAGGTGAGGCTGTCGTAGTGGAGTCCTTGCCTGCGTAGTAGTTCCGATATTACGTTGGGTGCGCCGATCGTGCTGACACCGTCCTGTAGGATCGGTACGACAATTCTCCGGCGCTCCTTGTCATCGGGTTCGTTGCGCAATTTGAGAAGATCGACAATGTAATGCGCCCACGGACCACTACTCGCCTGCTCCATGAGATGGACCCCGATGACCGGGAGGATGACGGTGAACTCCGCGGCGTCCTGGCCGGTGGAAGGCGAGCCTTCCAACGGCTTCACCGGGATGGGCAGGGGCTTATCGGCGCCGTATGCTGGTTCCGATCGTGCGTACACATCGATGGCACCGCCGGCCAGGCCTGAGTAGGCCTCGCTGTGGTAGTGCTCGTAGATCGTCGAGAAGACGCGTTCGCCAACGCGGTCCTTGGGATTCCAGACGACGAAGATGTCCAGGATGGAGGGTGTGGGCGCTGAAGGGGGCGACATGCCACTACGCTAGCATTCTTCCGGCGGTTGCAGGTCGTATTTGTGGGACAGCGTTGGTATCCAGAGTGAGGCAGTGGATGCCTTGCCTGCGATCCGCGCTTCCGTGGCGATCCTCCTGGGCGTGCGGGGATCGGGCTGGGCGCTGGTGCATGCTGGCTCACGGTCGTTGCCACGCCATGTGCTGGGACGCGTTGACGGCGCCGTCCCGCGCGGTGCTAGCCTCTGTGGCGACTAGCCGCGACCGACGGCGGCCCCCTGCGTAGGGACACAGAGCCGTCGGCCCGGGACGCCGTGAGATAGGGGAATGCAGTGCGCATGCGGATGTGTTGCTGTTGCTGTCGGTGAGACAGCTCATCAGCCTTGCCCATCCGCCCACAACGAGACGAGGTGCTCGTGAACATTGCTCCCAACCCCCACGACCAGGCGCAGGACAACGCTCCTGACACGTCGTCCGACGAACTGCCGCTGGTGCGCATCAGCGAGGTCACCAAGCGCTTCGGGGACTTCACCGCCCTGGATGGCGTGTCCCTGGACATCAGGCAGGGCGAGGTCGTCGCCGTCATCGGAGCCTCGGGCTCGGGCAAGTCCACCCTGTGCCGCACTATCAACCGCCTGGAGACCATCACCAGCGGCAGCATCATCATCGATGGCACGCCCCTGCCCGAGGAGGGTGCCGAGCTCGCACAGTTGCGCGCCGAGGTCGGCATGGTCTTCCAGTCCTTCAACCTCTTCCCGCACCGCACCGTCCTGGACAACATCACCCTGGCGCCCATCAACGTGCGCGGCATCCCCAAGGACAAGGCCGTTGCCCGGGCTCATGAGCTCCTGGAGCGCGTCGGCCTGGCCGACCAGGCCGCCAAGCGCCCCGGTCAGCTCTCCGGCGGCCAGGCCCAGCGCGTGGCCATCGCCCGGGCCCTGGCCATGGACCCCAAGATCATGCTCTTCGATGAGCCCACCTCCGCACTGGATCCCGAGATGATCAACGAGGTCCTCGACGTCATCGGCGACCTCGCCGCCACCGGCATGACCATGCTCGTGGTCACCCACGAGATGGGATTCGCCCGCAACGTCGCCGACCGCGTCGTCTTCATGGACGCCGGCCAGATCGTCGAGGAGGGCGACCCCGCCACCTTCTTCACCTCACCGCGCACCGAGCGCGCCCGCGACTTCCTGTCCAAGGTCCTGAGCCACTGACGGCGCCGCGCCGCCACCACGAAAGGAACGCCCATGCTCACCCTGACCCGCCGCGCCGCCCTGGGCGCATCCGGAGCCGCAGCCGTGGCCGCAGTCCTGGCCGCCTGCTCCGACACCGGAGCCGACGGCAACGCCGTCGCCAGCGGCGATGCCTCCGAGGCCTACAAGAAGGCCATCAACTCCGGACCCCTGGCCGACGAGGACGCCGTCGCCGCCTCCACCTGGGCCTCCGCCATCAAGAAGACCGGGAAGCTCAAGACCGGAGGCACCAAGACCTCCCTGGTCTTCTCCCAGGAGAACCCCACCACCGGCCAGCTCAAGGGCTTCGACGCCGGAATCTCCCAGGCCCTGGCCCGCTACATCATCGGAGGCGACGACGCAGCCAGTCTCGTCGAGGTCGTCCAGGCCACCTCCGACACCCGTGAGAGCTTTCTGGAGAACAAGCAGGTCCAGGCCGTCTTCGCCACCTACACCATCACCCCCGAGCGCGCCGAGAAGATCTCCTTCGCCGGCCCCTACTACTCCTCGGGCCAGGCCATCCTGGTCAAGGCGGACAACACCGAGATCAAGAGCCTCGATGACCTGGCCGGAGTCAAGGTCGCCGTCCAGTCCGGATCCTCCTCCGGACCGGCCCTGAGCGAGCACGCCCCCAAGGCGGAGGCCGTCCAGTTCGAGGATGACGGCAAGTGCCTCGCCGCGCTGGGCAGCGGCCACGTCCAGGCCTACGTCGTCGACCAGGCCCTGCTGCTGTCCCACGTCGCCAAGGACGACTCCTACAAGATCGTCGGCGAGCCCTTCACCGAGGACCCCTACGGCATCGGGCTGCCCAAGGACTCCGACGCCCAGGAGTTCGTCAACAGCTTCCTGACCGCCATCTACGAGGACGGCACCTGGGAGAAGATCTGGCAGGCCACCATCGGTGAGATCACCGGCGGCGACGCTCCCAAGCCACCGGCCCTCGGATCCGTCCCCGGCTCTGAGACCGCCGCCCCCGCCGACCCCAGCGCCGGGGCGCAGGACAGCGCCTCGCCCGCCAGCTGAGCCCCCGGGGCCGGGGTCAGCCGCCGTCGGCCCTGGCTCCGGGCCCCGACCCTCGCCGCACCGCCCCTGAGGAGGAACCGCATGGACGTCATCACCGACAACCTGGGGATGATCGGCTGGGGACTGGCCACCACCGTCATCATCGCCCTGCTCGCCTACGCCGGCGCCCTCATCCTGGGGGCGGTCATGACGGTCTTCAGGGTCGGCCCCATCCCGCCACTGCGACTACTGGCCACCGCCTGGGTGACAGTCGCCTGCAACATCCCCACGCTGTGCTTCATGATCCTGCTGGCCTTCGGCGCCCCCAGGGTCGGCGTGGGCATCTCCCTGTTCTGGTCGGCCGTTACCGCCATCGTCTTCTCCGCCTCCGGATTCGTCTGCGAGACGCTGCGCAGCGGCGTCAACTCCGTGCCCAAGGGGCAGATCGAGGCGGCCCGAGCACTGGGCATGCCCTTCGGGTTCATCATCCGCGCCATCGTCTTGCCCCAGGCCTTCGCACGCACCATCCAGCCGCTGGTCAACATCTTCATCTCCTGCCTCATCGGCTCCTCGCTGGCCGCGGCCATCGGCGTGCGCGAGCTGACCAATGTCACTCAGCAGCTCAACATCGTCTACGCCGAGGCCGTCATCACCTTCCTGCTGTCCGGGCTCATCTACCTGGGCATCGCCTTTGGCGCCACCAAGATCGGCGCGCTTGTCGAGCGGGCCGTCACCGCCACCCCAGGAGCGCGCTCATGACCTCCCCGGCAGTACTGACCACCGCACTGGGAACCCGCCTGGGCCGACGGCGCCCCCAGGCCGCCTCCGACGCGGACCTCCTCTTCGACGCCCCGGGCCCCAAGGGCCGCAGTCGGATTCTCATCGGCTCCATCCTGGCTGTGATTGTCATGGCCACCATCGCCGGCCTGGCACTCCACCAGGCCGGCATCAACGGCGAGCTGGCCTACCCCAAGTGGCGCTACTTCCTCGGGCAGAGCACCGTCGCATTCCTCGGGGGAGCGCTGCGCGACAGCCTCATCGCGGCGGGCATCGCCGCTGTCGCCTCCTTCCCCCTGGGGATCCTGCTCGGCTGGGCGCGCATGGCGCGCAACGCCGTGGTGCGCGGGGTCGTCGGCCTGTGGATCGACGCCATGCGCGCCATCCCCATGCTGCTCCTCGTCTACTTCTTCCTCCTGGGCGTGCCGCCGCTGACGGGCTATACCTTCCCCGTCATCTGGATGCTCGTCATCCCCATCATCATGTGCTCCTCCGCCACCACCGCCGAGGTCTTCAGGTCAGGAGTCAGGGCCCTGGACGCGGGGCAGAGCGAGGCCGCCGAGGCACTGGGGCTCAGCCGTGGCCAGACCATGCGCCTCATCCTGGCGCCCCAGGCGCTGCGCATGATGCTGCCGACCCTCATCACCCAGCTGGTCACCATCCTCAAGGACACCTCGCTGGGATACGTCGTGGCCTACAACGAGCTCATGTACGCCGGACGGCGCCTGGAGACCTTCACCCGCAGCGAGTACAGCATGGATGTCTACCTGCAGACCTACGTGGTCATCGCCGCCATCTACCTGCTGGCCAATTGGGCCCTGGGAGTCCTGGCTCGTCGCATCGAGGCCCGCACCCGATGAGGCGCCGAGCGCCCGGAATCTGTCCACCGTGAACAGCTTTAACCGCCTCCGCGCCCGGGTCCCACGCGGCAAAGGCGCTCCGACCTGCGCGTTTGCCAACGCGGCAAGCGGTGGTGAGTCTTAAAACTGTTCACGGTGGACAGAACCCGGTGCGTAGACGCGCATGCCGATCGCGACCGCTGCGCGGCTCATCTCATGGTCGTAGGTCACAAGTGCTTGTGCGCCGGTCATCGTGGCGACGGTGAGGTGGATGGCGTCCGCGGCTCGCAGACCGCTGCGTGCCCGAGAGGCCTGCAACAGGTGATCCCGAGACAGGTCGACGAGTTCGATGCCCGCCAACAGGCTGTCGACCACAGAGGTCTTGAGGGCGGCGCGGCGCGCGCAGGCGCAGTGCAACTCGGTGTGCAGGAGGAGCGAGGAGCACAGGACGCACTCATCGAGCACGGCATCCTGGAGCCATCGCGCCAGTCGCGATGACTCCGGCTCATTGATGAGGAGCTTGAGCGCTGCGGAGGTGTCGACGTAGATGAGCGTGCCACTGGCGAGCGCCGCCATGGGCTCGGAGGTCGGGGTCCTCACCTGTCGCCTCGAAGGTCATCAAGGACCTCCCGGCTGGTCAGGCTGTCCACTCGTTCCAGGGCGGTGAAGTCGCAACCGGTTGCCGGGATCGTCGCCCCCGCGGCACGCAGCTGCTCGAGAGGCTCGTCCGGCACGGGGATGAGCAGTGCGACGGCCTGCCCGTGGTTGGTGATGCGGAAGGACTGGCCGGCCTGAACCCGCCGGAGCACCTCCGCGCTCTCGTTGCGCAACCTGCGATGTGCGAGACTCTGCATTCCACTCACCTCGTAGCAAATGTAGCACACTGGTCGATCGCCTGAGTCAGACTGTCCACCGTGAACAGCTTTAACCGCCTCCGCGCCCGGGTCCCACGCGGCAAAGGCGTTCTGACCTGCGCGTTTGCCAACGCGGCAAGCGGTGGCGAGTCTTAAAGCTGTTCACGGTGGACAAAGCGCCCCTCGCGCCGGCTTTCAGGGGCGCTGCTGCCTGCCACGATTTCAGGCCCTCGCAGCCGCCGGACTAACCTAGGCGCGACGTACCACATGGAAGGCGCTCGCACATGACTGACGTATCCGGCGCGCTCTCGCCACTGGACGAGGCGGGCATCAACGCCCTCGTCGAGGAGGCCCTCGCGGCCATCGCCGCCGCCACGGACCTGGCCGCACTCAAGGAGACCCGCCTGGCCTACACGGGCGACTCCTCGGTGCTCGCCCGCACCAACCGCGGCATCGGAGCCCTCGACAAGGCGGACAAGCCCACCGCCGGCAAGCTCATCGGCGCCGCGCGCGGACGCATCACCGGCGCGCTGAGCGCCCGGCAGGCCGAGCTGGAGGCCGCCGCAGAGGAGGAGATGCTGCGCACCGAGGCGGTGGATGTCACCGTCCCCAACCTCCGCGGACCCGTGGGCGCCCGCCACCCCCTTGACCTGCTCATCGAGGAGATCTCGGACTTCTTCATCTCCATGGGCTGGTCCATCGCCGAGGGCCCCGAGGTCGAGCACGAGTGGTACGACTTCGACGCTCTCAACTTCGACACCGATCATCCCGCCCGCCAGATGCAGGACACCTTCTACATCCAGGGCGAGTCCGTCGGCGCCCAGCCCGGGGACCCCTCCAACCTGGTCCTGCGCACGCACACCTCCCCGGTCCAGGCCCGCGTCATGCTGGGCGGGCAGCCGCCCCTCTACGTGGCCTGCCCCGGCAAGGTCTTCCGCTCCGATGAGCTCGATGCCACCCACACCCCGGTCTTCCACCAGGTCGAGGGCCTGGCGGTGGACAAGGGCCTGACCATGGCCCACCTCAAGGGCACCCTCGACCACTTCGCCAAGTCCATGTTCGGCCCCGAGGCCCGCGCCCGCCTGCGCCCCTCCTTCTTCCCCTTCACCGAGCCCAGCGCCGAGATGGACCTGTGGTTCCCACAGAAGAAGGGCGGCGCCGGTTGGATCGAGTGGGGCGGCTGCGGCATGGTCAACCCCAATGTGCTCACGGCGTGCGGCATCGATCCCGAGGTCTACACGGGCTTCGCCTTCGGCATGGGCCTGGAGCGCACGCTCATGCTGCGCCACGGCATCTCCGACATGCATGACATCGTCGAGGGAGACATCCGCTTCTCCCAGCAGTTCGGCTCCACTGGAAAGGGACACTGACATGCCATACATCCCCCTGGAGTGGCTGCGCGAGCACGTCGAGGTCCCCAGTGGCCTGAGCGCCGAGCAGCTCGCCGCCGATCTGGTGCGCGTGGGCCTGGAGGAGGAGCGGATCGTTCCCCCCTCCGTGACCGGCCCGCTGGTCGTCGGGCGCGTCCTGACCCTGGAGTCCAAGGAGCAGTCCAACGGCAAGATCATCAACTACTGCCGCGTGGATGTGGGGCCCGAGCACAATGACGCCCCCGGCACCGGCAAGGAGCCCTCGGAGCTGCCCAGCCGTGGGATCGTCTGCGGCGCCCACAACTTCGCGGTGGGGGACTCCGTGGTGGTCAGCCTGCCCGGGGCCGTCCTGCCCGGCGACTTCGCCATCGCCGCCCGCAAGACCTACGGCCATGTCTCCGACGGCATGATCTGCTCGGCCCGCGAGCTGGGCATCGGCGAGGACCATGACGGCATCATCGTCCTGCAGGACTACCTGGCCGCCAACGGGCACGACGGCGAGGAGCCTCCCGCCCCGGGCACCGATGCCCTGCCCCTGCTCGGGCTGGGGGAGGAGGTCCTGGAGATCAACGTGACCCCGGACCGGGGCTACTGCTTCTCCATGCGCGGCGTGGCCCGCGAGTACTCACACGCCACCGGGGCGGCCTACACCGACCCCGCCGACGGCGCCAACCCCGGCCTCTACCCGAACGGGATCGCCGCGGCTGGCCCTGACGGCTACCCGGTCACCATCGCCGAGGGCCCCAGCCCCATCCACGGCCGCCCCGGGGCGGACCGCTACGTGGCGCGCGTGGTGCGGGGCATCGACCCGGCAGCGCCCTCCCCGGCGTGGATGCGCGACCGGCTCACCGCCGCCGGCATGCGCCCCATCTCCCTGGCCGTGGATGTCACCAACTACGTCATGCTGGACCTGGGCCAGCCCCTGCACGCCTTCGACCTGGGCAAGCTCGCCGCCCCCATCGTGGTGCGCCGGGCCAGGGCGGGGGAGACCCTGACCTTCCTCGACGAGGTCACCCGCGCCCTGGACCCCGAGGACCTGGTCATCAGCGACTCCCCGGATGGTCAGGGATCGCGCCCCCTGGTGCTGGCCGGTGTCTTCGGCGGGGCCGCCGCCGAGGTCGATGCCACCACCACTGATCTGCTGATCGAGGCCGCGCACTTCGACCCGGTCTCCATCGCCCGCTCCGCGCGCCGCCACCGCCTGCCCACCGAGTCCTCCAAGCGCAATGAGCGCGGGGTGGACACAGCACTGGCTCCCGTGGCCGCCCAGCGGGCCGTCGATCTGCTCGTCGAGTACGGCGGGGGCACGGCCGAGCCCATCGCCACCGACATCGACCGCACCACCGCCCCTGCGCCGCAGATCATCCGCGCCGATGAGGCCGAGCGCCTGACGGGCGTGCCCTACGGCAAGTCCCGGGTCACCGAGCTGCTGGAGATCATTGGCTGCACTGTCAACCCGGCCGGGGCCGACGACGCCGGTCGTGAGCTGCTCGAGATCACTGCCCCGACGTGGCGGCCCGACCTGGTGGGGCCGGCCCACTTCGCCGAGGAGATCGCCCGGCTCGACGGCTACGAGGCCATCGACTCCATCGTGCCCAGCGCTCCGTCGGGCGCGGGGCTGACCGGGCGCCAGCGCCTGAGCCGCGAGGCGGTCCGCGCGCTGGTCGGCGCAGGCCTGACCCAGGTGCTGTCCTACCCCTTCATCGGAGGGGTGCACGACCTCCTGGAGATCCCCGAGGACGACCCGCGCCGCCAGGCCGTGCGGCTGGCCAACCCCCTGGCCGAGGACGCCCCCTGGCTGCGCACCTCCATCCTGGACTCCCTGGTGGAGACCGCTGCCCGCAACATCTCCCGAGGGCTGCCCGATGTCGCCGTCTTCGAGGTCGGCTCGGTCACCCTGGCCCAGGGCACGGTGCCCGCCGCGATCCCCGGGGTTGACCACCGCCCCAGCGATGAGGAGATCGCCGCGCTGGCGGCCGGCGTTCCCCGGCAGCCCATGCATGCGGCCGCCATCGTGACGGGCGCCAAGGAGAGCCCGGGAGTCCTGGGCGCCGGGCGCGCCTGGGACTGGGCCGATGCCATTGAGATCGCGCGCACCGTTGGCCGTGCCCTGGGGCTGAGCCTGGAGACCGTCGCGCCCCCGGCCCCGGTTGCCCCCTGGCATCCCGGGCGCCTGGCCGAGCTGCGCCTGCCCAGCACCCGGCGCGGCAAGGAGATCGTGGCGGGCCAGGTCGTCGGCCATGCCGGCGAGCTGCACCCGCGCGTGACCCGGGCTCTGGGGCTCCCCGAGCGGGCGTGCGCCGTGGAGATCGACCTGGAGCCCATGCTGGAGGCGGCTCTGGGCCGCGGGGTCCTGCAGGTCGCCCCGATCTCCACCTTCCCCGCCGCCAAGGAGGACATCGCCCTGGTCGTCGATGAGTCCGTCACCGCCGCCGAGGTGGAGTCCGTGGTGCGCGCCGGCGCCGGAGCCCTCCTGGAGGACCTGCGGCTCTTCGATGTCTTCCGCGGCCCCCAACTGGGGCAGGGGCGCAAGTCCCTGGCCTTCGCCCTGCGCCTGCGCGCCAGTGATCGCACCCTGACCGCCGAGGAGACGGCAGCGGTGCGCAAGCGCGTGGTCAAGCGGGCCGCCAAGGCTATGGGCGCCGAGCTGCGCTCCTGATCCGCCTACCCGGCTCGCCAGCAGGGCGGTCCGCCTGCCCGGCCCGCGGTGATGCCGGGAGACGCATGGGGCCGGCGGCCGGACATCCGGCAGCCGGCCCCGGCACCAAGGGCTCGACAATGGGACGCGGATGTGTTTCTAGTTACACGACGGTGGCCTGGGCCTCAGGTCCAAGACGCGGGGTGGCCAGCGCGTGAATACTGGCGGCCATGAAGCTCCTTCTCACCTCCTCCTCCCGCCACGGCTCCACCGACGAGGTCGCCGCGGTGATCGCCGAGCGCCTGCGCTCGGCCGAGATCGACGTCGACACCGCGCAGCCCGAGGATGTCGAATCAGTGGATGGCTATGACGCCTTCATCCTGGGCAGCGCCGTCTACATGACCAAGTGGACCAATGCGGCAGTCGCCTTCACCGAGCGCTTCCGCGAGGCGCTGTCCGCCAAGCCTGTCTGGGCCTTCTCCGTGGGGCTCTCGGGCCTGCCCAAGGGCAAGATGGCCGATCCTCAGCGCATCGGCCCGGTTCTGCTGGCCCTGGAGCCGGAGGACCACATCACCTTCGCCGGGCGCTTCGACCCTGACCGGCTCAGCCTGCGCGAGCGCTCCATCGCCAAGCTGGGTGGTGCCGCCGAGGGCGACTTCCGCGATTGGGACCAGGTACGCGAGTGGGCTGACGCGATCGTCACCTCCTTGCGGGACCGGCCGCTGTGATTCGCGCATCAGCCGAGGACGTTGTCGTCGGCCATCGCGCCCCGTCTCGCGGCGCGGTGCGCGGACACGTACGGGGTGATGTCTCACCACGGCCCGCCAGTTCGTATTTCTATGCATCGAGTCGTATGGTTTGCGCATGACGTGGACTGCAGCTGTTGCCGGAGCCACCGGCTACGCCGGAGGCGAGGCCCTGCGGCTCCTGGCCGCACACCCTCAGATCGAGATCGGCGCGCTGACCGCCGCCTCCTCGGCGGGCACGCAGCTGGGACAGCACCACCCCCACCTCGCCTCACTGGCCGGGCGCACCGTCGAGCCCACCGAGGCCGTCCGCCTGGCACGCCATGACGTCGTCATCCTGGCCCTGCCCCACGGCGCCTCCGGTGAGGTCACGGCGGCCATCGAGGCCGAGGCCAGGGCAGCCGGCACCGACCCTCTGCTCATCGACTGCGGCGCTGACCACCGCCTGACCGACCCTCAGGCCTGGGCGGCCTTCTACGGATCGGACTACGCCGGAGCCTGGAGCTACGGCATGCCCGAGCTCCTCCATGCCGGTGAGCGCACGGCCAGCGCCCAGAGGGCCGAGCTGGCCGCCACCCGGCGCATCGCCGTCCCCGGCTGCAATGTCACCGCGGTGACCCTCGCCGCCCAGCCCGGCATCGCCGCAGGACTTCTCGACACCTCCCCGGATGCCCCTGCCATCACCGCGGTCCTGGCCGTCGGCTACTCCGGGGCCGGCAAGTCCCTCAAGCCCCATCTGACCGCCGCCGAGGCCCTGGGCTCGGCCCAGCCCTACGCCGTGGGCGGCACCCACCGCCACATCCCCGAGATCACCCAGAACCTCCTGGTCGCCGGAGCCGGATCGGGGGCCGGGCGACTGGCCTTCACCCCCGTGCTGGTCCCCATGAGCCGGGGCATCCTGGCCACGGTCACCGCACCGGTGACCAGCGCCGTCCATGACAGCGACGACCCCACCGCCATGCTGCGCCAGGCCTGGGCCCAGGCCTACGGCGGGCCGGGCGAGGACGGCGAGGCCCTCATCCACCTCCTACCGCAGGGGACCTGGCCCACCACCGGCGCCGTCGCCGGCAGCGGTCTTGCCACCGTCCAGGTCGCCTACGACCCGGTTGCCAGGGCGGCCACCATGCTGTGCGCCATCGACAACCTGGGCAAGGGCACCGCCTCGGCGGCGCTGCAGTCCCTCAACCTGGCGCTGGGAATCCCCGAGACCACCGGCGTCATCACCGAAGGAGTCGCACCATGAGCGTGACCGCAGCCAAGGGATTCAGGGCCGCAGGGGTGACCGCGGGGCTCAAGGCCTCCGGCAAGCCGGATGTCGCCCTGGTCGTCAACGACGGCCCCATGCGCACAGCCGCCGGCGTCTTCACCACCAACCGCGTGGTGGCCGCCCCCGTGGTCTGGTCGCGACGTCAGCTTCAGGCCTCCGGGGGCCAGGCCCGCGCCGTCATCCTCAACTCCGGATCCGCCAACGCCTGCACCGGCCAGCAGGGGGCCGACGACGCCGCCTCCACCGCCCAGCACGTCGCCTCGCTCCTGGAGTGCCGGGCCCAGGAGGTGCTCGTGTGCTCCACCGGCGTGATCGGTGAGCCCCTGGACATGCCCCGCCTCCTGGAGGGGGCCGGGGCCGCCGCCTCGGCGCTGGCCACCACCGCCGAGGCCGCCGGCCAGGCAGCGGCCGCCATCATGACCACCGACACCGTCTCCAAGGAGAACGCCCTGAGCGTGGGCCAGGGGGAGCAGCGGTGGAGCATCGGCGGAATGATCAAGGGCGTGGGGATGCTCGCACCGGGCATGGCCACCATGCTCGCGGTCATCACCACCGACGCCGTCGTCGAGCCCGACGCCGCCCGTGAGGCGCTCATGCGGGCCACCTCACGCACCGTCAACAGGATCAACTCCGACGGCTGCATGTCCACCAACGACACCGTCCTCCTGCTGGCCTCCGGCGCCTCCGGGGTGAGCCCCGGCGCCCAGGACCTGGAGGCGGCCCTTCAGGAGGTCATGGCTCGCCTGGGCCGCAGGCTCGTGGCCGACGCCGAGGGCGCCACCCATGACATCGCCATCACCGTGACCGGGGCGGTCAGCGAGGAGGCGGCGGAGGCGGCCGCCCGTGCCGTCAGCGCCTCCAACCTCCTCAAATGCGCCGTCGCCGGCGGGGACCCCAACTGGGGCCGGGTCCTGTCACAGTTGGGGACAGTGCCCGAGGAGGTCTGCCCCTTCGATCCCGACCAGGTCGATGTGGCCATCAACGGGGTGACGATCTTCCGGCACGGAGGCCTGGGGGAGGACCGATCCGGGGTGGACATGACCCCGCGCGAGACCCGCATCGACATCGCCCTGAGCGCCGGCCAGGCCAGCGCCACGGTGTGGACCAATGACCTGACCCACGGATACGTCACCATCAACGCGGACTACACGACATGAGCGACATGACCAGTGCAACCCCCCGTCCCCGGTCCCTGCTGCGCCCGGCCGGCTCGCCCTCCACCTCGGGCCTGTCCCCTCAGCACAAGGTCTCCGTCCTGCTGGAGGCCGTGCCCTGGCTGCGCAGCTACAAGGGCGCCACCATGGTCATCAAGTACGGCGGCAACGCCATGGTCGATGAGGAGCTCAAGCGGGCCTTCGCCCAGGACATCCTCTTCCTCCACCAGGTGGGGGTCCGCCCCGTCGTCGTCCACGGGGGAGGGCCGCAGATCAATGCGATGCTCAAGCGCCTGGGCATCGAGTCGGAGTTCCGCGGGGGCCTGCGCGTGACCACCCCAGAGGTCATGGACGTGGTGCGCATGGTGCTCACCGGCTCGGTCCAGCGCGAGCTCGTCTCCCTGCTCAACACCGACGGCTCGGCGGCCGTGGGCATCTCCGGTGAGGACGGCGGCCTGCTGCGCGCCAGCCAAAGGCCCGCCACCGTTGACGGCCGCAGTGTGGACGTGGGGCTCGTGGGCGACGTCGTCGAGGTCAGTCCCCAGCCCATCATCGACCTGCTCGACCAGGGCCGCATCCCTGTCATCTCCTCGGTGGCCCCCCTTGTTGAGGACTCCTCCACGGTCCTCAACGTCAACGCCGACACCGCCGCCGCCGCCATCGCCGTGGCGCTCAAGGCCCGCACCCTGCTCATGCTCACCGACGTCGAGGGCCTCTACGCCTCCTGGCCCGACCGGGCCTCTCTGGTCCCCTTCATCAGCGCCGCCGCGCTGGAGGAGCTCCTGCCCAGCCTGGAGACCGGGATGATCCCCAAGATGGAGGCCTGCCTGCGGGCGGTGCGCGGAGGCGTGAGCCAGGCCCACATCGTCGATGGGCGTCAGGCCCACTGCATGCTCCTGGAGATCGTCACCGATGAGGGCGTGGGCACGGCTGTCCACCCCGGAGACGCCCCCCTCACGCCCCTGCGCAGAGGACAGGCGCTATGACCGCCCTCGGCTCCGCAGCGCAGACCGGCCAGTCCTGGACCGACCGCTACACCGCCTCGGTCATGAACACCTTCGGCACGCCCCAGCGGGTTCTCGTGCGCGGCCAGGGCGCCCGGGTCTGGGACGCCGACGGCGCGGAGTACCTCGACCTGCTGGCCGGCATCGCCGTCAACTGCCTGGGCCACGCCCATCCGGCGATCACCGACGCGGTAGGCGCGCAGCTCGCCTCCCTGGGCCACGTCTCCAACTTCTTCACCACTGCCGCCCAGGTGCGCCTGGCCGAGGAGCTCGCCTCCCTGGTCTACCCGGGGCGCGAGGCGGGCACCAGGGTCTTCCTGGCCAACTCGGGCACCGAGGCCAATGAAGCGGCGTTCAAGATCGCCCGCCGGCACGGCGGCCCCCAGCGCCCCCGCGTTCTGGCACTGGAGCAGGCCTTCCACGGCCGGACCATGGGGGCACTGGCCCTGACTCACAAGGCCGCCTATCGCGAGCCCTTCGAGCCCCTTCCCGGCGGGGTGGAGTTCCTGCCCGCCGGGGATGCCGCCGCCCTGGAGCGGGCCATGGGGCCCGATGTGGCGGCCCTCATCATCGAGCCCATCCAGGGCGAGGCGGGGGTCCGCGAGCTGGGCACCGACTACCTGGAGGCGACCCGCCGCCTGACCGAGCAGGCCGGAGCCCTGCTCATCATCGACGAGGTGCAGACCGGCATGGGGCGCACCGGGGCGTGGATGGCCCACCACCTCCTGGCCCCCGGGCTCATCCCCGACGTGGTCACCCTGGCCAAGGGACTGGGCGGGGGCATCCCCATCGGCGCCGTCGTCGCCCACGGGCCGGCGGGCGAGCTGCTGGGGCCCGGACAGCACGGCACCACCTTCGGCGGCAACCCGGTGGCCTCCAGCGCCGCCCTGGCCGTCATCGAGACCATCAGGTCCCATGGCCTCCTGGAGCGGGTGGCCCACCTGGGCGCCCAGTGGGCCCGGGACATCGCCGCCATCCCCGGGGTGGAGGAGGTCCGCGGACGCGGACTGCTGCTGGGCGTCGGCCTGGCCGACGGCCTGGCCTCAGCCCAGGTGGCGGCCGCACTGCTGGAGCGCGGCTTCATCGTCAACGCTCCGCGCCCCGACACCATTCGCCTGGCCCCGCCCTTCATCCTCACCGATGAGGAGGCCGCGAGCCTGACCGTCGCCCTTGGCGAGGTCCTGGAGGAGCAATCGGCTGGCGCCGCCATAGGGGGCCGGTCATGAGCATGGCACTGGAGGAGCACGACCTGGCCGCAGACGAGGCAGGGGCTCAGAGCCCGCGGACCACGGCACGGGCCGGGGCCTCCAGCCCCAGCACCAAGGCCGCCAGGCACGCCCTGATCACCCGCATCCTGGCCAAGGAGCGCATCCGCTCCCAGGCCCAGCTGCGCGACGTCCTGGCCTCCCACGGTGTCAGCACCACGCAGGCAACCCTGTCGCGGGACCTGGTCGAGCTGCGCGCGACCAAGATCCGCTCGGCCGGCGGCCGCCAGGAGTACGCCATCCCTGAGACCAGCGTCCCGGGTCAGGCGCCCACCGGCGCCCCCGTGCGCGACGACGGCACCCTGGCCGACCACACCACTGCCCGCCTGACCCGCTGGTGCGCCGATCTTCTGGTGACCGTGGAGTGGGCCGGCGGCCAGGTGGTTCTGCGAACCTTGCCGGGAGCGGCCGAGCTCCTGGCAAGTGCAGTCGATGACGCGATGATGCCCGGCATCCTGGGCTGCATCGCCGGGGATAACACCGTTCTGGTCATCACCCGCAGTGAGGAGATCTCCGCAGAGGTCTCAGGCCATCTTCTCGCCTTGGCGGACAGCCGCCCCCGGCTCTGAGGACTCCGGCGCCATCGCGCCACCTGCCATGGGGCAGGGCCACCCGTGCTCTGCCCACCACCAACCCCAGCCAGGGGCGGAGCGCACCCATTTTCGCCCTGTTTTCGCCCTGGCACCCGCAGACGTTTCCCGGCTGCCCCGGCAGCCCAATGGGAGGAGAAGAATCATGAGCACGCACGCGAACAAGGTGGTCCTGGCCTACTCCGGAGGCCTGGACACCTCCGTGGCCATCGGATGGATCGGCGAGCAGACCGGCAAGGAGGTCATCGCCGTCGCCGTGGATGTGGGCCAGGGAGGCGAGGACCTGGAGGTCATCCGCCGCCGCGCCCTGGACTGCGGGGCCGTCGACGCCTACGTTGTTGACGCCCGCGAGGAGTTCGCCGCCGACTACTGCATGCCGGCGCTCAAGGCCAACGGTCTCTATCAGGGGACCTATCCGCTGGTCTCGGCGATCTCGCGTCCCCTCATCGCCAAGCATCTGGTCAAGGCGGCCCGGGACTTCGGCGCCGACACCGTCGCGCACGGCTGCACGGGCAAGGGCAACGATCAGGTCCGCTTCGAGGTCTCCATCACCTCCATGGCCCCGGATATGCACTGCATCTCCCCGGTGCGCGACCTGGCCCTGACCCGGGACCTGGCCATCGACTACGCCGAGAAGCACCGGCTGCCCATCGAGACGACCAAGCACAACCCCTTCTCCATCGACCAGAACCTCTGGGGGAGGGCGATCGAGACGGGCTATCTGGAGGATCTGTGGAACGCCCCCACCAAGGACGTCTACTCCTACACCGAGGATCCCACCTACCCGCCTCTGCCCGATGAGCTGATCATCAGCTTCGAGTCCGGGGTGCCGGTGGCCATCGACGGGCGGGCCGTCACCCCGCTGGAAGCGGTCCAGGAGATGAACCGCCGCGCCGGTGCCCAGGGCGTTGGCCGGATCGACATCATCGAGGACCGGCTCATCGGCATCAAGTCCCGCGAGGTCTATGAGGCCCCTGGGGCCCTGGCGCTGATCGAGGCCCATCGGGCCCTGGAGGCCGTCACCCTGGAGCGGCTCCAGCACCGCTACAAGCGGCAGGTCGAGATGACCTGGTCCGACCTGGTCTACGAGGCCCAGTGGTACTCCCCGCTCAAGCGCTCCTTGGACGCCTTCATCGAGGACACTCAGCGCCATGTCACCGGGGAGATCCGCATGGTGGTGCACGGGGGCCGGGCCACGGTCAACGGACGGCGCTCCGAGGTCGGCCTCTACGACTTCAACCTGGCCACCTATGACTCGGGGGACACCTTCGATCAGTCCTGGTCGCGCGGCTTCATCGAGATCTACGGCATGCCCTCCAGGCTGGCAGCGGCTCGGGAGATCCGCACGGGCGGGGCCACCGGCTTCTGAGCCGCGCGGAGCGCGCCTCATGCCCACGATGCGCCCTGCCCCGGGCCGGTAAGCGCTTACCGGCCCGGGGCAGGGCGCATCAGAGTGCCTCGTCGCGGTAGGACTCAGCGCTGGGAGTCTGAGTCCTAGGCGCCCTAGTCGTCCTGGCCGTCCTAGTCGTCCTGGCCGTGCTGGTCGGCGGTGCGCCGCAGCCAGCGCGAGTCATCATTGACATAGGCGTAGTAGGCGCCGATGAGCAGTCCACCGCCCACGAAGTTGCCCAGAAGCGCGATCCCCACATTGCCGGCCGCGGCGGCGACATCCACCCCGTGGGTCAGGCCCACCACCGTGAAGAGCACCGTGTTGGCCACCGAGTGCTCCAGGCCCAGGAAGGCGAAGACGAAGACCGCGATGATCATGGAGAAGATCTTCGACCAGTCCTCCTTGATGTAGCCGTTGTAGATGAGCAGCATGGCCAGGTTGATCATGAAGTTGCACAGGATGGCCCGCACGAACAGGTCCACAAGGCCTGAGGCGGACGAGACATAGGCGAGCTTGGTCTCCACCGAGTGCAGGGCCTGCTCACCGGTGGGACCCTCCACAAGAGTGGAGAAGCGGTAGAGCAGTGCGAAGATCAGGCCTCCCAGGAAGTTGCCCAGGAAGCACAGTCCCAGGACCCGCAGGCCTCGCCACACCGAGATCCGGTGGTAGTAGCCGCCGATGACCACCACCATCATGTTGCTGGTCAGCAGCTCTGACCTGGTGTAGTAGATGAAGACGAGCGCGGGCCCGAAGGCCAGCGCTCCCAGCAGTTTGCCCACGGATGCCAAGGAGTCGCCGCCGGCGCTGATGGAGTCGAAGACGCCCACGATCGCGTAGTTGACCACGTAGAAGACCGCCACGATCATGCCGGCCATGCCCGCGCGCATGAGGTAGCGGTGCGCCAGGGATCCGGTCATGCGGGTCTTGGTCTCCAGGGCCTCGAGCACTGTGGAGATGAATGCTTTTCCCGGGAAGAGGGAGTCCGTGGGCTGTGTCATGCCCCTATCGTTCCATGTCCAGCCCCTGCTGTGGCCGTGCCGGTTGTCCGATGTCATGGTCGACGACGCACATCCCCCGCTCCCCACGGCGGGGCGCGACATGGGCGAGGATGAGGCCATGAGCACCGTCGAGCCCAGCCCCCAGTCCGCCGACTCCGAGAGCGCCCCGGGCATCAGCCTGTGGGGAGGCCGCTTCACCGGGGGCCCGGCCCAGGCCCTGGCCGCCCTGAGTGTGTCCACCCACTTCGATTGGCGCCTGGCTCGCTATGACATCGCCGGATCGCGCGCCCACGCTCGGGGCCTTCGCCGCTGCGGGCTGCTGGATGATGCTCAGCTCGCCGGCATGCTCGGCGCCCTGGACGCCCTGGAGGAGGAGGTGATCTCCGGTGCCTTCGCCCCCACCCCCGCCGACGAGGACGTCCACACCGCCTTGGAGCGGGGCCTGATCGAGCGGGCGGGGGCTGATCTGGGCGGGCGCCTGAGGGCGGGGCGCTCCCGCAACGACCAGATCGCCACCCTCATCCGGATGTATCTGCGCGACCAGGCCCGCCATCTCGCTGGCCTGGTGCTCGACGCCGTCGATGCCCTCATCGACCAGGCGGCCGCGGCCGGGGAGGCCATCATGCCCGGCCGCACCCATCTTCAGCACGCCCAGCCCGTCCTGGTGGCCCACCACCTGCTGGCCCATGCCTGGCCCCTCATGCGCGATGTCGAGCGCCTGGAGGACTGGGACACGCGCGCAGCCGTGAGCCCCTACGGCTCAGGGGCCCTGGCCGGCTCCACCCTGGGCCTGGACCCTGATGCGGTGGCCGCCGAGCTCGGCTTCGACTCCGCGGTGGAGAATTCCATCGATGGCACCTCCGCCCGCGACGTCGTCGCCGAGCTGAGCTTCATCCTGGCCATGACCGCCGTGGACCTCTCGCGCCTGAGCGAGGAGATCATCATCTGGAGCACCAAGGAGTTCGGCTTCGTCACCCTGGACGACGCCTACTCCACGGGCTCGTCCATCATGCCCCAGAAGAAGAACCCGGATGTGGCCGAGCTCGCCCGCGGCAAGGCCGGGCGGCTCATCGGCGACCTGACCGGCCTGCTGGCCACTCTCAAGGCCCTTCCCCTGGCCTACGCCCGCGACCTGCAGGAGGACAAGGAGCCGGTCTTCGACGCCGTGGACACGCTGGCCGTTCTTCTGCCCGCTGTCACCGGGATGGTCGCCACGATGCGCATGAATCGGGAGCGCATGGCCGAGCTCGCCCCCCAGGGATTCTCCCTGGCCACCGACGTGGCCGAGTGGCTGGTCAGGAGCGGGGTGCCCTTCCGGGACGCCCACGAGATCTCCGGTGCCTGCGTGCGCGCCTGCGAGGCGCGCGGCATCGAGCTGTGGGAGCTGACGGATGAGGACTTCGCCGGCATCGATCCGCGCCTGGCCCCCGGCGTGCGCGAGGTGCTGTCGGTCGAGGGCAGCGTGGCGGCGCGCAGCGGCCATGGGGGCACCGCGCCCGTGCGCGTCGTCGAGCAGTTGGTCCGAGCCATTGAGCGCTCGGCGCAGCTGCGGGTCTTCGCCTGGGAGGGCTCGCTGCTCGACGGCCCTGACGCTCCCGATGCGGCGGATGCGGGGGAGCGGGACTGAGATATGTCTGAGGCTCGGGATCAGGTGGGCCTGCCCGAGGAGCTTCATGCGGTGCTGACCCTGGACTCCCTGGAGGCGGCGCCGAGGCTCCTGGGAGCGGTCTTCACCGCCACGGATGCTGAGGGCACCGTCGCCGTGCGGATCACCGAGGTGGAGGCCTACCGCGGTGAGAAGGACCCCGGCTCCCACGCCTTCCGAGGCCCCACCGCCCGCAACGCCTCGATGTTCGGCGCCGGTGGCATCATCTACGTCTACTTCACCTACGGCATGCATCACTGCCTCAACGTGGTCACCGGTCCCAAGGGCCTGTCCCGCGCGGTGCTCCTGCGCGGCGGCGAGGTGATCGAGGGCCTGGACCTGGCGCGCTCCCGTCGGCCAGCGGCGCGCGCCGACCGCGATCTGGCCCGGGGCCCCGGGCGCCTGTGCGCGGCCCTGGGGCTGAGCCGCGTTGACGACGGCGCCGCGCTCGGGCCGCCCGGTGCGCGCGTGAGCCTGGCCCTGCCGGGTGCGGGGCAGGCTCCGGCGCCGGGCGCGATCCGCACCGGTCCGCGCACGGGAGTGGCCGGCCCCGGCGGTGATGGTGAAGCCTTCCCCTGGCGCTTCTGGATCGAGGGCGAGCCCACCGTCTCGCCCTACAAGGCGGCGGCGCCCAGGCGCGGGAGGGCCGCGTCAGGAGGGCCCTGATGCCCGAGCAGTACTGGAACCACAATGCCGCCTTCCATGACGAGATCCTCGCCGAGACCTCCACCCGTGGCGGTCGGGCCTGCGACGTTGGTTGCTGGGAGGGTCTGCTTCTGCAGCGTCTCGCGGGAGTATGCGAGGAGATCGTGGGCATCGAGGTCGACCCGGCCACGGCGCGGCTGCTCCCAGGCAGCCGAGTCCGGCGCCGCTTCTATTACCGCTACACCCTGACCTGGGACCGCCCGGCGGGCCTGGCGCCGGAGGCGGGCCGGTGAGTGGGGACGGGAACGGGGACACCGGCCGTGCCCCGTTGCGGCTGCGCCGGCTCCTGGAGGTCCTGCGCGCTGAGTTGGGGACGGGCCACGGCTGGCCGGCGGACTCGGGCTTCGAGATCATGGCGGGCGCGGTCCTCGTCCAGAACACCGCCTGGGGCAACGCCCTGCGCTCCCTGGAGCGCCTGCGCACCGCCGGTGCCCTGGAGCCGACGGCGCTGCTGGCCCTGCCCGAGCAGGGCGAGGACTGTCTGCCCCGCCTCATCCGCCCCTCCGGTTTCATGACCGGCAAGTCGGCCACCCTGCGCGCCCTGGCAACCTGGCTCACCACAGGGCCCGGGCGCCAGGCTGGCTCCATGAGTGACGGCGCACTGCGCTCCTCCCTCATGGGCCTGCGCGGCGTGGGGCCGGAGACCGCCGACGTCATCAGCCTCTACGCCTACGACCGGCCCCGCTTCATCTGGGACACCTACGCCCGGCGCATGCTGACTGCCCTGGGGACTCCCGTGGGGCGCGACTACGAATCCACCCGCAGGCTCCTGGAAGAGGCCGTGGCCCAGGAGGCCCTGGACGCCGCCGAGCACCAGGAGCTCCACTGGCTCGTCCTGGAGGCCGGGAAGGCCGCGCGCGCCCAGGGAGGCTGGCCCCTCTACGCGCAGCGGCTGGGGTTGGGGATGTCAGCGGCGGCCGCGGTTGCGCCGCCGTCGGGGCCCGGGAGGACGGGCGGATAAGGGGCGAGGGGACGACGCTCGCCCGCCGGCCGGTGCCCCGAGCCCTGAGTCGGGGGGGCGACGGCGGCCGGGGGCTCTCGCCCGGACGCCGCCTTCCCCGTCCCTGGAGTCTTCCGACGATTGTGCTACACGATGCTACGATGAGGTCATGGAGATGGCGCGGATCAGCCAGCGAGAACTGAGGAATGACAGCGCTGCGGTCCTGCGCCGCGTGGAGGCCGGGGAGGAGATGACGGTGACCCGGCGAGGAATCCCGGTGGCGCGCCTGTCCTCCGCCACACCGGATTCAGACCTCCGATGCGTCAAGCCAGCCGTGCGCAGGCACAGGTACTCGGAGTTCCGGCGGGTTAGGCTTGAGGAGAGCACTGAGGAACTCCTCGCAGCGATCCGTGATGACCGATGAGGTGGTACCTCGACACCTCGGCGGCCCTGAAGCTCCTCGTTGAAGAGGCTGAGTCCGAGGCATTGGCCGAGCGGATCGATGAGGCGAGGGCGGATCTTGCCGGCGCACTCCTGCTTGAGACGGAACTGCGTCGAGCCGCTGCGCGCCGCACTGCTCTGACGCAAGGCGCCATTACCTCCCTTCTCGAGGGGATCGATCTCTTCGACATGCCGCGCTCGCTCTACACGGAGGCCGGGTTGATCGGGGGAGCCGGCCTCCGTTCGCTGGACGCCCTGCACCTGACGGCGGCCATCCGATGCAGGGCCACCTATCTTGTGACCTATGACGCGCGCCTTATCGACTCGGCGCGCGACGTGGGAGTCCAGGTCTTGTCGCCTGGAGCGGATTCGGGGCCGGACGGCTGTTGAACCGTGCCCACGGTCGTTGACCACGTGGATACCGCCTGGGAGGTCCTCCGAGGGAGATGCGGGAGTGGTCAAGCGCGGTGGTCGTGGCAGACTAGCGCCGCCGAGGCGCGCGCCCGGCGCCGTCGCCCCTCATGGGGGCCGGCCCAGTCCCATGGAAGGCAACAGGACCGTGACCGATATCCTGGAGGAGTTGCAGTGGCGTGGGCTCATCGCCCAGCACACCGACATCGACGCGCTCCGCGCGGCGCTCACCGAGGGGCGGATCACCTTCTATTGCGGCTTCGATCCCACGGCGCCCTCCCTGCATCATGGTCACCTCGTGGCCGTCAAGGTCATGCGCCACCTTCAACTGGCCGGCCACCACCCGCTCGCCCTGGTGGGCGGGGCCACCGGGCTGGTGGGCGACCCCCGGGACAGGGGCGAGCGAAGCCTCAACACCCCCGAGGTGGTCGCCGGATGGGCTCGCTCTCTGCAGTCCCAGCTCGAGAACCTCCTCGACTTCGAGGGGGACAACCCGGCCCGGATCGTCAACAACCTCGACTGGACCGCAGAGCTGACCGCCATCGGCCTGCTGCGGGATCTCGGCAAGTACTTCCGCATGGGCACCATGCTCTCCAAGGACGTCGTCGCCCGGCGCCTGTCCAGTGAGGAGGGCATCTCCTACACCGAGTTCAGCTACCAGATCCTCCAGGCCAACGACTACCTCGAGCTCTTCCGCCGCTACGGCTGCACCCTCGAGGTCGGCGGCAACGACCAGTGGGGCAACCTCGTGGGCGGCATGGACCTCATCCACAAGGTGGAGGGCGCCTCCGTGCACGTCATGACCAACCCCCTCATCACCAAGGCCGACGGCACGAAGTTCGGCAAGACGGAGGGCGGGGCCATCTGGCTCAACCCCGAGATGCTCAGCCCCTACGCCTTCTACCAGTTCTGGCTCCAGGCCGACGACGTCGACGTCGTGCGCTTCCTCAAGGTCTTCACCTTCCTGGATCGCGCCGAGATCGAGCGCCTGGAGGCAGCGGTGGCGGACAACCCCCGGGCGCGCGAGGCCCAGCGGGCGCTTGCCCGGGAGGTCACCCGCTGGGTGCACGGCGAGGAGGCGCTGGCCCAGGCCGAGGCGGCGACGGCGGCACTGTGGGGCAGGGGAGACCTGACCCAGATCGATGCGGGCACCATGGCGGCGGCCACGGCCGACCTGCCGGCCGGCGAGCTGGAGACGGGCGTGTCGACCATCGTGGACCTGCTGGTGAGCACCGGTCTGGACAAGGGGCGCAATGCCGCGCGCAAGACCGTGGCCGGCGGCGGCGCCTACCTCAACAACATCAAGGTTGAGGACGAGGACGCGACCATCGGCGCTGATCAGCTGCTGGCCGGGGGAGTGGTTCTGGTGCGCAAGGGGCGGAGGAATCTGGCTGTTGCGCGTGCGTCTCAGGCCTCTGACCCTGCCTGAGATGGAATAGCGCTTTTCCGCCTGCATGAGTATGCGGTGAAAGGAATAGATTTCCGATTCGCATGTTATGACGGTTATTTCCTATCTTGACGTCTGATGACTTGTGGGAGACAATTGCATTATTGTTTCCCCACTCCTTGGAGATGTCGAGTGATGTCTGAATCTGGCTCTGCTGTGACGAGTCCGCCCGCTGAAGATGCGAAGGGCGGTGGTTCAGCCGTCAGCACCCTGCCTGTTGTCGGGCTGACCGCACTCGTCGTTGGTTCGATGATCGGTGGGGGGATCTTCGGCCTCCCATCTCAGATGGCCAAGGTGGCCGCACCGGGGGCTCTGCTCATCGGGTGGATCATCACCGGGGCGGGCATGCTCGTCCTGGCCATGTGCTACCAGCGCCTGGCGGTCAAGCGGCCGGACATCGATGGCGGTGTCTACGGCTACGCCCGGGCCGGCTTCGGCGACTACGTGGGCTATGCCTCGGCCTGGGGCTACTGGCTCAGCGCCTGGATCGGCAATGTTGGCTATCTGGTCCTGCTCATGTCCTCCCTGGGCGTGGTCTTCCCCATGTTGGGATTCGGCTCCGGCAACACGCTGCCCGCGATCGCCTGCGCCTCGGTGGTCCTGTGGCTGCTCCACTTCCTGGTGCTCCAGGGCGTGCAGCAGGCAGCATTCGTCAACACCATCGTGACCGTGGCCAAGGTGGTGCCCCTGGTGGTGTTCATCGGGATCGCGATCATCGCCTTCGACGCCGGCCTGTTCACCCAGGACGTCTGGGGGCGCGCTCTGACGATCGACGGCGCGCCGCTGGGCTCCATCCTCGATCAGACCAAGGGCATGATGCTGGTGACCGTCTGGGTCTTCATCGGGGTGGAGGGCGCCTCGGTGTTCTCCGAGCGCGCGCGCAGCCGCAGGGACGTGGGACGAGCCACCCTGCTGGGATTCGCCTTGGTCCTGGTGCTCCTGCTGCTGGTCAACTTCCTGTCCTACGGCCTGGTCGAGCAGGACCAGCTCGCCGCCATGGAGGATCCCTCGCTGGCCCATGTGCTGGCTGCGGCCGTCGGTGACTGGGGGGCGACCTTCATCTCCGCAGGCCTGGCCATCGCGCTGATCGGAGCGGTGCTGGCCTGGGTCCTCATGTGCGCTGAGATCCTGCGCCTGCCGTCGCGTGACGGCGTTCTTCCCGCCTGGCTGGGCAAGGAGAATCGCAACGGCACCCCGGTGGGCGCGCTGATCCTGACCAACGTCTGCTGCCAGGCCCTGCTCATCTGGACCCACTTCAATGAGCAGACCTACACCGCGCTCATCATCCTGGCCAGTGCGCTCATCCTGCTTCCCTACCTGCTGTCCGCCATCTACCAGTTGCTCCTGGCCGTGCGAGGCGGGACGCTGAGCGACAAGGTCGTCGGCGGCCTGGCCACCGTCTACACGGTCTGGCTGCTCTACGCCGGTGGAATCCAGTACCTCCTCATCAGCGCCATCGTGTACCTGGCCGGCACGGCGCTGTTCGTCCAGGCCCGCCGCACTGCAGGCGGCCCGATCTTCAAGGGCTGGGAGTACCTGCTGCTGGCCATCTTCACCATCGGTGCGATCGCCGGCGTCATCGGGCTGAGCTTCGGGGTGATCACCGTCTGAGCCCTTGCCCTGGCCTCGCGCAGGACAGCGGGGCGATTCGGCACCGAGCGGGCACCGCCCGAGGCCGGGTCGCCCCGCTCCTCATCTGCAGGGCCTAGCCGCGACTTCGTGGTAACTCGAGACATGTGTCAGCACTCACTGATTCAGGGTTTGACGGACCTGGGGGCTGTGCGTAATGTTCTCTCCGGCCCGAAGGCAGCCGGATGCATAATCCGACCGGACGGTCACCGAGAACTGAAGGAAGACGCGAATGGATGACGAGGGTCACGAACCTTCGATTTGACATTTGAATGCAGTTTCGCTAAAGTTTCTTGGACGCTTCTGGTGCAGGACTGAGGAGACGAATTTCCTCAAGTTTCCGCGTCAGTGGGTGTGTTGTTTGAGATCTCGATAGTGTGTCATGTTTTTTATGCCATTTTTGGCTGGGGCATTCCTTTGGGCTGCGTGATTGTTTTTGGTTGTGTGGCTTGTGGGGGTGTTCTGGTTGTTTTGTTTTTGGTTTGGTCTGCCCGTGCGCTGTGTGATGCGATGTTTTGTCGTGTTGTGTGGTGTTGTGGGTGGGTTGGGCTGGGGGATATTGTTTTCTCCGAGATGTTTTTTTGGAGAGTTTGATCCTGGCTCAGGACGAACGCTGGCGGCGTGCTTAACACATGCAAGTCGAACGGGCCGGCCCTGGCATTTTTGTTGGGGTTGGTTAGTGGCGAACGGGTGAGTAACACGTGAGTAACCTGCCCCTCACTCCTTGGATAACCTCATGAAAGTGGGGCTAATACGGGATATTCTGGTCTCCTGCTGCATGGTGGGGCCGGGAAAGGTAATTGTTCTGGTGGGGGATGGGCTCGCGGCCTATCAGCTTGTTGGTGGGGTGATGGCCTACCAAGGCGGTGACGGGTAGCCGGCCTGAGAGGGTGGACGGCCACACTGGGACTGAGACACGGCCCAGACTCCTACGGGAGGCAGCAGTGGGGAATATTGCACAATGGGCGCAAGCCTGATGCAGCGACGCCGCGTGAGGGATGGAGGCCTTCGGGTTGTGAACCTCTTTCGCCAGTGAAGCAGGCCGCCTCCTGTGTGGGGTGGTTGACGGTAGCTGGATAAGAAGCGCCGGCTAACTACGTGCCAGCAGCCGCGGTAATACGTAGGGCGCGAGCGTTGTCCGGAATTATTGGGCGTAAAGAGCTCGTAGGCGGCTGGTCGCGTCTGTCGTGAAATCCTCTGGCTCAACTGGGGGCTTGCGGTGGGTACGGGCCGGCTTGAGTGCGGTAGGGGAGACTGGAATTCCTGGTGTAGCGGTGGAATGCGCAGATATCAGGAGGAACACCGGTGGCGAAGGCGGGTCTCTGGGCCGTTACTGACGCTGAGGAGCGAAAGCGTGGGGAGCGAACAGGATTAGATACCCTGGTAGTCCACGCCGTAAACGTTGGGCACTAGGTGTGGGGGGCCTTTTCCGGGTCTTCCGCGCCGCAGCTAACGCATTAAGTGCCCCGCCTGGGGAGTACGGCCGCAAGGCTAAAACTCAAAGGAATTGACGGGGGCCCGCACAAGCGGCGGAGCATGCGGATTAATTCGATGCAACGCGAAGAACCTTACCAAGGCTTGACATGTCAGCGCCGGCCGCAGAGATGTGGTCTCCTCCTTTGGGGGCGCTGTCACAGGTGGTGCATGGTTGTCGTCAGCTCGTGTCGTGAGATGTTGGGTTAAGTCCCGCAACGAGCGCAACCCTTGTCCTGTGTTGCCAGCACGTGGTGGTGGGGACTCGCGGGAGACTGCCGGGGTCAACTCGGAGGAAGGTGGGGATGACGTCAAATCATCATGCCCCTTATGTCTTGGGCTTCACGCATGCTACAATGGCCGGTACAGAGGGCTGCGATGCCGTGAGGCGGAGCGAATCCCTTAAAGCCGGTCTCAGTTCGGATCGGTGTCTGCAACTCGACACCGTGAAGTTGGAGTCGCTAGTAATCGCAGATCAGCAACGCTGCGGTGAATACGTTCTCGGGCCTTGTACACACCGCCCGTCACGTCATGAAAGTCGGCAACACCCGAAGCCCGTGGCCCTACGGGGAGCGGTCGAAGGTGGGGCTGGTGATTGGGACGAAGTCGTAACAAGGTAGCCGTACCGGAAGGTGCGGCTGGATCACCTCCTTTCTAGGAGCCCGAATAGTGGCGCGGCAGGACCCGCGACCCGGACAAACCAGTTGGGGCCCTGCCTGGGGCCCGGTCCGGGGCGCAGCATGGGGGCTGCCGCCAAGTTGGGAGACCCGCACCACCATCCCCCCAGCAGGTGGGGTGTGGTGCGGGGTTGAGTAATGGCATGAGGAACCACCACCAGCATCCCCTCTCCTTGGGGGTGTGGGTGGTGCCCTGGTCTGCCTGGTCGCCTGCGCCCCCCTGCTTGTGGGGGTGGGGGTGGTCGGATGGGGTGGGGGTGGCATGCTGTCGGGCTCTGGGGCGGTGCGCCCTGGTGGCCCGGCCCTGCTGGGCGGCCCTGATTGTTGTCGGGGTTGTCTGGGTGGGGTGTGGGTGGGTTGGTTGTGAACTGTATAGTGGGTGCGAGCATCTCGCATTGCCTTGTCGCGTGTCCCGGGGGTTCTTGGGGTGCGTGCGGGGGTGGTGCGTGTAGTGCTGTGAATGTGTTGTGGTCGCGCTTCTGATCGCAGCCTGTTGGGTTGTGGTTGGTTGTGTGGCCTGTGTTCTGTGTTTTGTTGTGTTGTGTCGCACCATTCGCGCGTGGCTGACTGTATGGTTGGTTGTGTGGGGTGGTGTTGTTGTTTTGTTTTTTTGAGCGTTCGGTGGATGCCTTGGCATCAGGGGCCGATGAAGGACGTGGTGGCCTGCGATAAGCCTCGGGGAGCCGGCTGGCGGGCTGTGATCCGAGGGTTTCCGAATGGGGGGACCCGGCACGAGTCATGTCGTGTCACCCGTGTCTGAATTGTCTAGGGCGCGGGGGGTGACGCGGGGAAGTGAAACATCTCAGTACCCGTAGGAGAAGATATTCCGTGAGTAGTGGCGAGCGAAAGCGGATGATGGTGAAACCGTGTGCGTGTGATACTCGGCAGGGGTTGCGCGCGCGGTGTTGTGGGGCTTTGCTGTTCGTCTCTCTGCCGGGGGGCGGCGCTGGGTGTGCTGGTAGCCGAGGCGTCTGGGATGGCGTGGCGTAGAGGGTGAGACCCCCGTAGGCGTAACCGGTGATTGTCCTGGTGTGGGTGGGGTTCCCAAGTAGCATGGGGCTCGTGGAATCCTGTGTGAATCTGCCAAGACCACTTGGCTGCCTGAATACCTCCTGATGACCGATAGTGGATAGTACCGTGAGGGAATGGTGAAAAGTACCCCGGGAGGGGAGTGAAATAGTACCTGAAACCGGGCGCTTGCAAGCCGTCAGAGCCCTTGCCTGCTTTGTTGTGGGTGTGGGGTGGTGGCGTGCCTTTTGAAGAATGAGCCTGCGAGTCAGTGGCGTGTCGCGAGGTTAACCCGTGTGGGGTAGTCGTAGCGAAAGCGAGTCCGAATGGGGCGATTGTAGTGGCGCGTCCTGGACCCGAAGCGGGGTGATCTACCCATGGCCAGGCTGAAGCACGTGTAAGAGCGTGTGGAGGGCCGAACCCACCTAGGTTGAAAACTGGGGGGATGAGCTGTGGGTAGGGGTGAAAGGCCAATCAAACTCCGTGATAGCTGGTTCTCCCCGAAATGCATTTAGGTGCAGCGTCGCGTGTTGCCCGGCGGAGGTAGAGCTACTGGGTGGCTGATGGGCCCCACAGGGTTACTGACGTCAACCAAACTCCGAATGCCGCCAGGGTTGAGCGTGGCAGTGAGACCGCGGGGGATAAGCTCCGTGGTCGAGAGGGAAACAGCCCAGATCGCCGGCTAAGGCCCCTAAGCGTGTGCTAAGTGGGAAAGGATGTGCGGTCGCGCAGACAACCAGGAGGTTGGCTTAGAAGCAGCCATCCTTGAAAGAGTGCGTAATAGCTCACTGGTCAAGTGGTCGTGCGCCGACAATGTAGCGGGGCTCAAGCACACCGCCGAAGCCGCGGACCCACCACGTATGATCCCTCCAGGGCTGGGCTTGTCCCGGCTTCTTTTGGCAGGGGTGGTGGGTGGTAGGGGAGCGTCCCGCGCCGGGTGAAGCCTCGGGGTGACCCAGGGGTGGATGGCGCGGGAGTGAGAATGCAGGCATGAGTAGCGATACTAGGGTGAGAAGCCCTAGCGCCGAATGACCAAGGGTTCCAGGGCCAGGCTAGTCCGCCCTGGGTGAGTCGGGGCCTAAGGCGAGGCCGACAGGCGTAGTCGATGGATGACGGGTTGATATTCCCGTACCGGTGAAGCACCGACCATGCTGACGCGCGGGTGCTGACCCACGCCCAGGCCCCCACGCAAGCACCTGGCTGCCGCTTCGGTGGTGGCTGGGTGTGGTGGGGGCTGGGTCTGGGGACCCTCCGCGCAGGTAGGCAAGCGTGTTAACAGGGGTGACGCACAGTGGTAGCCTCCGCGGGCCTGATGGCTTGGCCCGTTCAAGCGCGCAGCCCGGTCCCCAGGCAAATCCGGGGGCCTGTCTTGGATGACGGGGGTGAGGCGTGATGGTGACCCCACCACTGGTGGGGGATAGTAGGGTGATCCTGTGGTGCCGAGAAAAGCCTCGACGCGATGGTGCCAGCCGCCCGTACCCGAAACCGACACAGGTGGTCGGGCAGAGTATGCCTAGGCGCACGAGTGAATCATGGTTAAGGAACTCGGCAAAATGCCCCCGTAACCTCGGGAGAAGGGGGGCCCAACCCTTGAAGCCCCGTTTGCGGGCTAGGGGGGAGGGTCGCAGAGGCCAGGGGGAAGCGACTGTTTACTAAAAACACAGGTCCGTGCGAAGCCGCAAGGCGATGTATACGGACTGACGCCTGCCCGGTGCTGGAAGGTTAAGAGGAGCCCTCAACCACATGGTGGTGAAGGGGTGAATTCAAGCCCCAGTAAACGGCGGTGGTAACTATAACCATCCTAAGGTAGCGAAATTCCTTGTCGGGTAAGTTCCGACCTGCACGAATGGCGTAACGACTTCCCCGCTGTCTCAACCATGAGCTCGGCGAAATTGCACTACGAGTAAAGATGCTCGTTTCGCGCAGAAGGACGGAAAGACCCCGGGACCTTTACTACAGCTTGGTATTGGCGTGTGGCATGGCTTGTGCAGGATAGGTGGGAGACGCTGAGGCCGCCACGCCAGTGGTGGTGGAGTCACTGTTGAGATACCACTCTGGTCATGGTGCGCGCCTGAACCTCGGCCCGTGATCCGGGTCAGGGACAGTGCCTGGTGGGTAGTTTAACTGGGGCGGTTGCCTCCTAAAGAGTAACGGAGGCGCTCAAAGGTTCCCTCAGCCTGGTCGGCAACCAGGTGTTGAGTGCAAGTGCACAAGGGAGCTTGACTGCGAGACCGACAGGTCGAGCAGGTGCGAAAGCAGGAACTAGTGATCCGGCGATCCCGTGTGGATGGGTCGTCGCTCAACGGATAAAAGGTACCCCGGGGATAACAGGCTGATCCTGCCCAAGAGTCCATATCGACGGCATGGTTTGGCACCTCGATGTCGGCTCGTCGCATCCTGGGGCTGGAGCAGGTCCCAAGGGTTGGGCTGTTCGCCCATTAAAGCGGTACGCGAGCTGGGTTTAGAACGTCGTGAGACAGTTCGGTCCCTATCCTCTGCGCGCGCAGGAGACTTGAGGAGGCCTGTCCCTAGTACGAGAGGACCGGGACGGACGAACCTCTGGTATGCCAGTTGTCCCGCCCGGGGCACGGCTGGTTAGCCACGTTCGGAACGGGTAACCGCTGAAAGCATCTAAGCGGGAAACCATCTCCAAGACAAGGTCTCCACACCCCCAACGGGGTGGAAGGCCCCCAGCAGACCACTGGGTAGATAGGCCGGAAGTGGAAGACCAGCAATGGCCTCCGAGCTGACCGGTACTAATAGGCCAACACAAAACAACCCCCCAACACCCCAACCCAACCAAACAAGGAACAGGGACAAGGGCAAACAAAAAAAGAGGGGGGGACAAACACGCAAACAACAACCACCGCACCCACTATACGGTCCACAACCAACCCACACACAAACAAACAAACCAGCCACCACAACCCCACCACACAATGGTGGGACCCACAACCGAATAACCCAACCACCGCACCACCCCCCCACCCCACACACAAAGAAAAGGGGACACAGGGGGGAGCAAGCCCCACCACCGTCTCGGTGGTCACAGCAGCAGGGGACACGCCCGGACCCATCCCGAACCCGGAAGCTAAGCCCGCCAGCGCCGATGGTACTGCACCCGCCAGGGTGCGGGAGAGTAGGACACCACCGAGCACACACCACACCGGGCCCCCTGGGGACCCGCCCCACACAAGCAGGGCGGACCCCAAGGGGCCCGGACACATACACACCACACCCAAACACCGACCGACCCACCGCTGGATCTGCGGGTAGGCTTGGCCCAGCCCGAGTCCCCGTCTTGAAAGAAGCATCATGGCCGATCACGATCATCCCGACCGCCGTGACCGCAGGCGGGATGCCGGACGATCCGAACGGCATGGCTTTGGCCGTCGCGGTGATCACGGCGGTCGGGGCAACGGCCGTGGAGAGCGAGACGATCGCGAGCAGCGCTTCGGGCGCCCGGCCGACAGGCCCGGCAGTCGGCGCAGCGATGGTGAGCAGCGACGCGAGCGCAAGCCCTGGGGCCGTCATGAGGATGGCAGGGCCCTGGAGCAGCGCAGATGGCGCGATGGCGAGGGGCGCGGGCGGCGCGAGGAGGACGCCCCCCGTGGCGGTCGCCGAGGCGACCGGGGCCACAGGCGCGACGACCGCGGCCGCGGATCTCAGCGGTCCAACGGTGCCTCCGGACGGCCTGCCCAGCGTCAGCGCGTCCCTGAGCCGGCGGTCCCCGAGGGCATCGAGCCCGCCGATCTTGACCGCAGCGCCCGCCTTGAGCTCAGGGCCCTGGGGCGCGCCAATGCGGAGAACGTCGCCCGCCACCTGATCATGCTCCAGCGCCTGCTCAACGACGACCCCCAGGCGGCCTATGAGCACGGGCGCTACGCCGCCTCGCAGGCGGGACGGGTCGCCGTCGTCAGGGAGTCCACCGGTATCGCCGCCTACCTCGCCGGCCTCTACACCGAGGCGCTCCGCGAGATCAGGGCCGCGCGCCGACTCTCCGGCCTGGACCTTCACCGCGCCATCGAGGCGGACTGCGAGCGCGCCCTGGGCAACCGTGACAAGGCCCTTCAGGTCGTCGCCGGCGCCGACCCCCGCCAGCTCGACGACGTAGAGCGAGCCGAGCTGGCCATGGTCGCCTCCGGTATTCGCCATGAGATGGGGCAGACCGAGCTCGGTCTCATGGTCATCGAAGACGCGATCAGGGCTCGTCCCACGCGTAGCGAGATCCTGTGGCGGCTCCACTCCGTGCGCGCCGACCGGCTCGAGGACCTGGGCCGCCAGGCTGAGGCCCAGGCCATTCGTGAGCGCATCGGTCCCGACCCCGCAGAGCAATTCGAGGAGGAGGTCGAGGTCTTCGACATCGAGGACGAGGACGATGACGAGCCCCAGCAGCCGACTGCTGAGGACGCCGCGGCGCCGGATGCTGAGCCGGAGACCGCAGACGCCGTGGACACAGCGGAGGCTGCGGATTCCGCCGACCCAACCGCCTCGGCGTCCCCTGATGATGACACGGACGAGGACGCCCACTGGTCGGCCGAGTTCGCCCAGCGCGTCGAGGACGAGCTCACCGAGCTGCTGGCCGAGGCCGAGCAGGACCCCAGTGCGCCCCATGAGGAGGTCTGAGATGATCACCAGCGCACAGCCCGGCACCCAGGAGCGAGTCGGCCTCTTGGCCGCTACCGAACCCCTGTGCGAGATCCACGACGTCGCCCTGCTCGACCTCGACGGGGTCTGCTTCGCCGGCAATGCCCGCATCGCCCACGCCGCCGACTCGGTCAACGGCGCTCGCAGCGCGGGCATGCGCATGTCCTTCGTCACCAACAACGCCTCCAGGACCCCTCAGGCCGTGGCCGACAAGCTCGCCGACAACGGCATCCAGGCCAGCCCCGCCGAGGTCTTCAGCGCCGCCATGGACGGCGCCGCCCTCCTGGCCGAGCACGTCCCCGCGGGGGCCACCGTCCTGGTGGTGGGGGGCGACGGCGTGCGCGAGGCCCTCATCGACCAGGGGTACCAGGTCACCGACACCGCCGAGCACCGGCCAGCGGCCGTCGTCCAGGGCTGGGACCCCGGCGTCGACTGGGCACTGCTGTCCGAGGCCCTCTACGCCATCTCCCAGGGCGCCCTGCACGTGGCCACCAACCTCGACTCCACGCTGCCCACCGAGAGGGGCTTCGCCCTGGGCAACGGCAGCCTGGTGGCGGCCGTCGTCAACGCCACCGGGGTCCAGCCCCTTGCCGGGGGCAAGCCGACCCCCGGGATCTACCAGCGCGCACTGGCCCGTGCCGGTGGCAGCCGCCCCCTGGCCGTGGGGGACCGCCTCAACACCGACCTGGTGGGCGCTCGCACCGCGGGCTTCCCCGGCCTCCACGTACTGACCGGGGTCTCGAGAGCTCGCGACGTCATCCTGGCCGGGCCTCACGAGCGGCCCAGCTACCTGCACACCGACCTGCGCGGCCTGACCGAGCCGCACCCCGCCCCCCACGCCGTCGAGATCGAGGGCGCGACCTGGTGGCAGGTCAGCCAGCAGCGAGCCCGCGTGGTCGGCGGGCGACTGGAGCTGGACGGCTCAGGCCTCCTGACCGAGCCCGGCGCCGTCCGCCTGGACGCCTACCGCGCCCTGGTCGCCGCCGCCTGGGACCACGCCGACACCACGAGCGGGGACTCGCTCCAGGTCCCCGAGCTCGACGTCCTGGCCCCCTGAGACGCGCCTGCGCAGGAAGGACCTCGACCCGCCAGTGAGCCCCCACCCCCGTCCGGCGCCCAGACCAGGGCCTGTGCCCGGTCCGGCGCGCAGCGCCCCTCTGACCGACCACGAGGCAGCCCTGGAGGCCATCGCCGAGCTCCCCCTGGATGAGCGCGCTCAGGCCCTGGCCGACATCCACGAGGACCTGTCCGCAGTGCTGCGCGAGACCGGCGGCTGATATGGCCCGCCTCATCCGCATCGACTCCGAGCTGGCCCGCCGCGGCCTGGCCCGCTCCCGCACCCACGCCGCCGAGCTCCTGGCCCAGGGGCGCGTCACAGTCGACGGCGCCGTGGTCACCAAGCCGGCGCGCCAGGTCAACCCGGCCCAGGCCATCGAGGTGCTCCCTCCTCGCAGGGGCGGCGACGGTCAGGACTACGTCTCCCGTGGGGCCCACAAGCTCGCCGGCGCCCTGGACGCCCTGGCCGATCGCGGCCTGGCGCCGCGGGTGGCCGGGCGCCGCTGCCTGGATGCCGGGGCCTCCACCGGAGGCTTCACCGACGTCCTGCTGCGCCGCGGCGCCGCGCATGTCGTGGCCGTCGACGTCGGCTACGGCCAACTGGCCTGGTCCCTGCGGTCCGACCCCCGGGTCACCGCCCTGGACCGCACCAATGTGCGCACCCTGGACCCCGCCGCCGTGGCCCCCGGTCCAGGACTGGTGGTGGGCGACCTGTCCTTCATCTCCCTGACCCTGGTCCTGGAGCCCCTGACGCGCGCCGCCGCACCGGATGCCGACCTCCTGCTCATGGTCAAGCCCCAGTTCGAGGTGGGCAAGGAGCGCCTGGGGCGCGGGGGAGTGGTCCGCGATCCCGACCTCCATGTCGAGTCCGTCGTGGAGGTCGCCCAGGCGGCCCACCGACTGGGCCTTGCCGTGCGGGCCGTGACCGCCTCGCCGCTGCCGGGTCCCGCCGGGAACGTCGAGTACTTCCTGGCCATGCGCGCCGGCCAGGCCGGGGGCGCCGGTGACATGGACGGCCAGGAGCTCTACGACCAGGCCCTGGAGGCCGTCGCGCAGGGCCCGGCCGGTAACCTGGGCCGCGGAAGGAGCCAGCCGTGACCACCCAGCAGGGCAGCGCCCATATCGCGCCCCACCATGCCGATGCCCACCAGCATGCGCAGCTCCAGCGCGTCATGCTCTTCAGGCGCGACCTCAACGACAAGCCGGTGCCCCCGCACCACCGCTCAGCGCCCACCGCCTCCGCCCTGGCCCGCGCCGAGCAGGCCCTGCGCGCCCACGACGTGGAGCCCGTCGGGCCGGGATTCGAGGGAGAGGTGGACATGGTGCTGGTCCTGGGGGGCGACGGCACCATTCTGCGGGCCTGCGAGGTGGCCCGCGAGCGGGACATCCCCCTGGTCGGCATCAACACGGGGCATGTGGGCTTCCTGGCCGAGGCCGATCCTGACGCCGTGGAGCAGGTGGTGGCCGATATGGTCGCCGGGCGCTACACGGTGGAGACCCGCACCGCCCTGAATGTCGAGGTGATCGGCCCCGATGGGACGGTCAGCCGCCAATGGGCCCTCAATGAGGCCGCCCTGGAGAAGCGGGATCGGGCGCGCATGCTCGAGGTCGCCATCGGCGTCGACGGCCAGGCCGTCTCCTCCTTCGGCTGCGACGGGCTGATCATGTCCACCCCCACAGGCTCGACCGCCTACGCCTTCTCCTGCGGCGGCCCGGTCATCTGGCCCGAGGTCGAGGCCATGCTGCTGGTGCCCATCGCCGCCCACGCCCTGTTCACCCGCCCCCTGGTGCTGGGCCCGCGCTCCTGCCTGGAGGTGGTCATCCAGCGCGCCGGCTTCGGCGGGGCCGAGGTCTGGTGCGATGGGCGGCGCAGCCTGGACGCCCCCGTGGGCTCCCGCATCCGAGTGACCCGGGCTGAGCGCCCCGTCAGGCTGGCGCGCTTCAACGAGGCCCCCTTCTCCACCCGGCTCGTGCGCAAGCTCGACCTGCCGGTCGAGGGCTGGCGCGCCTCGGCCAGTGCCGAGAGCGCCGAGGAGACCGGGGACCTCGAGGACGTCCCCGCCTCACCACAGGGCCGCGGCCCCTCGGGGGGCGCGGCGTGATCGACTCCCTGCACATCGAGGACCTGGGCGTCATCGAGAACGCAGAGCTGGATCTGGCCCCGGGGCTCAACGCCCTGACCGGGGAGACCGGAGCGGGCAAGACCATGGTCCTGACCTCCCTGGGCCTCCTGCTGGGCCAGCGGGCCGACGCCGCCGCCGTGCGCGCCGGGGCGCAGCGCTGCCTGGTGGAGGGCGCCTTCATCATCGACCCCGACTCGCGCGCCGCCCAGCGCGCAGTTGAGGCCGGGGCTGAGATCGACGAGGACCTGCTCCTGGCCTCACGATCAGTCCCCGCCTCGGGGCGCTCCCGCGCCCACCTGGGGGGACGGGCCGTGCCCTCCTCCGTGCTGGCCGAGGTGGGCTCCTCCCTGGTGTCCGTGCACGGGCAGTCCGATCAGCTGCGGCTGCGCTCAGCGGCCGCCCAGCGCTCCGCCCTGGATTCCCTGGGAGGGGCCGAGCACCTCGACCTGTGCCGCCGCTACTCCCAGGCCTACCGCGCGCGCCAGGAGGCGGCCCGAGCACTGGAGGAGTGGCAGGCCTCCGCCGAGGCGCGAGGTGAGGAGATCGAGCGTCTGCGCGGCTGGCTCACCGCCCTCGAGGAGCTCGACCCCCAGCCGGGGGAGGATCGCGCCCTGACCCAGGAGGCCGAGCGCCTCGATCACGCCGAGGACCTGCGGCGCGCCGCCACGGCCGCGCTGAGCGCGCTCAGCGGGGAGGATGACGCGGTCCAGGCCCCTGACGCGGTGAGCCTGATCGCCGAGGCCGAGCGGGCGCTGGCCGCCGAGGCCGCGGTGGACCCCGCCCTGGCGCAGCTGGCCACGCGTGCCGGTCAGCTGGGCATCGAGGCCGCCGATATCGCCGGGGACCTGTCCACCTACCTGGCGGGCCTTGAGGCGGACCCGGCCCGACTGGCCCACGTCCAGAACCGTCGCGGCGCCCTGGCGCAGGCCTGCCGCGAGATCGCGGGCGCCGAGCGGATTGAGGACGTCGACGCCCTGCTGGCCTGGGGGCAGCGCGCCGCCGCCCGCCTGTTAGAGCTCGACGGCCCCCACGACGGCGCCTCCGCCCTCGCCGAGCACCTGGCCCGGGCCGAGGACGATCTCGCCGCCCGGCGCACCGAGCTCACCGGGGCCCGTCAGCGCCTGGCCACCCATCTGGAGCAGGCCGTCACCGCCGAGCTGGAGGGCCTGCAGATGAAGGGCTCGCGCCTGGTCGTCGAGCTCACCGAGCTGGACGAGCCCGGCCCCACCGGCGGGGAGTCGGTGACACTGGCCCTGATCTCGCACCCTGGTGCCCCGGCCCTGCCGCTGGGCAAGGGCGCCTCAGGCGGCGAGCTCTCCCGCATCATGCTGGCCCTGGAGGTGGTCCTGGCCGAGGCCCGCGCCACGACAGCGCCCTCCGCCCCAGGCCGGGGCGTGCGCACCCTGGTCTTCGACGAGATCGATGCCGGCGTGGGCGGCAGGGCCGCCCGCGAGATCGGCAGGCGCCTGGCCCGCCTGGCCCGAAGCCACCAGGTGGTGGTGGTCACCCACCTGGCTCAGGTGGCGGCATGGGCCGACCAGCACCTGGTGGTGCGCAAGGACACCGTCCCGGCTGGTGACGGGCAGTCCGAGCTACCCCTGGATCCCGCGCAGAAGCCCGGCGGAGCGCCGGCCGCCCGCACCAGCGTCGTCGTGGTCACCGGCCAGGAGCGCCACCGGGAGCTGGCCCGGATGCTCTCGGGGCACGAGGACTCCGAGGTCGCCGTCCGGCACGCCGCCGAGCTGCTGGAGGAGGCGGCCCACCAGGCCGCCGTGGCAGAATCCCACGCGTGAGGAGTCCCTTCCGCAGGCCTGCGTCCCGATCCGCGCGCTCCACCGGGGTTGTGCGGGTCGATACACGCACCAAGCGGCTCACCAAGCGCCTCCAGCCCGGTGAGATCGCCGTGATCGACCACACCGACCTGGACCGAGTGGCGGCCGAGTCCCTGGTGGAGCGCCGGCCGGCGGCCGTCCTCAACGCCGCCCCGTCGGTCTCCGGGCGCTACCCCAACCTGGGCCCGGGGATTCTCATCGAGGCCGGCATCCCCCTCATCGATGACCTGGGGCCGGACATCATGCGCCTGCACGACGGCCAGCGCGTCGAGATCCACGACGGGGCGGTCAGCCACATGGGCAAGACCCAGGTCATCGCCGAGGGCACGCTCCAGAGCGCCGAGTCGGTGGACGCGGCCATGGAGGAGGCCAAAGCGGGGCTGGCCGTCCAGCTGGAGGCCTTCGCCGCCAACACCATGGAGTACATGCGGGGCGAGTGGGACCTGCTGCTCAACGGTGTGGGCATGCCGGCCCTGCGCACCCAGATGAGCGGCAAGCACGTCCTGGTGGTGGTGCGGGGGTACTCCTACAAGGAGGACCTCAAGGCGCTGCGCCCCTACATCCGTGAGTACAGGCCGATCATCATCGGCGTGGACGGGGGCGCCGACGCGGTTCTCGAGGAGGGCCTGAAGCTCCACATGGTGGTGGGGGACATGGACTCGGTCTCCGACAAGGCCCTGACCAGTGGGGCCGAGATCATCGTCCACGGATACCGCGACGGGCGCGCCCCGGGGCTCTCGCGCGTCGAGGACCTGGGCGTGGAGCACTCCGTGTTCTCCGCCACCGGCACCTCGGAGGACATCGCCATGCTCATGGCCGACGAGGCCGGGGCGGAGATCATCGTCGCCCTGGGAACCCACGCCACGCTCCTGGAGTTCCTGGACAAGGGTCGCTCGGGGATGTCCTCGACCTTCCTGACCCGCCTGAAGGTGGGCGGGCGGCTCATCGATGCCAAGGGCGTCTCCCAGCTCTACCGCACCCGCATCTCCGGGTGGTGGCTGGTGGGCCTGGCCCTGGCCGGGCTCCTCGCCCTGGCCACGGCGATCATGTCCACCCCCGGCGGTCAGGCCTTCCTGGGCCTGTCCGGCGTGCTGTGGGACGACATCATCAACTTCTTCCGCGCTCTGGTGGGCCTGTCCCCCCAATCGCCCACTGTCTGACGCCCCCAGGGCCACCAAGGCTCGACCACGAATCGAAGGCCACCATCATGATCGACTTCCGCTACCATCTGGTCTCCCTCATCTCGGTGTTCCTCGCCCTGGCCGTGGGCGTCGTGCTGGGGGCGGGCCCCCTGCAGAACTCCCTGGGAACCGCCCTCAACGACCAGGTCGCCGCCCTGCGGGAGGAGCGCAAGGCCACGCAGCTGCAGCTGGAGCAGACCGCCACGGCCGTCAATGAGCGCGACAACTACATCACCCAGGCCGCCGCGGGCTTCCTCCCGGGAACCCTGGAGGGCAAGACCGTGGCCATCGTGGTCCTGCCCGAGGCCAAGAACGAGGACATCGAGGCCATCCAGACCCAGATCCAGGCCGCCGGAGGGAGCGTCGACGGGCGATTCGCCCTGACCCAGGAGTGGATCTCCACCAGCCGTGCCGGCTACCGATCCACCTACTCGGGCCAGGTCGCCTCCGCCCTGGGCGAGCCCGCCTCCAAGGACGCCGACGCCATCCTGGGAGAGGGACTGGGCAAGGCGCTGACCTCCAGCGAGGCGGAGGCCGCCACCCTCAAGAGCCTGCTGACCGCCACCGGCCAGCCCCTGATGACCGTCGAGTCACAGCCCTCCGCCCCGGCATCCATGATCGTGGCGGTCGGGCCCCGCCCCACCGGCGGGCCCGAGGCGAAGGCCACCGCCACGGCCTCAGGATCCGTGGACCCCGCCGTATGGGCCAAGTCCCTGGGAGGAGTCGCCAGCGCCGCGACCACCGTCGTGGTGGGAAGCGCCGACGGCGAGGCCAGCCTCATCGGCGTCATCCGCTCCGCCAGGGCTCAGGTGACCACCGTCGACTCGGTGGGGCAGGCCACCGCCGCGGTCTCGACGCCGCTGGCCCTGGCCGCCACCGATGCGGGCACCCGAAGCCACTACGGATTCGACGAGGGTGCCCAGGCGGTGATCCCGCCCGTGGCCCGCTGAGCGGCACGGACCGCGCCGTCGCACCTGCGCCCCAGCGCTGGCCTAGGCTGAGTCCATGACGCGCGCGCCCAGCACTCGATCGGCCCTCCTGCACTCGCTGGCCCCTGCGGCGCGGGCGGGTCGAGCCGCCCTGGAGACCTCCAGCGGGCTGAGTGGGGTCCCCAAGCTGACCTCCCGCATGGAGCGCACCAACTACCGGGGCCGCGCAGTCAGCCTGCGCGGGGGGATCGGGGCGGCGGCCGGGGCCTGCATCGCAGCCCTCGCGCCCGCCCTCACGCCCGCCCCGCGCCGCCGCGGGGGCCTGGAGCCCGGCCGCGCCGCCTCCATCGCCGCGGTCGCCGCCACCACCTCGGCCGCGACCGCCGGGCTGATCGATGACCTGACCGAGGCCGCGCCCCAGGGCCAGGACGGCCGGCGCCCGCCCAAGGGGCTCAAGGGCCACCTGGGGGCGCTGGTGCGCGGGCAGGTGACCACCGGGGTGATCAAGATCGCCGTCATCGGCGCGGGGGCGGCCGTCGCCGGCGGAGTTCTGGCGGCCAGCCGCGGCCAGGGCGGCACCGCAGGGCGCGTGCGGGTGCTGGCCGACGCGGCCGGGTCGGCCGTCGTCATCGCCTCGTGGGCCAATGTCATGAACCTGCTCGATCTGCGCCCGGGTCGCAGCCTCAAGGCCGCGGGCCTGGCCTCGGCGGCCGTGCTGGCCCTCGCCGGCCGGGACGCCGGGCCCAGTCGTCGGCTGGCGGGAGCCGGCCTGGGCGTGGTGGCCGCCGCCCTTCCCGAGGACCTCATGGAGACCACCATGCTCGGGGACACCGGCGCCAACACCGTGGGCGCCCTGGTGGGCACGGCCCTGGCCGCCCATCCCCGCCGGTCCCTGCGGTGGGCGGCGGCGGGGACGGGAGTCGCCCTCATCCTGGCCAGCGAGAGGGTCTCCTTCTCCCAGGTGATCTCGACAACCCCGGTCCTGGCCGCCCTGGATGACCTGGGGCGCCGACCGGCATGAGGGTGGCCGACGACGGCGCGGGCGGCGGGCCGGCGCCGGGCCCGAGGCGAGCGCGCAGCGCCCTGGGGGCAGCGGGGGGAGTGGCCGGCCTGACCCTCATCGCCCGCGCCCTGGGATTCCTGCGGTGGATCGCTCAGGCCTCCGCGGTGGGCGCGGGGACCGTGGCCGGGGCCTACGCCAGCGCCAATCAGCTCCCCAACGTCCTCTACGAGGTGGTGGTCGGCGGCGCGCTGGCCGCCACGATCGTGCCCCTCCTGGCCCCCGCCGTCGCCGCCTCCCGGCGCCAGGAGGCCGAGCGCACGGCCGGCGCGCTGCTGGGCATCGTCCTGGTGCTGCTCGTGCCCCTGGGGGCGGCCCTGGCCCTGGCGGCCGAGCCCATCGCCGGCCTCCTGCCCGTCTCCCAGGGCGAGGACAGCGCCGTGCAGATCGCGCTGGCCGCGGACTTCCTGCGCATGTTCGCCCTCCAGGTCCCCCTCTACGGCGTCGGCGTGGTGCTCACCGGTGTTCTGCAGGCTCACAACCGCTTCGGCTGGACCGCCATCACCCCGATCCTCTCCAGCGTCGTGGTCATGGCCGCCTACGGCCTCTACGGAGCCATGACCCAGGGCGCCGAGGGCGCCTCCGACGCCGCTCTGCGGGTGCTGGGATGGGGGACGACCGCGGGCGTGGCCGCCTTGAGCCTGCCGCTGCTGTGGCCCATCCACCGCATGGGGCTGCGGCTGCGGCCCAGTATCAGACTCGATGCGGCCGCATGGGGACGGGCGCTTCGGCTGGGCTCAGCCGGGGTGGTGACCCTGGTGGCTCAGCAGATCAGCGTCCTGGCCGTCCTGGCCCTGGCCCGATGGGGCGGGACAACGGGGACCGTGGCCGTCCACCAGTACACCCAGGCCGTCTACGTCCTGCCCTACGCCGTCCTGGCGGTCCCCGTGGCCACGGTCCTCTACCCGCGCCTGTCGGCGGCCTTCGACGAGCGCGCCCGGGCGGGGGGCCCCGGGCCGGGGCAGGACCGGGCGGGCGTCGGGTCGGGCGCCCGAGAGCTGTCCGCACGGGCCACCGCGGCGGTCAGCGCCGTCGCCGTGGCGGGGGCGGGGATGCTGCTGGCCGCCTCCCACGGTGCCGAGCGCTTCTTCCTGCTCCTGGCCGACGTCCAGGGGATGAGCATGGCCCTGGCCACCCTGGCGCCCGGGATCGTGGGCTACTGCCTCATCTACCAGATCACCCGCGTCCTGTTCGCCGCCGACCGCGCCCGCGACGCCGCCCTGGTCACCGCGGCGGGATGGCTCCTGGTGGCCGTGGTCTCGTGGTTGGCGGTCGGCGGGCTCTCCCGGGGCGGTGACGCCCCGGCCACCCTCCTGGGACTGGCCGTGGGGCAGAGCGCCGGCATGATCCTAGCCGGGGCGGGCCTGATGGCCGTCATGGCACGGTTCCTGGGGTGGACCGTCCTGAGGCCGAGCCTGCGCGTCCTGGGCGCCGCAGCGCCCGTGGCCCTTGTGGGCGGACTGGCTGTCCGTGCGGCGAGCGCAGCCCTGGCCTCGCCATGGGCGGGGATCGCGGTGGCCGCCACCGGGGCGCTGTTGACCGCGGCGGCCGCGCTGGGCGCCGCGCACCTGGCGGACCGCGGCCTGCTGAGCGGGCTGCGGGCGCCGTCAGCGCCACTGAGTGAGACCGAGTGAGGAGGACGGATCATGACGACGGCGACTCACCCCGAGGCGGGGCCTGCGGGAAGCGCCCGCAGGCGCATTCTCCAGGTCGCGGGATCGGCCGCGGGAGGGGTGCGCGCCCACCTGGCCGACTGCGCCCGGATCCTTGCCGGGCAGGGCCATGATGTCATCGTCCAGGCACCGGCCGCGGTGCTGGAGGGACTGGACGTGGGAGCCGCGCGCGCCGAGGCCCTGGAGATCGGCCCGCTGCCCAGCCCCACCGATGCCATGACCGTGGCCCGACTGCGGCGCCTGGGACGACGAGCCGATGCGCTTCACGCCCATGGGCTGCGCGCAGGCGCCCTGGCCGCCCTGGCCCTGGGACGGCGCCGTCCGGGTCGTGCACGGCTCGTTGTCACGCTGCACAACCTCACCGTGGGGGGCAGGGCCGCACGCGCCCTGGGGCGATGGCTGGAGGGGATCGTGGCCAGGCGCGCCGACCTCGTTCTGGCTGTCAGCCCCGACCTGGCCGAGCGCGCCCGATCCCGGGGAGCCGCGGCTGTGGAGCTGGCCATCATCCCTGCCCCCGAGGCCGGGGCCGCTCAGGACTCCTCCGTCTCCTCCATCCCGCCCGCGGACCACGATGAGGCCTGGGGGCAGGGCCTGCGGATCCTGACCGTGGCCCGCCTGGCCCCCCAGAAGGGCATCGACCTCCTGCTGGAGGCCGCTTCCATCCTGTCGCGCAGGGTCGGCGTGGGCGAGATGCCGGCCTTCACCTGGGCGGTGGCGGGGGAGGGGCCGGTGCGAGTCCAGGCCCAGGACCGCATCGCCGCGGACGGCCTGCCCATCAGGCTCCTGGGACAACGGCAGGATGCGCCGGGGCTCATGGCCGCCAGCGACATCGTGGTCCAGACCAGTCTGTGGGAGGGGCAGCCGCTGACCATCCAGGAGGCGCTGCGCTCCGGGGCGGCCATCGTGGCCACCGACGTCGGCGGGACGGCACTGACCGCCAGGGGAGGCGCCGTGCTCGTGCCCGCTGAGGCGCCCGCCCTGGCCGAGGCGATCGCCGAGCTGCTGACTGATGACCGGGCCCGTGCCCAGGCCTCCGGGCGAGCCAGCCGTGCCTGCCAGAGCCTGCCGACCAGCGCCGATCTGGCCGCCCAGTTGCGCCGGGCGATGAGCGCCTGACGCCCCGATGCGCCCCGCGGGGGCGTCGAGCGCCGCATGGCCGGACTCGCCCAAGGCGCAGGGGCAGGGCGACGCCCCTATGTGACACCGGTGTGACGGGGCGGGGACGGCGCGGTGCTAGGTTGAAGTCCCGTGAACCACGCACCCGCTCGAAGCCACAGGAACCAGCCCACCGTCCCCCGTCACATCTTCGTCACCGGGGGAGTGGTCTCCTCGTTGGGCAAGGGCCTGACCGCCTCCAGCGTTGGGCGCCTCCTGCGCGCCCGAGGGCTGAGCGTGGTCATGCAGAAGCTCGATCCCTACATCAATGTCGATCCCGGCACCATGAACCCCTTCCAGCACGGGGAGGTCTTCGTCACCCAGGACGGGGCCGAGACCGACCTCGACATCGGCCACTACGAGCGCTTCCTCGATGTCGATCTCTCCGGCAAGGCCAATGCCACCACCGGCCAGATCTACTCCACCGTCATCGCCAAGGAGCGGCGCGGGGAGTACCTGGGGGAGACGGTCCAGGTCATCCCGCACATCACCGATGAGATCAAGCGGGTCATGCGCTCTCAGGCCGAGCCCGACGACGACGGCCGGGTCCCCGATGTCATCATCACCGAGATCGGCGGCACCGTGGGCGACATCGAGTCCCAGCCCTTCCTGGAGGCCGCGCGCCAGGTGCGCGCCGACCTGGGGCGCGACAACGTGGCCTTCGTCCACGTCTCCCTCATCCCGTACCTGCCGGCGGCCGGGGAGCTCAAGACCAAGCCCACCCAGCACTCCGTGGCCTCCCTGCGCAGCATCGGGATCCAGCCCGACGCCCTCGTCCTGCGCACCGACCGCCCCCTGCCCGAGGGCGTCAAGGACAAGGTCGCGCTCATGTGCGACGTCGACCAGGACGCCGTGGTGGAGTGCAGGGACGCGGACTCCATCTACGAGGTCCCGCCCACCCTGCACCGCGAGGGCCTGGACGCCTGCCTCGTCCAGCGCCTGGGCCTGACCTTCCGGGACGTGGACTGGACCCAGTGGAACGGCCTGCTTGAGCGCGTGCGCTCACCGCGCCATCATCTGGAGGTGGCGCTGGTGGGCAAGTACGTGGACCTCCACGACGCCTACTTGTCGGTCTCCGAGGCGATCAGCCACGGCGCCTTCGCCAATCACGCCCGCGCCGAGCTGCGCTGGGTGGCCTCCGATGCCTGCCAGAGCCCCGAGGGCGCCGAGCGGGCCCTGGCGGGCGTGGACGCCGTCGTCGTCCCCGGGGGCTTCGGCGTGCGCGGCATCGAGGGCAAGCTCGGGGCGCTGCGCTGGGCGCGGGAGAACCGGGTTCCCACCCTGGGGCTGTGCCTGGGTCTGCAGTGCATGGTCATCGAGATCGCGCGCAACCTCCTGGGCCTGACCGAGGCCTCCTCCACCGAGATGGATCCCCAGACCCCCGACCCCGTGGTCACCACCATGGACTCCCAGCGCGACATCGTCTCGGGCGGGGGCCAGATGGGCGGCACCATGCGCCTGGGCTCCTATGACGCCGTCCTGGCCCCCGGGTCCCTGGCCGCCCGGGCCTATGGGGCCACCGAGATCAGTGAGCGCCACCGGCACCGCTTCGAGGTCAACAACGACTACCGCCAGGCTCTGGAATCCGCCGGCCTGCGCATCTGCGGCACCTCTCCCGACGGCGAGCTGGTGGAGTTCATCGAGTTGGACCACGACCTCCACCCCTACTACATCGCCACCCAGGCCCACCCGGAGTTCACCTCCCGGCCCACCCGGCCCCACCCGTTGTTCGCCGCCCTCATCCGCGCCGCCCTGGACGCCCGGGACGACGGCGGCCAGAGCCCCGGGGCCGCGGCGCACTAGGCGCAGCCCGCGCCCGGCTCCCAGCTCCGCGCCCGCACGGGCGCACCGATCGATCATGCGCACCAACGCAAGGACGGACATGAACCAGCAGTCGCCCACCCACCAGCAGCCCCCGATCAGCGACCAGCGCCAGGATCGCGAGGTCATCTCCTGCGAGCGGGTCTGGTCCGGGCCCATCTTCGCCGTCGACGCCGAGCAGGTCGCGCTGACCCCCGGAAGCCGGCCTCTGGCCCGCCAGACAGTGGCCCACCATGACGCCGTCAGCGTCGTCGCCCTGCGCGAGGGGCAGGACTCCTCCCAGCCCGACGGCGCAGCCGAGATCCTCATGGTCCGCCAGTACCGTCACCCGGTGCGCGCCAGCCTGTGGGAGATCCCGGCCGGCCTGCTGGACCTGCCCGGCGAAGAGCCGGTCATCGCCGCCCAGCGCGAGCTCGCCGAGGAGACCGACTACACGGCCGCCCGCTGGGATGTCCTGGTGGAGTTCTTCGCCTCCCCGGGATTCACCACTGAGGGCGTGCGCGTCTTCCTCGCACGGGATCTGCGGCCCCTTCCGCTCGAGCAGCGCACCGTGCGGCAGGCCGAGGAGGCCGAGTTCGTGCCCACGTGGTGGCGATTCGATGACGTGGTCGCTGCCGTCATGGCCGGTCGCCTCCACAACCCCTCCACGGTGGCGGGCGTGCTGGCAGCCGACCACGCGCGTCGCCATGACTGGCACGGCCTGCGCCCCACCGACGGGGACTGGCTCACCAGTCCGCGCAGCCTGTAAACGGTCCAGCCCGCCGCACCGCGGCGCCAGGGACGCAAGAGACGCGCCGGGGACTCGGTGGTCGAGCAGACCGCCGGGCCCCTGGCGCTTTGCGGTTGCCGGGGCGCCGCAAGACCCGCGGAGACCCCAATCCATCAATCGATTAATTGACTGAGAATGAATCCGTTAATCGGTTGACTGAAGGCGGCGGTGACCGCATACTGATGCCACCGGGCACCGACGCACGGCCCGCGCCAAGCGGATGGGAAGGAGGATCATGGTCACCCTGGCTGATGTCGCCGATCTTGCCGGAGTCTCCACGGCCACCGTCTCCCTGGTCCTGTCCGGCAAGGCCACCGGCCGCGTGGGCGCCCAGGCCTCCCAGCGCGTGCGCGATGCCGCCGAGGAGCTCGGCTACGTGCGTGACGCCCTGGCCGGCGGCCTGCGATCCCAGCGCACCCGCACACTCGGCGTCATCTCCGAGCAGGTCCTGTCCACCCCCTACGCGGTGGCCATGATCGAGGCGATCGTCTCGGCGAGTCGCGAGCTGGGCTGGTCAGTGCTCCTGACCGAGGGGGGCGCGGACCGCGAGCAGACGCGCCAGGTGCTGCGCGAGCTCCAGTCCCGCAGGGTCGATGCCATCGTCTACGCGGCCATGTACCACCAGGAGGTCGAGGTCGATCCCTGCCTGGAGTCCGTGGCCGTGCTCAATGGCTTCGCCGATAGGCCGGGCGTGGCCGGCGTCGTGCCCGACGAGCGCCTGGCGGCCCGCCGGGCCGTGGAGCATCTGCTGGAGCTGGGCCACCGCAGGATCGGACACATCACCTATGACCAGGACTCCACCATCGCCGTCGGGCTGCGGCTCCAGGGATACCGGGAGGCGCTGGAGGAGGCGGGGCTGGACTACCGGGAGGAGCTGGTGGTGCGCGGGGCCAGCGACCCCGCGGGCTCCGAGGCCTGCGCTCACGCCCTGCTCAGCCGGCCCGATCCTCCCAGCGCCGTGTTCTGCTTCAACGACGGCATGGCGGCCGGCGCCTACCGGGCCGCCGCCCGCCTGGGCCTGTCCATTCCAGCGGACCTGTCCGTCATCGGCTTCGATGACCTCAAGCTCATCTCCACCAACCTCGCCCCCGCGCTGACCACGATGCGCCTGCCCCATTACGAGATGGCGGCATGGCTCACCCGGGCGGTGATCGGCAAGGAGACCGAGGGGCGCACGGTGCTCGTCCCCTGCGAGCTCATCGCCCGAGACTCCACCGCACCGCCACCCTGATCCGTCGCGCCTCAATCCCATGCTTCCGGGAGCCGCATCTCCCGGTCGACCCCTCCCATCACCGAGCACACCAAGGAGTGCACTGCCATGCTCATCAACCGCCGCAGCTTCATCGGGGCTGGCGCCCTGGCCGCGTCCGCTACGGCTCTGGCCGCCTGCTCCTCCCAGCAGGGAGCCTCCTCCGGGGGCATCACCCTGTGGACCCACAACGGGGGCAACACCGAGGAGCTCGCCGTGGTCAACAAGGCCGTGGAGGCCTTCAACGCCGCCAACCCCAAGACCACGGTCACCGTCAAGTCCTTCCCGCAGGCCTCCTACAACGACGCCATCGCCTCGGCTGCGGCCGCGGGGGACCTGCCCGACATCCTCGACCTGGACGGACCGATCATGCCCAACTGGGCCTGGGCCGGGTACCTGGCGCCCCTGACCATCTCCAAGGACCTCGAGGGCTCCATCATCGACTCGGCCAAGGGCTACTGGAACGACACCCTGTACTCCGTGGGCCCCTACGACACCTCCCTGTGCTTCCTGGGCCGCAAGTCCGCGCTGGATGCCGCGGGAGCGCGGATCCCCACCATCGACAAGCCCTGGACCAAGGACGAGTTCGACGCCCTGCTCAAGAAGCTGGCCGAGCTGCCCGACTACAGCTACGCCATCGACATGGGCGTGTGGGACACCGCGGAGTGGTGGCCCTACGCCTACGCCCCCATGCTCCAGTCCTTCGGCGGGGACCTCATCAACCGGGATGACTTCTCCACCGCGGAGGGCTTCCTCAACAGTGCCGAGGCCGTGGCCTGGGGGACCTGGTTCCGCAGCCTCTTCGCCGACGGACTGGCCTCGGAGACCCCCGCCACCGACGGGCAGGACTTCCTGCAGTCCAAGGTCCCCATGGTCTACACCGGTGGCTGGAAGGTTCTCCAGGCCCAGGAGGCCTTCGGGGCGGAGGAGGTCGTCATCCTCCCGCCGGTGGACTTCGGCAAGGGCGCGCACGTGGGCGGCGGCTCCTGGCAGTGGGGCGTGTCGGCGACCTCCAAGAACCCCGAGGCCGCCAACAAGTTCATCGAGTTCCTCATGCAGGACGACTACCTCGTGGAGTACTCCAACGCCATCGGCACCTACCCCTCGGTGGACTCGGCCATCTCCGGGACCAAGAACTACGGGGAGGGCAAGCCCCTGGAGCCGGTCCACCAGATCGGCAAGGCCTTCGCCCTGCTGCGCCCGGCGACGCCGGGGTACAAGGTCATCTCCTCCATCTTCGACAAGGCCGCCCACGACATCGTCTCGGGCGCCGATGTCAAGAAGACCCTGGACCAGGCGGTCAAGGACATCGACGCCGACATCGCCTCCAACAACGGCTACAAGGCCAAGTGATGCTCCATCCGTGAGCGCCCCAGCCCGATCCTGGCAGAGGCGCTCCGGGAGCATCCCCAGCATGTCAAGGAGACACATGTCCGCCACCGCTACCCCGCGGCGCTCGGCCGCGCTGCGCAAGGAGGCCAGGATGGCATGGCTCATGTCATCCCCGGCCCTCCTTCTCCTGGCGCTCTTCATGGGCGTCCCGATCCTGCTCACCTTCGTGCTGAGCTTCACCAACGCCAGGCTCATCTCGCCCGATCCCCCCAGCTTCGTGGGGCTGGGCAACTTCACTCGGGCCTTCGCCCACGACCCCACCTTCCTGCGCTCCCTGGGCAACACCGCATTCTTCGCCGCGGTTGTGGTGCCCTGCCAGTCCGGCCTCGCCCTGGCGCTTGCGGTGCTGGTCAACCAGAAGGTCAGGGGAGTGACCGCCTTCAGGACCATGATCTTCATGCCCGTGGTCACCTCCATGGTCGTGGTCTCCATCCTGTGGAGCTTCTTCTACGAGGAGAACGGCCTGTTCAACTCCATGCTCAACACGCTCACCGGCGGTGGGTGGACGGCGATCGCCTGGCTCAACAACCCGGGCTCGGCGATGCCCGCCATCATCGTGCTGTCCATCTGGCAGGCGGTGGGCCTGCACATGGTCATCTGGCTCGCCGGCCTGCAGATGATCGATCCGGCGCTCTACGAGGCGGCCTCCCTCGATGGGGTCAATGCCTGGCAGGAGTTCCGCTACATCACCTGGCCGGGCCTTCACTCCACGATGGTCTTCATCCTGGTGACCATCACCATCGCCGCCCTGGGGCTGTTCGTGCAGGTCGATGTCATGACCTCCGGCGGGCCCCAGGACGCGACCTCCACACTCGTCTACCACGCCGTGCGCAAGGGCTATCGGGAGCAGGACATGGGGTACGGCTCGGCGATCTCGCTGATCTTCTTCATCCTGGTGCTGACCATCTCCCTCATCCAGCGCCGGCTGACCAAGGAGGACTGAGATGACCACCATCTCCTCAGAGCTGCCCGACCTGGAGTCGGCGGTGGACAAGGCGCTCGACACCCCTGGCATCGGGCGGGCGGCCTCCAAGCGGCGCAAGAAGACGCTGACCTACGTCGGCCTGGTCGCGGCATCCTCGGTGGCCGTCTTCCCGCTGCTGTTCATGATGTTCTCCTCCCTGAAGCCCGATTCCCAGATCTTCTCCGACCTGGGCACCATCAGGGCGTTCCTGCCGATCGGGGATCTGAGCCTGGACAACTACGTGGGCGTGTTCCAGCGCGTGCCGGCGGCCCGGTTCCTCATGAACTCGGTGATCGTGACGGTCGGCATCGTGGGCTGCGGCCTGGTGGTCAACTCCATGATCGGGTTCGCCATCTCCCGCATGCGGTGGAAGGGCAAGAACGTCATCCTGTCACTGGTGCTGGCCACCCTCATGGTCCCCTTCGAGACCATCGCGGTTCCCCTGGTGTTCTGGGTGGCCAAGCTGCCGCATGTCTCCTGGGTCCAGGACGGATTCCTGCTGGACCAGAGCCTGCTCAACACCTATTCGGTCCAGATCCTGCCCTTCATCGCCAATGCGCTGGCCATCTTCCTGTTCGCCCAGCACTTCTCCGACATCCCCAAGGAGATCGATGAGGCGGCGCGCGTGGACGGTGCGGGCTGGTGGACGATCTACCGCAAGATCGCCGTCCCCCTGTCGGGGCCGACCTTCGCCACGGTCGCTATCATCACGATGCTGCCGGCCTGGAACTCCTATCTGTGGCCGCTCATGGTGGTTCAGGAGGAGGAACTGCGCCCGGTGAGCGTGGGCATGCAGTACTTCTTCCAGCTCAACCCCGTCTGGGGGGAGATCATGGCCTACGGCACGCTCATCACACTTCCCGTGCTCATGATCTTCGTGGCCTTCCAGCGCTCCTTCGTGGCCTCGCTGGCCGGCACCGCGGTCAAGGGGTGAGGGGCGTGGCACTGTCACTGGCCGACCACTGGGTGTGGGACCACTGGATCGCCGACGACGGCGAGCAGTACCACCTGTTCTTCCTGCGCGCCTCCCGGGCCCTGCATGATCCTGACCGTCGGCACTGGCGCGCCGGCCTCGGGCATGCGGTCTCCGATGACGCGCGCACCTGGCGTCTGATGCCCGACGCCCTGGTCCACTCCGACGGCCCGGCCTTCGACGACCAGGCGATCTGGACCGGCTCGACGATCATCAAGCCCGACGGCTCCCTGCGGGTCTTCTACACCGGCATCTCCCGGGCCGAGGGCGGGATGGTCCAGCGCATCGGCTGGGCGGACAGCGATGACGGCACCGTCTTCCACCGCACCTGCTCCTCGCCCCTGGAGGCGGATCCGCGCTGGTACAAGAAGGCGGGCGAGGACGCGCCCGACGAGCACTGGCGCGATCCCTTCGTCTTCGCCCATGAGGGGAGATGGCACATGCTCATCACCGCTCAGGCCACCGGCGTGGAGCGCAAGCGCTCCGGCGTCATCGGGCACGCGGTCTCCGACGACCTGGAGACCTGGGAGGTGCTGGAGCCCTTGACCCAGCCGGGAGGCTTCGGTCAGCTCGAGGTCGCCCAGTCCCGCTGCATCGAGGGCCGTCACCTGCTGGTGTTCTCCTGCGGGCAGGACATGCAGGCCGAGCCCGGTCCCGGGGGCGTGTGGCTCGCCGAGGGGGACAGCCCTCTGGGCCCCTGGGATGTCGCCTCGGCGCGCTACGTGCGTCTCGAGCACCTCTACGCCGGCCAGCTCCTCCGGCTCAGGCAGGGCCAGTGGGTCTTCACCGGATTCGACGACGGAATCGGCCAGACGCCCTTCGTGGGCTCCGTGCCCGATCCGATTCCCTGGGAGCGGATCGAGCTGATGAGCCGCTGAGGCCGCAATAGCCGCTGGGATGAGCGCATGCGGCGCGAGCCGTGCTCCCGTCAGGGCGGGCGCCACCGACCGGTGGCGCCCGCCCTCGTTCATGGGGCCGCGCGCGTGAGCGGGGCATTCAGGGCTGGGGCCTCCATGCCCGCATGCCCCATACGCGGAGCGGAGTGAAGATGAGTGCGCAAACGCTTGACCAGTGCGATGCTGACCCGCTAACCTCGTGGAGTCCGCAGATCAATCGTTTGACCATCAGGACCTGCCATGAGATCCGAGATCTTCTTCCGCCCGGCGCCCCACTGGGTGGGGGACGTCATCCCCTTCAGTGACGGAAAGCGCCTTTCCCTCTACTACCTCTACGAGCGCCGCACCCAGCCCAAGCCCGGCACGCCCTGGGCCCTGACCACCACCACGGACCTGGTCCATTACGAGGACCGCGGCATCGTCCTGCCCAGCGGGGGGCCGCAGGCGGAGGACCACAACGCCTACACCGGCAGCATCGTCCAGGACGACGAGGGCCTCCACCACCTCTTCTACACCGCGAGCAACCCCGAGCGCCTGGCCGCCGACGGGCGTCCCCTCCAGCTGGTCTCCCACGCGACGAGCCTCGACGGCGAGCACTGGGACAAGCACCCTGAGGACACCTTCGGCGCTCCGGCCGGCTACGACCCCGCCGACTGGCGCGACCCCTTCGTCTACCGCCTGCCCGGCGAGGACCAGTGGTCGATGATCCTCGCGGCCCGCCATGCGCAGGGGGCCGACCGGCGTCGAGGCGTGGTGGCCAGGCTCACGAGCCATGACCTGCGCCGCTGGAGGGTGGAGGCGCCCCTGTGGGACCCGAGGCGCTTCGTGACCCAGGAGTGCCCGGAGGTCTTCCGCATCGGCCAGTGGTGGTACCTCGTCTACTCCGAGTTCACCGACCGCTTCGTCACTCGCTACCGGATGTCCCGCAGCCCCCACGGCCCCTGGACCGCCCCTGCCCATGACACCCTCGATGGTCGTGGCTTCTACGCCGCCAAGTCCGCCGATCTCCACGGGCGCCGCCTCTTCTTCGGATGGATCGCCTCGCGCAGCGGTGCCAGCGATGACGGCCCCTGGCTCTGGGCGGGCACGATGGCCTGCCTGGAGGCGAGCCAGAACGAGGATGGCAGCCTCTCAATGAGCATCCCCACCGAGGTCCTGGAGGCCTACGGCGCACCGGTGGCCGCGACGTCGCCAACCGCTGCGGTGGGCTCCCGGGAGGCCTACGGCGCCACGGTCCTCACCGACGTCCTGCCCGACGACGTCGCGGTCGGTGTGGACCTGTCCTGGGAGCCCGGCACCAGGGAGACGGGCCTCCTGATCAGGACGGATGCCGAGGGGGAGACCGGCTACATCGTGCGCCTGGAGCCCGTGCACAACCGCCTCGTCCTGGACCGCTGGCCCAGGAGGACCGCCGGCGCCGAGCAATGGCATCTCGCCGGGGACATCCCGCACGTCATCGAGCTGGAGCGCCCGATCGACCTGAGCGCGGGCCGCGCTCACATCGACCTCATCATGAGCCACGAGCTCCTCCAATGCTGCGTGGACACAAGGGTCTGTCTGTCCACATCGGTCTACGACCACCCCAGCGGCCGGCTCGGCCTGTTCAGCCTGGACGGGGCGACCACCCTGGCCGGCCTGAGCATCCGCACTCGCACCTGAGCCCTGCCAGGCGGCACGCCGCCCGACCGGCGCATCCCTTCAGCATCACCCCATCCCAACCGCACCACGGCCCCGGCCGCCGAGCCGCCCGGGGCACTTTCGAAGGAGAAAGACATGACCAGTCCCCACCTGAGCCGCCACCAGTTCCTCGGCCTGGCCGGACTCACCCTGGCCGCCCCCGCCCTGGGCGCCTGCGGTGGGAGCAGCGCCGCCCCCTCCGGGCCCGTGACCATCAACCCGAGCGGGAGCATCGAGCCGCGCGAGATCTCCTGGCTCCTCTCACGCCCCGCCAACGGCGCGGTGATCACCACCATGCAGCAGATCGCGCAGGACTACGCCAAGGAGCACGACGGCTTCAAGCTCACCCTGATCACCACGCCGGACCGCCCCTCCTACATCCAGAAGTACGAGACCCTGGCCGCGGCGAACAAGCTCCCCGAGCTCTTCGACACCGATGCCACCCCCTTCGCCCGCAAGCTGGCGAAGAAGCACCAGATGGTCGACATCGCCGCACTCCTGGACAACCTGGGCATCACCAGCACCTACCGCCCCTCCGCCCTGGACTACCAGCGCTTCGACGACGGCTCGCTCTACATGATCCCGCTGGAGTACGGCATTGAGGTCTTCTGGTACAACAAGGCCCTCTTCTCCGCGGCTGGCGCGGACATCCCCGCCAGCCTCGACGACTTCCCCCAGCTGTGCAGGAAGCTCGCCGGCTCCGGGGTCATCCCGATCGCCCTGGACGGCCTGGACGGCTGGCCCCTGGAGCGCTACGTGGCCTACCAGCCCTTCCGGATCGCGGGGGAGAAGTACATCACGACGCTCAAGACCGGCGAGGCCTCCTTCGCCGACGACCCGGGCAGGCGAGCCGCGCAATGGCTCCACGACCTGGGCGAGGCGGGCGCCTTCCAGAAGGGCTTCTCCTCCGTGGGCTACACCGACGCCCAGAACCTCTTCACCTCCGGCAGGGCCGCTATCTACTGCATGGGCACCTGGGAGCTCCCGAGCCTGGCGACGACGGACCTTCCCGCGGACCTCCACAAGAGCATCGGCTACTTCACGCTGCCGACCATCTCCGGCGGCGTCACCGGCGCCAACGAGTACGTCGCCCCCTCGGGCATCGGCGTGGCCGTCAACGCCGCCACCTATGACCCCCTCGTCCACGACTTCCTCCGCTTCGCCCTGGAGCGCTACCCGGAGATGTACGCCGCCACCGGTCTCCTGGGCCCCACGACCACGCCCCCCGTGGTCCCCGACAACGCCCTGCCGATCTATCAGCAGGCCATCGACGAGGCCGCCAAGGTGGAGGGCGCCGCGCTGATGCCCTGGGACACCCAGCTCGACCCCACCACCAACACCACGCTGCTCCAGGAGCAGGTGCTCCTCGTGCAGGGCGATATCACCGTCGATGAGTTCATCTCCACCATGGATCAGGCCCTGTCGACCAACGCCCCCTCCTACTTCAGCGAGTGAGCCCTGCGGGGCGGGGGATCCTCGCCCCGCGGCAGGGCCCCCGCCCCGATCCCCCAATCACTGCTGAGCCCAATGTGAGGTCCTCATGCTTCCTTATCGCTCACGACGGTCCGTGGCCGTCTTCCTGCTCCCGCCGATCCTCCTGTTCGGCGGCGGCGTTCTGCTGCCCATCATCCAGTCCCTCGTCCTGAGCTTCTTCCACTGGGACGGCATCACGCAGATGCGGTTCGCGGGCCTGGACAACTACACCAGGATGCTGGGGCAGGACCCGGTGTTCTGGAAGGCCTTCGTCAATCAGCTCCTCTACCTCGTCATCTGCGTGACGATCCAGATGGGGGTCGGATTGGGGATCGCCTGCCTCCTGCTGACCATCACCCGGGGGCGAGAGGTCCTCAAGGTCCTCCTCCTCATGCCGGCGGTCATCTCCACCACCGCCATCGCCCTGCTCTTCCAGCGCATCTACTCCCTGGATCCCCGGGGCCTGGTCAACTCCGTCCTCGACGCCGTCGGGCTGGGATCCCTGGATCAGGCCTGGCTGTCCAACACCAGCACGGTCCTGGCCGCGGTCTCCGTCCCCGAGGGCTGGCGGTTCCTCGGGCTCTACACCATTATCCTCTACGCCGCTCTGCTCTCGGTGCCCAAGGAGCTGGAGGAGGCCGCCTCCCTCGACGGCGCCGGCGCCTGGAAGGTCTTCACCGCGATCCGCTTCCCGCACATCAGGCCCGTGTGGACCACGACGCTCGTCATGGCCGTCACCTACGGGCTTCGGGGCTTCGACATCCCCTACCTGCTGACCAATGGCGGCCCTGGCCGGGCCTCCGAGCTCGTCACCACCTACATGTACAAGACCGCCTTCACCTCGACCAACTACGGCTACGCCTCCGCGATCTCGGTGTTCATCGTCGTCGAGTGCCTGGTCGCCGTGGGCCTCATCGTCGGGATCATGAGAAGGGGGAAGGACTGATCATGACCACCACCGCACCCACCCTGCCCGGCATCCCGGACAGCATGCCGCGCCAGCACTGCCAGCACCGCCAGCACCGTCGGCGCCGGCTGCGCGCCGCGCAGATCCTCCACAGGCTCCTCCTGGGGCTCGCGCTGGTCATCCAGGTCTACCCGTTCATCTGGCTGATCCTCACCTCCGTGCGCGGCCCCGAGGACTTCGCGGCGGGCAATCCCTTCGGACTGCCCGCATCCCTCACCCTGGACAACTTCGCCCGAGCCATCGAGCAGGGGGACCTGGGGACCACGATCCTCAACTCCGCGATCGTCACCCTGGGATCCTGCGCCCTCATCGTGGTGTGCGGCATGATGGGCGCCTACGCCATCCAGGTCCTGGGCTTCAAGGGCGCCGGGCTGATCCGCGCAATCCTCCTCATGGGGATCGTGGTCCCCGTCCAGATCGCGCTCGTGCCGCTGTTCATCGACTACTCCAGGATCGGCATGCTCGACACCCACCTGTCGATCATCATCCCGCTGGCCGGGTTCGCCCTGCCGATGTCCCTGTTCCTCTTCATGTCCTTCTTCAGCTACATCCCCCGCGAGATCTACGAGGCCGCCTCGATCGATGGCGCCGGCCCCTACCGCATCTTCACCCGCATCACCATGCCCATGTCCCTCAACACCGTCGTCACCGTGGTCATGGTCAACGCGATCTTCATCTGGAACGAGTTCGTCTTCGCCAACACCTTCGTCCTGACCGAGGGGCTCAAGACCGTCCCCCTGGGACTGCAGAACTACATCGGCGCGATGGGCAAGACCGACTGGACCGCGACCTTCGCCGCGGTGACCATCACGATCACCCCGCTGCTCCTGGTATTCCTAGTCCTCAACAAGGCCATGATCTATGGTCTGGAGAGCGGATCGACGAAGGGATGAGGATGAGCCGGGCGGGCGAGGGCCATCGCGTCACCATGCGGGAGGTGGCCCAACGAGCAGGGGTCTCGGTGACGACCGTCTCCCACGTGGTCAACCACAAGACGGAGGCGCGGATCGGCCCCGAGGCGCGTGAGCGGGTGCGCCAGGCCGTCGAGGAGCTCGGGTACCGCCCCAACGCCCTGGCCAAGACCCTGGTCCAGGGGACCAGTCCCTTCATCGGGCTGGTGGCCGACTCCATCGCCTCGACTCCCTTCGCCGGGCAGATCGTCCACGGCGCCCAGGAGGAGGCCTGGAGGCACGGTCACGTCCTGCTGGTGACCAATACCGAGGGCAACCAGGAGGCCGAGGAGCGGGCCATCGCCATGATGCTCCAGTACAACGTGCGCGGCATCCTCTACTCGCGCTGGTACCACCGCGAGGTGGAGGTCCCCCCCGCACTGGGCGAGACCGACTCGGTCCTGGTCAACTGCTACGGCCGGGTGGGGGCGGGCCCCGCCGCGGTCGTCCCCGACGAGGTCGACGGGGGCAGACGGGCGGCAGAGATCCTCCTGAGGCGGGGGCACCGCCGCATCGCCTTCATCAACACCACCACCGCCTCGCCCGCCCGCTCGGGGCGCCTGCAGGGCTACCGGCAGGCGCTGGCCGGGGCGGGCATCCCGGTGGACGAGGATCTCATCCTGGAGGCCAGGCCCGATCAGGAGGGCGGCTACGGGATCGCCGACGACCTGCTGGCCACCGGGGCCACAGGGGTGTGCTGCCACAACGACCGCATGGCCATGGGCCTGTACGACACCATCAAGGAGCGGGGTCTGAGCATCCCCCAGGACCTGTCCGTCGTCGGCTTCGACAACCAGGAGGTCATCGCCGGCCACCTCCACCCCTCCCTGTCCACCGTGGCGCTGCCTCACTACGAGATGGGGGCCGCTGGGGTCAGGGTCCTCCTGGGCCTTCAGGAGGTCCCGGCAGGGGGGATCCTGACCGTCCCGTGCCCGCCGGTGGAGCGCGACTCCGTGGACGGCGCCGCAGCCCCGCCGACCGGCTGAGGCCACGGCGGCCCGTCCCTCTCGACATCCCTCTCGACATCTCCCTCGACATCCTTCCTGATCACCGTGCCCCCTTCGGCGTGGGCGCGCCGCTCCGGGCTGGTGCGCAGCGCGGAACCGGCCCGCGACACGGCCCATAGCAGCAGCCGCCTATTGGTAAGGCCTGCCTGGCCCTCTAGGAGCTTCTATCGTCGGTGGTGTTGAATCCCACCATCGAGATGTGCTCGTGAACTTGCCTGGATGGAATTCGGCAAGCATGATCTTGGTTAAAGTACTCGTGGGGCCACCAGGCGCCCCGCCGCCGGGCGGATCCGAGGGTCATCCGAGGGACGCAGGCCCGGCAGCCGAGCCGGATTACGCGGAGAGGAGCGATGAGAGCCATGGCAGCGCCCGCCGATGACGACTCCACCCGGGCCCGGGTGCTCGATCTCATCGCCGAGAAGGGCCCGGTGTCCGCCGCCCAGCTCGCCAAGGTCCTGTCCCTGACACCCGCCGCCGTTCGTCGGCACATCTCCGCCCTGGAGGACGAGGAGCAGATCGAGGTCCACAGCCCGGCGACCATGGGCAAGCGCGGGCGGGGCCGCCCGGCGCGCCACTACGTGCTCACCGCCACGGCCCGCACCTCCTTCGCCGAGGGCTACTCGGACCTGGCCAACCGGGCGCTGCGCTACCTGTCCCAGGTGGCCGGGGACGGCGCCGTCGACTCCTTCGCAGCCGCCCGCGGCCGCGATCTCGAGCGGCGCTACTCCGGTGCTGTCGAGGCAGTCGGCAAGGACCCGGCCGAGCGGGCCCGCGCCCTGGCCGACGCCCTCACCCTCGACGGCTACGCCGCCTCTGTTCGCGACGTCGGGGACGGCTCCTACGCGGTCCAGCTCTGCCAGGGCCACTGCCCCGTGCGCGACGTCGCCGGAGAGTTCCACGAGCTCTGCGATGCCGAGACCCAGGCCATATCCCGCCTGGTGGGGGTGCCCGTTCAGCGCCTGGCCACCCTGGCCGGCGGGGAGCACGTGTGCACCACTCACATCCCCATCGCCATGCCCGCGCTGCGAAAGCGCGCGGTGCGGGCGGCCAAGGGCGCCCAGGGCCTCAGGCCCCCGGCTGCCGGCAGGCAGGGCCCCGCGGCCACGAGCTGATCCCCGCACACCACCCACGACCTCCACCACCGTCACGACGCGCCACTGCGGCCGTCAATGGAAGGAATTCGATGACTTCGATGACATCTCCTACGACCGAGACCGTGCGCAGCAGCGACGACGAGATTATCGACTCGATCTCGACAAGCTACGACTTCGGCTGGCACGACTCCGATGCGGCCGGGGCCAATGCCAAGCGGGGCCTGGATGAGCAGGTGGTCCGGGAGATCTCCGCCATCAAGGGCGAGCCGCAGTGGATGCTGGACAAGAGGCTCAAGGCCTACAGGACCTTCGAGCGCAAGCCCATGCCCACCTGGGGCGTGGACCTCTCGGATCTGGACATGGACGCCGTGAAGTACTACGTGCGCTCCACGGACCGCCCCGCCAACTCCTGGGATGACCTGCCCGAGGACATCAAGAACACCTACGACCGCATCGGCATCCCCGAGGCCGAGCGCGAGCGCCTCGTGGCCGGCGTCGCCGCCCAGTACGAGTCCGAGGTCGTCTACCACCAGATTCGCGAGGACCTGGAGGCCCAGGGCGTCATCTTCGTGGACACGGACACCGCCGTGCGCGAGTACCCCGAGCTGGTCCAGGAGTACTTCGGCACGGTCGTGCCCGCGGGGGACAACAAGTTCGCCGCCCTCAACACGGCCGTGTGGTCCGGGGGCTCCTTCATCTACGTCCCCAAGGGCGTGCACGTCGAGATCCCGCTCCAGGCCTACTTCCGCATCAACACCGAGAACATGGGGCAGTTCGAGCGGACCCTCATCATCGCCGACGAGGATTCCTACGTCCACTACGTCGAGGGCTGCACCGCCCCCATCTACTCCACCGACTCCCTCCACTCGGCCATCGTGGAGATCGTGGTGAAGAAGAACGCCCGCGTGCGCTACACGACCATCCAGAACTGGTCCAACAACGTCTGGAACCTCGTGACCCAGCGCGCCACCTGCGCCGAGGGCGCCACCATGGAGTGGATCGACGGCAACATCGGATCCAAGCGCAACATGAAGTACCCGGCCGTCTTCCTCATGGGACCCCACTCGCGAGGCGAGGCCCTGTCCATCGCCTTCGCCGGGGAGGGCCAGCACCAGGACACCGGCGCCAAGATGGTTCACATGGCGCCCCACACCTCCAGCCACATCGTCTCGAAGTCCGTGGCCCGCCACGGGGGCCGCTCGGCCTACCGGGGCTTGGTGCAGATCATGAAGAACGCGCGCCACGCGAAGTCCAACGTGCTGTGCGACGCCCTGCTGGTCGACGAGGTCTCCCGCTCGGACACCTACCCCTATGTGGATGTGCGCAACGACGACGTCGAGATGGGCCACGAGGCCACCGTCTCCAAGGTCAGCGCCGATCAGCTCTTCTACCTCATGCAGCGCGGGCTGAGCGAGACCGAGGCCATGGCCACGATCGTGCGCGGCTTCGTGGAGCCCATCGCCCGCGAGCTGCCCATGGAGTACGCCCTGGAGCTCAACCGCCTCATCGAGCTCCAGATGGAGAACTCCGTGGGCTGAGCCCCGCCGGCCACAGCCCAGACCCCAGGACCATCCACCCGGATCATCACCCGTCGCGGTATCCCCGCGGCAAGGAGCCATCAATGCCTGACCTGTCCACCGACCACTCCGGCGCGCAGCTGGATGGCGCCCACTCCCACGGCGCCGCCCAGGGCCCCGGCCCGCGCTACGTCTCCTCGCGCGCTGAGCGCCCCACCTCCTTCGACCCCGCGCAGATCCCTGTTCCCGGTGGCCGGGAGGAGGAGTGGCGCTTCACCCCGATGAGGCGCTTCGCGCCCCTGTTCGACCTTGATGCCGTGGCCATCGGCACCGCGGCCGACGCCCTGCGCGTGGAGACCGACCTGCCCGCCGGGGCCATGGTGGAGGTCGTGGACCGCCACGACCCCCGCCTGGGCACCATCGGCGCCCCCGTCGACCGCAGCGGCGTGACCGCCTGGGCCGCCTTCACCAGCGCCACCGTCGTGACCCTGAGCGCCGGAGCGCGCCTGGAGCGGGCCGCGCGCCTGGACATCATCGGCCAGGATGAGGAGCTGGCCCACCCCACCGCCCAGCACCTCCACATCGCCGCGCAGGCGGGCTCGGTCGGCACCGTCGTGCTGGACCACACCGGGACCGCCGCCCTGACCCAGGGCGTGGAGATCGACGTCGCCGATGGCGCCGAGCTGACCGTGGTCAGCATCCAGGGCTGGCAGCACCGCTCCGTCCACGCCTCCAACCACCGCGTGCGGGTCCAGGGCCGGGGCGTGCTCAAGCATGTCGTGGTCTCCCTGGGCGGGGACGTGCGGATCTGCCCCGACCTGGGCTATGCCGGCGAGGGCGGGCGCATCGACGCCTACGGCGTCTACTTCACCGACGCCGGCCAGCACCAGGAGCACCGCCCCTACGTGGCGCACACCGAGCCCCACTGCTACTCCCGCGTCACCTACAAGGGCGCCCTTCAGGGCGAGGGGGCCCATGCCGTGTGGGTGGGGGACTGCCTCATCGGGGCAGGGGCCCGGGGCACCGACACCTACGAGCTCAACCGCAACCTGGTGCTCACCCCTGGGGCCAAGGCCGACTCCGTGCCCAATCTGGAGATCCAGAACGGCAATATCGAGGGGGCGGGCCACGCCAGCGCCACCGGGCGATTCGACGACGAGCAGCTGTTCTACCTGCGCTCGCGCGGCATCACCGAGACCGAGGCCCGCCGGCTGGTGGTCCTGGGCTTCTTCAACGAGATCGTCGCCGAGATCGGCGTGCCCGAGGTCGAGGAGCGCCTCATGAGCGCCATCGAGCACGAGCTCCAGCTCACCGGCGTCATCGCCGCGCGCACCGACCAGCAGGGCTGAGCCCACCCCACGAACCGTACAAGCCGAAAGCACATCCATGAGCACCCTTGAGATCATCAACCTCCACGTCCAGGTCGAGAGCAATGACGGACCCAAGCCCATCCTCAAGGGCGTGGACCTGACCATCGACTCCAACCAGGTCCACGCCATCATGGGCCCCAACGGCTCGGGCAAGTCCACCCTGGCCTATTCCATCGCCGGCCACCCCGACTACGAGGTCACCGAGGGCAAGGTCCTGCTCGACGGCGTTGACCTGCTCGAGCTCAGCGCGGACGAGCGCGCCCGCGCCGGCCTCTTCCTGGCCATGCAGTACCCCGTGGAGGTTCCCGGGGTCAGCGTCGCCAACTTCCTGCGCACCGCCAAGACCGCCATCGACGGCCAGGCCCCGAAGGTCCGCCAGTGGGTCAGCGAGGTCAATGCCGCCATGGAGCGCCTGCGCATCGACCCCTCCTTCTCCCAGCGCGACGTCAACACGGGCTTCTCCGGCGGGGAGAAGAAGCGCTTCGAGATCCTGCAGATGGAACTGCTGCGCCCGCGCTTCGCCGTCCTGGACGAGACCGACTCGGGCCTGGACGTCGACGCCCTGCGCATCGTCTCCGAGGGCGTCAACCGCCTCCACGCCGAGTCCGAGGCCGGCTTCCTCCTCATCACCCACTACACGCGCATCCTGCGCTACATCAAGCCCGACTTCGTCCACGTCTTCGTCGACGGGCGCGTGGCCGAGGCCGGCGGCCCCAACCTGGCCGAGCGCCTGGAGGAGGAGGGCTACGACCGCTTCCAGGCCTGAGCGCTCGTCCCGGGGCGCACCGCGCGCCCCGGGACGGTCCCAGACTCACCGTGAGCAGACCGTGCCACGCCCCATCGCCCGGAAGGCAGCTCATGACACCCACCGCCACCGCCCTCAGTGACCGGGAGGTCGACGCGATCCGCGCCGACTTCCCCTACCTGGCGCGCCCGGCCCGCAACGGCGAGCCGCTGGTGTACCTGGACTGGGCCGCGACCAGCCAGAAGCCCGCCTGTGTCATCGAGGCCGAGGAGCGCTTCTACCGCCTGTCCAACGGTGCCGCCGGCCGCTCGACCTACCAGCTGGCCGACGAGGCCACAGCCACCTGGGAGGACGCCCGCCAGGCCGTGGCCGCCTTCGTGGGGGCCCGAGGCGACCAGCTGGTCTTCACCAAGAACGCCACAGAGGCGATCAACCTGGTGGCCCTGGCCATCGGCCATGCTAGCGCCGGCAGGCCCGCCTCCCATGGCGAGGGCCGGGCAGCGCCCCACGACCCCTCCTCCCGCCTGGCCATCGGCGCCGGCGACGAGGTGGTGGTCACCCGTGCCGAGCACCATGCCAACCTGGTGCCCTGGCAGGAGCTGTGTGCCCGCACGGGGGCGCGCCTGACCTGGTTGGATCTCAGCGATGACGGGCGCATCGACCTGGAGACCCTCGAGGTCATCACCGAGCGCACCCGGGTGCTGGCCCTGACTCACGCCTCCAATGTCACCGGGGCCATCAGCCCCCTGGAGCAGATCCTGCCGCGGGCTCAGGCGGTCGGGGCCCTGGTGGTCCTGGACACCTGCCAGTCCGCCGCCCACCTTCCGCTGGACTTCTCCTACCTGAGCGCGGCGGGCGTCGATGCCATGGTCCTGTCCAGCCACAAGATGTGCGGGCCCACCGGGATCGGGGCCCTGGTGGCCACCGAGGAGCTGTTGAGGTCCATGCCACCGGTCCTGACCGGCGGATCCATGATCGAGGTCGTGACCATGGAGTCCTCGACCTACATGTCCGGTCCGGCGCGCTATGAGGCCGGCAGCCAGCCCCTGGCGCAGGCAGCGGGGTGGCAGACGGCCGTGGACTACCTGGGCGCGGTGGGGATGGACCGCCTCCACGCCACCGAGATGGCCCTGCTGGAGCGGGCCCTGGAGGGCCTGGGGGGCATCGAGGGGCTGCGGCTCATCGGGCCGCAGGACTCCCGCGACCGCCTGGGCGTGGTGGCCTTCACCATTGAGGGGGTCCACCCCCACGACGTGGGCCAGGTCCTGGATGCCGCTGGGGTCGCGGTGCGCACCGGCCATCACTGCGCTCAGCCGATTCACGCCCACTTCGGCGTCCACGCCACATCGCGCGCCTCCTTCGGGCCCTGCTCCAGGGCCGAGGACATCGACCGCCTACTGGACGCCGTCCAGGACGTCCGCCGCTACTTCCGGAGGTGAGCATGAACGAACTCGACCAGCTCTACCAGCAGGTCATCCTCGACCACTCCCGCGAGCGCCACGGATGCGGCGCTCTTGAGGCCCCTGACGCCACCAGCCACCAGGTCAACCCGACCTGCGGGGATGAGGTGACCCTGGGCGTGCGCGTCCAGGACGGGCGGATCGAGGCCGTGGGCTGGCAGGGGCAGGGGTGCTCCATCTCCCAGGCCTCCATCTCGGTGATGCACGATCTGGTCGACGGCGCCGACCTGGCCACCGTCGCCCGCCTGGAGGCCGACTTCGACATCCTCATGCACTCGCGCGGCAAGGGCGTCGATGAGGAGGTCCTCGACGAGCTCCAGGACGCCGCCGCCTTCGAGGGGGTCTCGAAGTATCCCAACCGTGTCAAATGCGCCCTGCTGGGCTGGATGGCCCTCAAAGACGCCCTGGCCAAGTCCGGTGTGGCGCTGCCCGACGTCGAGCCCCGGACCACCTGAGTGCCGCATTCCGCGATCAAGGAGAACCCATGAGTGAGAGCACCGCCGCCAATCCGATGGCGGCACAGCACAGCCCAGCGCCCGTCGAGCAGGTGGACGCCGCCGCAGTCGAGGAGGCGCTGCGCGACGTCATCGACCCCGAGCTGGGCATCAACGTCGTGGACCTGGGCCTGCTCTACGGGGTGTCCATCGACCCTGATGGCACCGTGGTGCTGGACATGACCCTGACCACGGCCGCCTGCCCGCTGACCGATGTCATCGAGGAGCAGGCCCAGCAGGCCCTGGTGGGCATCGCCGACCAGGTGCGCATCCAGTGGGTGTGGCTGCCGCCGTGGGGCCCGGACAAGATCACCCCCGAGGGCCGCGAGCAGCTGCGGGCGCTGGGCTTCAACGTCTGAGGCCCCCGGGCCGCCGGGTCAGGGCCGGGCGAGCTCGGCGCCCCATGCGCGGGCGGCCTGGGCCTCGCCATGGGCCAAGGGCCCCTGGGTGCCGGTGACCACGAGGCTGCGCATCGGGGCTCGCCGGCGCCCGAGGGCCTTGAGGATCTGCCTGGCCGCTGAGCCGTGGAGCCAGGAGCGCCCGGTGACGGTGTCGAAGGCCGCCACGCGAGCCTGCGGGGGGATCGGGGCGGTGGCCAGCCACTCGCGCATGCTCCGACCCGCAGGACCGCCTGCGCGCTCCGCGCCGTCGTCGCCCCCTGCCGCTGCGGCCTTGGCCAGACTGGCGGTGGTCGGCAGCCCCCGGTTGTGGGTGGGCGCGCCCAGCACGACGAGCCCGGCCCCGGCCAGCGCCTCGCCGGTGGCCTGGCCGGGGGACAGGACCCGGGCGGGGACTCCGGCATCTTGTAGTCCCCGCGCGATCTCCTGGGCGGCCGCCCGGGTGGAGCCGAAGCAGGACTCGACGACGATCACTGCGGTCATGGGGGATCATCCTCTCGATGGTGCGGGTTGAGGGTGGATCGGTGAGAGGCCCGGATGAGGCAGTCCCGGGCGGGTGGTGCCGGCCAGCATGAGGTCGCGCCGTCGGTGGAGGAGGATGCCTGAGGCGATGAGGACGACGGCCATGCCGAGCAGCCACCACGATCCGCTCTGGCCGGCCTGGGCCGCAGGGTTGGCGTCACGGATCCCCTCGGGCAGGTCCAGGCTCGCCCCGAACTGCGTGATGCCCAGGCTCGCGAGTACGGGGATCCAGGCCAGCCCTCGCCACCGGGGCCGGGCCGCGCACACGAAGGAGGCCAGGCCGGCCGCCGCGATCGCTGCGGGCCACTGCCCGGCCACGAGCCGGAGCGCATCCCAGGAGTCTGTCCCCAGGGCATCCTCCCCGACGGTCGCCGCTGCCCCGGCCGCGCAGGTGAGGGTCAGGCCGGAGTTCACCAGCGCCGTCATCCACCACGCCAGGATGGTGCGCACCGTCGTGACACCGGTGGCGGACACCGCCTCGATCCTCCCGCTGAGCTCCTCGGCTCCCGCACTCGAGGCCAGGGACACGGCCTGGCACGCGGCCAGCACCCCCAGGAGGGAGCCGAGGTAGGCCAGGAAGGCCTCCCCGGGATCACTGCTGCTGCCCAGAAGCGACCCCATCTCGCTGTCAGAGCTCAAGCCGCCCTGCTGGGCCAGTTCCACCAGGCTCCTGCCCATATCTGTGAACAGTCCCGCGGTCGCGCCCACCGCGAGCGCCCAGGTGATCATGCTGCGCGCCGAGAGCCACAGGGCCAGCGCGGCGGGCCCAGGCGCGCGCAGTGGCATCCGCATCCAGGGCGGGCGCACTGAGACGAGGCCCTGCCCCAGATCCCGACGGCGCGCCATCACGGCGGCCACTCCCGTCAGGAGGATCCAGGCGGCCAGCGCCCACAGGCAGGGCGTCCAGTCATGGCCCTCACCCGCTGCCAGCTCCTCACGCAGCCGGAAGGGCGAGGCCGCCGCGGCCAGGCCGGACCACCGCCAGTCCTTGGCGCAGTCCAGCCCGTAGGAGAGGAAGCTCGCCGCCAGCACGGTCATCCCCACGGCGCGGGTGCCCGCGGCATCCGCGGCGAGCTGGGCGCCCACCTGGGTGGTGGCGGCCAGCAGCAGGCAGGTCAGTCCCACGGCCACCCCGTAGGAGCAGGCGTCGGCGGCGCCGGCGCCCTGCAGGGCGAGCAGGCCCGCGCCCGCGGCCGCCCCGACCAGCGCGCTGAGGATCCCCAGGAGGGCGGCCTGTGCGATCACCCGGGGCACCGGTCCCGCGCAGGCGGCGTGCAGGAGCTCGGCACGGCCCTGGTCCTCCTCGCCCCTGGAGACGGCCGCAGCGCGCAGGACGATGACGATGCCCAGGACCAGGCAGGTCATGGCGCCCAGTTCCCACACCGCGATCTCAACGGCGTCCGCCTCGCTGTCCAAGCGGCCGTACAGGAGCATCATCGTGTCGTTCGCGCGGGCCTGGGCCACGACCTGCTGCTGATCCGCCCTCGAGGCGAAGGTCCTGCCGTAGGAGGGGGATAGGGCGGCGGTGAGCAGGAGGACCCCCATGGGCAGGGCGATCAGCCATGCGCGCTCGCAGCGCAGGCGCAGGCGCATGTCGATGAGCCACGGGCGCAGCGCGCCATCGCCGGGGCTCATCGTGCCTCCGCCCGGTAGTGCTCGAGGAAGACCTCGTCGAGGGAGGCGGGAGCGCAGGTGAGCTCGCGCGCCCCGGCGTCGAGCAGGGCGGCCAGGACCGCGGGCACCTGCTCGGCGGGCACGGAGGCGCGGAAGCGGCCCTCGGCGTCGGGCTGGGGCCAGGCGGGGTCCTGATTCGCGGAAGACGCGGACCACCTGTGGGGGAGGAGCCCGCCGAGCCCGCGGCGGTGGCGCCCCAGTCGTGCTCCCGGGGGAAGCTGGCAGGTCAGGCGCGAGGCCCTGAGGTGCCGCAGCGCGGCCATGGACCCGGACTCGACGGCCCGGCCGTCCTTGATGATGGTCACTGCCTCGCAGAGCCTGTCGACCTCGGCCATGATGTGACTGGACATGAGGACTGTCCGGCCGTGATCGGCGGCATCGCGAACGGCGGCGACGAAGGTCTCGGACTGGAGGGGGTCGAGCCCGGAGGTCGGCTCATCGAGGATGAGGAGCTCGCAGGGCGCCGCCAGAGCGGCGACCAGCATGACCTTCTGGCGGTTGCCCTTGGAGTAGGAGCGCACCGGCTTGGAGGGATCGAGGCTGAAGGCCTCGATGAGCTCGGCCTCGCGGCGGGGGTCGCGGGCGCCGCGCAGGCCTGCCAGGGCATCGAGCGTCTGGCCTCCGGTCAGGGCCGGCCACAGGGCCACGTCGCCGGGCACGTAGGCGGTGCGCCTGGTGATGGTGGCGGCATCGCGGGCCGGATCGAGGCCCAGGACGCTCACCGCGCCGGCGTCGCGGCGGTACATGCCGAGCATGACCCGGATGGCGGTGGACTTCCCGGCTCCGTTGGGGCCCAGGAAGCCGTGGATCTGGCCGGCGCGGATCGTCAGGTCGAGCCCGTCGAGTGCCCGCAGGCCCCCGAAGGTCTTGACCAGGCCCGTCACCTCGATGGCGGGGGAGTCAGGAGTGCTCATGCCTCCACGATCGGGTGTGACGTGGCGTCGCACGCAAGGCCCGGGAGTGTCAGGACTCCTCCGATACCGCCCAGTGATCGATCGCCTCGAGGAGGCGAGCCTCCATGGCCCGGGCGTAGGCGGATCCCAGCTGTTCGAAGGAGGCGAAGAACTGGAAGACCGCGTGGATGGCCTCCCGGTCCGCCTCCCGGGCCAGGGCGCGCAAGCGCTCGGGCTCCACGCGGCGGACGAGGCGCTCGACCATCGCGGCGGCCATTGCCTCGGTCTCCTCCTGGCTCAGTCCCGCGCCGGCCCTGCCATAGGCGGCCAGCGTGGCGGCGTCATCCCCGGCGTCGGGATCGGGGAAGAGGAGCTCGGCCTCCGCGGGCATCTGGCCCCGGTAGCAGGCCAGGTCGACGGCGTCCCGGTCGGCCCGCACGGCGGCCCGGGTCCGCTCATCGGAGGCCGCGGCCTCCATGCGGTCGAAGAAGGCGGCCATGCGCGGGGGCATGGGGCTCACTGCCATCCCGGCCCGTGAGCGCTCCAGGAGCGAGGCGAGCATGTCCCGCTGGGCGGTGACCTCCTCCAGGTGGGCCTCGGCCGAGGCCAGTGCGGCAGCGAGGTCCTGGGTCACTGATGCTCCGTCGGGCGCGCCGTCGTCGGGGACCGTCGTCGGCTCAGCGCCATCAAGCACCCGGGCGACGGCACTGAGCGGCACCCCGGCCCGCACCAGCCAGCGGATGCGCGACAGGCGCGCCACATGGCTCAAGTCGTAGTCCCGCCAGCCGCCGCGCTCGGCGGGCACGGGCAACAGTCCCAGGGAGTGGTAATAGCGCACCGTGCGCACCGTGGTACCCGTCAGCCGGGCGATCTCCGCGACTCGCATGGGGCAAGTCTGCCAGGCGCGTCCGCTGGCGCTGTGGGCCGCGTCTCAGCCCCGAGTGCTCGCGGGCGCGGACCCGGGAGCGCTCATGGCCTTGAGGATCACAGCTGGGAGGCGTCCACGGCGAAGGTGTCGCAGGTGTGCACCGAGCCCGACTCCATCCCGGTGGTGAACCAGCGCACGCGCTGCTCGGAGGAGCCGTGCGTCCAGGTGTCGGAGTCGACCTGACCGGCGTGGCGCTCCTGGATGTGATCGTCCCCCACGGCCTCGGCCGCGTTGATGGCCCCGGTGATCTCCTCGGCCGAAGGGCGCACGAGGAAGGGCTTGCCCGTCTCGGGGTCGGGCGTGGTCGAGGCGTAGTGGACCCACAGGCCCGCATAGCAGTCGGCCTGGAGCTCCAGGCGCACCGAGTCCGAGGTGGCGCCTGCCCCCGAGCGGTCCGCGGCGGCCATGGTCCCGGTCAGGTGCTGGACGTGGTGACCGAACTCGTGGGCCACGATGTACTCCTGGGCCAGGGGAGTGTCCTTGGCGCCCAGGGTGCGCTCCATGTCGGAGAAGAAGCCCATGTCCAGGTAGACGCTCTCGTCGCCCGAGCAGTAGAAGGGGCCCACTGAGCTGGAGGCCGTCCCGCAGGCCGAGTTGACCGCGGTGCCGTCCCACAGCACGAACTCGGGGCGCCGGTAGGCCGGCCCGCCCTGGGAGGGGAGCTGGTCCCCCCACACCGCGTCCAGGGACTCGGCGGTCGCGATCATGCGGCACTGGGTGTGCTCGTTGGCCGCGGCGCCATCGGTGCACATCGAGGTGTCGATGGTCGAGGAGGTCGAGGCCGTCGAGGCCCCCTGCTGCTGGTTGAGCAGGCCGCTGAGATCCACTCCGGTGAACTGGGAGATCAGGACGACGGCAATCACCGTCAGAATCGATCCGCCACCAATGGCGGCCCCGCGCCTGCCCCCGCCGGAGCGGGTGGACACGCGGTTGGGATCGAGCTGGATGTCGCGGTTGAAGGACACGGGCTACCTCGGTGATCGTGGCCCCTGCCCCGGTGCCGGGATCGGCGGGCCGGCGGCTCAGGGCGATGGCGCAATGCTGTCAGGGTAGCCTGAACCCGTGCTCTACGACCTTCTCTACAAGACGACACTGACCCGCATCGACCCCGAGCTCATCCATGACGTGTGCCTGAGGGCCATCAGGACCACCAGCAGGGTCCCCATCCTGCGGGATGTCGTGCGCCAGGCGTGGGGGCGTCGTCCTGCCTTCCCCGTGCCCTCCAGCGGCCAGGGCGGGCCCCTGGCCCGACCGGTTCCCGGGCTCCTGGGCCTGGCCGCGGGCATGGACAAGGACGGGGAGGCGATCGAGGGCCTGGACATGCTCGGATTCGGCTTCATCGAGGTGGGCACGGTCACCGCTCGCGGCCAGGAGGGCAATGAGCCTCCCCGCATGTGGCGCCACCCCCAGATGCGCGCCATCCGCAACCGCATGGGATTCAACAACGCCGGGGCTGATGAGGCTGCCGAGAGCCTGAGGCGGCTGCGCTCCACCGTGCGCGGGCGCTCCATCGTCGTGGGCGCCAATATCGGCAAGACCAAGACCACGCCCCTTGAGGGGGCGGTGGAGGACTACCGCTACTCCGCCTCCCGCGTGGCGCGCTGGGCCGACTACCTCGTGGTCAACGTCTCCAGCCCCAACACCCCCGGGCTTCGCAGCCTGCAGTCGGTCGAGGCCCTGCGCCCTATCCTGGCGGCCGTGCGCCAGGCCGGGGATGCGGCGGCGGGACGGCGAGTGCCCCTGCTGGTCAAGATCGCCCCGGACCTGGCCGATGAGGACATCGATGCCGTGGCTGACCTCGTGCTCGAGATGGGCCTGGAGGGCGTGGTGGCCACCAACACCACCATCGACCACGATCTGGGGGAGGGCGGTCTGTCGGGCTCTCCGCTGCTGCCCCGCGCCCTGGAGGTGGTGCGCCGCCTGCGCCGGCGCCTGGGGGAGGGGCCCATCATCATCGGCGTGGGCGGCATCTCCTCGATCATGGATGCCGAGCTCATGCTCGACGCCGGGGCGGACCTGCTCCAGGCCTACTCCGCCTTCGTCTACAACGGCCCGGCCTGGCCGGGCCGCATCAATCGGGCGCTGTCCCTGCTCCGCCCGGCGCGCTGAGGAGCCTGTCACGCGCCGAGGCCCTCGGCAGGCGCGCTGGAGCGCCGGCCGAGGGCCTCGCCTCTTCAGAGTGGGTGTGCGGCGCTCAGGCCGGACGCTGCTCGGGGGAGACCGTCAGCGCCGGGTCGCGCTCGATGACGCCCTCCAGGGCGGCGTCGATGGCAGTGAGGACATCCTCGTCAAGGACCACCCCGGAGGCCTTGACGGTGTCGCGCAGCTGCTCGGGGCGCGAGGCGCCCACGATGGCGGCGGAGATCGCGGGGTTCTGCAGCACCCAGGCGATGGCCAGCTGGGGCATGGTCAGCCCCGCCTGCTCGGCCACGGGTACCAGGCCCTGGACGGCGGTGAGGACCTCGTCGCGCATCCAGCGCGAGATCATGTCCTTGCCGCCCTTGGCATCGGTGGCCCGTGAGCCGGCCGGGGGCTGGGCACCGGGAAGGTACTTGCCGGACAGGACGCCCTGGGCCATGGGGGACCACACGATCTGCCCCAGTCCCAGCTCCGTGGATGCGGGCACGACCTCGTCCTCGATGATGCGCCACAGCGCCGAGTACTGGGGCTGGTTGGACACCAGGCGGAAGCCCATCTGGGAGGCCAGCTCCTGGCCGGCCCGGATCTGCTGGGCCGTCCACTCCGAGACGCCGATGTAGAGGGCCTTGCCCGAGCGCACCACGTCGGCGAAGGCCTGCATGGTCTCCTCCAGCGGGGTGGCGTAGTCGTAGCGGTGCGCCTGATAGAGGTCGACGTAGTCCGTGCCCAGGCGTGTCAGGGAGCCGTTGATGGCCTCCATGATGTGCTTGCGCGACAGGCCCACGTCATTGGGGCCCTTGGGGCCGATGGGCCAGTAGACCTTGGTGAAGATCTCCAGGGACTCGCGGCGCTGGCCGGCCAGTGCCTTGCCCAGGACCTCCTCTGCCGCGGTATTGGCGTAGACATCCGCCGTGTCGAAGCTGGTGATGCCCAGGTCAAGCGCGGTGTGGACGCACTCGGTGGCGGTGTCCGCCTCCACCTGGGAGCCGTGCGTCAGCCAGTTGCCGTAGGTGATCTCAGTGATTTTCAGGCCTGAGGAGCCGAGATGACGATATGCGACCATAGCGCGATTCTAGGACCGGGGCGGACGGGCGGGAGGCGGCTGCCCACCACCTGGTCGGTGTCCGCGCTGCGCGGACGTCGAAGGGACTGCCGGCCTGCAGGCTCAGGAGGGGTAGTCGCCGCGCGCCACCAGGGGGGAGGGCTGGCGCCAGCGGCGCACCTGCATGCAGCGCATGAAGACGTAGAAGAAGATCCCGCCGGCCTTCCTGACCTCCTCGGCGCCGAAGGCCGCCACCAGGCGCCGGCGCACCAGCAGCCAGCACAGGACGGAGTCCGCGATGGCCAGGAAGAAGACGGCGTAGACCGAGAGCATCACGTAGATGCCCGTGTTGCCCAGCCAGGAGGAGAAGGCGAACATGAGCAGCATGAGGACCAGTGTCAGCGGCATGAAGACCTCGCCGATGCAGAAGCGCGCATCGATGTAGTCGCGGACGTAGCGCTTGATCGGGCCCTTGTCGCGTGCGGGGAGGTAGCGCTCGTCCCCGGTGCGCATGGCCTCGCGCTGGCGCTCCCAGGCGGCGTCCCGGGCGGCCTGGGCCTCGCGCTTGGCCGCCTTGCGGTCAGCGGGGACCACCGGCCTCAGGCCCTTGGCCTCGGCCGCCTTGCGCTTGGGGGTGGGGCGCCCCTTGCCGACCACCGGCTGGTCCTCGACGACGGCCGGCTCGGGCTCGGACTGCGCGCGGCGCTTCTTGAACAGATCCACGAAGCACAGACTAGCCGCAGCGGCGCGATACCCTGAAAACCATGATCACAGTCGATACCGTGCGCACCGCCGTCCACTCCTCCTTCCCCGACATCGTTGCCGACCTAACCGACCTGGTGTCCATCCCCTCTGTGTCAGCATCCAGCCACGACCAGTCCCAGGTCCTGCGATCCGCGCAGGCCGTCGTCGAGCTGCTGGGCCGGGCCGGGCTGGAGGCCGAGATCCTCACCGCCCAGGCGCCCGATGGCACGGTCTCCAGGCCCGCGGTCCTGGCTCACCGCCCCGGCCCCGAGGGCGCCCCGCGCGTCCTGCTCTACGCCCACCACGACGTCCAGCCCGTGGGCGACCCCTCCGGCTGGGACCAGGCCGACCCCTTCCGCGCCGAGCAGCGCGGCGACAGGCTCTTCGGCCGAGGAAGCGCCGACGACAAGGCCGGGGTCGTCACCCATGCCCACGCCTGCCGCCTCCTGGCCGAGCTGGGCGGAGGCGAGCTGCCCTGCTCGGTGACCGTCTTCATCGAGGGCGAGGAGGAAGTCGGCAGTCCCGCCTTCGAGGCCTTCCTGGCCGAGCACCGCCAGCGCCTGGATGCCGACATCATCATCGTGGCCGACTCCATGAACTGGAAGGTGGGCATCCCCGCCCTGACCACGACGCTGCGCGGGGTGGTCCAGGTCGACGCCCGCCTGGAGGTCCTGGATCATGCCCTGCACTCCGGCCAGTACGGCGGCCCGGTCCTGGACGCCGCCACCGCCATCTGCCGCCTGGTGGCCTCCTGCCACGACGAGGCGGGGGATGTGGCCATCGCCGGCCTGGTCACTCGCCCCCAGGCCGAGCCCGGGGCCCCTGAGTACACCGAGCAGGACTTCCGCGCCGATGCCGCAGTGCTCGACGGCGTGGAGCTGACGGGAACCGGCGACCTGACCGCCAGGCTGTGGACCAAGCCCTCCCTGACGCTGATCGGCACGGACATCACGCCCCTGCACCTAGCCGGCAACGTGCTGGCCCCCTCGGCCACGGCCCGCCTGTCCCTGCGCATCGCCCCCGGCCAGGATCCCCAGCAGGCGCTGGAGGCCCTGAGCGATCACCTCCACGCCCATGTGCCCTTCGGGGCCCGCCTGACCGTCTCCGGGCGCGAGGCCGGCCCGGCCTTCGACGGCGGCGATCAGACGCCGGCCACCCAGGCGGCCCACTGGGCGCTGACCGAGGCCTGGGGCCAGCCCTCGGTGGGGATCGGCCAGGGCGGGTCCATTCCCTTCATCGCCATCCTCAAGGAGACCTTCCCCCAGGCGGAGGTCCTGGTCACCGGCATTGAGGACCCCGACACCCGCGCTCACAGCGAGAACGAGTCCATGCACCTGGGCGAGCTGGAGCGGATCGTCGTGGCCGAGGCGCTGCTGCTTGCGCGCCTGGGCGGCGCCATCGAGGACATCGAGGAATGAGGGCCCCGGTAGCCAGGAGCGGTGCCGGTGCGGGCGGAGCCCGGCGATGAAGGTCCTCCTCGCCGTCGGCGCCATGCGCCCCGAGCCGGCCGGCGTGGCCCTGGTCGGCCCGCGGCACGGCCTGCCCGCACCTCGCGTGGCCAGGGCCCTGGCCACGGGATGGGGCAGTGCCCGGGGCGGGGATGCGCTGCGGGCACTGCCCCTGGCCGACGGCGGGCCCGGCTCGGCCCAGTGCCTCCCCGACTCGCTGGTCCTGGGGCGAGAGGCGCTGCAGGCCCCCGGTCCGCTGGGCCAGGTGCGGGAGGTCGACCTGCTGCAGCTGGCGCCCCGGGCGGAGGATGACCGCAGCGGTGCAGGGCGAACCTGGTTCCTCGATGCCGCGCGCCTCATGGCACTGCCCACCGATCCCCTCCAGGCGGCCAGGGAGGCCCGCCAGGGCTCATCGGCCGGTCTGGGGGAGGTCGTGGCACAGGCCCTGGCGCGCACGCAGCCCGCCGACACCCTGGTGGTGGGCCTGTCACGCTCCGCGCTTCACGACGGCGGGGCGGGCGCGATCGAGGCCCTGGGAGGTCTCAGGGCAGCGCGCCAGCTGCTGCACGGCCGCTCCCTGGGCCTGGCACTGGCCGATGATCTTCCCCTGGGCGGCCTGGGCGGCGCGGGCGCGGCCCTGGCCTCGGTGAGCGGGATCGCCCCCGAGGAGGCCCAGGAGCTGGACAGGGCGGCCTGCGCCCGCGGCGGTGAGCTGCTGGACCGAGCCCGGCGGAGCGCTCCGCGAAGCCTGCCGGTGGTGGGAGGCGGTCAGCCCGAGAGGATCACGGTCACGACCTGGGGGACAGGAGCCTGCGGGGGAGGGGCGCTGGCACTGCGCGCCCTGGGCGCCTGGGCCGCCCCCGGGGCGAGGGTCATGGCCTCCCTGACCGGGCTGGCGCAGGCCGTCAAGGGCCAGGACCTCGTGGTCACGGCCCATGGCGAGGTCTACGACATCGTGGCCGACTCGGTGGTCGCCCTGGCCGGGCAGGCCGCCGGCGCGCTGGCACTGCCCGCGGTCCTGGTCGCCGGGCGCTCCAGCCTGCCCCGCGGGGAGATGGCGGCCGCGGGCATCTCCGCGGTCTACAGCCTGGAGCAGCCCCATGCCGGGGACGCCGAGTGGGACGCCGGAGGGCCCGGGGCCATCGCCGAGCGCCTGACGGGGCTCGGAGCGCGCCTGGCACGCTCATGGTCGCGCTGATCGCCTGGCGCACCGGGCCGGCGGACCGTCAGGAGCCCTCGTGGGGCGAGGAGGGCGCCGGGGCGGTGGAGGAGCGCACGATGAGGTCGGGGATGAAGGACATCTCCGCATCGGCCGGCTCCCCGCCGTCGATGGCGCTCAGGATCGTGCTGACCGCGGCCCGGCACATCGCTGAGACCGGCTGGCGCACCGTGGTCAGGGGCGGGTCGGTCAGGGCGATGAGCGGGGAGTCGTCGTAGCCGACCACTGAGACGTCCTTAGGAACGCTCAGGCCCGCGTTGCGCACCGCCTGGACCACGCCCAGGGCCATGATGTCCGAGCCGCAGAACACGGCGGTGCAGCCCTGCTCCACGAGCCGTGCCCCGGCGGTCAGCCCTCCCTCATAGGTGAACAGGGCCTCGGCGATGCGCAGGGGCTCGTCAGGCAGTGCGGCTCGCATCGCGTCGCCGTAGCCCGAGCGCTTGCGCTGGGCCGGCACCATGCGGGTGGGCCCCATGGCCAGGCCGATGCGCCGATGGCCCAGGGAGATCAGATGCTCCACCGCCATGCGCGCCGCCGCCGAGTCATCGGTGGTGAAGCCGGGCGCCGTGATGGTGGGGGCATTGCCGTTGATCGTCACCACCTGCACCCCGCGCTCCCGCAGGCGGTGGTAGCGGGTGACATCGCTGGTGGTGTCCGCATGGCGGCCGCACACGAAGATGATGCCGTCCACGCCGCGGTCCACGAGCATCTCGATGTACTCGTCCTCGCTGATCCCCCCGGGTGTCTGGGTGCACAGCAGGGGAGTGCGCCCCGTGGGCGCCAGGAGCTGCTCGATCTCCTGGGCGAAGAGCGGGAAGACCGGGTTGGACAGCTCGGGGACGATGAGCCCGATCAGCCCCTTGGAGGCCTGGTGGAGCGACTCGGGCCTCTCGTACCCCAGCACGTCGAGGGCGGCCAGGACCTGGTGGCGGGTCGACTCCGCCACATTGGACTTGCCGTTGAGCACGCGCGATACCGTGGCGGTGGAGACGCCTGCCTGATCGGCGATGTCTGCGAGGGTCAGGCGCTGGGGCACAGGGGCTCATCCTCTTCGCGGCGGGTGCGGGCCAAAGTGATTCTCCTTCGAATCGAGATGGTGCGTCGATGGTCGACGGTCCGAAGGTAAACCAATCGTGCAACGAATGCAAGAAAACATGCAGCGGCTTGCACTCGCGCGGTTGCCGAGTTCAGGCGACGGTCGAGGCCTCCAGCCAGATCGTCGTCGTCTCCGGCAGCACGATCCGTCCCTCATCCTGTCCCAGCGGCCCTGAGGCCAGCAGCGGACGGGCCTCAGGGGGCAGCAGTATCGGGCTGGTGGACAGGTTGACCACCACCAGGACGTCACGGGCCAGCAGCGTCAGGGCCTCGGGCGGGCACCAGTCAAGCCCGGTGACGAAGGCCAGCGGTGCCGTGGCCAGGGCGTGATCACGGCGCACGTGGGCGGCATGGCGGATCGTGGCCACGGATGAGCCCAGATGCGAGGACTGGGTGCGGGCGTGCTCGGCCACCAGGTCGGCGAGCTCGCGCGGCGCGGTGGGCTTGTCGGCGTCGACCATGGCGATCTCATCGCCCTGGCGCAGGTAGAGCACGCCGGGCAGGGCCAGCATCATGGCCTGAAGGGCGCCGCCCCGAGTCACGCGGGCCTCAGGATCCGTGGAGTACCAGCGCATCCCGTCACCCGGGTCGAGCTCGGCCAGGAGCGAGTGGGAGGGCAGGAGCCTCCAGGCGGGAGGAGCGCCGAAGCGGGCGTGCTCGGCCAGGGACTGGGTCAGGTGCGTGGTGATCGAGACCGCATCCCAGCGCACCAGGGTCAGGCAGTCATCGCGCAGGTGGTGGATCCAGTCCTCCTGAAGATGGTGACGCAAGGAGTCGGGGTAGTCGGCGGTGACATCGGCGCCCACGAAGCCCTCGTCGCAGTGCGCCGCCACCAGGGCCTGCAGGCGCGCGAAGTAGGTGCTCAGCGCCGACAGGTCCGTCTCATCGGTCACCTCCGGCGGGATGATCGTGCCCAGATCGATCCCCTCGGCACCGGCCCGCAGATAGGCCTCAGCCCTGCGCATGAGGTCCTCGCCCTTGCCCTCCAGCCCGGTGAGGTACGCCGTGTGCCGCCCGGCAAGGGGGCCCGTGACGGGGCCCAGGGCGCCGGATATGCGCATGACCACTCGTAGATCCCGCTCATGGGCGCGGGCGATGAAGGCGCGCACGGCATCCATGTCCCCGCGTGAGGCGGTATCCACCAGGCTCGGGCGCGCCAGCACCCCTCCCAGGCCCAGGGAGACGATATGGTCGAGCACCTGGTCACTGTCCAAGAGGTCCTGGGCCGACAGGCTCGGGGAGGCGAGCTCGTAGACCAGCCCGTGGCGCCACCATTCCTGTGGCGCCTCATCAGGGCGGTGGACAAGCGTCGTGGTGGTTGGCACAGGGCGCGTCTCCCTTCGGCCCGGGCGGGCGCCCGGGCATTCCAGCCATCTTAACCTCCACCTGCGCTACCTTGTGACCATGTCCCACGAGCAGCCCGACGACGATGCGGCCAGCCGGCTCCGGCTCGTCCTGGTCGCCCCCGCCGATGATCCCGCCGCGCCCGGCACCCAGGCCCTGGAGGGCATGGAGGGCATGGAAGGCATGGGGGGTTACGGGGCCCACGACGTCGAGCGATTCGTCGACGAGCCCGCCAAGGACCCCCGGCGCACCCACTTCGAGCGCGATCGGGCCCGCGTCCTGCACTCCTCCGCCCTGCGCCGCCTGGGGGCCAAGACCCAGGTCCTGGGGCCGGCGGCCGATGACTTCGTTCGCACCCGCCTGACCCACTCCCTGGAGGTCGCCCAGGTGGGGCGGGCCCTGGGCCAGGAGCTGGGCTGCGACCCCGACGTCGTCGACGCCGCCTGCCTGAGCCATGACCTGGGCCATCCCCCCTACGGCCACAACGGGGAGCGCGCGCTGGACATCGTGGCCGCCGACATCGGCGGATTCGAGGGCAATGCCCAGACATTCAGGATCCTGACCCGACTGGAGCCCAAGGCCCTGGGGCACCAGGGACGACCGGTGGGGGTCAACCTGACCCGGGCCAGCCTGGATGCCGTGGCCAAGTACCCCTGGGGCAAGGGGCAGGGCAGCGGCGGCAACGGCGAGAACAGGGCCAAGAGCCTGCGCAAGTACTCCGCCTATGAGGAGGACGCCGAGATCTTCTCCTGGATGCGCCGCGGCGCACCGGCGGGCCGGCGCTGCATCGAGGCCCAGATCATGGACCTGTCCGATGACATCGCCTACTCGGTCCACGACGTCGAGGACGCCATCGCCCTGGGGCGCATGGACCCTGAGCGCCTCACCGACCCCCAGGAGGCCCAGGCCCTGGTCGAGGCCACGCGCCAGTGGTACGGCAGCGCCCTGGATGCCGACGAGCTCGGGGCGGCGTGGGACCGCCTGGTCTCCCAGCCCTACTGGATCGCCTCCTACAGCGGATCGCGCGCCGATGCCGCGGTGCTGAAGAACCTGACCAGCGAGCTCATCGGGCGCTTCGTGTCCTCGGTGGCCCGGGCGACCCGCCAGATCCACGGCCAGGGCAGGCTGACCCGCTACCAGGGCGACGTCGTCCTGCCCAAGGACACCGCCGCCGAGATCCAGATCCTCAAGGGGGCGGCCGTGCGCTACGTCATGGCGCCCCGCGAGCACGAGCCCGTCTACATGCGCCAGCGCACGGTGCTGTTCGACCTGGCCGACGCCCTGCTGGCCTCCGACGGCCAGCACCTCGATCAGTCCTTCGCCGCCGACTGGAACGAGGCCGCCGACGACCGGGGCCGGCTGCGCGTGGTGGTCGACCAGCTCGCCTCCTTGACCGACACCTCCGCCCGGGCCTGGCACGCCCGCCTGTGCGGGCTGTTCTCCCAGGTCTGATACCCGCTGTCTGATCCCCGCTGCGCGCCGCCGCCCGGCAGGGGAGCCGGGGCAGGACTGGTGATGTCGCGGCCCTCGCCTACGATAGGGCCGTGGCGGGACTGATCAAGCGCGAGGACATCGAGGCGGTGCGCCAGCGCGCCCAGATCGAGGACGTCGTCGCCGAGCACGTCACGCTCAAGAGCGCCGGCGTGGGATCCATGAAGGGGCTGTGCCCCTTCCACGATGAGCGCACCCCCTCCTTCCATGTACGCCCCCAGCTGGGCTACTGGCACTGCTTCGGCTGCGGCCAGGGCGGGGATGTCATCAGCTTCATCCAGCGCATCAACCACCTGGGCTTCACCGAGGCCGTGGAGTACCTGGCCGACCGCACCGGGGTCCAGCTGCGCTATGAGGAGGGCGGGCAGGTCCGCCGGGGAGTCGAGCCCGGCACCCGCCAGCGGCTCATGGACGCCAACCGCCTGGCCCAGTCCTGGTTCGCCGAGCAGCTGGCCACCCCCGGGGCCCAGGCCGCCCGCGACTTCCTGACCTCGCGCGGATTCGACCGGCACGCCGCCGCGCACTTCGGAGTCGGCTACGCCCCGGCCGGCTGGGACAACCTCGCCCGCCACCTGCGATCAGCCGGCTACACCGAGGCCGAGCTCGTCGATTCGGGCCTGTGCAGCCGTGGGGGAGCCGACGGCGCCCGCGTCTACGACCGCTTCCGCGACCGTCTCATCTGGCCCATCCGGGACGTCACCGGCGCCACGGTGGGATTCGGGGCCCGGCGTCTGTCCGAGGAGGACAAGGGGCCCAAGTACCTCAACACCCCCGAGACCGCCGTGTTCCACAAGAGCCAGGTCCTCTACGGGCTGGACCTGGCCAAGAAGGAGATCGCCAGGTCCCACCGCATCGTCGTGGTCGAGGGCTACACCGATGTCATGGCCGCCCACCTGTCCGGGGTCACCACGGCCGTGGCCACATGCGGCACGGCCTTCGGGGCCGATCATGCGCGGATCGTGCGGCGCCTGCTCGGGGATGTGGCGGATCCGGCGGCCGGAGTGGTCACCGGCAGGGGGCAGCAGGCTCGCGGTGGGGAGGTCATCTTCACCTTCGACGGTGACGCCGCGGGGCAGAAGGCGGCCCTGCGCGCCTACGCCGAGGACCAGCGCTTCGCCACCCAGACCTTCGTCGCCGTCGACCCCGGCGGGATGGACCCGTGCGACCTGCGCATGAAGGAGGGCGACCAGGGCATTCCCCGGCTGTTGGGGCGGCGCGTTCCCCTCTTCGAGTTCGTCATCCGGGCCAGCCTGGCCAGCCTCAACCTGGACACCTCCGAGGGGCGCGTCCAGGGGCTGCGCGCCGCCGCCCCCGTGGTGGCCGGCATCAAGGATCGTGCCCTGAAGCGCGAGTACACCCGCCGCCTGGCCGGATGGCTGGGCCTGCCCGATCGCGAGGTCGTCAGCGCCGTCCAGGGCGCGGAGCGGCGCAGTCACCGCGGCCAGGCCGAGCAGTGGCCCATCGATGGGGAGGGAGGTCAGGCCCGGCCCCGCGGCCTGCCCCCGGTCAGCGACCCGGTCGAGCGCCTCGAGCGCGAGGCCCTGGCCGTCATCATCCAGCTCCCCGGTCCCGCCGGTGCCGCGGCCGCCGATGAGATCGGGGCCGACTCCTTCAGTCAGCCCACGCATCGGGCCGTCTACGAGGCCATCGAGGCCGCCGGCGGCACCGCCCAGGCCCTCAGCCTCATCCAGCGCGCCACTCAGGCCGGGCTGGCAGAGCCGGAGGCCAGTCGCAGGGCGACCCAGCGCTGGATCGAGCAGGTCCGCGACGGGGCCGTCGGCCTCATCGACGCCGCCATCACCGAGCTGGCGGTGGCGCCCCTGCCGCTGCCCACCATCCGCGGTCGCGGCACCGAGATCGATCCTGGCGCCCTGGAGCGCTACGCCGCAGGGGTGCTCAGCTCCCTGGCCGTCATGGGGATCAATCGGCGCCTGGCGGATCTGCGCTCCCGCCACCGGCGCATGTCCGCCGAGCAGGAGGGCTATCGCGAGCTGCTGGGCGAGATCACCTCCCTGGAGCAGCGCCGCATGCGCATCAAGCAGCGGCTGTGAGCTCGCCGCCCGCCCGCGCGCAGTGCTGATGCTCTGCGATGCGACCGGCGCCTCACTGGATTTCCATGCTTGCCTGGGGCACAATGTCTCTGCATGCCGCGTGCGTCGTGAATGCGTCCCGTTTGGGTCGAGACCGTTGGGGAAGACGAATCTCGGACCATCTAGGAGGCGTTCATCATGATCGGTGCCTACACCCGCGGTGTACTTTTCGTGCACTCAGCACCCCGGGCGCTGTGCCCCCATGTCGAATGGGCCGCCGCCGAGGTGCTCGATTCGCGTGTCCGCCTGGACTGGACGGAGCAGCCCGCAGCGCCGGGGATGATGCGCGCCGAGACGAGTTGGGTGGGTCCCGCGGGAACAGGGTCCAATCTGACCTCAGCGCTGCGCGGCTGGGCGAACCTGCGCTACGAGGTCACCGAGGAGGCCAGCGCTGGCATCGACGGCGGGCGCTGGTCCCACACGCCCGACCTCGGCATCTTCCATGCGCAGACCGATGTCCACGGCAATGTCGTGGTGCCTGAGGATCGGATCAGGGCGGCGCTGCTGCACGCCGCCGACCCCGAGCGCATGCGCCGTGAGCTGGACCTGGCCCTGGGGCAGGCCTGGGATGACGAGCTGGAGCCCTTCCGCTACGCCGGCGCCGGCGCCCCCGTGCGCTGGCTGCACCGCGTGGGCTGACCCCTGACTCCGCCAATTTGCGTGAGTTCGTGCTTTTCCGGGCCCGGAAAAGCACGAACTCACGCAAATTGGCGGAGTGACAGAGGGGACGGGGTGTCCTACAGGCCCTTGGCGCGCAGCTCCTTCATGGCGTGCGCCCGGTTCTTGCGGTCGAGGCGATCCAGGTAGAGGTGCCCGTCGAGGTGGTCAAGCTCGTGCTGGATGCACCGCGCCATGAGCTCCTCGCCCTCGACCACGACCGTCCTCCCGTCCAGATCCGTGCCCTCGGCGCGGGCGTACCAGGCCCGCTCGGTGGGGTACCACAGCCCGGGGACCGACAGGCAGCCCTCATCGCCGTCCTGGTACTCGTCCTGGGAGGACTCCACCAGCCTGGGGTTGAGGATGTAGCCGATCTCGCCGTCGATGTTCCAGGAGAAGGCCCTGAGGCCGACGCCGATCTGGTTGGCGGCCAGGCCCGCCCGCCCCTCATCGTCGACAGTCTCCAGCAGGTCCTCGACCAGGGCCTTGACCGAGTCGTCGATATCAGTGATCCAGTCGCATTCGGTGCGCAGGACCGGGTCGCCGATGATGCGGATGTCGCGATAAGCCATGGCGCCAATCCTCGCACGCCTCCGGCCCGGCGATGCAAGCAGGGGCGCGCGGCGACGACGAAGCCCCGGCTGTGGGGGCCGGGGCTCGTGGTGGGCTCCTGCGGCTGGACTCGAACCAGCAACCGTCCGATTAACAGTCGGATGCTCTGCCATTGAGCTACGCAGGAATGCGTGTTGCGCGGGTTGAACTGTAGCAACGATCCCGTGCCTGCGTCGAATCCCCCCGGGCGCGCCGAATGGCTGAATCCTCGGGAAATGTCAGTCTGTGGGCAGACCCACACCGTCCGCGGCCCGACGGCGCAGGGCGCGCAGCGCCGCCTCATCGGCCTCACCCTGGCCACTGGCCGGGCGAGTGACGATGTAGAGACTGGAGTCCTCGGCGCGCCTGACGCTGGCCGAGGCCGGCAGGCCGCTGGGCAGGGTGGCGGTGACGGCATGGACAATGGCGGCCTCGACCCTCTGGCGCAGTGCCCGGGCGAAGGGTGCCACATCCCAGGAGACGAACTCGCCGTGGCGGCGCACCCCGGCAACGACGCGAAGGATCAGCGGATCAGCAGCTTCATCGGTCCAGGTCACGGTGAAGGTCCGGGTCTCAGCCTCCCAGGAGGCGCGCTCGACCCCGGTCCATGGGTGGGCGGTGGCCGGCGCCGCCTGGGACAGGATGATCAGCCGCCCGGCCGTGGCCACCGCCCAGGACGAGTCGTCCTCGGCCAGGGGGACGGCGCCCAGGACCTCTTCGTCAACGCCGGCGAGCAGGGTGGTCGGGACCGTCGGGCGCGAGCGGCGGGTGAAGATCGGCATGCCGCCAGGCTACCTGCGCCCCCGGTGAGAACCGCAGTGGCGGGAAGTCGGCCCTGGGCTCAGCCCCGCTCAGCCCTGCTCAGCCCCGCTCAGACCCGTGCGGGCTGGTGAAGACCAGGGCTGCGTTATGGCCGCCGAATCCGAAGGAGGTGGACACGGCGGCTGTCAGGCCGGGCAGATCCCGTCCGCGGGGGCCGACCACATCGATGCCCAGTGCGGCGATCTCCGGATCAAGGCCGGCGGGAAGCAGGGTCGGGGGCGCCCAGCGCTCCTGGAGCGCCAGGACCGTGACAACCGCCTCCAGGCCGCCCGCACCGCCCAGGAGGTGGCCGGTCAAGGACTTCGTGGCGCTGATCGCCGCCCGGGGCAGTGCCCGTGCCAGGACGGCGGCCTCGACGGCGTCGCCCGCCGGGGTGGAGGTGGCGTGGGCGTTGACATGCCCGACCTGCTGGGGGAGCACCTCGGCGCGCTGCAGCGCCAGGCGCAGGGCTCGCTCCTGCTGGGCGCCACTGGGCTCGGGGCGGGCCACGTCATAGGCGTCGGCCGTGACGGCGGCCCCGGCCAGCACGGCCAGGACGCGCGCGCCCCGGGAGGCGGCGTGCTCGGCGGACTCCAGGACCAGGACGCCGGCCCCCTCGCCCAGGACGAATCCATCGCGGTCGGGTGCGAAGGGGCGGGAGGCCGTGGACGGGTCCTCGTTGCGGGTGGACAGCGCGCGCATGGCTGCGAAGGCGGCCACGGTCATGGGGTGCAGGGCCGCGTCCGTGCCGCCGGCCACCACCACCTCGGCTCGTCCCAGGGCGATGAGATCGGCGCCGTAGGCGATGGCCTCGGCGCCCGAGGCGCAGGCCGAGACCGGCGCGTGGATGCCGGCGCGCGCTCCCAGCTCGATGCCGACCCCTGCGGCAGGGGCGTTGGGCATAAGAGCGGGGACGGCGGTGGGAAGGACCCGTCGCGGCCCCTTGCCGCGAAGATCGTCCCAGGTCTGCATCACCGAGAGCACGGGCCCCATGCCCGGGGAGATCGACACCGCCAGCTCATCGCCGCTGACCTCGGGGGAGCCTGCGTGCTCCCAGGCCTGGCGGGCGGCGAGCACCGCGCACTGGGAGGACCTGTCCAGACGGCGCATCTGGCGGGGGCTCAGCGTCTGCGCCGGATCGATGGCCAGGAGCGCGGCCAGGCGCACCGCCAGGCCGTGGTCCTGCGCCCAGTCGGCGTCGAGACGGCCGACGGCGCAGCGCGAGTCCCGCAGCGCCTGCCAGGTGGAGGCGGCATCGCCGCCCAGGGGGTTGACCGTGCCCAGGCCGGTGACGACGGCCTGGTGGGCAGGCGGCATCGGCTCAGGACCGCTGGGCGGCAACGAGATCGACCAGTGCGCCCACAGTGGGCAGGGTGGGGATGAGGGAGTCGTCCAGCGTCACCCCGAAGCGCTCCTCGACCTGGGTGGCGATCGTCAGCAGCCCCAGGGAGTCGATGTCCAGGTCCTGGGCGAAGCGGCTCTCGGTGGTGATCCGGGAGGGCTCTTGGCCGGCCTCCTCTGCCACGATCTGGGTGATCGTCTCCAGGATCTCTGGGTCGGGCGAGCTCATAGGGGTCTCCTTCCTGTCGGTGGTGGCGCAGGCGGGCCGGCGCCGCAGCCGCGAGCCATTGTCCCGCGGTCGGCGCCCAGTGGGGAATCGGGTGGGGCGGGCCGCTCACTCCTGGCGATGAGCCGCCAGGCGCCCGATGATGATAGCCATGTGGAGCATCAGCCCGTCGCGAGCGTCGGTCGCGTCCCAGCCGACCTGCTCGCTGACCCGGCCCAGCCGGTAGCGCACGGTGTTGGCGTGGACGAACAGGCTGCGGGCCGTGGCCTCCAGGCTGCCGCCCAGCGCCAGGTAGGTGGCCACGGTGCTCTCGAAGGGGTCGCCCATCTCGTGGAGCGGGGCGTGGACCAGGTCGAGGATCTGCTCGGTGGCCAGCTCGTCGCCTGCCAGGAGTCGCTCGGGCAGGAGGTCGTCGGCGTGCACGGGGTTGGGCGCCTCGCGCCACCCCGGCAGGGCGCGTAGGCCGGCCAGCGCCGAGCGCAGGGAGCGCCCGGCCAGGCCGATGCCCGGGACCACCGGGCCCACAACGGCTGATCCGCCCAGGCCGCCCGCGATCTGCATGGCGGCCTCATCGATGAGCCGCTCGGGCGTCTCACCGCTGCCGCCGGCCTGCCCTGCCTGGTCCTCGGTCCGGCTGGAGCCGCCCAGGACGATGAGCACCGAATCGCCGCGCACCGAGACCAGGCAGTCCGAGGTCAGGGCCCTGCAGTCGTGGCGCAGGCGCGAGATGCCCAGCGCGTCCAGGGAGGTGCGCGCGGCGATGCCGACCACGGGGCCGGCACCGGTCCACCCGGCTGAGCCCGCACGGGTCGAGGCGTCCTGGGGGCTGTCGTGGAGCATGGCGTCCACGGCCACGGACTCCAGACGAGCGTCCCAGGCGCCCCTGGCCTCGGCGGCATGGGCATAGACCTCGGCGGCCGCGAAGCCGACGTCCCGCCCGAAGGTCAGCACCAGGATCCTCACGGCATCGTGATCCTCCTGGGGGACGGCGCGGGGGGCCTCGTCGACGACGACGTCCAGGACGGTGCGCACCAGGGCCAGGGTCTGCTCCAGGGAGATGACGCCGGTCAGGGCCGCGGGAGCATCGGAGAAGATCTGAGATGGGGAGGTCGTGGAACGGGGGTTCTCCGCGGTATCCACGAACAGGGTCACGCCCAGGCGCGCGACGGCGGCGATTTGCTCACGATCGCCCTCGGGGAGGGTGCGATAGAAATCATGTGCGGAGCTGATGCGATCCAAGGAATGTTCAATAATCGTGTCCTGCGCCTCTCGCAGCGCAGTCACGGCCGGAGTGCTCAACTCATCCATGGCGGAGATGCTACATAATGGAAAACCTCGATCACAGCAATGTCACCTCCGGCATGGCGAGCGGTGCGGCGCCGGTTTCCCGCGAGATCTGGGGAAATAGGTCCGGATTGGCTTGATGTGGCGGGTTGAGACATGTGATAAAGTTGTGACCTATTGTCGGCTTCCCATAGTCGTTTCATCCTGAGCGGCCGGACATGCGCTACCGTGCAGGTGTCAATCATCCTAGAAGCGCATGACATGCGAGAGGAGCGACGATGCTGCAGGCCACGCGGACGGAGGAGGATCTCCTGGGGCCCAGGGAGGTGCCGCTGGAGGCGTACTGGGGGATCCACACCCTGCGGGCGTTGGAGAACTTCCGCATCTCCGGCGCCGCGATCGGCGACGAGCCCGCCTTCGTGCGGGGGATGGTGCAGGTCAAGCAGGCATCCGCCCTGGCGAATGCGGAACTGGGGACCCTGGATCCGCGGATCGCCGAGGCCATCGTGTGGGCCTGCGGGCAGATCCTGGAGGGTGGGCGCTGTCTCGACCAGTTCCCGGTCGATCCGTTCCAGGGCGGTGCTGGTACAAGCGTCAACATGAACACCAACGAGGTTGTGGCGAATCTGGCGCTCGAGCATCTTGGCTATGCCAAAGGCCGCTACGACATCGTCAACCCCAATGATCATGTTAACAAGTCTCAATCCACCAATGATGCCTATCCGACGGGTTTTCGGTTAGGACTTCATACCCTTGTGGAGGAGCTCGTCGGCGAGCTTGAGCGTCTGATCGCCGCGTTTCGTGATAAGGGCGCGCAGTTCCAGGGGGTCCTTAAGATGGGCCGCACTCAGCTCCAGGACGCCGTGCCCATGAGCCTGGGCAAGGAGTTCGAGGCCTTCGCGGTGCTGCTGGATGAGGAGGTCTCGCGCCTGCGCAACAACTCCGCCCTCCTGCTGGAGGTCAACCTGGGGGCGACGGCCATCGGCACGGGACTCAACACCCCTCCTGGCTACCAGGACGCTGTCGTGCGCCATCTGCGCGAGGTCTGCGGGCTGGAGATCCATGGGGCCCGTGACCTGCTGGAGGCCACCAGTGATACCGGTGCCTATGTCTCCATGCATGCCGCCATCAAGCGCCTGGCGGTCAAGCTCTCCAAGATCTGCAATGATCTGCGTCTGCTCTCCTCGGGCCCGCGCGCCGGGCTGGGGGAGATCCGACTGCCTGAGCGGCAGGCGGGCTCATCGATCATGCCGGCCAAGGTCAATCCGGTGATCCCCGAGGTGGTCAATCAGGTCTGCTTCAAGGTGATTGGAAATGACGTCGCGCTGACCTTCGCCGCCGAGGCCGGTCAGCTTCAGCTCAATGTCATGGAGCCGGTCATCGCCCAGGCGAGTTTCGAGTCCCTCAACCTGCTGGAGCGGGCCATGGCCTCACTGCGCGAGCTGTGCGTGGTGGGCATTGAGGCCAATGAGGAGGTGTGCCGGCGCAACGTGCTGGAGTCCATCGGGATCGTCACCTACCTCAATCCGGTGATCGGGCACCACAACGGTGACCGCGTGGGTCGGGAGTGCGCTCGCTCGGGTCGCAATGTGCGCGAGGTGGTCCTGGAGATGGGCCTCCTGGAGGAGGCCGTCCTCGACGAGCTCCTCAGCCCCGAGAACCTGCTTCAGCCTCACTACCGCGATATGGGCGCCCACTCGGGAACTGATCCCTCGGCTCCCGACGACGGTGCCGCTGAGGGCAGTTGATCAGCGCCCCGACTCACAGGTCGGAGTGCATCGGGCACTGGCTGACGATGCCCTGGTGGACGTCCTTGGCGATGATGCTGCTATCGGCGTCATCCTTCTCCGAGGCTGGTCCCTGATCCCGCCAGTACACCTGGTTGTAGTACCCGGATTCGACCTCCATGCCGGCCCAGTTGGCCACCATGCCCTCCTCGAAGACGACCTCGCGCACGGAGTTGACCCAGACCGTGTTGTTGGAGCCTTTGATGGTCAGGGTCTGCAGGTCCGAGTCGATGACGTAGATGAGGTCCGAGGCCTCGATCGTGACGTGCTGCGCGCCGGACTCGATCCTGACGATGTAGGAGCTGAGCGTGGCATCGGAGCCGACGGTGACCTCCGGGGCGCCGGGGATGACGTGGACATGCTCGGTCTGGGCATCGGCTGCCGCTCGATCCGTCAGAGGGTCGGGCTCGTCGCTGTCGTCGTCGCCCGTGGCCTCGAACTCGGCGACCTCGTCGGCCGTGCAGTTGCCGTACTCCATAGGCGACAGCGGCTGATCCGGCCGGTCCTCGGAGTCCTGGTCCTCGGGCTCCGAGTCATCGGCCTCATCCTGGGAGGCCGCCTCCTGCTGGGAGGCGGGGGCGCCGTCGGCCGAGGTCCCGGTCCGGCCCCCGGGCAGGCCCACCAGGCTGCAGGCGCTCAGGCACAGGCAGCCGACGGCGGCCAGGAGCATCTGGGGCAGTGATCGGCGCATGGGGCCATGGGACATGGAGACCTCGTCTCTCAAGTGCTGGCGCTGGGGAGGGTCGCGCCACAACTGACTGACGGCGCCATCCTAGGCCAATCCCGGATGACGCCGTCAGCGCTGCGATGAGTCCTGCTCAGGCCTCCCCGCCCTGACCGCCGGAGGTTCCGGCGTTGACATTGTGGAGGTCGTAGCGGCCGATGGCCTCGGACAGCACGTGGCGGCCCAGGGATCCCTGATCGACCAGCGCCTGGAGCGCCTTGACCACGACGGACTGGGCGTCGATGAGGTAGTGGCGGCGCGCCGCGGCGCGGGTGTCGGAGAAGCCGTAGCCGTCGGCGCCCAGGGTGCGGTAGTCGCCCGGGACCCAGGGGCGGATCTGGTCGGCGATGAGGTGGTCGTAGTCGCTGGTGGCGATGAAGGGGCCCTGGGCCTCGGAGAGCCGGGAGGTCACATAGGGGACGCGCTGCTCGGCGTCGGGAGCCAGGAAGTTGGCCCTCTCCACTTCCAGGGCCTCGCGGCGCAGCTCGTTCCAGCTGGTGACCGACCAGGTCCCTGCGCGCACGCCCCAGTCCTCGGCCAGGAGGCGGCGCGCCTCCTCGATCCAGGGCAGCCCCACGCCGGAGGCGAGGAGCTGGACCACCGGTCCCTCGCCCTCAGGGGCCGCCTGAAGGCGGTGCAGGCCGCGGATGATGCCCTCGACGTCGACATCCTCCGGCTCAGCGGGCTGGTGGATGGGCTCGTTGTAGACCGTCAGGTAGTACATGACATCCCGGTTGCGGCCCGAGTCCGGCCCGTACCAGCGCTCCAGGGCGTCGCGCACGATGTGCCGCATCTCGTAGGCGTAGCCGGGGTCGTAGGTGATCACGGCGTCGTTGGTGGCCGCGATGATGGGGGAGTGGCCATCCATGTGCTGGGTGCCCTCACCGGTCAGGGTGGTGCGCCCGGCGGTGGCCCCGATGATGAAGCCTCGCGCCAGCTGATCCCCGGCCGCCCAGAACTGGTCGGCCGTGCGCTGGAAGCCGAACATCGAGTAGAAGATGTAGACCGGGATCATCGGCTCGTCATGGGTGGAGTAGCTGGTGCCCACCACCTGGAACAGGGCGGCTGAGCCGGCCTCGTTGATGCCGGTGTGCATGAGCTGGCCGGAGGTGGACTCCCGGTAGGACAGCATCATGTCGGCATCCACGGGCGTGTAGTTCTGGCCCTGGGTGTTGAAGATCTTCTTGGTGGGGAAGAGGGACTCCAGGCCGAAGGTGCGCGACTCGTCGGGAACGATCGGCACGATGCGGCGCCCGATGCCCTTGTCCTTGATGAGCTCCTTGAGCAGCTGGACGAAGGCCATGGTCGAGGCGATCTCGCGCTTGCCCGATCCGGCCTTGAGCACCTCATAGGTCTTGTCCCCGGGGAGCTCGAGCTGCTTGCCGGAGTCGCGGCGCTCGGGCAGGAACCCGCCGAGCTGGCGACGGCGATCGAGCATGTAGAGCAGGGCCGGGTCGTCCTGGTTGGGCCGGTAGTACGGCGGCATCTTCGGGTTGGCCTCGAGCTGCTCATCCGTGATCGGGATGTGGAGGCGGTCGCGCAGCGCCTTGAGGTCGTCGAGGGTGAGCTTCTTCATCTGGTGGGTGGCGTTGCGCCCGGCGAAGTGCTCGCCCAGCAGGTAGCCCTTGACGGTGTGGGCCAGGATGACGGTGGGCTGGCCCTTGTGCTCGGTGGCGGCCTTGTAGGCGGCGTACATCTTGCGGTAGTCGTTGCCCCCGCGCTGCAGGGCCCAGATCTCGTCATCGGTCCAGTCCTTGACGAGCTCGGCGGTGCGCGGATCGCGGTTGAAGAAGTGCTCGCGCACGTAGGCGCCGTTATTGGCCTTGAAGGTCTGGTAGTCGCCGTCGAGCGTCTCCATCATGAGGTGCTCCAGGGCGTGGTCCTTGTCCGCGGCCAGCAGCTGATCCCAGCCGCGGCCCCACAGGACCTTGATGACGTTCCAGCCCGCGCCCTTGAAGAAGGCCTCGAGCTCCTGGACGATCTTGCCGTTGCCGCGCACCGGGCCGTCGAGCCGCTGGAGGTTGCAGTTGACGACGAAGGTCAGGTTGTCCAGCTGCTGGTGGGCGGCGAGCTGCAGCATGCCGCGGGACTCGGGCTCGTCCATCTCGCCGTCGCCCAGGAAGGCCCATGTGTGCTGCTGGCTGGTGTCCTTGATGCCGGCACCGGTGAGGTACTTGTCGAACCAGGCCTGGTAGATGGCCTCTGCCGGGCCCAGGCCCATGGACACGGTGGGGTACTCCCAGAAGTCCTCCATGCGGCGCGGGTGCGGGTAGGAGGGGATGCCGCGGCCCTCGCCGCGCGCGGGGTGGGAGACCTCCTGGCGGAAGCCGTCGAGATCGGCCTCGCTCAGGCGCCCCTCGATGAAGGCTCGCGCGTAGTTGCCGGGGGAGGCGTGGCCCTGGAAGAAGAGGTGGTCCCCGCCGCCGGGATGGTCCTTGCCGCGGAAGAAGTGGTTGAAGCCCACCTCGTAGAGCGTGGCGGTGGAGGCGTAGGAGGAGATGTGGCCGCCCACCCCGATCCCCGGGCGCTGGGCGCGTGTGACCATGACCGCGGCGTTCCAGCGCAGCCAGCGGCGGTAGGTGCGCTCCAGGGCCTCATCACCGGGGAAGTAGGGCTCGTCCTCCACCGGGATCGTGTTGACGTAGGCGGTGGTGGTCTGCCCGGGGACGGTGACATTCTTCTTGCGGGCCTGGGCGAGCATCGACAAGAGGATGAAGCGCGCCCGGGGACCGCCCTTCTCCTCGATGAGGGCGTCGAGGGATTCGCGCCACTCGCTGGTCTCATCGGGGTCATTGTCGGCGACCTTGGTCAGGAGGCCGTCGATGAGAGGCGTGGAGTCGCTTGTAGGGCTCACGGAATCCTTCTTCCTGGCATCGAAGCGGTTGGGGACCGGCCGGCACAGGGCCGCGGAGCCGACTCGGGATCGGCGGTGCGCCCGGTGAGTCAGGCCGCGATGATTGACAGCCCTAACATACGGCCTTCTGCGCTCCAGCAGTGTGCTGCGACGGGAGGAAGGTCCCATGTCACGTGTGAGGTGGGGCACTGTGACTGGTGAGGCGATGGGGCTGTCGGAGCTGGCCGGGCAGATGGGAGCGTGTTCACTTGCGCCGGGGGCGCCTGGTGCGATGGGCTAGGCCAAGCGCCCAACCCCGGGCGCTGCGAGCACGGGCCGCGGCCCGCAGGAATGGAGGACAGACGTGGCGAGCACACCAGGCGGGGCCTTCGGCTTCGCCTCGGGCCTGATCATTCAGGAGTTCGGGTATGACGAGGATGCCGACCAGGCTCTGCGCGAGGCCGCTGAGACTGAGACCGGCACGGCGCTGGTCGACGAGGACTACGAGGATGTGGCCGACTCGGCCATCGTGTGGTGGCGCGACGACGACGGCGATGTCGACGATCTGACCGATCTTCTTGTGGATGCTCAGGCGAATCTCGATGGTGCCGGCGTCATCTGGGTTCTGACTCCCAAGGCCCGCACCACCGGCTCGGTTCCCACCTCCGAGATTGAGGAGGCGGCGGCCACCGCGGGCATGCATGCCACCTCGGCGGCGTCGATGGGGTCGCGCTGGAGCGGGATCCGCGTGTCCTCCCGGGGGCGTTGAGCGGCCCTGACCGCGCCGGGGCGCGAGGGCCCGTCGGCAGCCGGGGCGTCGCCCAGCATGGACCTGTAGCTCAGCTGGTAGAGCAACGCGTTTACACCGCGTCGGTCGTCGGTTCGAGTCCGGCCGGGTCCACCACGATGTCCTTATCCGACGGGAGTCCGACGGGAGTAGGGAGGAGCGCGATCAGCTCGCGCGCATGGCTGTGGGTGTTGGGGAAGCTGGGGGAGGTGGAGCGGCCTACGCGATGGCCGACCGCCGTGGAGCGTCAGTCCGCCGTCCAGCGCAGCAGATAGCGGTAGTACAGGCCGCGGCGGATCTGGGCATCGGGCAGGATGGTGCGCGCCGCGCGGCGGACCTGGGCCAAGGTGTGCACGGGCTCTGCCTCGACGACGCCGATGTCGGCCTGCTCGCCGTGGAATGCTGAGCCGAGTCGCGCCCATGGCTTCTGCATCCCGGCGACGAGGGACTCCACTGGGCCCCGGTTGGCGGGGATGCCCACGATGAGCAGATCGCCGCCCGGCGCCAATAGATTGCGGGCGCGCAGCAGTGCCCTCTCCAGGCGCATGTGGTGGATCGTGGCGACGAAGGTGATGAGGTCGAAGCGCACGCCGCCGGAGTTGAACTCGTCGAAGGGGAGCTTGTAGAGCCGGGCCTCGGGGACTCCCTCGAGGCGCGCACGGGCCCGTGCCAGGGCGAAGTCGTCCGGGTCGATGCCTGACAGGCTGTCCGCGTAAGGGGCGAGGCGCTCCAGAAGCAGTCCCTCGCCGCAGCCGACGTCCAGGACCACGCGGCGCCGGCGCTCACGTGCCACGCCCAGGATCCACGGGTGGTAAGCCGTGTTGTGGTTCCAGTAGGCGCGCGGGGGGTGGGCGCCGGGGACGTGGTTCATCACGGGCACGTTACCAGTGTCGTCGGGGAGTCCATGCCCAGCGATCCGCGTCACAGCAGGCCAGATGGGAGATAAGACTCCCAGGTGTCGGGAGATGGCAGAGGGCTTCAAAGGCGTCGTTACCAGGATGTTATGGGTGGCGGGATCGCCGGGCAGCGCGCTGAGCGACCCGCCGTGGGGCAGCGTCGCCGTGAGTATGCACCGCTATGAGCGAAGCGCGTGGGGCTGGGCCAGGTGCCCTCCTGTGGCTCACGCAATCCTTGGGTGTCAGGAGTGGCGGGTCCCGGTGCGGCCGGAGGGCCGACGACGGCGTCGCGGGCGAATCGATTGCGTGACCTGTCTCATCCGCGAAGCGAGGGACGCCGAGCTGAGTATGACGCCGCCGGTCGCCTGCGACCACAATCACATGCGGTGTCTCAAGACTGTCTTCCTTCGCCGGTCAGTTACGCCCTTCTTCGCGGCGCTCGCCTGCGCAGCGACCGGGTCGCTCGGGGGAGTGGTGGTGGGCGCTTCGGCGCGGATGGGCGGCAATCAGGCCTGCCGGGCTATCGCGGCGCCCTGTGATGCATAATTTTTTGAACAAGATAGTTGCCAAGCAGGATAACGATACCTCCAACTGCCAGTGCGATCGCACTAAATTTAGCGATAGTCGCAAAACTGGCCGCGACATAAAGCGGCTGCCAATCTCTCGGGAACAGAAGCAGCAAACTGCTGATCGTGATATTTTCTAGCCAGTCAAACACTGCGGCAATCCATGGCAAGGCCGGCAACGCTTTGAGGTGGCGAAAATTGTGGCCGGTGCGACAGTGCCGAAGCAGTATGACCATCCAGCTCGAGTAGAATATCGCATACGTCAGTGGGTAAAACGTGTCGACCAGATAGAATCTCAAATAGGCGACTCTGCCATTCTCGCCAAGCGCTACAATGGTTTCGCGAATGAAGCCTGGTGAGTTGCCGATATTCAAGTCCAGAATGGAGACTCCGCCAGTAGTCTCCGCAACTTGCCCGGCGGCATGGCGCACAATCAACATGGAGACGACGAAAATCAATCCAAGGATCAATACGTGGAATCCAGTGATTTTCAACCTCAAACCAAGCATTCTGCTGATCGGCCTCATAATGGTCATCATAGCAAGAGCAGACTTGAGATGTTGTTTGAACCCAGGCGTATTGCGGCTTGCAGAGCCGAAGAGTGGGTCAGTGGGCCGAGGAGTGGCGCGGCCTGGCCGGGCTCCAGGGCCGGCAGAGGATCATTTGGTGGGGCCAGGGTATGTCCTAGGGCATGTCAGGGCCTGCGCTGAGGCCACCCCAGTGGTGAGCCCGTCCGTGCCCCGGAGATCCGGGCGCCGGCGGATGCGCCTCTCTACTGGCCACTGCTCTATGGTGGGACTCGGGTTCTCCGGCAGATCCTGGTGGATGACGTGGGGAGTACTCCCCATGGGCTCGCTGTCTGGTGCAGTCATACGGTCGAGTGGTCGAGCATCCGTGAGTAATCTCGGCATGACGGGGGCGCATGGACAGGCCCCCAGTACGTTCCCAAACCCCGCGAGCACTTCCGTTGAGGTGCTCACTCTCTGAGAGGAGTCCCGCTCATGTCCATCCGTGTCAACATCCGCCCGCGCCTCATCGGCCTGGCCTCCGCCGCAGTGCTGGCGGCCGGCGCCCTGACCGCTCCGGCTGCTGCCGCGCCACCGCAATCCACGGAGCAGAATGGCATCTGCGAGAAGAATGAGATCTGCCTCTACTACGGCAGTGGTAATCGCGGATCATTATCTGATTTCTCTGTGAATACCTTTGTTGATGACTATGGCGATTCCCGGGACGACTGCTACAAGTTCATCAGCCCGGGCGCAGGGCGGGGGGAGTGCATCAAGAACAATGCTGAGTCCATTGTGAATAACAGCAAATTCGATGTGTCGGTTCACACCTCTGGTCCTGTTGGTGAGTTCACGTGGATGTCCTTCGATTTTGCTCCCTATTCATCGGATGATTTCGATGATGAGCTCAAGAACTATAATACGACGCACCGCCTGTTCATAGCGATCTGAGTTCTTTGCCCACCTCGACTCTCAGGTCCGTGGCATCGAGGTTGTCTCGCCTGGATCGGAGCTTGACCTGGATGATCGCTGGGAGGATAGGGAGAGGCGCGTCTCGCGCACGGGTGTGGGCCAGCTCCTGGGACCTCCTATCGTTCCAGTCCTGATGCGTCTGTCTTCGCTGTGAGGCGTGTGGCATCCGCTCGCCGGCAGCGAGGCAGCGCGCTCAATCGGCTTAATCCACCGGAGCGGCGGGTGAGGAGGATGAGGGTGGAAGGCTGAGCGCGCCGGGGGCGATCTCGGGGTCATGATTGGCGATGAGACCCAGGCATCGCGGATCATGCTCGACGGCGCGCACCCACGCCAAGGAGGTCTCCGCCTGCGAGGCGTTGACGACCACGCCGGGGCGAAGGCCCTCGTCGAAGGACGGGCGGCCGTAGCCCGCGTCGGAGGTCAGCAGGTAGAAGCTGCGCGGGTCCTCGGAACCTGGGGTGTCCACGCCCTTGACCCAGCCGGCGCAGGCTGTGCCGGCGCCGTCGGGCGCCTGGTGCCCGCGCACGATCGTTGCGCACAGCCCCGGGAATGACCGTGCCGGTGTGAAGAACCTCCAGTGTGGTGCTCATGCGACAACTGTGGGGTGCTGCGCTTCGTAGGGCTTAAGGCGTGGAAGCGGGTCTCATCTCGCGATGATCCGCGCTGTTCTCCTCGTTTCCTCGATGACGGCGGCTCTGATTGGCAGGTCATGAGGGGTACGACACCCGATCCTCATATTACGAAACTGCTTGACTTCGTTTCACTGCACTGGGATGCTGCACCCGTGACGCACTCCTGGCCCACCACGGCGTCGACCTGCGCGGCATCCCCGTGGATGCCTCCATCTCATGCGTTAGCGGGGGTCAGGGTCCGGCGCGTGACTTTGAGTGGATGAGGCCGATCTCGGCTGGAATCCGGCCTGAGTGAAGCAACTAAGCGGCGAGAGGAACGAAGCATTGGTTCCGGTGCGGTCTGCCCCCGAATCAGGAACGCGACGCCGGCAGGCGGGACCGCTCGCCGGGCTCGCGGAGCACGCCGCGCGGCGGCCATGGCACGGCATCCTCTTGGGCCTGCTTCTCCTGATCCTCGGGGCGGTGGCCGCCACGGGCACGATGGACCGGCTGCTGCTGAGCCGTTTCGAGAGCCCCGGCACCGAGTCGGCGACGGTCGAGCAGCGCCTGGGGGAGGAGTTCGGGACCGGCAAGCACCACTTCCTGCTGCTGGTGACCGCCCGCTCGGGCGATGTGGACGACCCGGCGGTGGCCTGGGCGGCGGAGCGGCTGGAGACCGAGCTCGCCCGGCGCCCGGAGATCCTGGAGACCGCCTCGTACTGGAGCCGAGGCGAGTCGCCCACCATGCGTTCCCGGGACGGCTCGCAGGCGATCATCACCGCGCGGCTGGCCGGCACGGTGACCGAGGCGCGCACCGCGCTGGCCGACGTCTCGACCGATTTCAGCCGCGAGGATGAGTTGATCTCGGTGCAGGTCGGCGGCGGGGACGAGATCTTCCGACAGGCGGCCGCTCAGGCGAGAGCCGACTTTCTTCTGGCCGAGGCGATCGTCTTCCCTCTCATCCTCCTCCTGCTCCTGCTGCTGTTCCGAAGGCTCGCGGTGGCCGCCCTGACCCTGGGCATGGGACTGCTCTCGGTGGTCACGACGCTCGCGCTGCTGCGGGCGATCACGTATTTGACGGATGTATCGACCTTCGCCGCCAACCTCGTCCTGGTCATGGGCGTCGGACTGGGAGTGGACTACAGCCTTTTCATCATCAGCCGCTTCCGGGAAGAGCTGGCCTCCGGAGCCGATCCCGGCCCGGCCGTGCAGGTGGCGGTGCGGCGGGCGGGCCGCACTGTCGCGTTCAGCGGCCTGACCGTGGCCGTCTCGCTCTCGTGCCTGCTGCTGTTCCCCTTCCCGTTCCTGCAGTCCTTCGCCTACGCGGGCATCGGTGCGGTCCTCACCTCAGTCTTCGCGGCTCTCGTGATCCTGCCCGCCGCACTCGCGAAGGCCGGCCGTCGGGTGCTGCCGCGTCGCGGGCTGGAGCCCGAGAGCGGCTGGTGGCGCACGACGGCGCTGCGCATGATGCGCCGGCCCCTGCTCTTCGGGCTGCCAGCCCTCGCGCTGGTGCTGCTGCTGGCCGCTCCCGCACTCACTCTGAGCGTCGGTCTGCCCGATGCGAGGGTCCTGCCGCAGGGGACCAGCAGCCGGGACGTGCAAGACCGGATCGAGCGGGGCTTTGACCAGGAGCAGATGGATGCGGTATTCGTCCTCGTCGATCTGCCCGACGGCGCGGACCGGGCCGCCGAGGTCTCCGAGTATGCGACGCGGCTCTCCCGCATCCCGGGTGTGGATCAGGTCGACGCCCTGACCGGGCGTTTCGCGAACGGGCAGCGTTTGGCTGGACCCGAGCCGGGCGCGGAGCGCTACGCCGGCCCGAACGCCACCTGGCTGTCCGTCGTGCCCGAGGCATCCGCTCTGGCGGATGCCGAAGAGCTACTCGACGAGATCGCACGGACCCCCGCCCCCGCCTCCGCGGCCGTCGGCGGCTACCCGGCGGATCTGCACGACTTCCGGACCGCGCTGCTGGGAGCCGTCCCGCTGGTCTTCGGCCTGATCCTGGTGGCCACCTTCGTGCTGCTCCTGCTGATGACGGGAAGCCTGCTGCTCGCGTTCAAGGCGATCGTGCTGAACGTGCTGAGCATCGCGGTCATGTTCGGGGTGATGGTGTGGATCTTCCAGGAAGGGCACCTCTCCGGGCCGCTGAGCTTCACCGCGAACGGCACTCTGGAGGCGACCTTCCCGATCCTCATGTTCTGCATCGCCTTCGGGCTGTCCATGGACTACGAGGTGTTCCTGCTGTCCCGGATCAAGGAGGAGCACGACCGCGGCGCCGCCACTGCGGAGGCGGTTGCCGCCGGGCTCCAGCGCAGCGGCCCGCTCGTGACGGCGGCCGCGGGCATCCTGGCGGCCTCCTTCGCGGTTTACGCGGTCTCCGAGGTGCTGTACCTCAAGATGCTCGCGATCGGCATGGCCGCGGTGATCATCGTGGATGCGACTCTCATCCGGGCGGTGCTGGTGCCCGTGTTCATGCGAATCGCCGGCGAGGCCAACTGGTGGGCGCCCCGCCCGCTGGCGCGTCTGCACGGGAGACTCGGCCTGTCCGAGTGAGCCATGCGCCAGCCCCGCCTTGACGGTCTTCCTCGTTCACCTCGGGCTTGCCATCGTCAACCCGCTCATGCTGCGCTCTCCGGACGGCTGGGTCTAGAGGAATGGCGGATCGGCACGCATTGCCCCGCGGGCCCGGCGTCGGTCCCAGACCATCGACATTGTGCCTCCGGCGGGACTCGAACCCGCACGCCCGTAGGCAGCGACTTTTAAGGTCGCGGTGTCTACCGATTCCACCACGGAGGCTCGGAGCCCGGCATCCACCGGGGTACCGGTGCCCCCACTGGGATTCGAACCCAGGACCTTGTGCTTATCAGGCACGAAACGAGGTATAAGCTCGCTGCTCTAACCGCTGAGCTATGGGGGCGGTGACTGGAGTCCGGCGCAGGGCTGCGCCGGGCGATGCCGGGGAGTGGCAACGCCTGAAGGCTACCCCAGTCAGAGGCCTGCTCCTGACCGTTCTCGTGGGGAGTTCTGTACATCTCCCACATAGCCGCTACGGGGCCCGTGCCATCGGTGAGCGGAGGCCCGCCAGAGTCGGTCTCGCGCCGTGGGGAGGGGCCCGGGAGGCTGCGCGCGGACTGGCTCTACTGCCAGGAGCCGGCGGGGATGTTGCCTGTGGGGTAGGTGCGCGACTTGCGATGCATCGCCGCCCCTTTGCCAGGAGCCGACGACGGCGTGGAGGCGGAGTTGCTCACGCGTGCGGTCGGCGACTTCTCCGGTGGGGGAGGAAGGTGCCCGTGACCGGAGTGGCCCGCCTGGCCCGCCTGATCGGCGCGCTCGACCTGCTCGGCCTGGCTGGCGTGCTCGGCCTGTGCGGCCTGCTCGGTCGGATCAGCACGGTCGAGGTGATCGACGGGGGCGGCAGAAGCGACGTCCGCCTCGTCCCTCTCGGCCGGCGGAGGGGGCGGAGGGGCGGGTGCCGGCGCAGGGACGGGCGCCGGCGACGACGCGGAGGGCGAGTTGGCCGCCCAGGCGGTCAAGGGCTTGGCCGGGGGAGGCGGAAGCGGCGAATGGCCCAGGCGCGCCGGCGACGTGGTCCTGGGCCGCTTGCTGGGCGGTGGGACAAGGAGGTCCGCGGCCGAGGGGGGCGGAGGAGGGGGCGGCGGAGCGGCTCCGGCGTGAGCCGACTGTGAGCCCAGCACGCCCGGCCGGGGAGCAGGCGGCCGGGAGACCGGGCGCGTCGATGCCGCTCGGACCGGGGTCGCCTGGGGCTTGATGGAGGAGCGGACCGGGACAGGGCCTGCGGGCGCGACCACCAGGAGGTCCTGCTCCTGGGAGTTCTCCTTGACCTCGACCTGCTGGCGGGTGTTCCAGCCCATCTTGGTGCTGGTGACCATCCCCCACAGACGCAGGGGCCGCAGCAGGAAGGTGGTCCACAGGGTCGCCAGGGGCGAGATCACCAGGGAGCCGTAGCGCTGGCGCGAGGAGACATCGGAGCGCCACACCCCCACATAGCGCAGATTCTGGGCCAGTCCGATGAGGATGGGGACTAAGAGGACCTCGATGGGGATGCCGTAGTCGGTGAACAGGGGGCGCCAGACCACTAGGTAGACGAACACCGAGGACACCGCCCACAACTGCAGCCAACCGGTGACCTGGCGCCACCAGCCCCACGAGAGGATCGGCAGGAAGCGGATGCGCCACAGCCCGCGGATGAAGGAGCCGCGGAACCAGCGCATCTGCTGGCGGTAGTGATGGCTGAACCGGTCGGGCATCCAGGCGAAGGCGAAGGCCGAGGGCTGCTGGACGGTGCGCCCGCGCAGCATGGCGAAGAGCGTGAGCATCGAGTCATCGGAGAACTCCACATGACGACCCATGTAGGTCTCGTTCATGTAGATGTCGATGTTGTCGGCCAGGATGGAGTAGCGGTAGGCCGCCAGGCCGCCGGAGTTGACCATGACGGTTCCCAGGCGGGACATGGAGGAGCGGTCGGTCAGCTGCTGGCCCACGAAGATCATGTCCGTGATGCGCGCCAGCAGGTTGACGCGATTGTTCATCGCCAGGATGATCCCGGCCACCGACATCACCCGCTGCTCGGCGAAGGGCCTGGTGATCTCCTTGAGGGCCTCGGCGTCGAGCATGGAGTCGGAGTCCACGGTGACGAACAGGTCCGCCCTGCGGATCTGCCGGAAGGCCTGGGCCTGGGCGTGGCGCTTGCCCCGATTGGGCGTGCGCTGCCAGGTGGCTTGAATCCCCTGATTGGCCGCCTGGGCCAGGAACCACTGCCTCTCCTGGGGGTAGGCGCCCTGCGTGGAGCCGTCGTCGACCACGTGGATCTCCTCAGGCGGCTGGCTCTGGGCCAGCAGCGCTCCCAGCATGCGGCGCACCACCTGATGATCCTCGTTGTACAGCGGGATGAGCACCGCGACCCTGCGGGGCCCCTCCCCGCCCCCGACGATGCGCCGCTCGGAGAAGGCCAGTGCGAGCTGGAGCGCCACCAGGGCGAAGATCATGTTGAAGGTCCAGATCAGCCACGGATCGAAGTGCCCTCTCCACGTCACCGTGATGCGCCAGTACAGCCAGATCACCAGGAACGCGGCGACCAGGAGCAGGGCGGGGGAGTAGCGCGAGGAGGTGGCAAGAGCGCGGGGCAGGCCCGTGCGATCGGCGAACTCCTGGGCGTCATCGATGGAGGCCTGCCGCTCCTGGGGGTCGTCCTCGGCGGCCCGCGGTCCCCGGCTCGACGTGGCTCGCGACGAGCGCCCCCTGCCCGAGCCCAGGGAGACGTCGGGCTTGAACAGGAGCTTGACCCCAATCGCCGCCAGGAGGATGACCCCGCACATGAGCACCACGAACATGCCGAAGGGCATGCCCGGAAGCGTGCTCAGTGGGGTGACCATGGAGACCTCGTGGGGAGTGGTAAGGATGCAGTTGGCTGGGCTGACGCCCCGGTGCTCCCCGAAGGGGACGCAGGCCGCTGCTAGCGACGCCCTGCGGCGACCTTGAAGCGCAGCGGCCTCGGGCGGCGGCAGGCGCCCTCCGTGCGCTCCCGAAGTCCTGCACCCGCATTCAACCTCAGTGCCAAATGATATGGAATCGTGACACGCCACCCTCGACAGTGGCGCGATTGTGTGGAAACCGCACGATGATGCGGCTGCTGGCTTGTGGGTAACGACGGACCCGCCAATGTGATTCGAGACACATTCACGGGGTGGGAGACTTGTGTCCTCCCACCCCGTGAGATCTCGTGATGCGTTCTGCCGGGTTCTACGCGGATGCCGCCTGGGTGGTCACCTCAACGCTCTGGCGGGTGTTCCATCCCATCTTGGTGCTGGTGACCATCCCCCACAGGCGCAGGGGCCGCAGCAGGAAGGTGGTCCACAGGGTCGCCAGTGGCGAGAGCAGCAGTGACAGGCGCCGGGCGCGGTCGGAGACATCGGAGCGCCACACGCTGACATACCTCGCGTTCTGCGCCAGTCCGATGAGGATGGGGACCAAGAGGACCTCGATGGGGATGCCGTAGTCGGTGAACAGGGGGCGCCAGACCGCCAGGTAGACGAACACCGAGGAGACCACCCACAGCTGGGCCCACCCCAGCATCTGGCGCCACCAGCCCCACGAGAGGATCGGCAGGAAGCGGATGCGCCACAGCCCGCGGATGAAGGAGCCGCGGAACCAGCGCACCTGCTGGCGGTAGTGATGGCTGAACCGGTCGGGCATCCAGGCAAACGCGAAGGCCGAGGGCTGCTGGACGGTGCGCCCGCGCAGCATGGCGAAGAGCGTGAGCATCGAGTCATCGGAGAACTCCACATGACGACCCACATAATTCTCATTCATATAGATCTCGATGTTGTCCGCCAGGATGGAGTAGCGGTACGCGGCCAGGCCGCCGGAGTTGACCATGACGGTTCCCAGGCGGGACATGGAGGAGCGGTCGGTCAGCTGCTGGCCCACGAAGATCATGTCCGTGATGCGCGCCAGCAGATTGGTCCTGTTGTTGGTGGCCAGGATGATCCCGGCCACGGACATGATGCTGGGGTCCGAGAAGGGGCTGGTGATCTCCTTGAGGGCCTCGGCGTCGAGCATGGAGTCGGAGTCCACAGTGACGAACAGGTCCGCCCTGCGGATCTGCCGGAAGGCCTGGGCCTGGGCGTGGCGCTTGCCCCGATTGGGCGTGCGCTGCCAGGTCACGTGGATCCCGCGGTTGATGGCCTCGGCGTGGAACCACTTCCTGACCTCGGGGTAGGCGCCCTGCGTGGAGCCGTCGTCGACCACGTGGATCTCGGAGGGCGGGGCGCTTTGCACCAGCAGCGCCTCCAGCATGCTGCGCACCACCTCCGGGTCCTCGTTGTAGAGGGGGACCAGGACCGCGGTGCGGTGGTCGTGCTCCTCTCCCACGATTCGCCGCTCGAAGAAGGCGATGAGCAGTTGGGCGGCCACGGCCGCGAAGACGATGTTGAAGGTCCAGATCAGCCACGGGTCGATGGTGTCCCGGAGGGTGACCGCGATTCGCCAGTACAGCCACAGCCCCAGGCCGATGACGACGATGATGAGCAACGGGCAGAAGACGGACGGGGCCGGCAGTGCGCGGGGCAGCTTGGTGCGATCGGCGAACTCCTGGGCGTGCTCGGGGGTGGTCACCCGACGCCTGGTGGTGCGCAGCGCTTGACGGCGCGGGGTGCGGGAGGGCGTGAGGTCCAGGCCGCGTTTGAAGCACAGCTTGATCGCCAGGCAGGCGAACAGCATGAGCACGCAGACCAGGACGACGAACACTCCGAAGGACCAGCTCATGGTGGGGGCTCCTTGGATGATCTCGGTCTCTAGGACAGTGATGCCGGTGGGATGCGGGTGGGATGCGGGTGGGTGTCAGCGCCGGCCGATGCCGATGTAGGTGAATCCGGCGGCCTTCCACGCCTGGGGGTCCAGGGCGTTCCTGCCGTCGATGACCCGGGCGTGGCGCATGAGACGGGCCGCGCGATGGGGGTCCAGCTGGGTGTACTCATGCCACTCAGTGCCCAGGATGGCCAGGTCGGCGTCGGCCAGCGCGTCCTGGGCCTCGGTGGTGACCTCATAGGGGAGGTCGTCATTGACCGCCAGGATCGGGGCAGCCTGCGGATCGGTGACGACGACGCTGCCCGCCCGCCGGGCCAGGTCGGTGGCGATCTCCAGGGCGGGGGAGTTGCGCATGTCATCGCTGTCGGGCTTGAAGGTCGCCCCCAGGATCGCGATGCGGGATGTGGGCAGGTCGTCGCCCAGGAGCTCGGCGGCGGTGTCGATGACACTCGCCCGCATCCAGTCGTTGATCCTGTCGACCTCGGCCAGGAAGGCCAGCGTCTCGCCTTCCCCGAGCTGGTCGGCTCGGGCCTGGAATGCGCGGATGTCCTTGGGCAGGCATCCTCCGCCGAATCCGATCCCGGCGCGCAGGAATCGGTGGCCGATCCGCTCATCCATCCCGATCGCGTCAGCCAGGTCGGTGACGTCGGCCTTGACCGTGTCGCAGATGCGGGCCATGGCGTTGATGAAGGAGATCTTCGTGGCCAGGAAGGCGTTGGCTGCGGTCTTGACCAGCTCCGCGGTGGCGTAGTCCATGCACAGGCGGGGCGTGCCCGAGCTCATCACCGGGGCGTAGACGGCGTCGAGCACGTCCTGGGCCTCCTGGGCGTCCCTGGGGTCGTCGGGCAGCCCGTAGACGAGGCGGTCGGGCTCCAGGGTGTCCTTGACGGCGAAGCCCTCCCGCAGGAACTCGGGGTTCCACACCAGGGTGGCCCCGGTTGCGGCGATCCGCTGCGATAGGCGCGAGGCCGTTCCCACCGGGACGGTGGACTTGCCCGCGACGATCTCGGCTCCCGATTCGCATGCGCCCAGATGGGGCAGCATCTGCTCCACGGCCTTGTCGACGTAGGTCAGATCCGCGGCGCCATTGGAGGACTGGGGCGTGCCGACCCCGATGAAATGGACCTGGGCGCCACGGATCGCCGAGGAGTCTGTGGAGAATGACAAGCGCCCTGAGGACACGTTCCGCCTCAGGAGCGTGGACAGGCCCGGTTCGAAGAATGGAGCGTTGCCGGCCGATAGGGAGTCGACCTTCTCCTGATCAATGTCAATCCCAACAACCTCGTGGCCGATGTCGGCCATTGCGGCCGCGTGAACCGCTCCGAGGTATCCGCATCCAGTTACTGAAATTTTCACGGTCCGTATTCAACGTGAGTCCTAAATGTGATGCTCTTGTGACTTACGGCAGAGGATGGGGGTGGGTTGTGTGGGTTGCGGAGAAACTGCAGGTCAAGGGTTGTGCGGGAGGCGCGCTCTTATGTTCTTCCCTGAATGTTATCAGGAATTTATCAGACTGTGATTGCGATAGAGAACATATGAAGGCCCTTATTCTTTGGCAATTTTCTGATGTCGAGCGCGCCGCTGGCGCTGGCAGTCCCGGCGCCGGTGCCAGCGGCATGCCCGACCCAGCGGTCCCGCTGCCGCCAGGAGGCGGCGCTAGCCTGGGCGCCATGAACCAGTCTGGCGCCAAGGCCCCCGCACTGACCGTTGCCGACGTCGTCGCCATGGTGGAGGCGGCCGCACCGCCGCATCTGGCGGCGCCCTGGGACTCCAACCGCCTGATCTGCGGGGACCCCGACGAGGCCGTGGCCTCGGTTCTCCTCGCCGTGGACCCTGTGGCCTCCGTTGTCCAGGAGGCCATCGAGACAGGGGCCGACATGCTCATCACCCATCACCCCCTCTACCTGCGGGGGACCGACCATGTCTCGGCCGCCGACCCCAAGGGGAGGCTGGTGCACCGACTCATCCGCAACGGGATCGCCCTGCTCAATGCGCATACGACGCTGGATGCCGCCCACGGGGGAGTCGCGGCCGCCCTGGCGGCGGCCGTGGGCCTGCGCGCGGCGGTGCCCCTGGAGCCCGACTCCCAGGACCCCACTCAGGGCATCGGCAGGATCGGGGCGCTGGAGCGGCCCACGCGCCTGAGGGACCTGGCGGCCGTCGTGGCCGCGGCCCTGCCCGACTCCGCCCCCGGGCTCCTGGTGGGCGGGGACCTGGAGGCGACCGTGGAGACCGTGGCCGTCAGCGGGGGCGCGGGGGACTCACTCCTGGAGGCCGCCCGGCAGGCGGGCGCCGATGTCTTCCTGACCGCGGACCTGCGCCACCACCCCGCCTCGGAGCACCTGGAGGCCGGGCGGCCCTACCTGCTGTGCGGAACCCACTGGGCCACCGAGTGGGTGGGGCTGGCGCCTCTGGCGCAGCGCCTGGAGCGCGCCGCCGCCGCTCGGGGAGCACGGCTGGAAGCCACGGTCTCGCGGATCGTCACCGATCCCTGGGTGATGCGTCTGCCCACGGGCCCGGACAGTCCGTGAGAGGATCTGCGCAGCCGGCCGCACCGGCTCCACCTGCTCTCAACCCTCCCAGCAGCGAAGGACCCCCGCCGTGAACAGCGCCCCCATCGCCCAGCAGCGCCTGCTCATCGACCTGCAGTCCGTTGACTCCCGGCTCGCCCGGCTGCGCCACGAGCGCGCCAGCCTGCCCGTGCTGTCCCGCATCGAGGCCACTGTTGAGCGCTTGAAGGCCAATAAGCGGCAGGCCGTCCTGGCCGACGCCGCCCTGGTCGAGGCCCGGGCCGCGGCCACGCGCCGCGAGGATGAGGTGGCCCAGGTGGTGCGGCGCGCCCAGACCCTGCGCGAGCGGCTCCACTCCGGCAGTGCCGGGGCCCGGGACCTGGGCGCGATCCAAAGCGAGATCGATCATCTGGGCGTGCGCCAGGGCGTGCTGGAGGAGGCCCAGATCCAGGCCATGGAGGAGCTCGACGCCGCCCAGCAGGAGGTTGAGCGCCTGGCTGGCCAGGAGCAGGAGATCCGGGCCGCGGGTCGCGAGCTGACGGCCCAGCGCGACGCGGAGTTCTCCCGACTCGACGCCCAGATCTCCTCGGCGGAGGACCAGCGGGCAGACCTGGCCGGTTCCATCGATGCCGCCCTGCTGGAGATCTACGACCAGGTGCGCGCTCGGACGGGAGGGCTGGGCGCCGTCGCCCTTCACGGGCGGCGCATCGACGGCGGCTCACTGGAGATCAGCCCCCACGAGCTCGCCCGCATCGCCGCGGCGCCCCGCGATGCCATCGTTCAGGCAGAGGAGAACGACGTCATCGTCGTGCGCATGGAGATCTGAGACGGGCTGGTCCTTTGAGCGCTCAGGCTCGGCGCTCAGGCACCGGGGCGGGTCAGCACCGTCAGATCGCGCCGGCCCCGCCTGTCGGCCCGGCCCAGCTCCACGTCCTCAACCCCGTCGATCCCCGCGGCGATCCGGGCCACGTCCTCGGCCTGGCACTCAGGGTCGAGGGATCCGCCGGCCACGGCGCCCAGTAGCGCGCCGGTCAGCAGGCCGCGCGTGTGCTTGGCCTGGTGGGAGATGACGGCCCTGCCGCCCTGGTCATCGATCGCGACGGCCTTGACGCGCAGCAGAGTGATCCCCAGTGAGGCCAGGGGCTGCCATGCGGCGGCGTAGGCCGCCGAGCGGCAGTCGACCACCGTGCGCCCCGCGGCCAGGCTGTCGAGGACCGGGGCCAGAGGGGCCTTCCAGTAGGCCGACATCCGTCCCAGGCCCGGCAGAGCCCGGCCCATGGACAATCGGTGGTCGGGCAGCAGGTCGGTGGCCCTGACGGCGCCCCACAGCCCTGACAGGATGACCGCGTGCTTCGCCAGTGCGCCACCGGCCGCGTCCTGGCGGGCAAGGGCACTCAGCCGGGCCGCCTCATAGAGCACCCCGCTGAACAGATCGTGCGCGGGGGCGCAGGCCGAGCTCTCCAGGCTCAGATTGAGGGCGGCGTCGGCGGCGCTGCGGGGGCCCAGCCCGAGGAAGGAGGCGGCCTGAGGAGAGGCGCTGACCTCCTTGAGCGCCTCCATCGCCCGCTGGCGCGCCGGCGAGAGTCTGCTCGCGCCCAGCAGGCCGCTCATGTCCAGGCGGGGTCCCGATTCGGGCGCGGACTTTCCCTCAGAGGGAGGCAGGAGGATCAGCACGGGCCTATGCTAGGTGAGCTCCTGGGCGGCAATGCTGCTGGTCGGGCTACGTCGGGCTATGCTGTGCCCGCGGACGAGCCGACCGGGCGGCCGCGGTACCGGTATGCCAGGCCCCTTCGGGGCCGGGCGCCGGGCTGAGGAACGTCCGGGCTCCACAGAGCAGGGCGGTGGCTAACAGCCACCCGGGGTGACCCGCGGGACAGTGCCACAGAGAGAAGACCGCCGGCCCATGGCCGGTAAGGGTGAAAGGGTGGGGTAAGAGCCCACCAGCGCGGCGGGTGACCGTCGCGGCTCGGTAAACCCCGCCCGGAGCAAGACCGCACAGCCGGCGCCCGAGGGCTGCTCGCCCGAGCCGGCGGGTAGGTCGCTCGAGGCCATCGGCAACGGTGGCCCAAGATGAATGGTCGCCGCCGCCCAGGCCGGTAACGGCGGGCGGTAACAGAACCCGGCGTACAGGTCGGCTCGTGCGCGCAGGGGCGCCCCGCCAGTGATCACTGGCGGGGCGCCCCTGTCATGCTCGCCCGTGGCATCCGCGCTCAGCGCGCGGGGCCAGGCGCTCACTTGGCGGCGAAGTACCGCTCCGTCTGGCCGAAGGTCACGACCCAGGTGCCGGAGTTCGCGTTCTCCGAGGGGATGGCGAAGGTGTAGTAGCCCGAGGCAGAGCCGCCATCGCGAGGCATGGTCTGCTGGGAGAACTCGTCCTTCAGGTCGTAGAACCGCGTGGCCTCGACGGAGTTGCCGTCCTTGTCGTAGTCGACGCTCAGGTCGTACTCGCTGAACTGCCCTGAGCCGTGATAGGTCACCGTGACCTTGACGCGGACGTAGACCGAGCCCTCCGGCGGGGCCTCGTAGCTGTACTTCGAGGTGTTGGCCTGGACATCCGAGGTCGCATCCCACTGGACCTCATCGATCTGGACATCGATGGAGGAGTCGGGGTTGGAGGAGTACTTGCTGGCCTTGATGGTCACGACGTCACTGTCCGGGTCCAGCGGGTCGCTCGGACTCGATCCGCGCTCACCGGAGGTGTCCCCACTGTCCCCGCCGGAGTCACCGGACTTGGCGCTGGAGCTGCTGCTCGACTTCGTTGAGGTCCCGTCGGCGTTGTCGCTGCCGCCCGAGGACATGGCGCTGAAGGCGGCGACGGCGATGACCAGGACGACGACCAGGACGACGGCGATGATGGTCCAGAACCACCACTGCTTGGTCACCGGCTTGGCGGCCGCGGCCGCATAGCCCGCGCCGACGTCCACCGGCTGCCATCCGCCGCCTGCTCCCGGTGCGCTGGGCACGCCCGGCGCGCTGGGGACCCCGGGGGCGCCCGGCATGGGCTGGGAGGCCTGCCCCTGGTAGGGGGTGGGGGCCTGGGCGTAGTCGCCGGAGGCGTAGTCGCCCGTGGGAGCGGATGCGGAGGCACCCGTGGGGTCGGCCACCGGCGCCGTCGGGCCCGTGCCCACGGCCTGGGTGGGGGCCCAGGCGGCGTCGGCCTCTGAGGACTCGGCAGCCGATCCGGTGGTCTGGGGAGAGCCGGCGGAGGGGGCGGAGTCATCGACCCAGAGCTGCCATCCCTCGGGCGCGGGGCCCCAGGCTGGGTCGGGCTGCCAGCCCGCCGGGGGCTCGAAGCCCTCGGGCGGCGCTGGCCAGTTCGGCGGCGGGTTGAAGCGCAGTGCCATATGTACCTCCGGAGATGGAAAGAGCGGGGTGCGCTCGGCAAGAAGCGTTGCTGTCGAGTCAAAATGTACACGCCCGTGCCCGGGATGTGACCAGCGGTCTGACCCAAGAGATGGGGAGGAGGGCACCTGGAAGCCGCCTGAGTCCGTGTGGGCGCCCCTCAGGGCCCCTCAGGGCAGGGTCAGGATCTGCGCGCCGTCCTCGGTGACCACCAGGGTGTGCTCGAACTGGGCGGTGCGCGAGCGGTCCTTGGTCAGCACGGTCCAGCCGTCCTCCCACTGCTCCCACTCGATGCTACCAAGGGTGAGCATCGGCTCGATGGTGAAGACCATGCCGGTCTCGATGATCTCGGAGTGAAGGGGCGCGGCGTCGTAGTGGGGGATGATGAGGCCGGAGTGGAAGGCCTCGCCCACGCCGTGACCGGTGAAGTCCCGAACCACCCCGTAGTTGAACCGCTTGGCGTAGGCCTCGATGACCCGGCCGATGACATTGATCTCGCGGCCGGGCATGACCGCGCGGATGCCGCGCTCCATTGCGGTGCGCGTGCGCTCGATGAGCAGCGCCGACTCCTCATCGATCTCACCGACGGCGAAGGTGGCGTTGGTGTCGCCGTGGACGCCCCCGATGTACGCGGTGACGTCGAGGTTGATGATGTCGCCCTCGGCCAGGACGGTGGAGTCGGGGATGCCGTGGCAGATCACCTCGTTGACGGAGGTGCAGATGGACTTGGGGAAGCCCATGTACCCCAGGCAGGAGGGGTAGGCGCCGTGATCGCACAGGTACTCGTGGGCGATGCGGTCCAGCTCATCGGTGCTCACCCCCGGGGCGATGGCCTTGGCGGCCTCCTCAAGGGCCCGGGCGGCGATCCTGCCGGCCACGCGGATGCGCTGGATGGTCTCGGGGCTCTTGACCTCCGGGGCGGTGACCCGCTCGGGCCCGTCATGGAAGAGGTACTCCGGGCGGGCGATGGCGCTGGGGACCTGGCGCTCGGGGCCGATGGTCCCGGGAACCAGGGTGCCCCGGGGGGCGCGGTCGGCGAGGGACGAGGCGGAAACCGGTGACGTCATGACCCCCAGCATAGGAGTCGAGGACGGCGCGGCGCACTCATCCTAGGATGTGCCCCATGGTGAGGACGTCGCGCGCGCAGGCCACAGGCGCGGCGCGCCCGCAGCGAGGCAGGGTCGGCGCGCGATCGGGCGCGTGCTGGGATGCGATCGGCGGGAGCGCGTCATGACCCTGGCACAGGCCCTGGCGGGCTTCGCCGTCGTCGCCCTGCTGCTGACCCTGGCGCCGGGCCTGGATTTGGCCATCGTGCTGCGCCAGTCCCTGACCCGGGGTCGGGGCCATGCCGTGGCCACGATCCTGGGCATCCAGTGCGGACTGCTGGCCTGGGGCGCGGCCGCGGGGGCAGGGGCCACCGCGGTGCTGGCGGCCTCCCAGGGCGCCTACCGGGTCCTGTCCGCCGGTGGGGCCGTCTACCTGGCGTGGATGGGGGCGGTGATGCTGCGGCGCGCCTGGCGCCCCCAGCCGGCGCCCGCCCGCCGCGGGCCCGGGGCGCCCCAGCGCGGTGGGCTGTGGCGCGCCTGGCTGACCGGGGTCGCCACCGATCTGCTCAACCCCAAGGCGGGAGTGTTCTACCTGGCCACGATCCCCCAGTTCATGGCCGACGGCGTCAGCCCCCTGGTCATGGGGGTCCTGCTGGCAGGGGTCCATGTGGCGCTGTGCGGGGCGTGGTTCGGCCTCGTGGCCCTGGGCGCCTCCCGCCTGGGGGAGCGCCTGCGCTCCCCGCGCGTGATGCGGGCCGTGGACGGCCTGACCGGGGGAGTGCTGGTGGCCTTCGGGGTGCGGCTCGCCCTGGACGCCCGGGCATGAGGCCCCCGGTCCTCAGGGCGGCCTACTGCTCGAAGCCGTGCTCCGGTGCGGGGAAGGAGCCCTCGCGGACGGCCTGGCCGTAGTCCTGGACCGCCTGGTGCAGCGCCTGGCCCACCTGGCCGAACTGCTTGGCGAAGCGCGGCCGCCAGTCGGTCATGCCGGCCATATCCGCCCAGACCAGGACCTGCGCGTCGCAGTGGGGCCCGGCCCCGATGCCGATGGTCGTTCCGCTCAGGGCCTGGGTGACGCGCTGCGCCAGATCGGAGGGCACCATCTCCAGCACCAGGCCGATCGCCCCGGCCTCCTCCAGGGCCAGTGCGTCCTGGAGGAGCTTGTCACCGGCCTCCTGCCCGCGGCCCTGGACGCGGAAGCCCCCCAGGGAGTTGACGGACTGCGGGGTGAAGCCGAGGTGCCCGACCACCGGGATGCCCGCCTGGCTCAGGGCGCGCACGCTCTGGGCGCGCGGCGCCCCGCCCTCGAGCTTGACGGCGTTGGCCCCGGCTCGGAGGAGGGCCGCGGCGCTGTCCAGGGCCTGGGCGGGGCCGGCCTCATAGGTGCCGAAGGGCAGGTCGGCCACCACCATGGCGCGCGTGACGGCGCTGGCCACCGCGCGGGTGGCGACCTCGATCTCCTCCAGGCGCACCTGAAGGGTCGAGGAGTGCCCCAGCATGACGTTGCCAATGGAATCGCCCACCAGGAGCATGTCCATCCCGGCCTCATCGAAGATCCGGGCGGTCAGGGCGTCGTAGGCGGTGATCATCGTCAGCCGGGCTCCGCTGGCCTTGGCCTGCCGGAGGTGGTGGACGCGCACCGGCCTGCCGCCGCCGATCAGGTCTGGGGCGCCAGAGGGCGCGCCGGGGGAGACATCGCTCATGCCCGGGAGTCTATCCCCTGCCCATCGCCGCCCCGCGGTCGTGGCCCCGCTGCCCCGGTCGGTGGTCGTCAGGCGGCTCGTGCCCTGGCCCCACCTGAGGGGGAACAGCGGCTAGGCTCGTGGCACGGGGCTCGTCCGGGGCGAGCGGCCCGCCACACTGTGCCCAGCGACCGCGGAGGGATGATGGACAAGCAGCAGGAGTACGTTCTGCGGGCGATCGAGGAGCGGGACATCCGCTTCGTGCGCCTGTGGTTCACCGATGTGTCCGGCCAGCTCAAGTCCGTGGCCATCGCCCCGGCGGAGGTCGAGGGCGCCTTCGAGGAGGGCATCGGCTTCGACGGCTCGGCCATCGAGGGCCTGACCCGGGTCTTCGAGTCCGACATGCTCCTGGCCCCCGACCCCTCCACCTTCCAGATGCTTCCCTGGCGCGAGGGCGCCAACGGCGTGGCCCGCATGTTCTGCGATGTGCGCACCCCCGACGGCGAGCCCGCCCGCACCGACCCGCGGGCGGTTCTCGAGCGCCAGATCGCCCGGGTCGCCGAGGCCGGATTCACCTGCTACATCCACCCCGAGATCGAGTTCTACCTGGTCAAGCGCGATGAGCAGGGCCGTATCCGCCCCACCGACTACGCCGGGTACTTCGACCACGTCCCCGGGGGCACCGCCCACGACTTCCGCCGCCGGGCCATCCTCATGCTCGAGCAGATGGGCATCTCCGTGGAGTTCTCCCACCATGAGGGCGGCCCCGGCCAGAACGAGATCGACCTGCGGTTCGCCGACGCCCTGTCCATGGCCGACAACATCATGACCTTCCGGGCGGTGGTCGAGGAGGTCGCCCTCCAGGAGGGCAGCATGGCCACCTTCATGCCCAAGCCCTTCGCCGACCAGTTCGGGTCGGGCATGCACACCCACTTCTCCCTGTTCGAGGGGGACCGCAATGCTTTCTTCGACCCCTCGGGCCAGTACCAGCTCTCCGCCACCGGGCGGGCCTTCATCGCCGGGCTGCTCCACCACGCCTCGGAGATCACCGCGGTGACCAACCAGCACGTCAACTCCTACAAGCGCCTGTGGGGCGGGGGGCGCGGCGATGAGGCCCCCAGCTACGTGTGCTGGGGCCACAACAACCGCTCCGCCCTGGTGCGCGTGCCCATGCACAAGCCCGGCAAGGCCCAGTCGGTGCGGGTGGAGTACCGCGGCATCGACTCCTCGGCCAACCCCTACCTGGCCTACGCCGTCATCCTGGCCGCGGGCCTGAAGGGAATCGAGGAGGGCTACGAGCTGCCGCCGGAGGCCGAGGACGACGTGTGGGCGCTGTCCCCCCTGGAGCGCAAGGCCCTGGGCATCCACGCCCTTCCCACCTCCCTGAAGAGCGCCGTGGCCGCCATGCAGGGCTCGGACCTGGTGGCGGACACCTTCGGGGAGGACACCTTCGAGTACTTCCTGCGCAACAAGCGCCGCGAGTACCAGGCCTACGACGCTCAGGTCACCGCCTTCGAGCTCGACCAGTTCTTCCCCCGCTCCTAAGGCCCGGGACAGCCAGTGGCCGTGGAGCATCAGGACGATGAGCCGCCTCGGCCCGCGGGCCAGGCGCCCGCGGGCGCGCGCCGATCCTCGCCGCGCGCCCGCCTCTTCCGGGCCGGATTCGCCGACACCGACCGGGCCGCCTCCCTGCTGACCGACCCCGACCTGCGCGCCCTGCTGGGCCAGCGCCCCGGCCCCGGGGACCCCGTCCAGGCGCTCATCACCGACCTGTCCCAGTGCGCCGACCCCGACCTGGGCCTGCTGACCCTGGTGCGCCTGGCCCAGGCCTGCCGCCAGGAGACCCCCCACGGCCCCCGCCCCGCGGCGCTCCTGGCCAGCCTCATGGCCACCGCCACCGATCGGGCGGCTCAGGCAGCCCAGGACTCTCCGCATGCCGGCGCCGACCTCCAGGCCAACGACGGGGACGATCCCGGCGCCCGGGCCCAGCACTGGCGCAGGCTCCTGGCAGTCATCGGCTACTCCCAGGCCCTGGGCGACTTCCTGGTCTCCCACCCCTGGAGGATCACCGCCCTGAGCCCGGCCAATGCCTGGGAGGCCAGTGGCAGGGGCGAGGCGCACCGCATGCTCATCCAGGCCGCCCGCCAGGCCCTGGAGGCCCCCGAGGATCAGGAGCCGGCGGCCCCCACCGTCACCGAGGCCCGCAACGGCGCCGAGCCCCGGATCGCCCGCGCCACCGCGGCCCTGCGCTGCGCCTACCGGGACCGCCTGGCCGCCGTCGTCGCCGACGACCTGCTCAGCGGCGACCCCGTTGAGCACATGGCCACCGTGGGGGAGCGCATGACCCGCCTGGCCGACGCCGCCCTGGAGGCCGCCCTGCTCATCGCCCGGGCCGCCGTCGGCCCCCGGGCCCAGGAGGTCGAGCTGGCCATCATCGCCATGGGCAAAACCGGGGCCGGAGAGCTGAACTACATCTCGGATATCGACGTCGTCTACGTCGTCGCCCCCACCGACCCCCAGGCCGGGCTCACCGAGGAGCGGATCGTGGCCACCGGCACCCTCATCGCCACAGAGCTGGCCCGCATCACCTCCGCCACCGGGCCCGAGCCCGCCCTGTGGCCCCTGGACACGGCGCTGCGCCCCGAGGGCAAGGACGGCGCCCTGGTGCGCACCCTGGAGTCCCACCTGAGCTACTACCAGCGCTGGGCCGAGTCCTGGGAGTTCCAGGCCCTGCTCAAGGCGCGCCCTGCCGCCGGCAGCGCTGAGCTGGGCGCGGCCTACTCCCAGGCCATCACCCCGCTGGTGTGGCAGGCCTCCAGCCGCGAGAACTTCGTGGAGGACGCGCGCGCCATGCGCCAGCGCGTGGAGCGCGCCTCGGAGCGGGCCGGCACCGACCGGCGCATCAAGCTGGGGCCGGGAGGCCTGCGGGACGTCGAGTTCACCGTCCAGCTCCTCCAGCTCGTCCACGGCCGCGGCGACCCTGCCCTGCGCGCCCCCGCCACCCTGGAGGCCCTGAGGGCCCTGTCCGACGGCGGCTACGTCAGCCGGCAGGACGCCGCCGCCCTGGCCGACTGCTACAAGGCCCTGCGCGTCCTGGAGCACCGCGCCCAGCTCCACCGCCTGCGCCGCACCCACGAGCTGCCCTCCCGGCCCGAGGACCTGCGGCGCATCGGCCGCAGCCTGCACCGATCCCTGGCCGACGCCCCCTCCCTGTGGACCGTCTTCCGCGAGCTGCGCCGCCGCGTGCGTGCCCTGCACGAGGAGATCTACTACCGCCCCCTCCTGGGCGCCGCCGCCAGCCTGAGTGCCGACGAGATGGCCCTGAGCCCCCAGGCCGCGCGCGAGCGCCTCCAGGCCGTGGGCTACCTCGACGCCGAGGGCGCCCTGCGCCACATCCAGGCCCTGACCGAGGGGGTCTCCCGGCGCGCGGCCATCCAGCGACAGCTCCTGCCGGTCATCATCGGATGGATCGGGCAGGGGGCCGACCCCGACGCCGGGCTGCTGTCCTTCCGCAAGCTCTCCGAGACCATCGGGGGCTCCCACTGGTACCTGGCCATGCTGCGCGACTCCCCGGTGGCGGCCCAGCGACTGTGCCAGGTCCTGTCCGGCTCCCACTGGGCCACCGAGCGCCTCACCGAGTTCCCCGAGTCCATCGCCTGGCTCGATGACGACGCCGAGCTCGCCCCCCGCACGCCCGAGGCCCTGGCCGAGGAGATCGCCTCCGTCCTGCGCCGCCGTCCCCTGGACGCCACCGAGGCCACCGCCCTGGAGGCCCAGGCCCTGGAGGCCGTCCAGGCCGTGGTGCGGGTGCGCGCCCGCGAGGAGGTGCGCGCCCTGCTGGCCGACTGCCTCGACGGCATCGACCCGCGCCGCACCGCCGCCATCCTCACCAGCGCCACCGACGCCGTCCTGGCCGGGGCGCTGAGCGTGGCCACCGCCCTGGTGGCCGCCCAGCGCAGCGGCCAGGACCCGGACGGTCACCCCGCACAGGACCCGCAGGATCCGCAGGGCCCCCTGGCCAGGCACGCCATCATCGCCATGGGGCGCCTGGGCGGGGCGGAGACCAGCTACGCCTCGGATGCCGACGTGCTCTTCGTCCACGAGCCCGCCCCCGGGGTCGAGGAGGGTCGGGCCGCCGGCGAGGCCGAGGCCGTGGCCCGCACCACCGTCCGCCTGCTGGCCGCCGCCCGCCCCCACCCCCTGGAGGTCGACGCCGATCTGCGCCCGGAGGGACGGCAGGGCGCCATGAGCCGATCCCTCCAGGCCTACGCCGACTACTACGGGCGCTGGGCGCAGGTGTGGGAGCGCCAGGCCCTCCTGCGCGCCCGGGCATGCGCCGGGGACCCGGGGCTCGGCCGCCGATTCGAGGCGCTCATCAACCCCCTGCGCTGGGCCCCCCAGGGCCTGAGCCGTGATGAGCTCAGGGAGATCCGCCGCATCAAGGCGCGCGTGGAGACCGAGCGCCTGCCCCGCGGCATCGCCCCCGCCCGCCACCTCAAGCTCGGCCCCGGGGGGCTGAGCGACGTGGAGTGGAGTGCCCAGATCCTCCAGCTGCGCCACGCCGGCCAGCATGAGGGCCTGCGCACCACCTCCACCCTGGAGACCCTGCGCGCCGCCGTCAGCGCGGGGCTGCTCAGCGCCGAGGAGGGCGGAGCGCTCGCGGCCGCCTGGGTGATGGCCAGCCGCCTGCGCGCCGCCATTGTCCTGGGCACAGCGCGGACCTCCGCCCCCCGCAACCAGGTCCTGCCAGATGCCATCAGGGAGATCCGCCTGGTGGGTCGGCTCATCGGCCTGTCCGCCGGGCGGGAGCGCGAGTTGGAGGACCTCTACCGGCGCAGCGCCCGCCACGCCCGCAGCGCCGCCGAGCACCTCATCTTCGGCGCGGAGGCCGCGGACGCCGATGCCTCGGGGGAGGAGGACGAGGCTCTGGCAGTCCCCGCCCGGGAGCCGATCAGTCGCGCCGCCCTGCGCGATGAGGAGGCCGTGCCGCAGGCGCGCAGCAGGCGAAGCGCGGCAGGACGCCGGTCGGCTGTCCCGGGCCGGCCGGGGCCGGACAGTGACAGGGGGAGCCGGCCCGCCGCCGATGCGGGCGAGCGCCCTGATGAGGCGGGCAGCTCGGGGGAGGCGAGGGGCCAGCAGAGGCACAGTGCCGGTAGCCCCGGCGGCACTGGAGCCCCTGGCGGTCAGGCGCGCCGGCCGGCCCCGGGTGGCGCTAGGCGCGGGGGAGCGGCCCGGCCCCGCAGGCGCCGTGAGGGGCCTTACCCCTGGAGCTGAGCGGGTGAGGGGCCAGGTGGCGCGGGCGGCTGGCAGACTTGGGTCCGTGAAACTCCTCCTGGTCCGTCACGGCCGCACCATCGCCAATGTCATGAACGCCCTGGACACCGCCTTCCCCGGCAACCCCCTTGACGATGAGGGCCAGGCCCAGGCCCGGGCCCTGCCGGGGCGCCTGGAGGCCGCCGGGCACCTGGAGGGCATCTCCTCCCTGTGGGTCTCCCCGATCCTGCGCGCCCGCCAGACCATCGCCCCACTGGAGGCCGCCACGGGGATCACCGCCCGCATCGCCAGTGGGCTGCGCGAGGTCCTGGCCGGGGAGCTGGAGATGAACACGGATGCGCGCTCCATGCGCTGCTACATGGACACCACCCGCTCCTGGATGGTGGGGCGTACCGCGGCCCGCATCCCTGGCTCCCACGAGGACGGTCAGTCCACCTTCGAGCGCTTCAACGCCGTGGTCGAGGAGATCGCCGGAGACCAGGGCACTCAGACCAGCGCGCAGGAGAACCCCGTGCTCGGGCAGGGTGCCGCTGGGAGGGGCACCACTGGGAAGGATGCTGCTGCGGCGGGCGGTGGAACCGCCCTGCTGGTGGCCCATGGCACGATCCTGCGCCTGTGGACGGCCCTGGCCGCGGCGAAGGCCTCCGGCGTGGACCCGGCCTGGATCGCCAACTCGCCCCTGCCCAACACGGGCATCGCCGTGGTCGAGGGCGGTCCCGCCTCCGGCTGGCGCCTCCTGGACTGGAACGAGGGCGCCTGGCGGGCCGGCTCCTAACGGCATCACTCCTCGTTGAGGATGCCCGCGATCAGGCGCTCACGGCTCTCCTCATCAAGGAAGCGCAGGGCGTCATTGAGATACTCCCGTACAACATCGCGGTTGCCAGTCCGCGCCAGTTCGTGCAGCGCGCGGCAGGACTCTTTCGCCATCTCCTCATCCTGGGTGAGGAGCGCATAGCTCAGAGTGTGCGAGTGGAGGAGAAGAACATACTCGTCCTGCGGGTGGTCAACAATGAGGATGGCCAGATCTTGAAGAATCATCCTCATCAAAAGGAGATAATTGATCTCCTCTGAAATCATGAGCGCTTCCTTAAAGCACTCATGGGCGACAGAGTGTTCGCTCTGGCTATGGGCGAGGGTTCCTAGATTATGGAGGGTTGTTGCGGTGCTGTGCTTGTCGCCGAGTTCGCGGAAGATGGCGAGGGATTGGTGGTAGAGGTCTTGAGCCTTGGAGTACTCGCCCTGGTCGTGGGCGAGGTTCCCAAGATTCCCGAGGGCTCGTGTGGCGCCTTGCTTGTCGCCGAGTTCGCGGAAGGTGGTGAGGGATTGGTGGTAGAGGTCTTGAGCCTTGGAGTACTCGCCCTGGTCGTGGGCGAGGTTCCCAAGATTCCCGAGGGCTCGTGTGGCGCCTTGCTTGTCGCCGAGTTCGCGGAAGGTGGTGAGGGATTGGTGGTAGAGGTCCTCGGCAGTGGGATAGTCGCCCTGGAGTCGGGCGAGGATTCCCAGTTGGCGAAGGATTTGTGCGGTGCCTTGCTTGTCGCCGAGTTCGCGGAAGGTGGTGAGGGATTGGTGGTAGAGGTCCTCGGCAGTGGAGTACTCACCCTGGAGTTGGGCGATTTTCCCCAGGTTACCGAGGGCTCGTGTGGCGCCTTGCTTGTCGCCGAGTTCGCGGAAGGTGGTGAGGGATTGGTGGTAGAGGTCCTGGGCTTTGGAGTACTCGCCCTGGAGTTGGGTGAGGTTCCCCAGGTTGTTGAGGGTTTGTGCGGCGGCTTGCTTGTCGCCGAGTTCGCGGAAGGTGGTGAGGGATTGGTGGTAGAGGTCCTCGGCAGTGGAGTACTCACCCTGGAGTTGGGCGATTCTCCCCAGGTTACCGAAAGTTTGTGCGGCGCCTTGCTTGTCGTCGAGTTCGCGGAAGGTGGTGAGGGATTGGTGGTAGTGGTCCTGGGCGACTTGATAATAGCCCTGTTTCTGGAAGACATCCCCTAACCGCTGCGACCATTCAGCCGCCGCGACGCTGCCTGGGGCCGCAGCGTTCAACTGCTGGCGCGCCAGGGATGCCGCGTCATCCCACATTCCACTAGTGATCATCCGGGAGACTACCTTCTGGGATACAGAATCGGCTCCTTCGACGTCTCCCGCAGCCAGTCGATGATCCCGTACGAGCAAGAGATCATGGGCATCCGCTTCCTGCCCCTGCTGGGTCACGCGGAATCTCGTGAGCCAGTAGCGTGCGGCACGCTCATGACGAGATGCGGAGGAGGGCATCGACTCCTCGGCCTGCTCCCAGACCCTCTCCAGGGCCGTCGCAGTCCAACGATGCACGAACCACTGAGGGGGCGCGGCTGAATCCTTGGAGCTTTTTATCTCAGTGAGCAAAGAGGAGCGACACAGCTCATCTAACTGGGCGATGAGGGAATCGGACTCCGGTGTCTGTCTCCACTGGGTGAGCCACTGCGCATCCTCATCGGTGCCAGCGGACGCTGCCTGTGGTCGAGAGACGAAGGCGATGGCCTCCAAGGGGATGGGCTCGGTGAAGACCGAGACCGCCGCCAGGAGACGGTGGGCCTCCGCCGTCAGCGTCTCTAGCAGCTCGGGAAGAATGATGTCATCGGCGGCCACGGTCACGGCATCGGCCAGGGCGGAATCCAGGGTGCGCTCCTGTGCCAGCCACTGCGCCGGGGTGGTGTCCGATCCCGCCAGAACAGTGTCCAGGGCAGTGCGGAGCCTGTCGGTCACATGCCTCAGTCGTCCTGCTCCGTGAACAAGCAGGGCATCCACCGTCTCCAGGGTTCGCGGGTGCCCGCCCACCGACGACCAGAGGGTGTGCAGGTCCTCCCAGGGCAGCCAGGCCAACTGCGGCAGCGCCCAGACCATGTGGAGAGTCTCGGGCCAGGACAGCGGGGGAACCTGCCTGGTTTCCATACCCGTCAGCCCAGTCAGCTCGAAGGGATACCGGCAGGTGATGAGCATTCCGCCGCGCCCGGGATCACTGCCCCAGGCGGTGAGGAACTCGGCCAACTGCGAATCACGCAGCTCGCGGTGTGACGAGCCCTCGCCCGGCTCGAGCAGGTTGTCCTCCGCGTTATCGAGAACCAGGATCACCGGGTATTCATCCAGTACCTGCTCGCTCAGCACTTCGAGCCGGTCCTGCCAGCGTAGATCTCCGCTCCGCAAGTGATTGAGAAGTTGGTTGAAGCCAGTGTCCTCCTGCCCGGGGAAGGCCTTGCACAGAGCCGATGCGGTGGCCTGAAGCACCTGATCGGCCGTCACCATTCCCTTCAAGGGCACGATGATGGTCGAGGGGTCGATCTCCGTGAGGCGCCGGATGACCTCTGTTGCCAGGGTGGTCTTTCCCACTCCGCCGATCCCCTGGAGGACCACGCCCGAGCACTGCGGGGATAGGAGCAGTCTGGGCACCTCATGCTGCTCGCGCCGCCGTCCCACAAAATCCCCAGGCTCCAGGGTGAGAAGCTCTCCGATGCGCCGAGAGCGCGACGGTGACCCCCAGGAAGGAAGACTTGGCCCGCTGCTGCGCGTGATGGGCAGAGGATTCTCCCAACGCGCCGTTGTGGCGGTGACAACGCTCCAGTCCCCGCGAACCTGATCATCCTGGTTGCGCGGGTCCTTACTGCGGTCGAGCTCCTTGACGGTGCTGCGGCGAGCGTGGGCCAGAGCGGTGATCGTCTCAGGTCTGCTCGCACTGGCCAGCTCCCGGTAGAGACTGGCGAAGACAAGCGTCGCGTAGCGGTCCGAGATCGCGCTCGTCGTGCCCACCACCGCGGGAGCCCCGGCATCGGCCAAGCCATCAGCGAAGGAGCCGATCTCCGCCTGACCGCTCAGGCTCGTCTCGCAGGCGGCCAGGCAGATGACCGGCGGCATCATGCCGGCAGGGATGGCCTCCCTGACGAACTCAGCGGCGGTCACCTTCCGGGCACGGGAGTCCTCATCCTCCAGCAGCAGATGGCCCGCCGAGCCGTGCGCCGAGATGTGAAGAACATGGACATCGCCCTCATCCAGCGCCCTGCGGATGGCCTCAGTGGTGGCGAAGTGGATGATCCGCACCCGAGCGCCGGCACCGCGTGCCGAATGCACTGCCTCGAGGATGTTGCGCAGCTCGGACTGGTAGTCCAGCGGTGCGCCACCGCCCTCAATCGGCGAGGCGATGGCAACAACAATGGTCAGAGGCCCCTCCACCGCATGAGGCTCGGCGCCTGAGCCCGCGCGGCGGAAGAGCGCGACCAGATAGTGCAGCGCCACGGGCTCCGACTCCCCGGCAAGCCATAAGGACTCCCAGGGCAGGGCGCGCAACTCCTGGCCTGCGGCGCTGAGATCCAGGGCGAGGAGCACCGGTTGGTGCCCAGCCTCGGCTTGCCTGAGAATGCCGCGCAGCGCCTCGCTCATCTCCCCGGAGACGAAGAGCTCGGACAAGCGCCGCCCGACGCGCTCCACGCCTTCGCTCACCGCCTGACTGGACTCTCGGGCCGCGAGCGAATGTCCGTAACGCGTGGAATGCCGGTTGCGCGCGAGCTCCTCCAGAGCCCAACGGATATCCGCATCAGGCCCATCGTGGTCAGCCGTCAGGTCGATCCCCAGCTCCGCGCAGGTCAGATGCACCCGGTGATCGTCAATGCGCAGACTCACCCGCGCTGGGGCGGCACAGGGCCCCGTGGCATCCGGTAGGAGGCTGCCGCTGGGATCAATGAAACGCCGAAGCTCCTCCACCGGGGCCAGCCACACGGTATCCCTGCCCCAGGAGTCGGGGGCGTTGTAGCGGGAGAGCACCATGCCCACGACCGCGGGAGCGGTCACCCCGGAGGAGTCGCAAGAGGTGCCGCTGAGAAGGACCGGTGCGCCGGACATCCCGGGATGCAGACTCTTGCAGTCGATGCGGGCCAGAGGCACCCCCTGCTCCAGACTCGTGCCGTCCCAGTGCCCAGTGGTCGAGTAGTACTCGAAGGAGCGGTCTCGACCGCGATCCTCCATGATCGCCATGCCATGCACCTCCACCTCGGCGTGCATGGCAGCGTCGCCCAGTGGCGGCGGTGCGGCCGGCCAACGGTCGGCATCGACCTCCAGGGAGGCGATATCAAGAACCGGGTCGAGCCTGGTCAGACGCGCGGCAATCGCCGTGCCCCGCATCGGCTCGACGGTCACCTCGGGCGCCTCGTGCTCAGCACCTGGGGCGATGACCTCTCCGGTGGCATCCCTGATGACATGCGCCGCCGTGACCACCAGGCCGGGGGCCGCCAGCCAGCACGTCCCCACCGCGGTGCCCGCAGAGCCGAGCACCCTGCCAAGGAATTCCGGCGCCGCCATGCGCATCACGCCTGCTCGCCGCGCCTCGCGGTCCTCGCCGAGGACGCCGAGGACTCGGGGCGGAAGGTCATGGACACCGCGATGGAGACCTCGGCAGTGGAGGAAGCCACGACGACCGTCCCCGCCGTCGTGATCTTCAGACCGATCGTCGCCGTCACCTCGGCCGGAGCGGGGCCAGCGGCACCGAGATCGTCCAGGGTCTGGGACAGGTCACTGGCCACGGCCCCGATGACCGAGCGCACCGCCTCAAAGGCATCCTCCGCCCGATCACGGGCCCTGCTGGCCGCAGAGGTCTGCTCCGTACCGCTGCGGCGCGCGGGAACCGCCTCGATCTCAACGTCCTGCCTGCCGATTCTCGTTGTGATCGTGGTGGGGAATGCCACGGAGACCTCCTAGGGATGGCTTCCCGCGCATCCTACCCACCATCGCCATAGTCATGTGCCGTGTGACATGGTTTATCTCGGATCGCCTGGAGGCGGTCGCTGAAACAGGACTCCGCCCGCCCTGCGCCCGGTGCCTAGAGCACCGAGGACAGGAAGGTCTTGGTGCGCTCGGCCTGGGGGTTGTCGAGGACCTCGGTGGGCAGGCCGGACTCGCAGATGACGCCGCCGTCCATGAAGATGAGTTGGTCGCCCACCTCCCGGGCGAAGCCCATCTCATGGGTGACCACCACCATGGTCATGCCCGAGGCCGCCAGGTCCTTCATCACCTGGAGGACCTCGCCCACCAGCTCGGGATCCAGGGCGGAGGTCGGCTCATCGAAGAGCATGAGCTCGGGGTCCATGGCCAGGGCCCGGGCAATGGCCACGCGCTGCTGCTGGCCGCCGGAGAGCTGAGAGGGGTAGTGGTCCAGGCGATCGCCCAGGCCCACCCGCTCCAGCAGCTCGATGCCGCGCTTGCGGGCCTGCGCCTTGGGGATCTTGCGCACATGGATCGGTGCCTCCATGACATTGGCCAGCGCCGTCATATGCGGGAAGAGGTTGAAGCGCTGGAAGACCATGCCGATCTTGGCCCTCTGGGCGGCGGCGGCGCGGTCGGAGAGCGCATGCAGCACGGTGCGCCCGTCCTTGACCACCTCGCGCATGCCGATCAGCTCGCCGTCGACCCGCACCCGCCCGGCATCAATGGTCTCCAGCTCATTGATGCAGCGCAGCAGGGTCGACTTGCCCGATCCGGAGGGGCCCACGAGCACCGTCACCGATCCGGGCGCCACCGTCATGTCCACGCCGCGCAGCACATGCAGCTCGCCGAAGAACTTGTGCAGGCCCGTGATCTCGACCTTCGGCGTGCCCGGCGCGGCAGGGGAGGAGGTGGCGGGGGAGTCGTTGCGTGCGCTCATGGGGTGACCTCCCGGAAGGGATCGTCCTTGGTGGTGTGGGCATCGAGGATCGCCTGCTGGCGCGCGGACAGGGAGCGCTTGGCGCCCTTGCCCGGGGAGTCGGAGTCGAATCCCTTGCCGTAGTAGCGCTCGATGTAGTGCTGGCAGACCATGAGGATCGAGGTGATGATGATGTACCAGATCGCCGCCACCAGGAGCAGGGGGATCGTCTGGTAGGTCCACGAGGCGTAGGAGTTCGTCACGAAGGTCAGGTCCAGGGTGAAGGGGACCGCCAGCACCAGGGAGGTGGTCTTGAGCATGGAGATCGTCTCATTGCCGGTGGGCGGCACGATGACGCGCATGGCCTGGGGGATGATGATGCGCCGCAGGATCTGGCCCTTGGACATCCCCAGGGCCCGGGCCGCCTCCGACTGGCCCCGGTCCACCGAGTTCAGGCCCGAGCGCACGATCTCCGAGAGGTAGGCGCCCTCATTGATCCCCAGGCCCAGCACGGCGGCCACGAAGGGCGTGAAGACGGTGGTGGTCTTGAAGGTCAGCAGCTCGGGGCCGAAGGGCACCCCCAGGCTCAGATTCTGGTAGAGGGCGGACAGCGCCCCCCAGAACACGAGTTGGGTGTAGATCGGGGTGCCGCGGAAGAACCACAGGTAGGCCAGGGAGACCACCCGCAGCACCGGGTTGGAGGACTGGCGCATGATGGCCGTGGTCACCGCCAGGATGATGCCGATGAACATCGCCATGAAGGTCAGCAGCAGCGTCCAGCCCACCGCGGAGACCACGCGGACCTCGCGGAAGAAGAACCAGACCGTGTCCCAGTGGAACTTCTCATTGGTCACCAGCGCGTTGATGAACATGGCGCCCAGCACGGTCACCACGACGGCGCTGATCCACGTCCCCGGGCGGGGGACGGGCTTGGGGCGGTTGAGCTGGACGGGCTGGGCGGCCTGGGGGCCGTCCTGCTCGGCCCGCACGGATACGGGGGTGCTTCCTGCCATGGCTCAGTCCTTCACTCTCGGGTTGAGCTCGGCCTTGGTCAGGGCCGCATCCTCCACGCCCCAGGTGGTGAGGATCTCCTCCCAGATCCCCTCATCCATGAGGTACTGGAGGGCGGCCTGGATCGCCGTGGTCAGCTCGGTGTCCTGCTTGGAGGTGATCACCCCCTGGGGCAGGGCGTCCTCAACCTCCCCGATGGTCTCCACCGCGCCGTCGGTCCGCTCCGCGGCGTAGCCGGCCACCGTGGAGTCCGAGTAGGTCGCGTCGATGGTGCCGCCGGCCAGGGCGGAGGTGGCGGCGTCCTGATCGTCGTAGGGGCGCACGTCGATGGGGGGCTGGTCGGCCTGGGCGCACTCCTTGGAGGAGGCGTTCATCGTCTCCTCCTGGGCGGTCCCCACCTGGACGCCGACGGTGCGGCCGCACAGGTTCATGTGGCTGGAGGCGTCGACGCCCTGCGGATTGCCCTGGGCGACGTTGAAGCGCGAGCCCACGTTGATGTAGGAGGTCATGTTGACCTCGGCGGTGCGCTGGGAGGTGATGGTGAAGGAGGAGATCCCGGCGTCGTACTTCGATCCGATGGCGGCGATGATGGAGTCGAACTCGGCGGTGTGCGTGGTGGCCTTGATCCCCAGGACCGCGGCGATGGCCTGGGTCAGGTCGACGTCGTAGCCGATGGGCTTGCCGGAGGTGTCCAGGAACTCCGCCGGGGCGTAGTTCGTCGCCGCGCCCACGTCCAGCACGCCGTCCTCCAGGGCGTCGGCCGGCAGCAGCGCGGCGATCTCGGGCTGCACCTCGATGCCGGAGACGTCGTAGCCCGTGGGCTCCGGATTCGTCCGCGCCCGCCAATCAGCGGCATTGGTGCAGGCGGACAGGGCCAGGCAGCAGGTCATCGCTGCCAGCCCCAGAGCCGCCGTGTGGTGGATCCTCATGCTGGGCTCCTTCGATGCGATCGGCGATGCGCGAACGATATCCACTGACGAGCATAGGTATGCAAGTCCTGGAGGGTGGCGTGGGGCACGTCGGCCCCATGCGCGGCGGTCCCGGCCCTCATGAAAGGGCCGGGACCGCAGTGCTCACAGGTCGTAGTAGAGCTCGAACTCGTAGGGGTGAGGCCGCTGGCGCAGCGGATCGATCTCATGCTCGCGCTTGTAGTCGATCCAGGTCTCGATGAGATCGGGGGTGAAGACATCGCCCTCGGTGAGGTAGTCGTGGTCCGCCTCCAGGGCCTCCAGGGCCTGATCCAGGCTGTAGGGGAGCTTGTCGATGTCGTGGTACTCCTCGGGGGCCAGCTCGTAGAGGTCCTTGTCCACCGGATCGCGCGGCTCGATCCGGTTGCGGATGCCGTCGATCCCCGCCATGAGCACCGCGGAGAAGCACAGATAGGGGTTGGAGGAGGGATCCGGGACGCGGTACTCCACCCGCTTGGCCTTGGCCGAGGAGCCGGTGACCGGGATGCGGATGCAGGCCGAGCGGTTGCGCGCCGAGTACACCAGGTTGACCGGCGCCTCGAAGCCGGGGACCAGCCGGTGGTAGGAGTTGACCGACGGGTTGGTGAAGGCCAGCAGCGAGGGGGCGTGAGCCAGGATCCCGCCGATGTACCAGCGGGCCACATCCGAGAGCTGGCCGTAGCCGCGCTCATCGAAGAACAGGGGCTTGCCGTCCTTCCACAGCGAGTGGTGGGTGTGCATTCCCGAGCCGTTGTCCCCGAAGATCGGCTTGGGCATGAAGGTCGCGGTCTTGCCGTGGCGCCAGGCCTCGTTCTTGATGATGTACTTGAACTTCATCATGTCGTCCCCGGCGGCCAGCAGGGAGTCGAACCGGTAGTTGATCTCCTGCTGCCCGGCCGTGCCGACCTCATGGTGGGCGCGCTCGATGTCCAGGCCCGACTCGATGCAGGTGCGCACCATGGCATCGCGCAGATCCGCCATCTGGTCATTGGGGGAGACGGGGAAGTAGCCGCCCTTGAAGGCGGTCTTGTAGCCCTTGTTGCCGCCCTCCTCGGAGCGGCCCGTGTTCCAGGCGGCCTCGGCCGAGTCGATGGCGTAGCGCGTGACCTGGGGAGTGGACTCGTACTCCACGGAGTCCAGGAGGTAGAACTCGGCCTCAGCCCCGATGTAGCAGGTGTCGGCGATCCCGGTGGAGCGCAGGTAGTCCTCCGCCTTGGCGGCGATGGAGCGCGGGTCGCGCGAGTAGGTCTCATCGGTGAAGGGGTCCACGATGGAGAAATTGATGACCAGGGTCTTCTCGGCGCGGAAGGGGTCCAGGAAGGCTGTGGTGACATCCGGGATGAGCTTCATATCGGACTCGTGGATGGCCTGGAATCCTCTGATCGAGGAGCCGTCGAACATGAGTCCGGAGGTCAGGGCCTCATTCTTGAAGGCGGAGACGGGAATCGTGAAGTGCTGCATGACGCCGGGCAGATCGCAGAAGCGGACGTCGACGAGAGCGACCTCCTCCTGCTCGATGAATGCCAGGGCCTGGGATGCGTCGGTAAACATGCTCTCTCCGGGATGTGACTCCGCACGATCCGTGCGGCTGACGAAAGAACGCTAGGGCCGCGCCGTGACGCGGGCGTGCCAGTCGTGTTGCTCCGGTGTTTCGCGCCGGGCGCCGCTTCAGGATGCGGCCATGGGGTGCCGGCGCGGCTCAGCGCCCGCGCATGGCGCGCCTGTCGATGCGCATCTTGGTGGGGTCGATCCCCTTGGGAATGGGCAGGCCCTTGGAGGACAGGGAGCTCAGGCGCTTGGAGACCTGGGAGATCTCGGAGTCGGTCAGGCGCACGGGCTTGGTGGGGAGCTTCCTGAGGGTGCCGGGAAGATCCTTGAGGCGCACCTGCTCCGCGCCGGTGCCCACGTGGACGGTGTGAATGGGCACAGTCGACAGGATGCGGTGCACCTTCTTGTGCTCGTCGGCCGCCATCTTCTGCACGCGCCCCATGGGGCCCTCGACGATCAGCACGATGCCCGGGCGCCCCACCACCCGCCACACGGCGTCCTGGGTCTTGGGGTTGACGGCGGCGGGCTCGGACTCGACGTACCAGCCCCGGCCGATCTGGTCCAGCACGGCCTTGGCGGCCCCGGGCATACCCTCGATCTGGGAGTAGGAGGCGCGCCGCACGGTCAGGGACAGGATGATCATGCAGACCATGAGCGCCAGCAGAACGCCCAGGAACAGGCAGTACCACAGGGCCAGCCCCGTGAGCCGGGACAGCCCCACCGACAGGGCGATGGCGCCCAGTGCCGAGCCCAGCATCGCCCACCCGACCCACGGGTAGGTGCGCCGCGAGATCGTGTAGGAGTCCTTGATGTTCTGGAAGTACTGCCCCAGGCGGCGCCTGCGCGTGGGCTTGGGTGTCTGACTGGTGCTCACGGTCCACACAATAGACGACGCCGTCGCCCCCGGATGCCGGGAGAGGACCGGCGCTTCCAACCGGCGCTTCCAACCGGCGCTTCCAACCGGCGCTTAGGAGGCGGCGGACAGGGAGGCGTGGTGGGCCAGAACCGCTGAGGCCTCCTGGCGGGCCGTTCCCGGCTCGGCCAGCGCGGCCAGGTGCTCGGGGATCGGCCAGCCGCGCTTGATCATGGCCCGGCCCCACAGCATGCCCGCGCGGTAGGAGGAGCGCACCATCGGCCCGCTCATCACCGCGGCGAAGCCCATCTCCTGGGCCAGCTCCGACAGCTCGACGAACTCCTGGGGCTTGACCCAGCGGTCGATGGGGTGGTGCAGCTTGGAGGGGCGCAGGTACTGGGTGATGGTCAGGATGTCGCAGCGGGCGGCCAGGAGCCCCTCCATGGCCGACTCGATCTCCTGGCGGGTCTCGCCCATGCCCAGGATGAGGTTGGACTTGGTGACCAGCCCCGCCTCGGAGGCCGCCGTGATGACCTCCAGGCTGCCCTCATAGGAGAAGGCCGGGCGGATGCGCCGGAAGATGCGCGGCACCGTCTCCAGGTTGTGGCCCAGGACCTCGGGGCGCGAGGAGAAGACCTCCGCCAGGGCATGAGGATCGACATTGAAGTCCGGGATGAGCAGCTCGACGCCGGTGCCCGGTGAGAGCTCGTGGATCTGGCGGGCGGTCTCGGCGTAGAGCCAGGCGCCGCCGTCGGGGCGGTCGTCGCGGGAGACCCCGGTGACCGTGGCGTAGCGCAGGTCCATATCCCGGATGGACACGGCCACGCGGCGCGGCTCGTCGACGTCGTACTCGGTGGGGCGGCCGGTGGCGATGTCGCAGAAGTCGCAGCGGCGCGTGCACAGCTCCCCGCCGATGAGGAAAGTGGCCTCGCGATCGTTCCAGCACTCGTAGATATTGGGGCAGTTGGCCTCGGCGCATACCGTGTGCAGGTTCTTCTCCCGCACCAGGCCCCGGACCTCCTGATAGGTCTGGGAGACCACGGCGCGGGTGCGCAGCCACTCGGGCTTGGTCTCGATGGGGGTCTGGGCGTTGCGCGCCTCGACGCGCAGCAGCCGGCGGCCCTCAGGCGCGACGGCGCCAGAGGCGCTCGGGGCGCCGCCTGTGCTGGCGGGGCGGGCAGTGCTCGCTGTGCTGGCGGTGCTGGCCATGGTCGGGATCTCCTCATCGGCTCGGTCCGTCCTGCCGGATGCGCCGGGTGGGCGCTGATCTGCTGGCCGGATGGCTCCGGGGGAAGTCTATGCCCCCAGCACGAGGGCGTAGGACCTCAGCCCTATGCCCTGAGCGGGGCCGCAGTGGCATCGGCCACGAGCGGGCCAAGATGCGCCCTCAGCGCCCGGACCAGGGCCTCGGCCGGCTCCGCGGTGGCCATGGGGCGCCCGGTCTCGGCGCTCAGGGAGGTCACCCCGGCGTCCTCGATGCCGCAGGGCACGATCCGCTCCAGGGAGAAGGCCCGAAGATCGGGATCCACGTTGAGCCCGATGCCGTGCATGGACACCCCCCGCGCCACCCTGATGCCCAGGGCGCAGACCTTGCGCTCCACGCGCCGATGCTCCTGGGGGTGGCCCGCATCTCCCGGCACCCACACCCCCGAGCGGCCCTCGACGCGCATCGCCTCCAGCCCGTATCCCGCGCACAGCTCGATGACGGCGGCCTCCAGCGCGCGGACATAGGCGATGACATCGATGGGGGAGGCCAGGCGCAGGATCGGGTAGACGGTGAGCTGGCCGGGGCCGTGCCAGGTGGTCTTGCCACCGCGGTCCACCTCCACCACGGGCACGCGCTCGGGCCCGACCACCTCGCCGGCGGGGCGCTCCCAGGAGTGGGTGCGCCGCCCCAGGGTGTAGACATCCTCGTGCTCCATGAGCAGCAGCGTGCTCGGCAAGGCGCCCGCGACGACCTCGGCATGCACGCGGCGCTGGAGCTCCCACCCCTCATGGAAGGGGACGAGCCGTTCCCCCAGCCCGACATCTCGACGCTCCACCCGCCCAGCCTACGCCCACCGACTCCAGCCACCGCGTGCCGCCGAGCGCGGGCGGACGTTATCCACAGGCCCTGCTGAGAGCTGGCACGGGAGGAGCCGAGGGGCGGAGGATTCTCCTATGAGCCCGACGACGCGCCCAGAGCCCTCCCGCAGGCACCGCACCCAGCCCACTGGCCCGGCTGATCCGCCCGGTGCGGGGAGCCCGGGGCGCAGCAGGCGGTCCCGACGGGCCAGGACCGGATCGCAGGAGCATGACGAGGCGGGCCTCAGCGCCCAGGAGCACCAGGCCCTCAGGTCAGCGGGACTGGCCGTGGGCACGCCCCTGGCCAGGCGCCTGGGCCCCGGAGCGCCCCTGCGCGCCCTGGACGCGCAGGGCAGGCATGTCGTGGTGCGCATCCTGGAGATCCCCGAGAGCGAGGCCGGGGCGGCCATGCTGCGCCGGATCGCGGGGATGCGCGCCCTGCGCCACCCCGCCCTGGTGCCCATCCGCGAGGTCATCTGCCTGCCGCAGGGCCGTGCCGCCGTCGTCATGGATCTCATCGAGGGGGCGAGTCTCGACGTGGTCCTCGGCGCGCGCGGGCGCCTGCCCTCCGGCCAGTTGGCCACGCTCCTGGACGCGCTGGGCTCAGGGCTGGCCCATATGCATGAGCGCGGATCCATCCACGGGGATGTCTCCAGCGGCAACGTCGTCATCGACGTCTCCGGGCAGCCGGTCCTCATCGACCTTCTCGGCTCGGTGATGGAGACCGGCACGACCTCCTGCGCCGCCCCCGAGAGGCTGGCCGGAGGGCCCGCCACACCGGCCTCCGACGTCTACGCCCTGGCCGCCCTGCTGCGCGAGTGCGCCGGCAGCTCCGCAGCGGCCCGCCGCCTGGAGCGGCTCATCGGCGACGCGATGTCGGAGCGCGCCGACCAGCGGCCCAGCGCGCGCGACCTGGCCGCCCGCGCCCCCGAGCTCGCCCAGCCCAGCCCGATCGTCCTGCCCGACGGCGCCCGGCTGGCGGCCGGGTCCCTCAGGGCCGCCGCCCGCACCCCCACCCGGATGGTCGAGCCCCGATCCCGCCTGGCCCGCTCCGGCCTGCCCCGGGCGGACCGGCCCCGCATGGGCCGGGCGCGGCCCCGCAGGCACCTGGCCGTGGTCACCTGCGCCGCTCTGGCGCTGATCGGCGGCGCGATGCTGTGGAACCCCGGGGACATCCTCGGCCAGGTCCTGCCCGCCTGGGCGGCCACCGCCCACACCGGCGCCAATCGGCCGACCGCCAGTGCTTTCTCAGCCTCCCCGAGCTCCTCGGTCTCCTCAGCGCCGAGCCCCCCGGTGCCCGGCTCCCCGGCGCCGAGCGCGGGCCCCAGTGCCGCCCCATCGCCCCAGGGCTCGCCCGGGACCGGTCAGGACCAGGAGGACCTGGTCACCATCGTCACCACCCTGGCCAGGGCCCGCGATGAGGCGCTGATGGCCGGTGACCCCCAGGCCCTGGCCACCATCACCGTCCCCGACTCACCGGCCGCCACCGCCGACGCGGCCATCCTGGAGGAGTTGGCCGCCACGGGTGAGCGCATCGAGGGGCTGGAGACCTCGGTCAGCCAGATCGTCGAGGTCCCGCTTCCCCCGCAGGCCGGCGCCTGGCCGAATGCCCGGGCGGTGCGCCTGACCCTCTCGCAGGGGGCCAGCTCGCGGGTCGGGCCGCAGGGAACGCGCACGGTGCCCGTGCTCCAGGCCCGCCAGGTCGTGCTCATCCTCGTGCCCGGTCCGTGGCGCGTGGCCGAGGTCCTGGCCGTGGACTGAGCACCCGCCGCGCATGCCAGTGCGGTGCGCACCGCGGGCGGGAACCCTGTGGTGCGCACCGCACTGGCGCGTCATGCCCTCAGGCGCGAGGGGCTAGGGCCTCACAGGCCGAGCTCGCCGGCGAAGTCGGCGTCCTCCAGGCGCTTCTTGACCGTGGCCAGGTAGCGGGCGGCATCCGCGCCGTCCACCAGGCGGTGGTCGTAGGACAGGGCCAGGTAGCACACCGAGCGGATGGCGATGACCTCGGCGCCGTCGGCATCCTTGATGATGCGCGGCTGGCGGGTGATCGCGCCCAGGCCCAGGATCGCGACCTCGGGCTGGTTGATGATCGGGGTGTCGAACAGGGCGCCGCCCGAGCCGGTGTTGGTGATGGTGAAGGTCGAGCCGGAGAGCTCATCGGGATTGACCTTGTTGTCCCGGGTGCGGGCCGCCAGGTCGTTGATGCGCTTGGCCAGGCCGGGGATGTTGAGGTCGCCGGCGTTCTTGACCACGGGGACCAGCAGGCCGCGCGGCGTGTCCACCGCGATGCCCACATGCTCGACGTCGTGGTAGGTGACCTGCTTGCCATCGATCGAGGCGTTGACCTTGGGGTGGGCCTTGAGGGCCTCGGTCGCGGCCTGGACGAAGAAGGGCAGGAAGGTCAGCTTGGTGCCATTGGCCGCCAGGAAGGCGTCCTTGGCCCGGGCGCGCAGGGCGGCCACGCGCGTGACATCGACCTCGACCACGGTGGTCAGCTGGGCGGAGGTCTGCAGGGAGTCGACCATCCGCTCGGAGATCACCTGGCGCAGGCGGCTCATCTTCTCGGTCTTGCCGCGCAGCTCGGTGTCCACCGCGGGCTTGGCCGCAGCCCCGGCGGGCGCGGCGGGCACTGAGGGCCCTGCAGCCGGGGTCTCGGGTGCCGGTGCGGCGGCTGCCCGCGCCGCCTCCGCCGCCTTGCGGGCCGCCTCCGCAGCGGCCTCGACATCCTGCTTGCGGATGCGTCCGCCCACACCGGTGCCGGTCACCGTGGACAGGTCCACGCCCCTGTCCCGAGCGAGCTTGCGCACGATCGGCGTGACATAGGCGGTGGAGGCCCCGGCCGACGGCGCAGCGGCCGGCTCGGGGGCCAGCGCTGCGGCCGGTGCTGCGGCCGGCTCGGGCGTGGCGGGGGCTGAGTCCTGGGCGTCCTGGGCGTCCTGGGCGGCGGGTGCCGGCTGCTCGGCGGGGGCGGGCTCCGTGGGGGCGGAGTCGGCCTGGGCGGGGTCGCCGATGATGGCCAGGACGGTGCCGACCTCGACGGTCTCGTCCTCGGGCACGAGGATCTCCAGGATCACGCCTGCGGCGGGGGAGGGGACCTCGGTGTCGACCTTGTCGGTGGCCACCTCCAGCAGGGGCTCGTCGACCTCGACGGTATCGCCGACGGCCTTGAGCCAGGACGAGACGGTCCCCTCGGTGACGGACTCGCCCAGAGCGGGCATGGCCACCTGGGTGCCGGAGGCCTCGGCCGATGGAGCAGGGGTGGGCTCGGGTGCGGCGGGGGCTGAGTCCTGTGCGGGCTGCTCGGTGGATGCCGGTTGCTCGGCGGGGGCGGGCTCCGTGGGGGCGGAGTCGGCCTGGGCGGGGTCGCCGATGATGGCCAGGACGGTGCCGACCTCGACGGTCTCGTCCTCGGGCACGAGGATCTCCAGGATCACGCCTGCGGCGGGGGAGGGGACCTCGGTGTCGACCTTGTCGGTGGCCACCTCCAGCAGGGGCTCGTCGACCTCGACGGTATCGCCGACGGCCTTGAGCCAGGACGAGACGGTCCCCTCGGTGACGGACTCGCCCAGAGCGGGCATCTTCACTGACTCGGACATTGCTGTCCTCCTAACTCTCTTATCCTGGGATCAGCCGTGGTTGTGCAGAGGCTTGCCGGCAAGGGCCATGGCAGCCTCACCGAGGGTCTCGTTCTGGGTGGGGTGGGCGTGGACCAGGGAGGCGACGTCATGGGCGTCGGCCTCCCAGGAGACGATGAGCTGGCCCTCGCCGATCTGCTCGCCCATCCGGGTCCCGATGGCGTGGAAGCCGATGATGGGGCCGTCCTTGAGGGAGACGAGCTTGACGAAGCCCTGGGTGCCCAGGATCTGGCTCTTGGCGTTCCCGGCCACGTTGAACTCCGAGGTGGTCACGGCCTCCCGGCCATGGATCTCAACCGCCTTGGCCTCGGACAGGCCAACGGAGGCGATCTCCGGCTCGCAGAAGGTCACCTTGGGCACCAGGACGTCGTCGACCGGGGCCGGGTCCTGGCCGGCGATCTTCTCGGCCACGACGATGCCCTGGGCGAATCCGCGGTGGGCCAGCTGGACGCCCGGGACGATGTCCCCCACGGCCCACACGCCCTCGATATTGGTGCGGCCGTACTCATCGGCCAGGACGAAGCCGCGGTCCATCGCCACCCCGACCTCCTCATAGCCCAGGTTCTGGGTGGCCGGGCCGCGCCCGACGGCGATGAGCATGACCTCGGCCTCGTGGGTCTTGCCGTCGGCGGTGCGAACGGTGACCCCGCCGTCGTGGCGCTCGACCGACTCGAACATGGTGGAGGTGTGGAAGGCGATCTTGCGCTTGCGGAAGGCTCGCTCCAGCTGCTTGGAGATGGCCTCATCCTCATTGGGGACCAGATGGGGCAGGCCCTCGATGATGGTGACTTGGCTGCCCATGGAGGCCCAGGCCGAGGCGAACTCCACGCCGATGACGCCGCCGCCCAGGATCACCCCTGAGGCCGGCACGCGGTCCAGCTCCAGGGCCTCCTCGGAGGTCAGCACCCCGCCGGAGATCTCCTGGCCGATGGTCTTGGAGACCGACCCCGAGGCCAGGACGATGTTCCTGCCCTCGATGCGGCGGCCGTCGACCTCGACGGCGTTGTTGGCCACCAGGCGGCCCCAGCCCTGGATGAGGTCGATGCCGCGCGAGGAGACCAGTCCCGTCAGGCCCTTGTACATCCTGGTCACGACGCCGTTCTTGTACTCCTGGACCCCGGCCATGTCCACGCCCTCGAAGGAGGCCCGGATGCCCAGGGCGCCGGCCTCGCGGACCGCCTCGGCGGTCTCGGCGGCGTGAAGGACGGCCTTGGTGGGCACGCAGCCCCGGTGCAGGCAGGTTCCGCCGACCTTGTCAGCCTCGATCAGGGCGACCGTGAGTCCCAGTTGGGCCCCGCGCAGGGCGGCGGCGTAGCCGCCCGATCCAGCGCCCAGAATGACCATGTCGTAGACGGTCTGTGTCACGAATCCACTCCTCGTTTCGGTCCTAGCGCCCTTGTGGGGGCTCGGCACGAGGGCCATTGTGTCACCCCATCCCGATCTCCATGACCCGAAACCGGTGCTGAACGGGACCAGGGTCCTGAAAACGGCATGAGACCGGTCACTGATTTCTTCTGGAGGTTGCCGCTCCCATGGGCCCGGGGTCGGCCGGGCCGCCATGCGACCAGCCCTGCGACCAGCCCTGGGCCGGCCCTCAGTGGGGCTGGGCCTGGGAGCGGAGCCACTCCACGAGCGTGGCCACCCCCATGCCGGTGCCGCCCGTGGGGGTCAGGCCCCAGGGCGCCTTGTCGTTGTAGGCCGGTCCGGCCACATCCAGATGCGCCCAGGGCGTGCGGCCCACGAACTCCCGCAGGAACAGGCCCGCCGAGAGCATCCCGCCGAATCGGCTGGACATATTCGCATTGCGCAGATCGGCGAAGGGGGAGTCCAGGCCCTCGCGCAGCGACGCCGGCAGGGGCATGGGCCACAGGGCCTCGCCCGAGCGCTGGGCGGCGGCGACCAGCTCCTCGCGCAGCATCGGGGTGCCCATCACCCCGGCGACGCGCTCTCCCAGGGCGATGAGCTGGGCGCCGGTGAGAGTGGCGACGTCCACGACGGCGTCGGGCTCCTCGGCCACGGCGGTGGCCAGGGCATCGGCCATGACCAGGCGGCCCTCGGCGTCGGTGTTGGTGATCTCCACGGTGGTGCCCGAGCGCATGGTGACGATGTCGCTGGGGCGCTGAGCCCCGCCCGAGGGCATGTTCTCGGCCAGGGCGAGCCATGCCGTCACCCGTACCCCCAGCTCGAGCTGGGCGGCGGCCATGACCGTCCCCAGGACCGCGGCAGCACCGGCCATATCCGACTTCATCTCCGGCATGGAGGCCGCGGGCTTGAGGGACAGGCCCCCCGAGTCGAAGGTGATCCCCTTGCCGACCAGGGCGACATGCGCGGCCGGGTCCTCAGGCGCCCACTCCAGGCGCACCAGCCTCGGCCCGTTGACCGATCCCTGGCCGACCCCGATGATCCCGCCGCAGCCCTGCTCAGCCAGGGCCTCATCGTCCCAGACCGTGACATCCAGGCCGGCCTGGGCGGCCAGCTCCTCGGCGCGCTCGGCGAAGACCGGGGGAGTCAGGCGATTGGGCGGCTCATTGACCAGGTCACGGGCCAGTGCGGTGGCCCTGGCCAGTGCCCTGGCGCCGGCCAGGGCCTCCTGGCCGGCGTCGGCCAGCGGCGAGACCACGGTGATGCGCTCCAGCGCCTCGGTGTCGGCCTGCGAGGACCCCTGGTCGGGGCCGGTCGAGCGCCCCGACCAGGAGTAGGCCCCCAGGGCAGCCCCCTCGATCACGCTGCGCAGCTCGGAGTCGCTGGGGGTGGGCAGGGCCATGGCCGCCCACGTCGTGCCGGCCAGCGCCCGTGCCGCGCGGCCCGCGGCTCGGCGCAGCAGGCCCGGGCGGTCGGCGCCCAGGGCGGCCTCATCGTCGACCGTGCCCGCCTTGGTGGGATCGGCCGCGGCCCAGGCCTTGCCCAGGCCCACGACCACCAGCACCGGCGGCCCGCAGTACTCGGCATCGCTGACCGCGCCGGCGGGAACCCTGGCCACCGCGTCCTGCTCGGCCTTGAATCCCAGATCGGGCAGGAGCGCGGCCAGGGCGCGGGTGTCCACGCCGGTCTCGGCGGCGCCCTCCACCAGGAGCTCAACGCCCCTGGCCTCACCGTCGGGCACTGCTGCCAGGACCAGGGTCTGGGGGGCGGGCGCATCATCGCTGGTCGTGGGAACGGATTGAGACAACTCGATAGTGCTCACACCTGGAATGGTAGCGTCGTGGGCGCCGGCACCGGGAGAGCCCGCTCCTGCGTGCCGGACGGTGCCCAGCGTGTGATCAGCGGGCCCTGATGCTCACACCTGATTCCCGGAAAGGAATCGCGTATGGACGAGCGCCTCCCCGCGCGCGAGGTGCAGGACACGCGCCGTCCCGCCTACGGCGCGGGACGGCTCCTCGTGGTGCTCTTCGCCGGCCTCGGACTGGTGATCCTCCTGCCCGCGGTCGTGGCCCTGGTGCGGGCCCCCCACACCGCCCCCGTGGTCGAGGCCTTCAACATCCTGGGCGGCCTGCTCTACCTCCTGCTGGCCGTGTGCGTGGCCCACAACGGGCGGCGGATGCGCAATATCGGCTGGATGAGCCTGGCGGCCCTGGCCACCATGGCGGTGCTCATCGGCGCCCTCAGCCTGTCCAGCCCCGTGCCCTACCTGGAGGGATCGGCCTGGGCGCACGGCGGGGCGCGCCTGGCCTACCTGCCGCTGATCGCGCCGGTCGTGGCGGCGGTGTGGATGTGGATGTCCGACCCGCGGCGCATCGTGGTCAATGCCGAGAGGATCACCGAGCTGTCCGACTCCCTGAGCGAGCGGGCGCGCGCAGCGCGCTCGGCCGAGCCGCGCGACCAGGATGGCCAGGACGGGGCGGCCGGCGGCGCGCAGCCCGATACTGAGCAGTGACGCCAGGTGAGGCGACGCGGTGAGGTCAGGCGGTGCCGCGCCCCCACCGCAGGGATCGCGCTGAGGCGCGGCGCCGGTGAGACGGCGGCAGCCCTGGCAGTGGATGCGGGGACGGGCCCCCTCACCGCCCCTGGTGGAGGTTCTCCACGGTGATGGCCCGGCCGTCCTCAGCCACGGACTCGATGCCCCACACCTGGCGGAAGAAGCTCAGCTCGGTCTCGTAGTGGCGCCGGATGCTGGCGGCCAGGCGGAAGCCGTGGCCCTCCCCGTGGAAGATCTCCAGGGCGACCGGCGAGCCCTTGGCCCGCAGGGCCTCGTACATGAGGGTGGCCTGCTCGGCGGGGACGATCGGGTCCTCCGAGCCCTGGAGCAGCAGCAGGGGAGTGGTGATGGCCTCGACCTGGTTGATGGGGCTGCGCTCGGCCATGAGCGGGTCGTTCGGGTCCTCGGTGCCCAGCAGCTGGCCGATGTAGTGCGACTCGAACTTGTGCGTCGTGCGCGCCAGCAGGCTCAGGTCCGCGATCCCGAAGCAGGAGGCCGCCGCGGAGAACACATCGGTGCGCGCGATGGCGCTGAGAACCGTGAAGCCGCCCGCGGAGGCGCCCCGAATGGCGATGCGAGCCGGATCGACCAGGCCGGCCTCGATGAGATGGCGCGCGCCGGCGATGCAGTCATCGACGTCGTAGACGCCCCACTGGCCCTCCAGGGCTTTGCGGTAGCCCGTGCCGTAGCCCATGGAGCCCCGATAGTTGACGTCCAGGTAGCCGAAGCCGCGGCTGGTCCAGAACTGGATACGCAGGTCGTAGCCGGGAACCGCGGTGGCGGTGGGACCCCCGTGGACATTGACGATCAGCGGCGGCAGCTCCCCCTCGGGGGCCCGGTGGTCGGCAGAGGTCGGGGGGTAGTAGAAGCCGTGAGCGGTGGCGCCGTCGCTGGTCGGCCAGGAGACGGGCTCGGGGAAGGCCACGCCGATGGACTCGGGCTCGAACTCCCCGGAGTCGCGCAGCACCGTCACGGCGCCGTTCTTGACCTCCACGATGCTGGGCAGGGCGAGCTCATTGGAGGCCAGCATGACCACCCTGCCCGATGAGGAGGCCACGTTGCCGATGGGCTGCCACCCCACGTTCCACTCCTCGAGCTCCCCGTTCGACAGGCGCAGGGTGCCCAGGTGGGCGACGGCGTTGCGCGACCAGGTGGCGATGATCCGCTCGCCGTCGAGGATGTCGAAGGAGTGGGGGCCCAGCTGCCATGCCGGGTAGGTGAAGGTGGCCTCGGCCGGGTGCAGGGCGCGGGTGCGCAGATCACCGGTCCAGCCCTCGCGGTTGGTGCCGCGCCGGGGGAAGCCCTCGGTGCGGTACAGGTTCCAGAAGCCCGAGGAGTTCGACCCGTGGACCAGCTCGCACTCCTCGGTCCAGCGGGGCTCGGCCACCGAGTGGCCGGAGCCGCCGTCGAGCACGGTCTGCTCGCCGATGGTGCCATCGGGCAGCAGATCCCCGACGTGCAGGCGGGCGTTGTCCCAGGGCATGCTGGGGTGGTCCCATGTGATCCAGGCCAGGTGCTCCGAATCGGGTGACAGCGTGGGGGCCACGACGAAGTCGGTGCCGGAGACCACGGTGCGCACGGCGTCGTCGTCCCGGGCGGCCGAGCCGTCCAGGGGGATGGCCACCAGGGAGTTGACGGCCTCGCCCGGGCCGCGGTGGTCCTCGCGCACCGCGTAGACCAGTCCCCGGGCGGTGTCGATCTCCAGGTCCCCGTGGCGCACCTCCCCGTAGATCGTCAGCGGGACCAGGCCCCGCAGGCGGTGGGCCACGTCGTAGCGGTAGAGGCGCCCGTCCCCGGCATGGGAGACCACGATGATGCCCCCGTCCACCGCGTAGGCGCGCCCGCCGTACTCATGAACCCTGGTGCGCACATCCACCAGCTCATCGGCCGGGGTCAGGGGCAGGACCTCGCCGATCTGGCCATCGCCGTCGCGGCGCAGCAGCACGTTGCGCCCCGCCTGGGAGGCGCGCTGCTCCACCCAGTAGGTATCCCCCGCGTCGACCCGCACCTGGGACAGGCGCACCGTCCTGGTGGTGATGGTTCCCGGCGTGATGGGCGAGTTCCAGGTGCCGAAGGGGGCGGTGGTGCTCATGGTTCCTCCTGGCATGAGAGGCGGGGCGGGGCGGTGACCGCAGTGGCCGGGCACAACACTACGTGCTCGGCCCGTGATGCGCGTGACACGTCCGGTCCTCGGTCCCGAGCGCCTATGCTGGTCGCTTGACGTCCTCAGTCGCCCTGGCTGAGTCGCCCCTGCGAGCCCATGAGAAGAGGAACCTTGCCTGCATCCCCGCGCACAGGTCGGCCGGGAGCCGAGCGGCCCGTAGGCGATCTGCTCGGCGGCGTGCGCCAGCCATCCGATCTGCAGCGCCTGACCAGCGATGAGCTCGTCGCCCTCGCCGCCGAGATCCGCACCCGCCTGGTGGAGTCCGTCGCTCGCACCGGGGGGCATCTGGGCCCCAATCTCGGCGTGGTCGAGCTGACCATCGCCCTGCACCGCACCTTCGAGTCCCCGCGGGACACCTTCATCTTCGACACCGGCCACCAGGCCTATGTGCACAAGATGCTCACCGGCCGCCAGGACTTCAGCCGCCTGCGCGAGCGCGGCGGACTGTCCGGCTACCCCTGCCGCGCGGAGTCCGTGCACGACGTCGTGGAGAACTCTCACGCCTCGACCTCCCTGTCCTGGGCCGACGGCGTGGCCCAGGCCAACCGCCTGCTGGACCAGGGGGACCGCCATGTGGTGGCCGTCATCGGGGACGGCGCCATGACCGGGGGCATGGCCTGGGAGGCCCTGGACAATATCGCGGACTCCTCGGACAAGCACCTGGTCATCGTGGTCAACGACAACGGCCGCTCCTACGCCCCGACCATCGGCGGACTGGCCCACCACCTCGACGCCCTGCGCACCAACCCCGGCTATGAGCGGATGCTCTCGGGGGTCAAGCGCACCCTGCTGGCGCAGGGCGCACCGGGCAGGGCCGCCTTCGACGCCCTCCACGGCCTCAAGCGGGGCCTGAAGGACGTCCTGGTGCCCTCGGCCTTCTTCGAGGACCTGGGCATCAAGTACACCGGCCCCGTCGACGGGCACGACATCACCGCCCTGGAGTTCGCCCTGACCCGCGCCCGGGAGTACTCCGAGCCGGTCATCGTTCACGTCATCACCGAGAAGGGCCGGGGCTACACGCCGGCCGAGGAGCACGGCCCCGACCGCTTCCACGCCGTGGGCCGCATCCATCCCGAGACCGGGCTTCCGGTGGTGCCCGAGCGCTTCGGGTGGACCTCGGTGTTCGCCCAGGAGATCGTGGAGCTTGCGCGCGCCGATGAGCGCCTCGTGGGGGTGACCGCGGCCATGCAGGCCCCCGTGGGCCTCCAGCCGCTGGCCGACGCCATGCCCGAGCGGGTCATCGACGTGGGCATCGCCGAGCAGCACGCCCTGACCGCCAGCGCGGGCATGGCCTACGCGGGCCTCCACCCGGTGGTCGCCCTCTACGCCACCTTCCTGAACCGCGCCTTCGACCAGGTGCTCATGGATGTGGGCCTCCACCGGGCCGGGGTGACCATCGTGCTGGATCGGGCCGGGCTGACCGGCACCGACGGCGCCAGCCACAACGGCATGTGGGACATGGCCCTGCTGGCCCATGTCCCCGGCCTGCGCCTGGCGGCCCCCAGGGATGAGGCCGGGCTGCGCCAGGCCCTGCGCCAGGCGGTGGCCGTTCCCGATGCCCCCACCGTGGTGCGCTATCCCAAGGGCGCCATCCCCGAGCCCCTGGAGTCCCTGGGCCTGCTTCCCGGCGCCCAGGGCGGTGACCCCTCCTCGCCCTTCGACGCCGTCGATGTGCTCCTCGATGAGGGCGCCCGGAGCGGCGGGCCCCGACTGCTCCTCGTGGCCGTGGGGCCCATGGCCACGGCCGCGGTGGCGGCCGGTCGCGAGCTGGGCCGCCAGGGCCGCAGGGTCACAGTGGTCAGCCCCCGCTGGGTGATCCCCGCCCCCGGATCCCTGGTGGCCGCCGCCGCGCAGGCCGATGCCGTGCTCGTCATCGAGGACGGGCTGGCCGACGGCGGGATCGGATCCCAGCTGCGCGACGCCGTGGAGTCGGCCCATCCCGGGCGCGCCGCGGCCTGGCGCCGCGTGGGCGTTCCCCGGGCCTTCCTCGACACGGCCTCGCGCGAGGAGCTGCTGGCCGACTTCGGCATGGATGAGGCCGGCCTGCTGCGCGCCGCCCAGGAGCTCGTGGGGGCCGCCGGCTAGGGACTCGGGCCGGGCATCTCCCCGGTCGCGGCTGGTGGTCGCCTCCCGATGGCGCGGGCGCCCTGGGCGATCGGGACTTTGGGACCGCCACGGGCACAACCGCCGCCGCGGCGCGCCGATGCCCGCGATCGCATGGGACGGCCGTCCTAGCGGCAGGCATTCGACACGGCGACGCACTTCGCCAATCCCCCGCCAATTCCCCGTCTGCCGTGGTCTGATCAGGATGGGGCGGCCACTCAACGGGATGGCCGGGATTCGAGCGCGACGGGACCTTCGTCCCCGGTATGGGGTGCGCGCAAGACCCCTGTGAGTCATCGCACCGAGCAGCCAGGGACTAGTGGCCCAACTCCAGGCGGGCGCGGCCTAGGCTGGGGGCGACGGCGCGGATGTGCCGCCTCGCCTCACAAGGGCGATCACCACCGGGTGGCTCACCGGCCGCCCACATGAGGGAGGGCAAGGATGACCGCCGAGCTCACGACAGCCGCCACCACGGGCGCCAGGGATGAGGCCTGGGAGGGCTTCGTCACCGGTCCGTGGACCGAGAGCACTGACGTCCGCGACTTCATTCAGCGCAACTACACCCCCTATGACGGCGACGCCTCCTTCCTGGCGGGCGCCACCGAGAAGACCCTGCGCGTGTGGGACACCCTGGAGAAGGAGTTCCTGTCCAAGGAGCGCAAGGTCCGCATCCTCGACGTCGACACCCACACCCCCGCTGATATCGACGCCTTCAAGCCCGGCTACATCAGCCCCGATGACGATGTCATCGTCGGTCTGCAGACCGACTCCCCGCTCAAGCGCGCCATGATGCCCAACGGCGGATGGCGCATGGTGGAGACCGCGATCAAGGAGGCCGGCAAGGAGGTCGACCCCGAGGTCAAGAAGATCTTCACCCAGTACCGCAAGACCCACAACGACGCGGTCTTCGACATCTACACCCCGCGCATTCGCGCAGCCCGCTCCTCCCACATCATCACCGGCCTTCCCGACGCCTACGGGCGCGGTCGCATCATCGGCGACTACCGGCGAGTGGCGCTCTACGGCGTGGACCGGCTCATCGAGCTCAAGCAGATCGCCAGGGACGAGGTCGCCGGCGAGCCCTTCTCCGAGCACTGGGCGCGCTACCGCGAGGAGCACTCCGAGCAGATCAAGGCCCTCAAGAAGCTCAAGGCCATGGCCGCCTCCTACGGCTATGACATCTCCGGTCCGGCCAGGAACGCCCATGAGGCCGTGCAGTGGACCTACTTCGCCTACCTGGCCTCGGTGAAGTCCCAGGACGGCGCCGCCATGAGCATCGGGCGCCTGTCGGCCTTCCTCGACGTCTACTTCGAGCGCGACCTGGCCGCCGGGATCATCGACGAGACCCGCGCCCAGGAGCTCATCGACCACATCGTCATCAAGCTGCGCATCACCCGCTTCCTGCGCACCATCGACTACGACCAGATCTTCTCCGGCGATCCCTACTGGGCCACCTGGTCGGATGCCGGATTCTCCGAGGACGGCCGCTCACAGGTCACCAAGACCTCCTTCAGGCTGCTGCAGACCCTGCGCAACCTCGGCCCCGCCCCGGAGCCCAACATCACGATCTTCTGGGACGAGAACCTGCCCCAGGGCTATAAGGAGTTCTGCGCGCTGATCTCCATCACCACCTCCTCCATCCAGTACGAGGCCGATGAGCAGATCCGCGAGCACTGGGGGGACGACGCCGCCATCGCCTGCTGCGTGTCGCCGATGAAGGTCGGCAAGCAGATGCAGTTCTTCGGCGCCCGCGTCAACTCCGCCAAGGCCCTGCTCTACGCCATCAACGGCGGGCGCGACGAGATGACCGGCAAGCAGGTGGTCTCCGGGCTGCCCGGCATCGAGGGGGACGGTCCGCTGGACTTCGATGAGGTCTGGGACAAGTACGAGAAGATGCTCGACTGGGTGGTGGCCACCTACGTCGAGGCCCTCAACATCATCCACTACTGCCACGACCGCTACGCCTACGAGTCCATCGAGATGGCCCTGCACGACTCGGAGATCATCCGCACCATGGGCTGCGGGATCGCCGGGCTGTCCATCGTGGCCGACTCCCTGAGCGCCATCAAGTACGCCACGGTCACCCCGGTGCGCGATGAGACCGGCCTGGTGGTGGACTACATCACCGAGGGCGACTTCCCGATCTACGGCAATGACGACGACCGCGCCGACGACATCGCCGCCACCGTGGTCCACACGGTCATGTCCAAGATCAAGGCCCAGCCCTTCTACCGCGACGCCATCCCCACCCAGTCGGTGCTGACCATCACCTCCAATGTGGTCTACGGCAAGGCCACCGGGAACTTCCCCTCCGGGCACCGCAAGGGCACGCCCTTCTCCCCGGGGGCCAACCCGGAGAACGGCATGGACACTCACGGGATGGTCGCCTCCATGCTCTCGGTGGGCAAGCTGGACTACAACGACGCCCTCGACGGCATCTCGCTGACCAACACCATCACCCCCCAGGGCCTGGGCCGCACCGAGGCCGAGCGGGTGGCCAACCTCGTGGGCATCCTCGACGCCGGATTCGTTCCCGACGACTGCGCCGAGATCTGATCCGCCCTGTGGCGGATGACTCGGATCACCGCCAGACCACACACTGTTCACCGATCACGAAAGGGGCCTAGCCATGGCCACGTATGAAGAGCGCCTCGCCTCGATGAAGGCTCAGCGTCAGGACAACGGCGGCGTCAAGGGCCTGTACCACGCCAACATCAACGTCCTTGACCGCAACACCCTCGAGGACGCCATGGAGCACCCGGAGAACTACCCGAACCTGACGGTGCGCGTCTCGGGCTACGCCGTCAACTTCGTCAAGCTCACTCGCGAGCAGCAGCTCGACGTCCTGGACCGCACCTTCCACTCCCAGGCCTGAGCCGAGCATCAAGCGGTCGTTGATGTCCGAGACGCGCACGACCGCGCAGGCGGGCGGCCGGGACCAGGACTTCCTGGCCCCGGCCGCCCGCCTGCGCGGAGCCGGCATCGGCGGGCTCGAGGAGCTCACCGACCTTCAGCGCTCCGAGCGCCTGGAGCGCATGCGCAGCGGTGAGCTGGGCTCCATCCACTCCTGGGAGCTCGTCACCGCGGTGGACGGCCCCGGCACGCGGATGACCGTCTTCCTCAACGGATGCCCCCTGCGCTGCCTGTACTGCCACAACCCGGACACCTTCCTCATGAAGGACGGCGAGCCGGTGGAGGCCGCCGAGCTCCTGCGACGCATGCGCCGCTACCGGGGCGTCTTCCGCGCCTCCAAGGGGGGCATCACCCTGTCCGGCGGCGAGGTCCTCATGCAGCCGGCCTTCGCCGCCCGACTGCTGGCCGGGGCCAAGGCCATGGGCATCCACACCTGCATCGACACCTCCGGCTACCTGGGCGCCAACGCCACCGATGAGATGCTCGACACCATCGACCTGGTCCTGCTGGATGTCAAGAGCGGGGATGAGGAGACCTACGCGGCGGTCACCGGCAGGGAGCTGGCTCCCACCATCGCCTTCGGCGATCGCCTGGCGGCCAGGGGCATTGAGATCTGGGCGCGCTTCGTGCTCGTGCCGGGCCTGACCGATGACCCGGCCAATGTCGAGAATGTCGCGCGCATCATCGAGCGCTGGGGCTCGGTGAGCCGAGTCGAGGTCCTGCCCTTCCACCAGATGGGCACCGACAAGTGGGACAGCCTGGGCCTGGACTACCGGCTCAGGGACACCCGGCCCCCCGAGCCCGAGCTCGTGGAGTCCACCCGCGCCATCTTCCGCGCCCACGGATTCACGGTCTACTGATCATCGCCCGGCCCCGCGCGGGATCGGGTCAGGCCAGCGCGCCGGCGATGGCCGAGGCTGTCTGCTCGACCTGCCAGGGCCTGGCCCCCAGCGCCTCCAGGCGCTGCTCGATCTCACGGGTGCCCGGACGCCGATGGCCGTCCTGAGCCTCCAGGCCCAGGCGCCAGGCCAGGCGGCGCTGGACGTCAGGGGCGAGCAGCAGCTCCTGGGGCACCCGGATGGCCTCGGCCCGCTCATGCACCGTGGCGCGCACACGGGCCAGGGCGCGGGCGGACTCTGCGTGGTGGCGCTCCCAGGAGCGCGGCTGGGGCAACTCATCGGGGCCCAGGGGGGCACGCGTGGGCGGCAGATCGTCGTCGGGAAGCTGCAGGGCGCGCTCGATGGCCCGCCACCACCTCTCCTGGTACTGGCGCGCCTGGCGTGAGGAGAACTCCTTGAGCGCGGTCATCTTGCGCCGTGAGGTGGGCCGGGCAACCGCCGCCGCCACCAGCGCCTGATGCGGCAGCACCTTGGAGGGGGTGCGGTCCAACTGGGCGGCCAGCTCCTCGCGCGAGATCCACAGCTCGCGCAGAATCGCCAAGGACCTGGGGGAGCGCACGGCCTTGCCGGCCCGCGGTGTCTTGCGCCACGGATCGACCTTGGCAGGCCTGGGCGGACGGGTGCGCACATGCTCGAACTCCTGGGCCGCCCAGTCGGCCTTGCCCGCGGTATGGAGCTCATCGCCCAGGGCCTGCCGCAGCTCGATGAGCAGCTCAACATCCAGCGCGGCGTAGACCAGCCAGGAGGTGGGCAGGGGCCGGGTGGACCAATCGGCTGCGGCGTGATCCTTGGCCAGGCGCAGGCCCAGGGTCTCCTCGACCACCGCCCCCAGGCCCACATGCGCCCGGCCCAGCAGGCGGGCGGCCAGCTCGGTGTCGAACAGGCGGGATGCGCGCAGGTCCAGGGCGGTCAGGCAGGGCAGGTCCTGATCGGCGGCATGAAGGATCCACTCGGGCCCGTGCAGCGCCCGCGCCAGGGGAGCCAGGCTCCCCGAGCTGAGAGGGTCGATGAGCAGCGTGCCCGTGCCCCGGCGCCGCAGCTGGAGGAGGTAGGCGCTCTGGCCGTAGCGGAATCCCGAGGCCCGCTCGGCGTCCACGGCAATAGGGCCCGCGCCTGCGGCCAGGGCGCGAGCGGCGTCGCTCAGCGCCTGGGGATCGGCGGTGATCGCCGGGAGCCCGTCACGGGGACGCAGGTAGTCGCGAACCTGCTCAGGAGCTATGGGGTGATCGGTGGTGCCCGGCTCGGCGGCGGGCAGAGGAGGGGAAGGGGTCACTGACGGTCTCCGGCCAGGCTCAGGGGGCGCACCAGGGCCGGCTCATGCCCGGAGGCCATGAGGATGAGCTCGTACCAGGCCGTCAGATGAGGGCTCAGATCAGCCGTGGCGGGGGACCAGGAGGCGCGGATCTCAGCGTGCCCGCAGGCATCGGAGAGCTCCAGGCCCCCGAAGGTCTCCGACAGCACCCGGGTGACCGTGCCCACCAGGGCGTGGTAGCCGGCGCCGGCGTCGTCCAGTGAATCCGTCAGCCACGACCAGGCGGCCGTTCCCAGCAGCGGGTCGACGTGGACCTCGTCGTCGAGCCGAGCGCGCACCATGACCACCATGCGGAAGTCGGAGTCCCAGGACTCCTGCCCCGCCGGGTCGTGCAGGATGACGAATCGTCCCGAGCCCACCGGCGTGCCGCCCACAGTGTGGACAGTCTCCGCTGTTAGCGCAGCGGCATAGGGCGCCATGCGGCTGGGGGCCGGCACTTCCTCCAGCACCAGGCCACGAGGCCGGGGAGTGTCGCGAATGGACAGCAGCGCCTCCTCGAATCGTTCGGGGATAGCGCTTGTCTCGCCCTGCTGCGACCAACCAGTGCCATTCACACCCTGAACGCTAGCCGTGAGCCGGAGTGGGCACGCGGTGCCACGCCGCGCCAAAAGATCGCAATCCGCCAACTCCGACAGGACTGTGGTTTTGGACTCGCCGGTTCTCGCCGAGAATCGGAGAGATTTCTTGGGCTATCGTGACAGCCCCGCTAAGGAGGACGGCGGGTATCGGCTGCACAGCAGTGGCACAGGACGGGGGAGAGGCACTCGGATGGACACGACTCTGGGCTCACCGGGCGGCTCGCCGCTGTCACAGGGCAGGGCGCCGGGACTCATGCCTGTCATCCTGGGCGGCGATATCGGGGTCTACGCCCTGGCGCGCTGCTTCCACGAGGCCTACCGGGTGCCCTCGGTGTGCATCGCGCCCAGTCCCACCCAGATCCTCACCCGCTCGCGGATCGCCCGGACCGTGGCCCTGGGGGCGGGCGCCCAGCCGGGCGACTACGTCGAGGCGGCGGTGGACGTGGCCCGCCGCAGCCCCGGAGCGCGGCGCATGCTGCTGGCCAACACCGACTGGCACATCCGCGTCATCAACGACCACCGAGACGCCCTCGCCGAGCACTACGCCATCCCCGCCCCCCAGGCGGCGGTCGCGGCCAGGGTCTCCGACAAGGCGGTCTTCGCCTCGATCTGCCAGGAGCTGGGGGTGGCCACGCCCACCACGGTCATCCAGGACTTCTCCGGCGCCGATGACCCCCAATGGTCCCCCGCCCCCGTGGAGCACCTGGGGGCCCCGCTCATCGCCAAGCCCGCCTCCTCGGCGCAGTACAACGACCTGCGCATGGAGGACAAGAAGAAGGTCTTCGTCCTCAACGACGCCTCCCAGGCCCACCAGCTGTGGGAGCGCCTGCGCGCAGCCGGCTTCCGCGGGCGCTTCCTGGCCCAGGAGCTCATCGGCGGTGATGACACCTCCATGCGCTCCCTGACCGCCTATGTCGACTCGCGGGGCACGGCCCTGCTGACCGGATCGGCGCGCGTGCTCCTGGAGGACCACGCACCCACCATGCTGGGCAACCCGGTGGCCATGATCACCGAGCCCTTCGATGAGCTCATGTCCAGCGCGGTCAGGCTGCTGGAGCACGTGGGCTACACGGGCTTCGCCAATTTCGACATCAAGGTGGACCCGGCCACGGGGCGCGCCCTGTTCCTGGAGGTCAACCCGCGCATCGGGCGCAACTGCTACTACATGGCCGCAGCCGGCAAGAACCCGGTGATCCCGGCGGTGCGCGACCTGCTCCTGGACCGCAGGCCCGCCGCCGAGCGACTGGAGGAGGAGATCCTCTACTCCCTGCTGCCCCACCGGCTCCTCACGCGCTACCTGCGCGACCCCTCCCTGCGCTCCCGCGTCGAGGGCCTCATCGCCTCCGGGCGCACCGCCAACCCCCTGCGCTACCAGGCCGACCGCTCCGTGCGGCGCGCCCTGGTGGTGCGGGCCCAAGAGCTCAACCAGTACCGCAAGTTCTCCCGCTACTACCCCCATCCCACGGATTTCTCCGCCTGATCCCGCCAGGATCTGGGCATCAGCCAAGAGAGGCGCATAGAGATGAACAGCACGGCACCTCCAACGACCCCGGGCACGATGCGCGAGGTGGACTGGGAGACCTTCCGCCAGATCGCCGCGCAGGCCTCGACAACCCTGCCCATCGAGCAGACAGCGGTGTGGGACGCCTTCGACATCGCCGCCTCGGGCCGCGAGCCCTGGGGCCGTGTGGTCTACCGGAATGCCCAGGGCAAGGACCGGGCCCTGGTGTCCCTGGCGCGCATGACCGTGCGTGGCGTGCCCTACCTGTGGGCCCGTCATGCGCCGGTGTGGCTGGGCGAGCCGCCCAGCGCGGCCGAGGAGCAGGACCTGCGCGACCGCCTGGTGGCCGGCGTGCGCCGCAAGGACCGGGGCGCGGCCTTCATCCGGATCCACTCCGCCTCCCAGGGCCCGGACTGCCACGAGCTGCTGCAGACCATGACCTACGACCGCACCATCGTCCTGGACCTCGATCAGCCCGACGACGAGGCGATCCTGGCCTCCTTCAAGTCCCGGGGCCGCCGGGATGTGCGCAAGGCCCTGCGCAACGAGGAGCTGACCTTCCACGATGAGACCGACATCGCCGAGGAGGTCTTCTCCGAGCTCTACGAGATCCTCGTGGAGACCGGTGAGCGCGACGGCTTCAGGCCCGCCCCCGAGGAGGTCTACCGCACCATGCTGCGCTCCCTGGGCCCCGAGCACGCCCGGCTGTACGTGGCGCGCCGCAAGGGCCAGGAGGCACTGGTGTGGTCCCTGACCACCATCTACGAGGACCAGGGCCTGCGCTTCTACGCGGGATCATCGGCCGAGGGCCGCCACCTCAGGGCGGCCGACGCCCTGGTGTACAAGGAGGCCTGCTGGCTGCGCGCCCGGGGCGTGCGCCACTACGACCTCATGGGCGTGGACTCCCAGCGCGTCCCCGAGCTGGCCGGCGTGCGGGAGTTCAAGAGCAAGTTCTCCACGCGCGGCCCCATCGAGGTCCCCGGGGCATGGGACGTGCCGGTGCGCCCCCGCCTCCACCGGGCCCTGGTGCGCGCCATGGGCCTCAAGCGCTCCGCGGAGCGCATGCTCTCGCGCCTGCGCCGCACCCCCTGAGGGGCTTGATCAGCGGCGGGCGATCAGCGTGTGACCGGGCAGCAGGACCGTGGGGCACTCGTCCTGGGGGAGCCCCGGAGCCCAGCGGGCGAGCGGCTCGTCGACATCGGGGACGGGCCGGCGGGCGCCTCCCAGATTCGCCGCGACGACGATGTCCTCGTAGGTCACGGTGATCATGCCCTCGCTGTCCTCAACCGCGGGCCACTGGCGGCGGTCGGCCCAGCCCAGCTCGCGGCGCAGCGCGATCAGCTCGGTGAACCAGGCCAGCATGCGGGCGTGCCCCTCATCGCCGAGCTCCTGCCAGTCCAGGCACGAGGCCCGGAAGGTCCCCGGATCCTGGGGGTCGGGGATATCCGTGGCATCCCAGCCGAAATCCGCGAACTCCCGGCGCCGCCCAGCACTGACACCAGCGGCCAGAGCGGGGTCGTCGTGATCGGTGAAGAACTGGAAGGGCCGGCGCGTGCCCCACTCCTCGCCCATGAAGAGCATGGGGGTGTAGGGGCTCAGCAGCACCAGGGCCGCCTGGGCCGCCACAGCGCCGTCGTCGAGGCCGGCTGAGGGGCGATCCCCGATGGCCCGGTTGCCCACCTGATCATGGTTGGAGGCGAAGACCACGAAGCGCCGGGGGTCGGTGCCCTGGGGGACGGGCGCCCCCCAGTTGCGGCCCCTGAAGCTCGACCAGCACCCGTTGTGCAGGAAGGCGCCGGCATAGGCCTTGAGCCACGCCCCCGGCTCAGCGAAATCCGCGTAGTAGCCCTGGGACTCACCGGTCAGGCGCGCATGCAGGGCATGGTGGACATCATCGGCCCACTGGGCCGTCATCCCCAGGGCGGGCATGCGCGCCGGCGGCGTGGCATGAGTGGGGGTGATGACGCCGACATCGTTGAGATCCGACTCCGCCACCAGGCTCAGGGGACGGCCCTCCTGGGCCGACAGCGCCGCCACCGCATCGGAGAGCTCGGCCAGGATATGGCGCGGGGAGTCATCGACGATGGCGTGAATGGCATCCAGGCGCAGGGCGTCGACATGGAAGTCCCGCAGCCAGCGCAGGGCGGCATCGATGATGTAGGCGCGAACCTGCTCGCTGCCCTCCTGGTCGACATTGACCGCCTCCCCCCACGGCGTGTGGTGGGCGCCGGTGAAGTAGGGGCCGAAGACGCTCAGGTAGTTCCCCGAGGGGCCCAGATGGTTGTAGACCACATCCAGGCACACCGCGATGCCGGCGCCATGGGCCGCATCGACGAATCTCATCAGCGCATCGGGCCCCCCGTAGGCCTCATGCACGGCCCACAGGCTCACCCCGTCATAGCCCCAGCCCGCGGTGCCGGGGAAGGGCGCCAAGGGCATGAGCTCCACCATGTCCACGCCCAGGGCGGCCAGGTGGCCCAGGCGCTGCGCGGCCGCATCAAGAGTGCCCTGGGCGGTGAAGGTCCCCACATGGAGCTCGTAGATGACCGCGCCGCGCGCATCGCGGCCCCGCCACGCACCGTCCGTCCAGCTCTCCCGCCAACGGGAGGCCTCCACCCTGCGCGAGGGGCCGTGGACGCCGTGGGGCTGGTGGGCGCTGCGAGGATCAGGCCGATCAGGGCCGCCGTCGACCCGGAAGGCGTAGTCGGCGCCGTCGGGCACCTCCACGGGCGAGCGCCACCAGCCCCGCCCCGTGGGCTCCATGGCCACCAGCGCTCCACTGGCCGGCAGGTGCAGGTCAACCGAGCTGGCCGACGGCGCCCACACCGGCACGCCGGAATCCGGCGGCGGGGCGGGGGAGACCCACGGCGCGGCGTCGGGGGCGCTCGCGGCCCGCGCCGCGCTCACTGCTCGCCCCCGATCGCGCCGGCGCCCTGATCGGGGGGCTCCTCATCGCGCATCCGGGCCAGGACGACGACGGGGGCCTCACCCATCACCTCGGCCAGATGGCAGTCCCCGCCCTGGCACCGTGCACCGGAGAGCACATCGCGCCACTGCCCCGGGGGCAGGACCACCGAGTCCTGGCGCCAGCCGCCCAGCTGCTCCAGGCGGCGCGGCAGGCGCCGGGCGATGACCACCACGTCGGGCTCGCCGTCCAGCAGCCGGGCATAGGCGAAGGCCAGTGAGGTGGTCACCGGGATGGCCCGATAGCCCGAGCGGGGACCAACGAAGGTCTCGGGCCGCTGGGCGCGCAGCCCCGCCAGGCGGGAGACCAGCGCCAGCTTCTCCTCATCGAGGCTGCGGGGCGTCTGCCCTGCCTCGAGCCGCTCCAGGACGGTGGACAGGCCCTGGGGCCCGTCATAGTCCACCGGTCGGCGGTTGTCCGGGTCCACCAGGGAGGTGCGCGTGGTCTCCGAGCCCTGGTAGACGTCGGCCACGCCCAGCCAGGTCAGGGTCAGGGCCTTGTTGGCCAGCACGCAGGCGCGCACCGAGCGGGCGGTCAGGGAGGCGAAGGCCCGCATCTCCTCGGCCACCTGCTCGTCGGTCAGCAGATGAGCGGCGTAGTCGGTCAGCGCCCTCTCGCGCGCCTCATCCGGGGCGGTCCAGGTGGTCCAGACCTTCTGCTCCCGGGAGGCCTTGATGAGGTAGGCGCCCAGGCGCTCGGCGGTCATCGGGTCGCCCGAGTCCGGAGCCCAGGTCCCCCACAGGGTCTGCCACAGCAGGTTCTCGCTGCGACCGTCCAGGTCCGTGGGACGGGCCGCGGCGGTGGCGGCGCGCAGGCGGTGAACCATGTCCTCCCACTCGGTGGAGTAGGAGGCCAGCACGTCCAGGCGCGCGCGCACATCCTCGCCCCGCTTGGTGTCATGAGTGGTGGAGGTCACCATCGTCACGGGCCACAGCTCCTGGGTGCGGGAGGCCCAGGCATGAGCCTCATCGGCGCTGAGAGCGAATCCGAAGGGATTCCCTCCGACCTCGGTCAGGCTGGTCAGATGCGTCCAGCGGTAGAAGGCCGTGTCCTCCACGCCCTTGGCGGTCACGGCCCCGCAGACCTGCTGGAAGCGGATCACGGCCTCAGCGCGCTCAGGGGAGTCCGACAGTCCCTCGGATCCCACCGCCTCGCCCAGCAGCAGGGCCACCACCAGGTCCAGGGTCTCGGCCTGGTCCGCCTCCAGTCGGGTGCGGGCCCGCTCGGCGTCCCCGCGCAGCACGGCCTCCGTCTCCGGTGAGGGCGCGACTCCGGGCACCACGTAGGCGCGGTACTGGTCGGCCGCGACCAGCAGCTCGACCACGCAGTCGCGAAGGTCCCGCACCGTGTGGTCGCGCAGGCGCACGTCCTGAGAGGTCAGGGAGCCCAACAGCCGGGCCAGGCGGTCGACCTCCGAGGCCAGGGATCCGGTGATGATCTCCCGCTTGGCGGCCTCGACGACGCGCTCGTAGAGCACCGGGCCCTCACCGGTGAACTCCTGCATGAGGGCGCCCAGGCGGGCGGCCCCGGCGCTGTCGACCTGGAGCTGGTCGATGCGCCAGGCGGCGTCGTAGCCGGTGGTGCCGGCCACGGACCAGGAGGTGGGCAGCGACTCGGTGGGGGCCAGGATCTTCTCCGCCGCGATCCAGGCCCCGCCGGTGGCCTGGGACAGGCGGTTGAGGTAGCCGCCGGGATCAGCCAGGCCGTCGGGATGGTCCACCCGCAGGGCATCGATGACCCCGGAGTCCATGAGCTCCAGGATCAGGGCGTGGGAACCGGCGAAGACCTCGGGGTCCTCCACGCGGATGGCCGCCAGGGTGCCCACATCGAAGAAGCGCCGGTAGTTGATCTCCTCATCGCCCACCTTCCAGTAGGCCAGCCGGTAGTGCTGGCGCTCGACCAGCACATGCATGGGCAGGGACTGGGTGCCCTCGGCGACGGGGAAGGCCTGGTCGTAGTACCGCAGCACCCACTGGGGGCCCTCGGCCTCCAGGCCGGGCACCACCGCCTGCTCCAGGACCAGCTCCTCCTCGGCCAGGACCGCCCCGATGCGCCTGCCCAGCACCGGCATGAGGATCGGCTCATCGACCGAGACGTCGAACCAGGCGGCGAATGGGGACTGGGGGCCCTCGCGCAGCACGGACCACAGGGGCAGGTTGTGCCAGGCCGGGGTGGGCACGGCCATGTGGTTGGGGACGATGTCCACCACCACGCCCATGCCGGCCTCATGGGCGGTGCGGGCCAGGGCCTCCAGGCCCTCGCGCCCGCCCAGGTGCTCGGCGATGCGCCGGTGATCGACCACGTCGTACCCGTGGGTGGACCCCGGTGCGGCCGCCAGGATGGGGGAGAGGTAGAGGTCGGTGATGCCCAGTCGCTTGAGGTAGGGCACCAGCTCGGCCGCATCGGCGAAGGTCATCGACTCGCCCAGCTGGATGCGGTAGGTGGTCACCGGGGTGCGGCGCCCCGGGGAGGGCACATGGCCCGACCAGGGGGCGTACTCCCCGCCGGTGTCCTGCTCGGGCCGCTCCGGGCTGCGGGCGGTGGTGATCTGATCGGCCGTGCTCTGCGGTGTCTCCATGCTCAGCTCCAGTACGTGGTGGTTCGGTCGCCCGGGGCCGGGCGCGGGCCCGACCGCCCGGGTCAGGATCGGTCGGGCCCGCGCCGCGGTCAGGACGAGGCGTGCTCGGCGCTGATCGCCTCGGGGTCACAGGTCAGGAAGAGCATGGAGCGGGACTCGACCACGACGGTCTCACCGGCCTCCAGGACGGGGTCGGAGTCCCCGTCCACCGCCGGGGCGGTGTCCAGGGCCACCTGCCAGCTGGGGGCGTAGTCCGGGGTGGGCAGGGTGAACTCGATGTCCTCCTCGGAGGCGTTGATGAGCACCAGGAAGGAGCTGTCCACGATGCGCTGGCCGCGCAGGTCGGGCTCGGCGATGGCCTGGCCATTGAGGAAGACCATCATGGCTCGGGCGTACCAGGTGCCCCAGTCCTGCTCGGTCATCGACTGCCCCGAGGGGGTGAGCCACTCGATCTCCCCGAGCTCGGACTCCCCGCCGTGCCCGGCGTCCCCGGAGAAGAAGCGGCGACGCCGCAGCACCGGGTGGTCGCGGCGCATCCACATCATGGTGCGGGTGAAGTCCAGCAGCTCCTGCTGATGCTCATCGAGATCCCAGTGCACCCAGGAGATCTCGTTGTCCTGGCAGTAGACGTTGTTGTTGCCGCCCTGGGTGCGGCCCATCTCATCGCCATGGCAGATCATGGGCACGCCCTGGCTGAACAGGATGGTGGCCAGGAAGTTGCGGATCTGACGCATGCGCAGCTCGATGACCTGCGGATCATCCGTGGGGCCCTCGGCGCCGCAGTTCCAGGAGTGGTTGTTGGAGTCGCCGTCGGCGCCGCCCTCCAGATTGGCCTCGTTGTGCTTGGTGTTGTAGGAGACCAGGTCGCGCATGGTGAAGCCGTCATGCGCGGTGACGAAGTTGATGGAGGCCACCGGGGTACGGCCCGAGTGCTGGTAGAGGTCGGAGGAGCCGGTGATCCGGGAGGCGAACTCTCCCAGGGTCGAGGGCTCACCGCGCCAGAAGTCGCGCACCGTGTCGCGGTACTGGCCGTTCCACTCGCTCCACAGGACCGGGAAGCCGCCGACGTTGTAGCCGCCGTCGCCCACATCCCAGGGCTCGGCGATGAGCTTGACCTGGGAGAGGACCGGATCCTGGTGGATGATGTCGAAGAAGGCGGAGAGCTTGTCCACCTCGTGGAACTGGCGCGCCAGGGTGGAGGCCAGGTCGAAGCGGAAGCCGTCGACATGCATCTCGGTGACCCAGTAGCGCAGGGAGTCCATGATCAGCTGCAGGACGGCGGGGGAGCGCATGAGCAGGGAGTTGCCGGTGCCCGTGGTGTCGAAGTAGTGGGCCTGGTCGCCGTCGACGAGCCGGTAGTAGGAGGCGTTGTCGATGCCGCGGAAGGACAGGGTGGGACCCATGTGGTTGCCCTCGGCGGTGTGGTTGTAGACCACGTCGAGGATCACCTCGATGTCGGCCTCGTGGAGGGCCTTGACCATGGATTTGAACTCCTGGACCTGCTGGCCGTCGGAGCCGTAGGCCGTGTAGGTGTTGTGCGGGGCGAAGAAGCCGATGGTGTTGTAGCCCCAGTAGTTCGACAGGCCTTTCTCCTGCAGATGCGTGTCATTGACGAACTGGTGGACCGGCATCAGCTCGATGGCCGTGATCCCCAGGGACTTCAGGTGCTCGATGATCACCGGCTGGGCCAGCCCCGCATAGGTGCCGCGCAGGTGCTCGGGGACCTCGGGGTGGAGCTGGGTCAGGCCCTTGACATGGGCCTCGTAGATGATCGTCTCGTGGTACTCGTGGCCCGGGGGGCGGTCGTGCCCCCAGTCGAAGAAGGGGTTGATCACCACTGAGCGCATGGTGTGCTCGGCGGAGTCCTCCTCGTTGCGGGCCTCAGGGTTGAGGAACTGGTAGGAGTAGAGCGCCTGCGAGGGGGAGACCTGGCCGGACATCGCCTTGGCGTAGGGGTCCAGGAGCAGCTTGGAGGGGTCGCAGCGGTGCCCGCTGGCGGGGTCGTAGGGTCCGTGCACGCGGTAGCCGTACTTCTGCCCCGGGGAGATCCCGGGCAGGTAGGCGTGCCAGACGTCGGCGTCGACCTCGGTCAGCGGAATCCTCGTCTCGGCGCCCTTGTCATCGAACAGGCAGAGCTCGACCGAGGTCGCCACGGCCGAGAAGAGTGAGAAGTTGGTGCCCGCCCCATCGTAGGTGGCACCCAGGGGATAGGGCTGGCCTGGCCAGGTCTGCGGAGTCTGAAGAGTCGCCATGGCACAACCTTGCCACGTTCGCGACCACGGGGCGGGTCACTTGGGCCGGGGATGCCGCAGGCCGGACAGGAGCCCCGGGCGGGGGCGAACAGGCGGCGTGGGGCTGCTGCTCCCCGCTGGGCGCGGCGCGCCCGCATATGATGAGTGAGCCACCTCATGCCCTCTGGTCTGCTCGGCGCTTTGCCGCCGAGCCGGGGCTCTGCTAATTTTCTTCCCGCACCCCACAAGGGTGTCACGCGGATGTGGCTCAGTTGGTAGAGCATCACCTTGCCAAGGTGAGGGTCGCGGGTTCGAGTCCCGTCATCCGCTCGGGCGATTGGCGCAGCGGTAGCGCGCTTCCCTGACACGGAAGAGGTCACTGGTTCGAACCCAGTATCGCCCACCGGCATCACGGATACCGAGCAGGCGCCCAGGGGCGCCTTTTTTGCTGCTGGCGCGCCTTGGGCCGGTGGGCCGCCTCATCCCCGGGACAGGCCCGGCCTCCTGCGCATGACCAGGGGGCGCGATGGCCGAATCATCCCGACGAAGGATCGGGATGACCCTGATCGTGCCATATGGTGGGCCTTATCGCTCTTGCTTGTGATGACCGATCCCCTCGCGGACGCACGGCTCGCAAGCGCGCGACGCCGGTCCCAGGCGGGTCCGGCCCCATCGGCACAGAACGGATAGGAATGGCAGCACGCTTCGGGCACCTGCTCCCGATCGTCCTCGGAGGGGACATCGGGGCCTACGCTCTGGCCCGCCAGCTCCACGAGGCCACCGGCAACCGGGTGGCACTGGTGGCCAGCGAGCCGATCGTGGCGATCACGCGATCCCGTTACATCGACGTCGTCCATCAGGAGGCCGGCGCGCCCGGCGAGCAGACCGTCGCGATCATCGAGAGGCTCACGGCCGACCGCCCTGAGCGCAGCGCGGTGGTCATGGCCAATACCGACGCCGCGGCCGCGCTGATCGCCGCCAACCGCGAGCGCCTGGAGCCCACCTGCGTGCTTCCCTTCCCCGACCTGGAGGTCATGGAGCGCGTCAGCGACAAGGCCTCCTTCTCCCGCCTGTGCGCCGAGGTCGGGGTCGCCACTCCCCGCGAGGTCATCGTGGACCTGGCCGATCCCGCCTGCACTCCGCCCCTCGACCCCGAGCCGCTGGGCGTTCCCTTCCCCCTGGTGGCCAAGGCCGCCATCGGATCGGATTACGACCGGGTCTCCTTCGAGGGCAAGCGCAAGATCTGGTTCATCGACGACGCCCAGGAGCTCGCCGCCATGTGGCAGGCGCTGGAGTCGGCCGACTACCGCTCGCCCTTCCTCCTCCAGGAGCGCATCCCCGGGGATGACACCGCCATGCGCTCGGTCACGGTCTACATGGACTCCACCGGCGCCATGCGCCTGGTCGGCTCGGCCCGCGTCCTGCTGGAGGACCACGCCCCCTGGCTCATCGGCAACCCGGTGTCCATGATCACCGAGGCCTTCCCGGGCCTGTGGCGGGCCACCGAGGCGCTCCTGACCCACGCCGGCTACCGGGGCTTCGCCAACCTGGACATCAAGGTCGACCCCCGTGATGGTCGCGAGCTCTTCTTCGAGGTCAACCCCCGCATCGGCCGCAACTCCTTCTACCTGTCCGCCGCGGGCGCCAATCCCATGACCGTCATGCTCGACGATCTGGTCTGCGACATGCGCGGCCCGCGCACCGAGGTCACCACCCAGGTGCTCTACTCCCTGGTCCCCTACCGCCTCCTGAGGCGCTACCTGGCCGATCCCGAGTTGCGCGGCCGGGCCGACTCCCTGGCGCGCGGCCTGGCCGACCCGCTGCGCGACCCCACCGAGCGCTCCGTGCGCCGCCGCCTGACCATCGAGGCGCAGCGCCTCAACCAGTACCGCAAGTTCGCCCGCCACTATCCGATCTCCTCCAACGACAGGTCCCGCTGAATGTCCACGCACAGTCCCTCGCAGTCCTCGCCCCGCCCCGCCTCCCAGGGCGGCGCAGCCCAGCGCCCGGCGGTCCCCAGGGCACTGTCAACCCCCGGACGCTCGGAGACCCTGCGTGCCGTCGACGGGCGCGAGATGCGCATCGCCGTGGGCAACAGCCCGATGCCCGTGGAGCAGGCCGAGTGCTGGCAGCGCTTCGAGGAGGCCCTGGGGCGCCGCCTGTGGGGCCGCTACCTCTACGAGGACGGCGGCAAGCCCGTGGCCGCCATCGCCCTGTACCGCTACGAGCTGGCCGGCCAGGCCTTCCTGTGGGCCAAGCACGGTCCGGTCTGGCTCAAGGAGCAGTCCCCCCAGCGCGAGGCGCATCTGCGCGAGCTCCTGCGCATGGAGGTCAAGCGCCGGGACCGCTCGATCCGGTTCATCCGCATGCACGCCCGCTACGGCGCCAAGGATCTTCGCGAGCTCATCTCGACCATCACCTATGACCGCACCTATGTCATCGACCTGACCCCCAAGACCCCAGAGGCGATCGCGGCCGCCATGCCCAAGGACGGGCGCCGCGCCGTCAAGCGCGCCGAGAGGGTGGCCCGCGAGGCCGGCTGCACGATCAGCGACGAGACCGGGCTGGACCGCCAGGCCTTCGAGGAGGTCTACGAGGTGCTGCGCGAGACCGCCGAGCGCGACGGCTTCTCGCCCCACGGCTCCGAGGTCTACTGGACCATGCTGACCTCCCTGGGCCCCGAGCACGCCCGGCTCTTCGTCCTGCGCCAGGACGGGGTGCCCCACGCCTGGGACCTCATCCTGACCTCCGGCAAGGACTCCGTGGCCTACTACGGCGCCTCGTCCAACGCCTCGCGATCCTTCCGCGGGGCCGAGGCCCTGGACTGGTGGGCCGCCTGCGCCCTGGCCCAGGAGGGCTACCGCGGACTGGACCTCATGGGCGCCGGCTCCACGCGCGTGCCCGAGCTCTACACGGTGGGGCAGTACAAGAAGCGCTACGCCCAGCACGTCACCGAGGTCGACGGCGCCTGGGACGTGCCGGTCTCCCGGGTGGTCTACCGGGGGCTGGTCAGTGCCAAGCGGATGCGTGATGCACTGCGCTCCCGGGGCGGCGAGCAGGTCGACTGACTCGCGGCGCTCCCGGTTAGACTCAGGGCCAAGCCAGGGTGCTGGTGCAGCACCCCATGACCCAAGGAGACAAGCGCGTGGAAGCCCAGCCCACCTGTGACATCACCCTCGACGGCCTGGTCAGGAGCATCGAGCCGGGGACCACGGGCACGGCCCTGTTCGGGCAGGAGGCGATCAGGGCCGGGGTGGTGGCCATGCGCGTCAACGGCGAGCCCTGGGACCTGGAGCGCCCGATCCCGGCCGGTGCGGCCGTTGAGCCCATCACCATCGACTCGCCCGACGGCCTGGACATCCTGCGCCACAGCGCCACCCATGTCATGGCCCAGGCCGTCCAGGAGATGTTCCCCGAGGTCAACCTGGGCATCGGACCCTTCATCACCGATGGCTTCTACTACGACTTCGGCAATATCGACGCCGTGACCCCCGAGATGATGCGCGAGATCGACAAGCGCATGAAGCGCATCGTCAAGGAGGGCCAGCGCTTCGTGCGCCGCGAGATCACCGAGGCCCAGGGCGCCGTCGAGCTGGCGGACCAGCCCTACAAGCTCGAGCTCATCACCACCAAGGGCGCCGGGGCCGAGGGCGCCTCGGTGGAGGTCGGCTCGGGGGGCCTGACCGTGTATGACAACGTCCGGCGCGATGGCAGCGTCGCCTGGAGCGACCTGTGCCGCGGCCCCCACCTGCCCTCGACCCGGCATATCGGGATGGGCTTCGCCCTGACCAAGTCCTCCTCCGCCTACTGGAAGGGAGACCAGTCCGGGGACTCGCTGCAGCGCATCTACGGCACCGCCTGGGCCACCAAGGAGGAGCTCAAGGCCTACCAGGAGCGCATCAAGGAGGCCGAGCGGCGCGACCACCGCAAGCTCGGCGCCGAGCTCGACCTCTTCTCCTTCCCCGAGGAGATCGGCCCCGGCCTGGTCGTCTTCCACCCCAAGGGAGCGATGCTGCGCCACGAGATCGAGAGCCATGTCATCGCCCGCCACCGCGAGTACGGCTTCGACTTCGTCCACACCCCCGAGATCTCCAAGGGCGGGCTGTTCCACACCTCGGGCCACCTGCCCTACTACGCGGACACCATGTTCCCGCCCATGCTCGCCGATGAGGAGCGCGACGAGGCGGGCAACATCACCAAGGCCGGCCAGGAGTACTACCTCAAGGCCATGAACTGCCCCATGCACAATCTCATCTTCCGCTCCCGGGGGCGCTCATACCGCGAGCTGCCCCTGCGCTTCTTCGAGATGGGGCACGACTACCGCTACGAGAAGTCCGGAGTGGTCCACGGCCTGACCCGCATGCGCGGATTCACCCAGGACGACTCCCACACCTACTGCACCACCGAGCAGGCCGGGCAGGAGATCAAGGCCCAGATCGCCTTCTTCATCTCCATCCTCCAGGACTTCGGCCTGACCGACTTCTACCTGGAGCTGTCCACCCGCGATGAGGACGGCGCCAAGAAGGACAAGTTCATCGGCTCCGACCAGGACTGGGCGGTGGCCACCGCGGCCCTGAAGGAGGCCTGCGACGCCTCCGGCCTGACCGTCGTTCCCGACCCCGGGGGCGCGGCCTTCTACGGGCCCAAGGTCTCCGTCCAGGTCAAGGATGCCATTGGGCGGACCTGGCAGATGTCGACGGTCCAGTACGACTTCAACCAGCCCGAGCGCTTCGACCTGGAGTACACCGCCTCCGATGGCACGCATCAGCGCCCCATCATGCTGCACTCGGCCAAGCTCGGGTCCGTCGAGCGCTTCATCGGGGTGCTCACCGAGCACTACGCGGGCGCCTTCCCGGCCTGGCTGGCTCCCGTCCAGGTCCGCCTCATCCCCGTGGCCGAGGCCTTCGACGACTACGTGCGCGAGGTGGCCGAGCAGCTGCGCGCCCGCGGGGTCAGGGTGGAGGCCGACCTGTCCGACGACCGCTTCGGCAAGAAGATCCGCAACGCCTCCAAGGACAAGATCCCCTTCACGCTGATCGCGGGTGGAGAGGACGCCCAGGCCGGCGCCGTGTCCTTCCGCTTCCGCGACGGGGAGCAGACCAATGGCGTGCCCGTGGGCCGGGCCGTGGAGCACATCGCCTCGGTGATCGCCCGGCGCGTCAACGACCCGGCGGGGGAGAGGCTCAGCCGTGACTGAGCGGCCCGACCCGCCCCTGGTCGAGGAGCCCCCCTACCACGAGGGCGCTCCGGCGGCCTTCCAGAGGCTGTGGACGCCCCACCGCATGGTCTACATCGGCGGGCAGAACAAGCCCGCTGATGACACCCCCTCCCAGTGCCCCTTCTGCATCGGGCCCCAGCAGGCCGACGCTGAGGCGCTGATCGTCCATCGCGGCCTGAGCGCCTATGTCATCATGAACCTCTACCCCTACAACACCGGTCACCTCCTGGTGTGCCCCTACCGGCACATCTCCGACTACACCGAGGCCAGCGAGGATGAGCGGGCGGAGATCGGCGAGCTGACCGCGCGGGCCATGGAGGTGGTGCGCTCGGTCTCGCGCCCCCACGGCTTCAACCTGGGGATGAATCAGGGCGAGGTGGCCGGCGCCGGCATCGCCGCGCACCTCCACCAGCACATCGTGCCCAGGTGGCAGGGGGATGCGAACTTCATGCCCATCATCGGACGCACCAAGCCCGTCCCCCAGCTCCTGGGCACTCAGCGCGACATGCTCGCCCAGGCCTGGGACACGGCCCCCGGCGCCGCTGGGCCGGGCTGAGCGGCGCCAGGCCATCCTCGCGGGCCGCCGGCCCGCCTGACAGTCCAACCCTGATCAACCCCGACCAACCCCGACCAACCCCGACCAACCCCGACCGACGAGGCAGCACATGCTCGGACAGCACGGACGGGGCCTGAGCACGGCCCTGTTCACCCGGCCCGCCCTGGCCCTGGCCAGGGCGGGGGTCACCCCCAACATGCTCACCGTGGCCGGCACGGTGCTGACGGTGGGCGCGGCCGTGTCCACCCTGCCCCAGGGGCGGTTCCTCCTGGCGCCCCCGCTGCTGGCCGCGCTGCTGGCCGCCGACTCATGCGACGGGATTCTCGCCCGCGCCACCGGACGGACCTCGCAGTTCGGCGCCTTCCTGGACTCGACCATGGACCGCCTGGCCGACGGCGCGATCTTCGGCTCCCTCATCGTGTGGGCCGCACTCCACCTGGCCGACGGCGCCCTGCGCACCACGACGGTGAGCCTGGGGGTGGTCTGCGTCGTCCTGGTCGCAGCCGTCCCCTATGCCAGGGCGCGGGCGGAGTCCATCGGAGCCACCGCCTCGGTGGGCATCGCCGAGCGCACCGATCGGCTTGTCATCATCGGCGTCGCGATCCTGGCGGTCGGACTGGGCGCGCCGGCCTGGGTGCTCAGCGCGGGACTGGCCCTGGTGGCCGCGGCCAGCGCCGTGACGGTGATCCAGCGCATCGTCGTCGTGCGCTCCCAGGCCCTGGCCCAGGAGCGCGCCGGGGCGATGCCAGGCGGGGAGCGGGCATGAGGCGGCCCGGCGTCCAGGACGCCTATCGCATGGCCTGGAGGCATGCGCACCGCCTCCCGGCCCCGGTGGGCTACGCCCTGGCCCACGGCGTGGGCGACATCATCTGGTGCCTCCACCGCCTGCGCGGCGCGCTGGGCGGCGCCGGCACGGGCAGCGGAGTGGGCCAGCTCGAGCGCAACCTGTCCAGGGTCCTTCCCGGTGCCAGCCCCGCCCAGGTGCGGGCGGCCTCACGGTCGGGCATGCGCTCCTACATGCGCTACTTCTACGAGGTCTTCGCCCTGCCGGGGATCGGTCCGCAGCAGCTCCAGGCCCGCGTGCGCGCCGATGCCGACCCCGCCCTCCATGAGGATCTGCGCCGCGGCGGCGTCGTGCTGGCCCTGGGCCACACGGGCAACTGGGACCTGGCCGCCGCCTGGGCCTGCCGGGAGCTGGCGCCCGTGCTCACCGTCGCCGAGAGGCTCGAGCCGGCGGATCTCTTCGAGCAGTTCACTGCCTTCCGTCAGGGCCTGGGCATGCGCATCATCGGCCAGGCCCGTGGCGAGCGAGTCTTCGACCGCCTGGTGAGCGCCGCCCGCGAGGAGCACTGCGCCATCGCCCTGCTGGCGGACAGGGACCTGAGCTCGGCGGGGATCGAGGCCCGGCTGTGCGGGCACAGCGCCTACGTGGCCGCCGGCCCCGCCGCGATCGCCGCGCACCTCGACCTGCCCCTGTATGTCGCCTCCATCCACTACGAGCGCCTGACCGGCCAGCGCCGTCGTCGGGCCGGATCCCCCTGGGGGCTGGTGCTGACCATCAGGGCGGTGCCCGGTGTCCAGGACGGGCCCGATCGGGTGGCCGAGCACACCCGTACCTGGGTGCGCGAGCTCGGACCACTGCTGGCCGCTCACCCCCAGGACTGGCACATGCTCCAGCCCGTCTTCACCGAGGACCTCGATCCGCAGCGGCTGGCCCGCGGCTGGGCCCGGGACAGCCGGCAGGAGTCGCACGCGAGCGCGGAAAGCGCCATGGTCAAGAACGAGCCGGGCCAGGAGGGGGCATGAGGATCGGGATCGTGTGCCCCTACTCCTTCGAGGCCCACGGCGGGGTCCAGGCCCATGTCATGGACCTGGCCGGAGAGCTCCAGTCGCGGGGCCATGAGGTCCAGGTCCTGGCCCCCGCGGCGGAGGACACAGAGCTGCCCGAATGGGTCACCAGCGCCGGGCAGGCCATCGCCATCCCCTACAACGGCTCCGTGGCCCGTCTGAACTTCGGCGCCCTGGTGGCCCGGCGCGCCCGGCGCTGGCTGGAGGCAGGCGACTTCGACCTCGTCCATATCCACGAGCCCATCACGCCCAGCGTGGGCATGCTCGCCCTCCAGGCCGCGCAGTGCCCCGTCGTGGGCACCTTCCACGCCGCCCTGGACCGGTCCCTGGCCCGCGAGCTGCTCTCGCCGGTGGCCGTCCCGCTCATGGAGAGGCTCACCGCCCGCATCGCGGTCTCCGAGGAGGCCCGGCGCACCCTCATCCAGTATCACGGGGGCGACGCCGTGGTCATCCCCAACGGCGTGCGCACCGCGCCCTTCACCCGGGCCCGCGGCGACGACCCCCGCTTCGCCGGCACCGAGCAGGCCCCCACCATCGCCTTCCTGGGGCGCCTGGACGAGCCGCGCAAGGGCCTGGACGTTCTGGCCCGCGCCATCCCCGCCGTCCTGCGCGCCGTGGCCGGGGCGCGATTCCTCATCGCCGGGCGCGGCCAGGCCCTCCACATCAGGGAGCAGCTGGAGAGCCACGGCGACTGCGTGGCCTTCCTGGGCGGGATCAGCGACGAGGACAAGGCCGCCATGCTGGCCTCGGCAACCTGCTACGTGGCCCCCCAGACCGGGGGGGAGTCCTTCGGCATCGTCCTCATCGAGGCCATGGCCGCCGGAACCCACGTCATCGCCTCGGATCTGACAGCCTTCTCCGATGTCCTGGACCAGGGCCGCTACGGCGCGCTCTTCCGCAACGGGGACAGCCAGGACCTGGCCCGCGTCATCATCGAGACCCTGACCGAGCCGGCCGCGGCCATTGAGCGCGGCCGGGCGGCCAGCGCCATCGTGGGCCGCTACGACTGGGCGGCCGTGACCGATGAGATCCTCGACGTCTATGAGATGGCCCTGTCCACTGCACAGGCGCCGGGGGCTCCCGAGGCCAGGACCGGCACCGCGCTCGACCGCCTCCGCCGCGCCCGCCAGGAGGAGACATGATCCCGCCCCGGACCCAGGCCCCGCTCCTGCAGCCCTTGATCCTCGGCGATGGTCCCTGGCCCACTGTGATGAGCGTGCTGGTCATCGTCCTGCCCGTCCTGCTGGTCATCGGATGGTCCCTGTACGTCATGGCGGTGCGCGTTGACCGCCTCCACCGGCAGGTCCTGGGCTCCCGGGCGACCCTGGAGGCCCAGCTCACCTACCGCGCCGAGGCGGCCTGCGACCTGGCCGCCAGCGGCGTCTTGGATCCCGCCTCCAGCCTGCTGCTGATCAGGGCCGCTTGCGAGGCCCTGGACGCCGAGGGGCCCATCGTGGAGGACGGCCTGGATCCCGGCCCCCGAGTCGATGCCGCCGATGCCCCAGATGCCGCAGATGCCCCGGTCCAGCCCGGCCACCGTGGCCACCGTGCTCAGGGCGAGGCGCATCCGGGCCAGCAGCGCCGAACGGCCCACCGAGCCGGCCTGGAATCCGATCTCAGTCGGGTGCTGCGCACCGTGCTGAACGTCCCGGCACGGGCAGAGCTCACCGATGCGCTCGGCGCCCAGGCTCTGGCACGGTTGGACAGGGCGTGCAGCCGGCTGGTCCTGGCCCGCCGTTTCCACAACACCCATGTCAGTGAGGCACGGGCCCTGCGCTCCAGCCTGATCGTCCGGGTCTTCCACCTGGCCGGGCGGGCCCCCATGCCCCAGACCTTCGATGCCGACGACGACGCCGAGCCGGCCCCTGGGCCCACAGGGCCATGAGCCGACGGCCATGTGAGAGGGAGTCATGAGCGCACCACCACCCGGAACAGGAGCCTGGGCGCCGCGCCCGGGCTATCGGCGCGCCGAGCTGCCCGTGCTCTCGGGAGCCTCCCGGCGCCCAGAGGGCGCGATGGGGGCGCGGGGGATGGCCCTGCCCGGCCATGCCCCGGCCGGCACCCTGGGACAGGCCCCGGACTGGGGCGCCCCCGGGGCGACCGGGGGCACGTGGCGCGACGTGCTGCGGATCGTCCTGGTCGCCCTGGGCTCCCTGGGGCTGATCGCCATGCTGTGGATCGTCTCGCTGTCCGCCTCCAGCCTGGCTCAGCTGGCCTCGGTCATCCTGCTGGCGATGATCCCCCTGGTCATCGTCCTCGCCGTGGTGCGGTGGATCGACCGCTGGGAGCCCGAGCCCTGGAGCACCCTGACCGTGGCCTTCCTGTGGGGAGCGGGGGTCTCCACCGCCATCTCCCTGGTGGTCAACACCACCACCGTGGGGCTGGTTGCCGGATCCTCGGGCGACCTCGAGGACGCCATGTTCTTCTCCGCGGTGGTCTCCGCCCCCATCATCGAGGAGCTGACCAAGGGCCTGGGAGTCCTCATCATCTTCCTCATCTGGCGCCGGACCTTCAACGGCGCCGTGGATGGGCTCGTCTACGCCTCGGTCGTGGCCGCCGGATTCGCCTTCGCCGAGAACATCTCCTACTTCGTCCAGTACAACGACATGCTGGTCTACGTCTTCATCATCCGCGGAGTCTTCTCCCCCTTCGCCCATGTGAGCTTCACGGCCTGCACCGGTCTGGCCATCGGGCTGTCCGCCCGCAGCCGGTCCAGGGCCGCCTGGGTGTGGTGGACGCCCCTGGGGCTCGTGGGGGCCATCATCCTGCACGCCTTCTGGAACGGCGTGGCCAGCTCCTCCGCGCTGCTCTACCTGCTTGTCGAGGTCCCTCTCTTCCTGGTGTGCATCGGCATGGTCTTCTGGCTGCGATGGGCCGAGCGGATGACGATGCGCACCCGGCTGTCCGACTACGCGCGCGCCGGCTGGTTCTTCCCCACCGAGGTCACCATGCTCACCACGGGCTCGGGGCGGCGACGGGCCAAGCAGTGGGCCGGCTGGCAGGGACCGGCGGTGGCCCAGGCGATGGCTCGCTTCCAGAAGGCCTCCGCGCAACTGGCCCAGCTGCGCCAGCAGGCCGTCGACGGCCACGCCGAGCCTGACTTCGCCCAGCGCGAGAGCCGGCTGCTGGCCGAGATCACCTCCTCCCGCAAGGTCTTCCTCGGCCAGTACTGATCCCGGCCGGCGCCGGGACCAGCCGGCGGCTGGGCGGCTAGCGGGCAGGCGGGTAGTAGCATCGGGGCGGCTCGGGCCGAGCCGCCGCGAGATCACCCTCCGATGCCCCGCCCGTCCCCGGCCTCGCCGGCATTCCGCACTCGCTACACCCGCTATACCCGCTGCACCTGCTGCACCCGCTATACCCGTCACACCCGCACGCCGCCCTTGTGGGGGCGGCCCTGCCCCGAGGATCACGATGAGCACGACGAACGCGACCACCGGCACCCCGACCATCAAGCGCGGCATGGCCGACATGCTCAAGGGGGGCGTCATCATGGATGTGGTCACCCCCGACCAGGCCCGCATCGCCCAGGATGCGGGCGCTGTGGCCGTCATGGCCCTGGAGCGCGTCCCGGCCGATATCCGCTCCCAGGGCGGTGTGGCCCGCATGTCCGATCCCGACCTCATCACCGGCATCATCGAGGCCGTCTCCATCCCGGTCATGGCCAAGGCTCGCATCGGCCATGTCGTCGAGGCCCAGGTCCTCCAGTCCCTGGGCGTGGACTACATCGACGAGTCCGAGGTCCTCACCCCCGCCGACTACGTCCACCACATCGACAAGCAGGCCTTCACCGTGCCCTTCGTCTGCGGGGCCACCAATCTGGGGGAGGCCCTGCGCCGCATCGCCGAGGGGGCGGCGATGATCCGCTCCAAGGGCGAGGCGGGCACCGGGGACGTGTCCAATGCCGTCACCCACATGCGCACCATCCGCGACGAGATCCGCCGGCTCACCTCCCTGCCGGAGGACGAGCTCTACGTGGCTGCCAAGGAGCTCAGCGCCCCCTACGAGCTGGTCGCCGAGGTCGCCCGCACCGGGAGCCTGCCCGTGGTCCTGTTCACCGCCGGGGGCATCGCCACCCCGGCCGACGCCGCCATGATGATGCAGATGGGCGCCGAGGGCGTCTTCGTGGGCTCGGGCATCTTCAAGTCCGGCGACCCGGCCAGGCGCGCCGCCGCCATCGTGCGCGCCACCGCCCAGTTCGATGACCCGGCCGTGATCGCCGAGGTCTCACGGGGGCTGGGCGAGGCGATGGTGGGCATCAGCGTCGAGGACGTGCCCGCGCCCCACCGCCTGGCCGAGCGCGGCTGGTGAGCGCCTCGAGCACCGCCGCCGGGGCAGCCGCGACGCGGGCCGCCGACCTGACTGGGGACCTGACCCGGGACCTGACCCGGGACGGCCGCGACCCGCACCTGGTCCCCGAGGACTGGGCGCTGACCCTCGACCCCCAGGAGTGGCGCCTGGGCCCCGATGGCCTGCCCTCCAGGCGCGCCGCCAGGGTGATCGTCCTGACCGGACAGGACTCCGGTGAGAACCGGGTCCTGCTCCTGACCGGGCATGACACGGCCGATCCGTCCCACAGCTGGATCTTCACCCCCGGCGGCGGCCTGCGGGCTGGGGAGGGGGCGGCCAGCGGCGCGGCGCGCGAGCTGGCCGAGGAGACGGGGCTGCGGATCGAGCCCGGCGATCTGGAGGGCCCCGTCGCCCATCGTGAGGCGCTCCTGCGATTCGCCCGCCTGGTCTGCCGCCAGAGCGAGACCTACTTCCTGCTGCGCCTGAGCACCCCGTACGCCCCCTCCGCCGCGGGATGGACCGCTCTGGAGCGCGATGCCGTGGACAGCGTGCGCTGGTGGAGCCACGACGAGCTGGTCGGGGCGCGCGAGCGGGGCGAGGAGGTCTACCCCCGGGCCCTGCCCGAGGTCATCGAGGCGCTCGGCCGGGGATGGGATGGGGCGGTGATGGACGTGTCCGACCCGGGTGACGCCGTCGAGCCGGAGGCACCGAGCGACCCCCGGGCCCGGCAGGAGCAGCGGCTCGCCGGCCACGGCGCTGCCAGCGCCCCCTCCAGGGTGGATGGCTCGACCCTGAGCGCCCTGAGGCCCCGGGCCCTGTTCCCCGCCGCCTCGAGGCTCGATGCGCGCCCGACCATCGGGGTGCTCGCCCTGCAGGGGGACGTGCGCGAGCACAGCCTGGCCCTGGAGGCCGCCGGAGCCCGGGCGGTGGCCGTGCGCAGCGCCGGGGACCTGGGGGCGCGCCCCGGGGACCGGCTCGACGGGCTCATCCTCCCGGGGGGCGAGTCCACGACCATGAGCACGCTGCTGACCTCCTTCGGGATGCTCGAGCCACTGCGGGCCCTCGTGGCCGAGGGGCTGGCCGTCTATGGCTCCTGCGCGGGCATGATCATGCTGGCCGACCGCGTTCAGGGGGCGGCGCCGGGGCAGTCCTTCCTGGGCGGCATCGGCATGACCGTGCGGCGCAATGCCTTCGGGCGCGAGGTGGACTCCTACGAGGAGGACCTCATCGCCCCCGGGCTCGGCGCGGGACCGGGCGATCCCCTCAGGGCCGTGTTCATCCGCGCCCCCTGGGTCGAGGAGGTCGACGAGGGCGTCGAGGTCCTGGCCACGACCCGCTCGGGCAGGGCCGGCAGTGATGAAGGCTCAGCATCAGGCGGTAGGATCGTGGCGGTTCGTCAGGGACCGCTGCTGGCCACCTCCTTCCACCCCGAGGTCGGGGGCGATCACCGCGTCCATGGCGTCTTCGTCGATATGGTGGCGCACCGGTCCTGAGGCCGCGGCGCCGCACTCGCCCATCCGCCACATCCACTGACACTCCCAAGGAGCATGTATGTCGGGTCACTCCAAGTGGGCCACCACCAAGCACAAGAAGGCCGCCATCGATGCCAAGCGCGGCAAGCTCTTCGCCCGCCTCATCAAGAACATCGAGGTGGCTGCGCGCACCGGCGGCGGTGACCCCACCGGGAACCCGACCCTCTTCGACGCCATCCAGAAGGCCAAGAAGAACTCGGTGCCCGCTGACAACATCACCCGCGCCGTCAAGCGCGGCAGCGGGGAGGAGGCCGGGGGAGCGGACTGGCAGACCATCATGTACGAGGGCTACGGCCCCGGCGGCGTGGCCTTCCTCGTCGAGTGCCTGACCGACAACCGCAACCGCGCCGCCTCCGACGTGCGCGTGGCCTTCTCCCGCAACGGCGGCAGCCTGGCGGATCCCGGCTCGGTGGCGTACAACTTCTCGCGCAAGGGCGTCATCGAGGTCCCCAAGGCCGAGGGCGTCGATGAGGACTCCATCCTCCTGGCGGTCCTGGAGGCCGGCGCCGAGGAGGTCGAGGACATGGGGGAGTCCTTCGAGATCTACTCCGAGCCCGGCGACCTGGTGGCCGTGCGCACCGCTCTGACCGAGGCCGGGATGGACTACGACTCCGCCGAGGTCCAGTTCGTGGCCGGGACCAAGGTGGAGGTCGACGTCGAGGGCGCCCGCAAGGTCTTCCGCCTCATCGATGCCCTGGAGGACTCCGACGACGTCCAGAACGTCTTCACCTCCGTGGACATGTCCCCTGAGGTCGCCGCCGAGTTCCAGGCCCACGAGGACTGAGCGCGCCGTGTCCCCCGCGCCGATCCGCTCCCGCCAGGCCGTCGTCGCCCAGCAGCGAGTGCTCGGGATCGACCCGGGCCTGACCCGGTGCGGCCTGGGCTGCGTGGACATCGATCCCGGCCGCAGGGTGCGCCTGGTGCAGGTCGGCGTGGTGCGCACGCCTCCGGCCCAGAGCCCGGAGCTGCGCCTGCTGACCATCACCGAGGCCATCGAGGACTGGATCGCCCGGCTGGGGCCATCGGTGGTGTCCATCGAGAGGGTCTTCGCCCAGGACAACCTGCGCTCGGTCATCTCAGTGGCCCAGGTCATGGGAGTGGCCATGGCCGCCGGCGCCCGGGCGGGCCTGGAGGTGGCCCAGCACACGCCCAGTGAGGCCAAGGCCGCCGTCACCGGATCGGGGACCGCCGACAAGGCCCAGGTCCAGGCCATGGTCACCCGCATTCTCGGCCTGGACGCTCCCCCTCGGCCCGCCGACGCCGCCGATGCCCTGGCCCAGGCCATCTGTCACGGATGGCGCGGTGGGGGCACGGGCGCCGACGACGCCACCGACATGGTCTCCGCCGGCGGATCGGTGCGGGCCTCGGCGCGCACCCCCGCCCAGCGACAGTGGGCCGCGGCCCAGGCCGCGGCCCGCCGCACCGGCGCCGTCGACCCCCGGCGCATCCGGCGCTGAGACCTGCTCTGGCCCGCTCTGGCCCGCTCTGGTCCGCCCAGACCCAACGGGGCCGCGCGCCTGGGCGCACCGAGCACAGGCGCCTGCTAGGCTCCGAACATCTGTTCGACCCCGTGTTCTCAGGAGATCCCCAGGCATGATCGCTTCACTGCGCGGCACCGTGCTGGACCTGTCCCTCACCGGCGCGGTGATCGAGACCGGCGGCGTGGGCATGAGCCTGCAGGCCACGCCCGCCACGCTCTCGGGCCTGAGAGTCGGCCAGGAGGCCCTGGTCCACACCGAGCTGGTGGTGCGCGAGGACTCCATGACCCTCTACGGCTTCGCCGAGGCCGACGAGCGGGACTGCTTCCGCGTCCTCATGAGCGCCAGGGGGGTGGGGGCCAAGCTCGCCCTGGCGATCCTCGCCGTCCACACCCCCGACGCGCTTCGCCGCGCCATCGCCGACCAGGACGTGGCCGCCCTCAAGCGCGTTCCCGGCCTGGGGCCCAAGGGCGCCCAGCGCATCATCATCGACATCGGCGACAAGCTGGGCGCCGTCGTGGGGGATCCCATCGCCGTGGCCCAGGGCGCCGCGCCAGCGGTGGCCGGTGATCCCGACCCCGATGTCATGGCGGCGCTGACCCAGCTGGGCTGGAACGAGTCCGCGGCCCGCCAGGCGGTCCTGGCGGTTCAGGATGATCACCCGGCGGACACCGCCGAGCTGCTGCGCGCCTGCCTGCGCTGGCTGGGAGGCGGCCGCCATGGCTGACATGGCTGACATGGGAGACCAGCGCATGGTCGATGGCGGCGCCCAGGACTCCGAGCGCGCCGCCGAGGCCGCCCTGCGCCCCAAGCGCCTGGAGGACTTCATCGGCCAGGAGGTCGTGCGCGGCCAGCTCTCGGTGGTGCTGCGCTCGGCCCGGGCCCGCGGTGTGACCGCCGACCATGTGCTGCTCTCGGGCCCTCCCGGCCTGGGGAAGACCACCCTGGCCATGATCATCGCCGCGGAGGTCGAGGGCTCGCTGCGCCTGACCAGTGGCCCGGCCATCCAGCACGCCGGGGACCTGGCCGCCATCCTGTCCTCCCTGGAGGAGGGCGACGTGCTCTTCATCGATGAGATCCACCGCCTGGCCCGAACCGCTGAGGAGATGCTCTACCTGGCCATGGAGGACTACCGGGTGGACATCGTGGTGGGCAAGGGCCCGGGGGCCACGTCCATCCCCCTGTCCCTGCCCCCCTTCACGGTGGTGGGGGCCACCACTCGCGCCGGCCTCCTTCCCGCCCCCCTGCGCGATCGCTTCGGCTTCACCGGTCATCTGGACTTCTACGGGCCCGGTGAGCTGACCCGGATCCTGCGCCGCAGCGCGGGCCTGCTGGGCGTGGACCTGGAGGGTGAGGCGGCGAGCGAGCTCGCCCGCCGCTCGCGGGGCACGCCGCGCATCGCCAACCGGCTGCTGCGCCGCGTCCAGGACTGGGCCGAGGTCCACGGCAGCCCCGGGCGCCTGGACTTAGAGGCGGCCCGCGGCGCGCTGGAGGTCTTCGAGGTCGACCCCCTGGGACTGGATCGGCTGGACCGCCAGGTGCTCCATGCGCTGTGCACGCGCTTTGGGGGAGGGCCCGTAGGACTGACCACCCTCGCGGTCAGCGTGGGCGAGGAGCCCGAGACGGTCGAGACCGTGGCCGAGCCCTATCTGGTGCGCGAGGGACTCATGGTGAGAACTCCCCGGGGCCGGGCCGCCACGGTCGCGGCCTACGAGCATCTGGGACTCCAGGCGCCGGCTGAGGGAGTCCTGTTCACCTGAGGGCCTGCGCCGGGCGGGTCCCGGCCAGGTGCGGGCCGTCGAGACCATCTTGTGCCCGATTCCTCGTGCATATCGCTTGTGCTCTTGACTCGGTGGCCTAGACTCGCCCCCGTCGGTTTGCGCCATCCTGGCCCTGACATCACCCCGATGCGAAACGGAGACGCCATCATGGAACTGTTCGCAATGCTCGCACTCATGCTGGGCGTCTTCTGGATCATGTCCTTCTTCGCCCGGCGCCAGCAGTCGAGGATGGCCGAGGCTCAGGCCCAGAGGATCGAGGAGGCCCTGGTCCCCGGCGCCTGGGTGCGCACCACCTCCGGCTTCTACGGAACCGTCGTCGAGGTCGATGGGGATGTGGTGACCCTCGCCACTCCGCTGGGCGATGAGACCCTGTGGGCCAAGCGCGCCATCAGTGGCGCTGAGGAGCCGCCCTTCGCCTCGGCGCAGGACGAGGAGGGCTCATCCGACTCCGATGCCATCGATGAGGTCGACGGCGTTGAGGACGGCGAGGACGAGACTCCCGGGCAGGAGCCCGCCAAGGAGTCGGACCAGCCCTCGGACGAGAACCGGCCCTGAGCCCCGGCATCACAGCCGCGCAGGCTCCCACACCTCCAGGAAGGGACCACGTGTCCACCACACCGCAGCGAAAGCGCTCGGGGCAGCGCCTCCTGATGCTTCTCATCCTCATCGCCCTGGGCTTCGGGGCCCTGGTCGCGGGATCGGTCACCGGGCGCGCCTCGATGACCCCGGGCCTGGCCCTCGACCTCGAGGGCGGCACCCAGATCATCCTGACCCCCACCACCTCCGACGGCTCAACAATCACCGACGCCGACGTGGACCAGGCCATCGACGTCATCCGCCAGCGCGTGGACGCCTCCGGCGTGGCCGAGGCCCAGATCTCCAGGCAGGGCGGGCAGAACATCGTGGTCTCACTGCCGGGCAAGCCCAGCCAGGAGACCCTGGACCTCGTGCGCACCTCGGCGGTCATGTACTTCCGGCCCGTTCTGCGCGTCATCGAGGCCAGCGCGCCGATGATCGCCCAGGCCCAGGCCTCGCAGGCGGGCCAGCAGACCGCGCCCGCGCCGTCGGCCAGCCCCGATGCCGTGGTTCCGGACGGTGCCGCCACCGCCGAGCCCGGCGTGAGCACCGTCGCCCCTGAGGAGACCGAGGTCGAGCCCGCGGCCACCCAGCCCGCCCCCGATCCCGCCGCCGAGCCCACGGAGCCGGCGGCGCCCCAGGAGGAGCAGCCCACGGAGCAGCCCACCGAGGCGCCCGCGGAGCAGGCCAGCCCCGAGGCGCCGACCGAGCCCATGACGGCCGAGCAGATCGCCACCCAGGCCGCCGACGTCAACGGCGATGGCACCATCTCGACCGACCCGCTGCCGGCGACCTCCCAGGACAACTCCTCGGACCACTGGATGACTGAGAAGCTCATCTACGACGCCTACATGACCAACTGCACCGACCCCGCCAACCTCACCGGCCAGACCCAGGACCCCAAGAAGGCGGTCATCTCCTGCGCCAAGGAGGGGGCGCCGGGCGCCTACATCCTCGGCCCGGCCGAGATCACCGGGACCGAGCTGGACAACGCGGCCTCCGGCCTGGAGACCACCAGCCAGGGCGGGACCACCAATCGCTGGGTGGTCTCCCTGGAGTTCGACTCGGCCGGAACCAAGAAGTTCTCCAGCCTCTCCGGGCGCCTCATCGGCTTCCGCGACTCCTCCGGGGCCGCCGCGATGGGCGGGGCCGCCTCCCCGGATGCGGCCAAGGCCCAGTTCGCCATCGTCCTGGACGGCCTGACGATCATGGCCTCCGGCTTCAATCCGGAGGTCACCACGGCCATCACCGACGGTCGCGTGCAGATCAGCGGCGACTTCACCCAGAACCAGGCCAACACCCTGGCCAATCAGCTCTCCTTCGGCTCGCTGCCGCTGAGCTTCACCGTGCAGTCCGAGCAGCAGATCTCCGCCACCCTGGGAACCGAGCAGCTGCGCAACGGGCTGATCGCCGGGCTCATCGGCTTCGGACTCATCATCATCTACCTGGCCTGGCAGTACCGGGGCCTGTCGATCGTCGCCGTGCTCTCCCTGATCATCGCCGCCGCAATCACCTACCTGGCCATCACGGCGCTGAGCTGGGGGATGGGCTATCGCCTGTCGCTGGCCGGAGTGGCCGGCCTGATCATCGCCATCGGCATCACCGTGGACTCCTTCATCATCTACTTCGAGAGGATCCGTGATGAGGTCCGCCAGGGCCGGGTCCTGGCCACCGCCATCGATGAGGGCTGGAAGCACGCCCGGCGCACCATCATCGTCTCCGACATCGTCAACCTCGTGGCCGCCGTGGTCCTCTACTTCCTGGCCGTGGGCGGGGTCCAGGGCTTCGCCTTCACCCTGGGGGTCACCACCCTGGTGGACCTGGCCGTCGTGGTCATGTTCACCCACCCGTTCATGGTCTGGCTCGTGCGCTTCCGCTTCTTCGGCGAGGGCCACCGCCTCTCCGGCCTGGATCCCGAGCACCTGGGCTCGACCTCGGCGTCCACATACGGTCGGCGCCGTGAGGCCATGGCCGGGGAGATCGTCTCCTCGCTGGCCCGCCGCAAGGTCGAGGCGCGCCGCGCCGCCTCATCGGCGGATGACGGCCCGGATGAGGACCCCCTGGAGGCCGACCGGGACGAGGCGCCCACGACCACCGATTCCGATGGGGCTGAGGAATCCGATGATGCCGCCGACGCCCTGACCTCCTCAGGAAAGGACGGTGAGCGGGCGTGATCTCCCTGTCGAGCCTCGGAAACGACCTCTACTCCGGTCGGACATCCTTCCCGATCGTGGCCAAGCGGAGGATCTGGTACACGATCGCCGTGCTCATCATCGCCGGCTCGGCCCTCCTGCTGGGAACAGTCGGGCTCAACCCCGGCATCGACTTCAAGGGGGGCTCGGAGATCACCATCACCGGCATCTCCTCACCCGCCGTCGAGCCGGCCAATGACGTGCTCAGGGATGCCGGGCTGAGCTCGGGCTCCTCGGTGAGCACCATGGGCTCGTCCTCCGTGCGCGTCCAGACCAATGAGCTGGCCAAGGCCGAGCTCGACAGCCTGTCGGCCCAGCTGGCCAAGGCCTACAAGGTCGACGCCGGGGCCGTCACCGCCACCACGGTGGGACCGACCTGGTCCTCCGACGTCACCACCAAGGCCGCCCGCGGCCTGGCGCTGTTCTTCGTGCTGGTGGGACTGCTCATCTGGTTCTACTTCCGCACCTGGAAGATGGCGGTGGCCGCCATGGCCGCCCTCGTCCACGACATCGTCGTCACGGTGGGCATCTACGCCGCCACCGGCTTCGAGGTCACCCCGGCCACGGTCATCGGGGTGCTGACCATCCTGGGCTACTCCCTCTACGACACCGTCGTGATCTTCGACAAGGTCCGGGAGAACACCGCAGGCTTCGAGGCCCAGACCCGCTCGACCTACGGCGAGCTGGCCAACCTCGCGGTCAACCAGACCCTCATCCGCTCCCTGAACACCTCGGTGGTCGGGGTGCTCCCGGTGGCCTCCCTGCTGGTGGTCGGGGCCTTCATCCTGGGCGCGGGCACCCTGCGCGACATCGCCCTGACCCTGTTCATCGGCATGATCGCGGGAACCCTGTCCTCGGTCCTCCTGGCCGCGCCACTGCTGGTGGACCTGCGCTCCCGTGAGACGGTGGTCATCGAGCAGGCCGCCAAGGTGGAGGCTGCGCGCCAGGACCGCATCGCCCAGGCCGGCGACGATCAGGAGGCCCTGGAGGCCATCAGCGCCGCTCCCGCGGCCTCCCCCCTCATCCCCGGCCATCACCTGGGCGTCAGCGCCCAGCCCAAGAGGAAGAAGAGGCGCTGATGACCGCCGCATCATCACCTGCCCGCGAGGGCTCTGCCCTCCCCGCGATCCCCCAGGAGCTGACCGGGCTCGTGCTGGAGCATCTGCGCGAGATCCCGGACTTTCCCGAGCCCGGTGTCCTGTTTCGCGACATCACGCCCCTGCTCGCCGACGGGCCGGCCTTCTCCCGGCTCGTCGAGGGCCTTGCCGACCACTACCGCGGACGCGTGGACGCGGTGGCCGGCCTGGAGTCACGGGGCTTCATCCTTGCCGCGCCCCTGGCCGTCGCGCTGGGCACCGGCATGCTGACCGTGCGCAAGGGCGGCAAGCTGCCCGGACCGGTCATCGGGGCGGACTACGCCTTGGAGTACGGCACCGCCCGCATGGAGCTGCGCCCGGAGAGCGTGGAGCCCGGATCGCGGGTGCTGGTCATCGACGATGTCCTGGCCACCGGGGGGACGGCCGCGGCCTCCATCAGCCTCCTCGAGCAGGCCGGGGCGCGGGTCGACGACGTGTGCATGCTCCTGGAGCTGGCCGCTCTGGGGGGCAGGGCCCAGCTGGCCGGCCGACGGCTCGCCTCCGTCGTCGTCTTCTAGCGGGCCGGCGGCCTGACCGGCCAGGGCTCCACTGCGCTGAGGGCCTGGAAGAGGCGGCACGGTCCATAGGCGGATATGATGCCGCAATGACGGAGACCAGAAGCGCCACGGACACGACCGGGGACAGCATCGTCCCCGGCTCGCGCGTGCGCAGTCGGCTGGCCTGGTTCGGCTCCCGGGGCCACTCCACGCCGGCGGCCATCGAGCCTCTTCTGAGGGCGGTGAGGGCCAATCACCCCAAGGCCGACACGAGCCTGATCGTGCGCGCCTATGAGGTGGCGCAGAAGGCCCATGACGGGCAGCGGCGCAAGTCCGGCGAGCCCTACATCACCCACCCCGTCGCGGTGGCCACGATCCTCGCCGAACTGGGGATGACGCCCCAGACCCTGGCCGCTGCCGTGCTGCATGACACCGTCGAGGACACCGACTACAGCCTGGAGCGGCTGCGAGCGGACTTCGGCGATGAGATCGCCCTGCTGGTCGACGGCGTGACCAAGCTGGACAAGCTCCAGTACGGGGACGCGGCCCAGGCCGAGACCGTCCGCAAGATGATCATCGCCATGTCCAAGGACATCCGGGTCCTGGTCATCAAGCTGGGGGATCGCCTGCACAACGCCCGCACCTGGAAGTACGTCTCCGCGGGGAGCGCCGCCCGCAAGGCCAAGGAGACCCTGGAGATCTACGCGCCCCTGGCTCACCGCCTGGGCATGAACACGATCAAGTGGGAGCTGGAGGACCGCTCCTTCCGCGCCCTGTATCCCGGGGTCTACGAGGAGATCGAGCGCATGGTGGCCGACCGGGCCCCGGCCCGGGAGGAGTACCTGCGCCAGGTCCGCCTGCAGATCGAGGAGGATCTGCGGGTCAACAAGATCAAGGGCGTGGTCACCGGCAGGCCCAAGCACTACTACTCGATCTACCAGAAGATGATCGTGCGGGGCAAGGACTTCGACGACATCTACGACCTGGTGGCCGTGCGCGTCATCGTGGACTCCATCCAGGACTGCTACGCCGTTCTGGGCTCCCTGCACTCGCGCTGGACCCCGATGAGCGGGCGCTTCAAGGACTACATCGCCGTTCCCAAGTTCAACCTCTACCAGTCCCTGCACACCACCGTGGTGGGCCCCGGCGGCAATCCCGTGGAGATCCAGATCCGCACCCATGAGATGCACCGCATGGCCGAGTACGGGGTGGCTGCCCACTGGAAGTACAAGGAGGACCCCAACGCCTCTGGACCCAGCCCCTTGGGCGGGGGCAAGGAGGGGGACGGCTCCGAGATGGGCTGGCTGCGCCAGCTGCTGGACTGGCAGAAGGAGACCCAGGACCCTGCGGAGTTCCTCGACGCCCTGCGCTACGAGATGGCCGGCACCCAGGTCTACGTCTTCACCCCCAAGGGCGATGTGCGCTCCCTGCCCTCGGGGGCGACACCGGTGGACTTCGCCTATGCGGTGCACACCGAGGTCGGTCACCGCACGGTGGGGGCCCGCGTCAACGGGCGCCTGGTCCCCCTGGACACCCGCCTGGAGAACGGCGACACCGTCGAGGTCTTCACCTCCAAGGCCGCCAATGCCGGCCCCTCCCGGGACTGGCTGAGCTTCGTGGGCTCCACGCGCGCCCGCAACAAGATCCGCTCCTGGTTCTCCAAGGAGCGCCGCGAGGAGGCCATCGAGGAGGGCAAGGGAGCCATCGCGCGCGCAATGCGCAAGAAGGACCTCCCCATCCAGCGCCTCATGAGCCATGACTCCCTCATGGATGTGGCCAAGACCCTCGACAAGGGCGATATTGACGGGCTCTACGCCGCAGTGGGGGAGGGGCATGTCTCCGCCCAGCACGTGGTCGACACCCTCGTGTCCGCCATGGGCGGGGAGGACGGCGCCGAGGAGACCCTGGCCGAGGGCATCCTGCCCACGCGCGCGACCAGCCAGCGCCGGCACCGCACCACCGATTCCGGCGTGGTGGTGGCCGGCATGGACGCGGGGGACGTCTACGTCAAGCTCGCGCGCTGCTGCACCCCCATGCCCGGGGATCCCATCATGGGCTTCATCACCCGTGGCTCAGGAATCTCGGTGCACCGGGCGGACTGCCAGAACGTCGCCCAGCTCCAGCGCGAGCCTGAGCGCCTGGTGGGGGTCGCCTGGGCGGAGCGCGCCCAATCGGCCTACCTGGTCCAGGTCGAGGTCGAGGCCCTGGACCGCGGTGGTCTCCTGGTGGACATCACCCGGGCTCTGGCCGAGGGGCATGTCAATCTCATCAGCGCCAACATCAGCACCAGCAGGGACCGGGTGGTCAAGGGCCGCTTCGTCGTCGAGCTCGCCGAGGCCGGGCACCTGGACCACACCCTGGCGGCGCTGCGGCGAATCGACGGGATCTTCGAGGCACGGCGATCCCTGTCCTCCGCACGACCGGTCAAGGGCTGAGAACGGCGGGCAGCTGCTCGATGATCCGCTCGGCGCGGGGCCGCCCGACGGCGGCTGCTCCCCGGCAGTGGGACAGGGCGAGGAGGAGCTCGATCCGACTGACCCCGGCGGTTCTGGCGGCCAGGAGGGCCCGGACGGCCTGAGCCGGTGGCGCGGTACGGGCGATGTCGACGGCGGCGCGGGCCAGGCTCGCGCAGGCGCGGCCCCCGATGGTCACCAGGTCGGCGTGGGGCAGAACCGTGCGGTGCAGGGTATGACGGCGCCAGCGCCCCCGGTCGCGGTCGGCCACCCCGATGACGAGCTGGTGGGGCGGGATGCCACCGGTGTGGACCCACAGGGCGGTCGAGGCGAGCAGGGCGCCTCTGGCGGGCAGCTCGGGCTCGAGAGCCGCCACCCGCCCCTCGGGGCTGGAGAGCAGATCGAGAGGGTAGGGGCGTCCCAGCACCGTGGCGAAGAGCCGCTTATCGAGATCCGCGCAGCGCAGAAGACGGGCCTCCTCCTCATCCACGGCGGCAAGGATCGGCGAGCTCGGGCGGGGGGCCAGATGCGCCAGTGCGGCGTGGCCGGGAACCGTGATGATGCGGGCCATGACTCATCCTGGGGCCCTCGCCCCGGTTCTCGCCACCGCAGACGTGCCCTGTGGATAACTCGCTGCCAGGGGCGTGGCGCCCCTTGACCCTCACGCGACGTCAGGCATGAGGCTGCTCGGGTGAGAGATGCTCTGATCATGACTGACACGACTGGCCCTGGCAGTGGGATGACCGTGGGGGCGCTCGCCTCTCTGATGGGCCTGAGCGTGCGCACCCTGCACTACTGGGACGAGATCGGGCTGGTCGTCCCCTCACGGCGCAGCCGGGCGGGCTACCGCCTCTACTCCGAGGAGGATGCCCAGCGGGTCCAGCAGGTCCTGGTCTACCGGCAGACGGGCCTGAGCCTGGCGGAGATCGGGCGGGTGCTCGCCGAGCCGGGCAGCGACGCCGCGGCCCATCTTGCGCGCCAGCGCGAGCTGCTGGAGGAGCGGATCTGCCGGATGCAGGCGATGGTGCGAGCCATCGACACCATGATGGGCAGGCGGGCCATGGGTCAATCGCTGAGCGCCGCCGAGCAGGCCGAGATCTGGGATTCCGACTGGGGGCCGTCCTACGCCCAGGAGGCCGAGGAGCGGTGGGGCGGCACTCAGGATTGGGCCGAGGCCGCCCGCCGCCAGGCCCGCATGTCCAAGCCGGACTGGATCCGGGCCCATGAGGAGACCGAGGACCTGGAGGCCGACCTGGCCCAGGCCTTCGTCCAGGGTGTGGAGCCGGGCAGCCGGCGCGCCAACGAACTGGCCGAGCATCATCGCGCCGATCTCAACCGATGGTTCGAGGTCTCAGTGGCCAAGCAGGTGCTCATCGCCCGCAGATACACCTCCGACGAGCGCTTCGCCCGGCACTACGACCGGCGCGCCGTGGGCCTGGCCGCCTGGCTCAGAGCAGTCGTCGAGGTCGGCGCCAGGGCCCAGGGCGTGGACCCCGCCGCTGCGCGGTGGGACTCAGGCGCCTCGGTGGGCGGCCCCAGCGGCGATGGTGCCCGCGCTGACCACGGCGATGGGCCGCTGCCTCCCTCTGCGGGGAGACAGCGGCCCATCTGAGCAGTCCGCGGCCTCAGGCCTTGGCGGAGCGCCGCACCTGGTCCAGCCAGGCGCGGCGGGCGGTCAGCGCTGCCTCTGCCTCGGCGATCTTCTTGGCATCGCCCGCGGCCTGGGCCTTGGCCAGGTCGGCCTCCAGGCTGGCGATGGCATCCTCCAGCTGGCCGGCCAGGCCCTCGGCGCGAGCCTTGGTCTCCGGGTCGGAGCGGCGCCACTCGGCGTTCTCAGCCTCGCGCACGGCATCCTCGACGGCGCGCATGCGCCCCTCGATGCGCCGCAGGGCCGAGCGCGGCACACGGCCGGCCTCGTCCCAGGCGTCCTGGATGGGGCGCAGCGCCTTCTTGGCGGCCTTGACATCCTTGATCGGCAGCAGTGCCTCGGCCTTGGCCACGAGGGCCTCCTTGACCTTGAGGTTCTCGGCGAACTCGGCGTCGGCGGCCTCGTCCTTGGCCCGGCGCGCGTCGAAGAAGACCTGCTGGGCGGCGCGGAAGCGGGCCCACAGCGCGTCGTCCTCCTTGCGCGAGGCCCGCCCGGCCTTCTTCCACTCGGTCATGAGGTCGCGGTACTTCGCCGAGGTGCCCGCCCAGTCCGTGGAGTGCTGGAGCTCCTCAGCGCGCTTGATCAGCGCCTCCTTGGCCTCCTTGACCTTGGACTGCTTGGCGTCCAACTCGCTGAAGAACTGCCGGCGGTGCCGGTCAAAGGTGGTACGCGCGTGGGAGAAGCGCTTCCACAGCCCGTCCTCGGAGGCCTTGTCCAGGCGGGGCCCGCGGCGCTGAGCCTGCTTCCAGGTCTCCAGCAGCTCGCGCAGCTCGGCGCCCGAGCTCTTCCACTGGGTGCGGGCCGGGTCCTGGGCGGCGATGGCCTCAGCGCGCTCCACGATGGCGGTGCGCTCCTTGAAGGCCTGCTCCTTGGCGGCGGCGCGCTCGGCGGCGACGGCGGCCCGACGCTCGGCGGCCACGGCCTTCAAGGCGTTGAAGCGGGCGCGCAGGCCCTCCAGATCGCCCACGGCAGCGGGCTCGGCCAGCGACTCCTCAACGGACTTCAGCGTTGAGTCGATCTCCCGGACGCTGAGCTGGGGCAGGCGAGTGGCGAACAGATCCACCGTGGCCTTGAGGTCGAGGTAGCGGCGCACGTAGAAGGCCATCGCCTCGGCCACGGGGGCGTCGGGGAACTGGCCCACCTCGCGCTCCGCGCCACCATCCTGCACATAGACCCGACCCTCGCCGTCCACGCGGCCCCACTTGGCGGCATCCATGGCCTCCTGGGGGTCCACCGGTGCCTGCGCAGGGGCTGCGGGAGCACCGCCCTGACCGTCAGCCTCGGCGGCCGGAGCATCCTGGACCGGAGCATCCTGGACCGGAGCATCCTCGGCGGCAGGATCGGCGTCGTCCTGGGCCGAAGCGGCCTGAGCCTCCTCGGCGGCCGGTGCGGCGTCCTCGGTCGGAGCGTCCTCGGCGGCCGGTGCAGCGTCCTGGGCCTGGTCGGCCTCGGCGGACTCGACCGGTTCTGTGGTCTCAGGGACCTCAAGGGCCGGCTCGGCCTCCTCGGCGGCGTCAGCGGGATCAGCCGAGGGGGCCTGCGGGGCGGGGGCGTCGAGATCGACGCCCGCATCGGTCCCGGTCTGAGTCCCGGCCTCGGTGCTGGTGGCCGAGGGCTCGACACTGCTCTCGGCCGGGTCGGCGGTGGCGGACTCCTCCGCCTCGGGGGTGGACGTGGCAGCGGCCGTCAGCTCGGTGTCGCGCTGGTTCTGCTCGGTCACGGGGTGCTCCTTCGAATAGTGACGGGGTGAGGGAGGATCTGATCCCTGTTCCGTTCGCGCCCGGCCTCCTCAGCCGGATGGCGGTCCACTGGGCCGGTAGGCGCCAGTGCGCCGAGCCTACCCGCAACCCCGCATAAGTCCGAGTCCTGCTTGCCATCGGCTGCCATGGCGCATGAATGCGCAACACGGTAGAATCAGTTGCGTCCATTCGGCGGCCTCCAGTGCCGAGATCCGCGGGAGAGGAGAACCGGATGACTCTGACCATCGCCGATGTCTACGCCGAGCAGGGCCTCGACTACGACGAGGAGGCCTACGCCCGCCAGCTCCAGGCCATGCTGCGCCAGGCGCCGCGCGCCATGGCGGTGGGGGAGAGCATGCTGGCCGACCTCCTGGAGCACGGTGGCCTGAGCGAGCCCGAACGCCTGCGGTCATGGTCCACCCAGGACGCCGCCCGCCTGGCCACTGGCCATGCCGAGATGATTATCAACCGGACCCTGGAGCTCACCCTGTCCGCCGCGCAGGCGGCCGAGGAGCTCGGCATCAGCCCCTCCAGGCTCTCCCATCGCGCCGCCTCGACGCCGCTTGCCTCCACCATGGTGGGGGGCCGCAAGCGCTACTGGCGCTGGCAGTTCGCCTCCGGGCACGCGCTTCCCCGCCTGGGGGAGGTGGTCTCACGAATCCCGCAGGAGCTGGCCGGTATCGATGTCGCCGTCATCATGACCTCCCCGGAGGAGTCGCTGGGAGGCCGCAGCCCAGTGGACCATCTCCTGCTCGGGGAGGGGATCGAGCCGGTCGTCGCACTGCTCGACGCCGCGGCCCGGGCGGCCTGAGCAGCCCGACATGCCAGCCTCGCCCATGTCCTGGGATGCCCCGAAGAACCCCGTCTCCCCGCCGGTGCCGCTGAGGATCGGCCCTGAGGACATCCGGTCCTACCAAGGACTGCTGTGGCGCATCCATCGCACGGCGGGGGAACACCCGTCGGCCTGGAACTCCTTCCGCTCCTTCGGGCCGCTGCCCACCATGAGATGGGACCCCCACCCTCAGCCCCTCGGCGAGCACCCCGGCAGCGCAGTGCTCTACGCGGCCACGGACCTGCGGACCGCGGCAGCCGAGGTCTTCCAGGCTCAGCGCCGGATCGATCCGATGAGCGCAGGCGTATGCGCCACCACCTTCGTGCCCGCTCGCCCGCTCCGGCTCCTCGCCCTTCTCGCCACGGACTCGCCCTGGCTGCTGCGCCACGGCGCCAGCCACTCGCTCATGGCGGCCCCGCGGTCGACCTGTCGCGCCTGGGCCCGGCAGATCGCGCGTGCCGAGCCCGCTGACGGCATGGGCCCCCTGGACGGGCTCTGGGTCGAGTCGACGATGACGGGGCGCCCCATGGTCGTTCTCTTCGCCTCGGCGCTCCCCGCCCTTCCCGATGCCCCGCGATCCAGCGCGCCCCTGGCCGCCCCCGTCATGATGGCGGCCCTGGCGGATATCAGCGACTCCCTGGGCTGGGAGCTCGCCTGGCCCGTGCCGCCCATCGGCGCCTGACCGCCCCGTGAGAGCCCCTTCGCTGCGAGCCGGCCACCGGCGCTCATGCCGCCGGATGGCCCAGGCGGTGATGCGCGGGGCGCCGGGAGCCCGCGGCTAGGCTGGCACCATGATCCTGGAGCGCACGATCGCACCCGTCTTCGCCGCCAACTGCTACGTGCTGGCGCCCGGGCCCGGCAGCCCCGCCCTCGTCGTCGACCCGGGGGCCGGCGCCGCGGCCGGAGCCCTGGCCCTGATGCGCGGTCACGGCCTGACCCTGGGGGCCATCCTCCTGACCCACGGCCACGCCGACCACGTCTGGGACACTCACAGGCTCATTGAGGCCGCCTCGGCGGCAGGGATGCTGACCGGCCAGGACCCGGCTGACCCCGCCGAGGCCGCAGGCCGCGTGCCCGTCCACATCCCCGAGCCCGACCTCTACCGCCTGGAGGATCCCGATGCCACGACGGGCGTGCGCGCCCAGGGCATGGGATTCGCCGACCTGGCCGGCAGCCCCTGGGCGCGCCCCAGCGGCATCCGGCCCTTCCCCGGCCATGGCTTCAGCCGCGCCGTCGAGCTCGTCCCGGGCATCGGGATCCAGGCGGTCCCCGCCCCGGGCCACTCCGAGGGCTCCAGCGTCTTCTTCCTCAACGCCCGCCTGGGCGCCAACGATCTGCTCATCGAGGCCGAGGTCCCCGAGCTCATCGAGGCCGACCCCTCAGCGGCCGACCAGGAGCGGGATCACCTCATCGCCCTGAGCGGCGATGTCATCTTCAAGGGCTCGGTGGGCCGCACCGACCTTCCCGGAGGCGACCAGGTTCAGATGCTGGGCACCCTGCGACTCCTGGCCTCAGCCATCGACCCGGCCACCGTCCTGCTGCCCGGTCACGGCGCTGCCACCACCATGGCCCACGAGCACCGCGCCAACCCCTACCTGGCCGAGGCCAAGGTCCGCGGGGGAGACCTCAAGGCCTGATCCCGCCCGGGCACCGGCCATGACACAATGCCGCCCATGGCAGCAGCACAGGCACGAGCAGCGATGTCCTCACTCTCCGGCTTCCCCGAGTGGCTCCCGGCGGGCCGGATCATCGAGCAGGCCTTCATCGACGCCCTGCGCACCACCTTCGAGCTGCACGGCTTCGCCGGTATCGAGACCCGCGCCGTCGAGCCGCTGAGCCAGCTCACCTCCAAGGGCGAGACCTCCAAGGAGGTCTACCTGCTCTCGCGCCTGCAGGCCGAGCCCGGTGAGCTCGAGGCCGATCCCGCCAAGCAGCTGGGGCTGCACTTCGACCTGACCGTGCCCTTCGCCCGCTACGTGGCCGACAACGCCGGCCTCCTGACCTTCCCCTTCAAGCGATACCAGATCCAGAAGGTCTGGCGCGGCGAGCGCCCCCAGGAGGGCCGCTTCCGCGAGTTCATCCAGGCCGACATCGACATCGTGGGCGACGGCGCGCTGCCCCTGCACAACGACGCCGAGATCCCCCTGATCATGCACGAGGCGCTGGCCGGTCTGCCCATCCCGCCGGTGACCATCCACGTGTCGAATCGGAAGGTCGCCCAGGGGTTCTACCAGTCCATCGGCATTCAGGACGCCGATCTCATCGAGGTCCTGCGCGTGGTGGACAAGCTCGACAAGATCGGCCCGCGGGCCGTGGCCGCCGAGCTCACCGAGACGGTGGGGGCCACCGCCGAGCAGGCCGAGCGGGCCCTGGCCCTGGCCACCATCACCGGAGCCGAGCCCGAGCAGGTGCGCGGCGCCGTCCTGGAGGCCCTCCAAGGAGCCCAGCCCTCGGAGCTTCTGGACCAGGGCCTGGACGAGCTCACCACCCTCCTGGCCACCGCCGCCCGACGGCGCCCCGGGGCCCTGATCGCCGACCTGAAGATCGCCCGGGGGCTGGACTACTACACCGGTTCCGTCTACGAGTCCTTCATGGCCGGTCATGAGGACCTGGGCTCGGTGTGCTCGGGGGGCCGCTACGACTCCCTGGTCACCAATGGCAAGCGCTCCTTCCCCGGGGTGGGGATCTCCATCGGCGTCTCGCGCCTGCTGGCCCGTGTCATCGGGCAGGGGCTGGTGTCGGTGACCCGGCCCGTTGCCACCTGCGTGCTCGTGGCGGTCAGCGATGAGGAGCACCGCGCCGTCTCCGAGGCCGTGTCCCAGGCGCTTCGCGCCCGGGGGATCAGCGCCGATGTGGTGCCCAGCGCGGCCAAGTTCGGCAAGCAGATCCGCTTCGCGGACAAGCGCTCCATCCCCTTCGTCTGGTTCCCGGGGGCCGACGGCGAGGCGGACTCGGTCAAGGACATCCGCTCCGGGGAGCAGGTGGAGGCCGACGCCGCCTCCTGGGCGCCCCCGCAGGAGGACCTGGTGCCCCGCGTCATCGCAGGCCAGGGCTGAGTCGCGTGACGCTCCGCCCGGCTCCCGGCCCGCAGCTCCCGCAGGCCCTGGCCGCGCTTGGCCGCGCGCTGGGCGCCCTGCGCCTGCCCTACGCCCTGCCCGGCGCCGCTCAGGCGGCAGACCGCGGGCAGCTGCTGGCCGATCAGCTCGCGGACTATGTGCTGCCCCGCCTGGCCTCCATGGACGCCCCGCTGCTGGGCGTCATCGGCGGCTCGACCGGCGCCGGCAAATCCACCCTGGTCTCCTCCCTGGTGGGCCGTCCCGTCACCGCGGCCTCGGCGATCCGACCCACCACCAGGAGGCCCGCGCTGCTGCATGCCCCCTCAGACGCCCCCTGGTTCGAGACCGATCGGATCCTGGGCTCCCTGGCGCGCCTGCGCGTGGCCGAGGACGCCCCGCCGAGCCCGGCCGGTCAGCACACCCCTCGCGAGCTGGAGCTGCGCGCATGCTCGGCGCTGCCCGCGGGACTGGCCCTTCTGGACGCCCCCGATATCGACTCCGTGGTGGCGGAGAACCGCGAGTTGGCCGCCGGGCTCCTGGCCAGCGCTGACATGTGGGTCTTCGTGACCACCGCCGCCCGCTACGCCGACGCCGTGCCCTGGGAGCACCTGCGCGCGGCCGCGCAGCGGCAGGTGACCGCCGCCGTCGTCCTGGACCGGGTACCGCCCGGGGCGCAGGGCGAGGTGGAGGCCGATCTTCGGCGTCGGCTGGACGCCGCGGGTCTGACGGAGGCCCCCATCTTCACCATCCCCGAGACCGCCCTGGATCCCCAGGGCCTGCTCCCGGCCGAGGCGACCGCCCCCGTGCGCCACTGGCTGGGGGCACTGGCCCAGGACGCGGCCGCCCGCCGGGCGGTGGCCCAGCGCACCCTGGCCGGGGCGATCGGCTCCGCCCTGGGGCAGGCCGAGATCCTGGCGGTCGAGATCGCCGCTCAGGAGGCCGAGCACGCCGAGCTCGTGCAGGGCGCCGCCAGCGCTCATGCCCAGGCCCTGGAACGGCTCGCCCAGGCCACCGCTGATGGCTCCCTGCTGCGCGGCGAGGTGCTGGCCCGATGGCAGGAGTTCGTGGGAACCGGCGACCTCATGCGCTCATTGGAGTCCCACATAGGCCGCCTGCGCGACCGCCTGGGCGCCGCCCTGCGGGGCAGGCCCGCCCCCGCAGCGCGCGTGGAGGAGGCCATCGAGTCCTCCCTGGTGGGGCTCATCGTGGCCGAGGCCCAGCGCGCTGCCATGGACACCGAGCGGTCCTGGCGGCGCTCGGCCAGCGCGGCTCCCCAGCTGCGGGCCGCCCTGGAGGCCCTCCCGTCCCATCAGGCCCTGGAGCGCCAGGCGATCTCCCTGGTGCGCCTGTGGCAGGGGGAGGTCCTGGCCCTGGTGCGCGCCGAAGGCGCGGATAAGCGACTGACGGCCCGCCTGGTGTCCCTGGGCGTCAACGGCGCCGGTGTGCTGCTCATGATCCTCGTCTTCGCCCATACCGGGGGGCTCACCGGGGGAGAGGTGGGCATCGCCGGTGGCACGGCGCTCCTGGCCCAGCGCCTCCTGGAGGCCGTGTTCGGGGACCAGGCCATGCGCACCATGACCCGGCGTGCCCGGGCCGATCTGACCGAGCGGGTCCAGGCCCTCTTCGCCCAGCAGGAGGGCGGCTTCATCCAGTGCCTGGACGCCCCCGTCCCCGCCAGCCAGACCCTGCGCGCCCATGTGGAGCAATGCCGCAGCGCCGCTCAGGACCTGTCCCTGGACCCGACCTCCACGACGAGGCAGGAGCCGCGATGAGCCAGTCCAACGCCGTCCAGCAGGATGAGTCGGGGCTCGCTGCGCGCCTGGAGGCCCTGGAGGGCGTGGTCGAGCTCGGTTCGCGCCTGGGCATGGAGGCGCGACTGGGCCCGACCCGCGAGCTCCTCCAGCGCGCCGGCCAGCGCCGTCGCCTGGCCCCCGGCACCACCGTGGTCGCGCTCCTGGGCGCCACAGGGGCGGGCAAGTCGAGCCTGGTCAACGCCCTGGCCGGGGCGCCGATCGCCCGGGTCGCCGTGACCCGTCCAACCACGTCCCAGCCCCTTGCCCTCCTGCCCGGGACCGGAGAGGACCAGGGGGCCGGTGACGCCATCCCCGCGCTCCTGGACTGGCTGGGCGTCGGGCAGCGAGTGGTCGCCCCCGAGGCGCTGGGCCAGCGACTGGGCGCCTCGACGATCCTGCTGGACCTGCCGGACATCGACTCCGATCACCCCGAGCACAGGGCCCTGGCCGAGCAGCTCGCCGGCAAGGTCGATGTGCTCGTGTGGGTCCTGGACCCCGAGAAGTACGCCGATGCCGTGGTCCACCAGGATTTCCTGGCCCCCATGTCCGCCCATGGGGAGGTCACCCTGGTGGCCCTCAACCAGATCGACCGGCTTGACCAGGACTCCGCCCGTGCCGTCATGGACGACGCCGCCCGGCTCCTGGCGGCCAACGGGCTGGACGGCGTGCCGCTGCTGGCGGTCAGTGCCCGCACGGGCGCGGGACTCCAGTCGCTCAGCGAGGCCATCGCCGCCATTGCCCGCAACCGCGCTGCCGCGACTCGTCGGCTCAGCGCCGATGCCCGAACCGTGGCGGGCAGGCTGCGCGTCGGGCTCGGGCTCTCCGGCGGCCAGGTGCGGGGGCGGGCCGACGACGAGGCGGGCCTGCGCCTGCACCGGGCCGCCAGCGCGGTGGCGGGCACCGAGCTCATCGCCAGCGCCGTGGCCGGGGCGCACAGGCATCGGGCCCGCAGCGCGGTGGGATGGCTCCCGGTGCGCTGGATCGAGCGGCTGCGGCGGGACCCTCTGACCGCCCTGCACCTGGGACAGCGCCCAGGCGCGGCGCTGGAGCACCACCCCGCGCCCGCTGGGCGCAGCTCCCTGCCCGAGGCCGGGCCCGGGGACACAGGGGCCCTGTGGTCAGCGGCCCACGCCTACGCCCTCAATGCCTGCGCCGGGCTTCCCGAGGACGCGGCCGCCGAGGCGGTGGCTCGCAGCGACGATCGCGCCCGGTCCCTGGCCCCCGCCCTGGATGAGGCGGTGGCCGGCGTCGAGGTGGGCCAGCGCCGGCCCGCATGGTGGTCGGTGGCCAATGCCCTGCAGTGGGCGCTGGGGCTGACCGCGCTGGCCGGCGGCCTGTGGCTGGCAGGACTCCACCTCATCGAGCGCTACCTGCTCATCGCGGCCGACCCGCCCCGCTGGGGGCAGATCCCCTGGCCCGTGATCCTGCTGGTGTCGGGCATTGTCCTGGGCATCCTCCTGGCGCTTGCGGGAGGCCTGGCGGCACGGGCGGGCGCCGCCAGGCGACGACGCGCCGCCGCGGCCGCGCTTGAGGCGGCTGTCAGCGATGTGATCGAGTCCCAGGTGATGGCCCCGTTGCGGGCCGAGCTCGACGACTGGCAGCGGGTGGCCGAGCTCCTGGACCGGGCGACCTGAGGCATCGCCCGGTCGCGGGTCAGGCCGGGGCCGGTCTGGGCGCGTGCTCGACGACGGCCTCCGGGGCCATCGGGGAGGAGGGCCATCGGTCCTCGGCGGCGTGGGCCAGGGCCTTGCCCACGCCTTCGTAGATGTTGATGACCGTGCTCACGCCGCGCCGGCGCATCTCGCGGGCCTCGTCCTTGTAGCGGGCCACGGCCAGCACCTCGCCGGCGAACTCGTGGTGCTCGATCCAGTCCAGCACGGCCAGATTGGCGCCGGGCTCAGGCATGGCCAGCACGGCGATGCGCACACTGCCCGCCCCCAGGCGCTGCCAGAAGTCGGTGTCCGTGGCGTCGCCCTCGATGACATTGAGGCCCTGGGCCGCCAGGCGCTCGACCTTGTCCGCGTCGTTGTCCACGCCCATGATGGGGATCGGGGCGCCCTGGGGCCGTGCGGGAAGGTCCTCGACGAGTTGGTTGTAGGTCACCAGGCCCACGCGCCCCATCCCGAACACGACGATATCCACGCCCTGGGCCTCCACCGGGGCCTCTGCGGGATGCAGGTCGTCCGGGGCGTGATCGGGCATGGCATGGGAGAGCTTGCGGACGATGTTGCGGGCTCTCTTGTTGACAATGGAGGCCACCACGAAGGACAGGGCCACCGCCAGTGACAGGCTCTGGAGCCATTGGCTTCCCAGCACGCCCTGATCGACCCCCACCTTGGCAACGACCAGGGCCAGTTCGGAGTAGGAGGCCACGGCCAGGCCGGTGAGGACCGCGCTGCGGTGGCGCAGCCGCAGGAACCACAGGGCTGCCGTGTAGGCGGCCGAGCGCAGCGGCAGGAGCGCCACGAGGATGAGCGCCATGACGACGGCTCCGGCGCTGGGCACCCCCGCCGTGCCGATCCCCACGAAGAAGGCGACGAGGAAGAGCTCCTGGATGGGGCGGAAGGACTCGGCGAGATCCGCGGCGCTGTCATGGGTCGCCAGCATCGCCCCCACCAGGAGGGCGCCCAGGGTCCCGGGAAGGCCCACCCAGGCGAAGAGCTCGTAGCCGGGCAGAAGCGCCATCGTGATGCCGAACAGCGCGTACATCTCGCGATGCTCGATATGGTCGAGCACTCTGCCCAGGAGCTTGACCACCGGCAGGAGCAGGACCAGGCCCAGCGCCAGGGGGCTGGGGGCCGTCCCGGCGATGAAGACGAGCAGGATGATGGAGGCGGTGTCCTGGAGGATGGAGGTTCCCACGGCGATGCGCCCGTAGAGGGCGGAGGCATCATCCCGGTCCTCCAGGATCTTCATGATGACGATGGTCGAGGAGGAGGCCAGGCCCAGGCCCAGCATGAGCGCCGCGCCCCATCCATCGACGAAGCCCACGCTCAGGCCCAGGATCAGGACGACGACGCCGATGACCAGAGCCGTGGCCAGGGCGATGAACACCATGGTCACGGCTGCGGTCCCGGCGATGACCTTGCGGCCCAGTGTGCGCAGGTCCAGATCCAGTCCGATGGAGAACAGCAGGAGAGAGGCGCCCATCTCACCGACTGTCTCCATCCAGGGAAGATCAGGCAGCCCGCTGGCTCCCAGGAGGAAGCCGGCGGCGATGAAGCCGACCATCGGGGGAAATCTGAGCAGTGCCGCGGCGAAGCCAAGGATGACGACGGCGGCGAGATAGATGGCGAGTGTCACGTAACGGGATCCTCATCTGGTGGAGGCCAAGGCGGAGCCACTGGGGAGGCGGCCCGCGGGGGAACTGGCGGTGCTTGCTGGTGCATCTGGATGGGCCACGGCTTCCTTGCCGGCGCCCAGGGCCGCGATGTGATGCCTTCGGGTGGTGGCGGCCATGAGGCGGACGTGCCGATCCATGCTGCCTCCCCATTGTTCATCTCGGTGTCGGGTCCCACGGGGCAAACGCCCAGGTGACTCGGAGTATTCCCGGTCAGCGCGGTCAACGGGGCACCCGGCGCCGGCCCGTCGCGGGCAGCGGCGGGGAGGGCCTGAATATGCGATGCGGGGCCCGATCGCGGAGGGCAGGGCGTCAGCCCCTCCTCCGTATCCGGGCCCCGCATCGCGAGGCAGTCTCCTGGGCCACTGCGGTCCAGCAGTCCATCGGTGCTCTCCGCCGACCCCGATGGCAGCACCAGGCGGCGATCAGGTCTCAGCGGGCGTCGCGGTTGCCCCGGTAGCCCCCGCCCCGGTTGCCGCCGAAGCGGCCCGAGCCACGGTCATCCCTGCCCGAGCGGTAGCCTCCGCCATCGCGGCCCCGCTGGTCCCCGCGTCCGCCGCGGAAGTCCCGGTCCTCCCAGCGGCGCCCGCCGCGGGAGTCCCGGCTCTCCCAGCGTCCGCCGCGCTCGGAGCGCTCGGAGCGGTCGGCCCTGAAGCCGCCGCGCCCGCCGCGGGAGTCCCGGTCCTCCCAGCGTCCGCCGCGCTCGGAGCGCTCGGAGCGGTCGGCCCTGAAGCCGCCGCGCCCGCCACGGGAGTCCCGGTCCTCCCAGCGTCCGCCGCGGAAGTCCCGGTCCTCCCAGCGGCGCCCGCCGCGGGAGTCTCGGTCCTCCCAGCGTCCGCCGCGCTCGGAGCGCTCGGAGCGGTCGGCCCTGAAGCCGCCGCGCCCCCCGCGCTGCTGGTCGCCGTTCGGGCCGGACCAGCCGTGGCCCGGTCCCTCATCGGGGCGGATGCGCAGCTCGCGGCCCGCATAGGTGGCCCGGCCCATCGTCTCGAGCTGATCCGGGCTGAGGTCGGTGTGGATGGTCACCAGGGAGAAGGACTGGAGGATGTCGATCTTGCCGATATCCGACCCGGAGATCCCGCCCTCATTGGCCAGCGCTCCCACAATCGCGCCGGGCTGGACACGGTCACGGTGCCCGACCTCCACCCGGTAGACGGTCCCGGGGCCCTCGTGGTCGCGGCGCCCCCCGCGGGCGGCGCCGCGCTTGCCGTCGGGGCGCTGGCCCCGACGGCGGTCCTCGCGCCCGCCCTCGAAGGAGGCGGACACGAAGGCGCCCTCCTCATCCAGGTTCTCCTCGCGCCGGGGCCGGCGAGCCTCGCCGTGGCTGTCCTCGCGGTCCTCCCGACGGCGCGGCCCCTCATCGCCCACGGCCAGGGCCAGCAGGGTGGCGGCCAGCTCCTGGGCGTCAACCCCCAGCTCGGCCGCGGTGGACTCCACCAGGGGCAGATAGACCCCCAGGCGGCCACGAGCGTGGCGGGAGGCGGCCCGGGCCATGAGCCTGGCGGCGCGGTGCTCGGAGACATCGGCGGGGGAGGGCAGGGTGATCTCCTCCAGCCGGGTGCCGGTCAGGCGCTCGATCTGGCGGAGCTTGCCCTTCTCCTTGGGAGTCAGGAAGGTCACGGCCTCACCGGTGCGCCCGGCGCGCCCGGTGCGCCCGATGCGGTGCACGTAGGCCTCGGCCTCCCGCGGGACATCGAAGTTGACCACCAGGCCGATGCGGTCCACATCGAGCCCGCGCGCGGCCACATCCGTGGCCACGAGCACATCCAGGGTGCCGCCGCGCAGGCGCTCGACCAGGCGCTCGCGCTCGCGCTGGGGCACATCCCCGGAGATCGCGGCGGCCTGGATGCCCCGTCCCGCCAACTCGATGGCCACGTCCTCGGCCGTGGACTTGGTGCGCACGAACACGATCGCCGCCTGGGCGTCGGTGACAGCCAGCACACGGGAGACCGCGCCGATCTTGTGGCGGAAGGGGACCACCGCATAGGTCTGGTGCACGGTGGAGACGGTGGAGGAGGGACGGGAGACCTCGACCTGGACCGGCTCATGGAGGTGCTGGCGGGCCACGGCCTGGATGGCGGGGGGCATGGTCGCCGAGAACAGGGCGGTGCGGCGCTCGACGGGAAGGGACTCGGCGATGGTCTCCACATCCTCGGCGAAGCCCATGCGCAGCATCTCATCGGCCTCATCCAGGACGAAGTAGCGAACGTCCTCCAGGCGCAGGGCCCCCTTGTCGATGAGATCGATGACGCGGCCGGGTGTTCCCACCACGACCTGGGCGCCCGACTTCAGCGCACCGATCTGAGGGCCGTAGGGCGCGCCGCCGTAGACGGCCACCACATCCAGGCCGCGCGAGCGCGAGGCCATCTCGGTGATCGCCTCGGCGCTCTGAAGGGCCAGCTCGCGCGTGGGGGCCAGAACGAGCGCCTGGACGGAGCCGTCACGCGCGTCGACGGCATCGAGCAGGGGCAGTCCGAAGGCGGCGGTCTTGCCAGTGCCGGTCTGGGCCACCCCCACCACATCGCGGCCGGCCAGGAGCACCGGGATGGCCTCCTTCTGGATGGCGGTGGGGGTCTGGTAGCCCATGTCCGTGACAGCCCTGAGCAGGTCCGCGGGCAGGCCCAGGTCGGCGAAGGTCACGGCGTCCACGGGGTCTGCGGGGTCCGCAAGGTCAGCGGCGTCCTTGACCCCGTCCCGGGCCTCGGCAGGGTCATCGTCGTCCTCATCGTCCTGGTCGATGAAAGGCGCGTGGCCATCGACCTGCTCCTCGTCGATCTCCTCATCCTCGTCCTGCTCGGGATCGTCCTCCTCATCCTCAGGATCGGCCTCGGGCACATCGTGCTCGACGTCGTCCTCCTCATCCTCGTGCTCGATGTCCACGGGATCCTCGGGGGTGTCGGAGGCCACGGGGGCGACGAAGTCCTCAGGAGACTCCTGCGCACGGGCAGCGGGCGGCGGAGCCACATCGCCGGAGAGCTCGGTGGCGAACAGGGCGTCAAGGCTCAAGGGCTCGTTGGGGGTGCTCATGAAATTTGTCCCGAATCTGTCCCCTATGGCGGGGACTGCTGCGGAGTGTGGGGGAGGGTCCGTTGCCCTCCACTCTTGCCGCACCCGGCCCACCACACTCGCCCTGCACCCGGCATGATGCAGGGTGTCGATGGGCTGGACGCACAGACTCACGGGATGCCCGACAGCGCCTGTGCGGCGGCGTCGGGGCCCGAACGGGGCCAATAGGACGCGGTTCGCTCCTGCGGCGAGTCTATGGGGCGCGGTCAGTGCAGCGCACGACGGCGCGCATCAGGTCACAGGTGAGGTCGGTTACCCGCAATGCGGGAACCGACTCCTCGCCGTCCTGACGGCCCCGGCCCATCGTGTGATGGGTGGTGAATGAAATTTCATGCCTGCGCTCAGTGCCCGGCAATGCGTATGTGACACCCCTTCTGCGCCGCTGCGCATAGGGAACTGTGACCGAAGAGAGACGTCCGCGGCATGAGGAGTGGAATCATGCGCCGCCAGGGCGCTCCAATACCGTTTTTCGCCGGATATTCTGCCAAAAGAGTCGTGCGCCCCCGAGATCAGATGACAGAGGGGATCGCGGGGGGAGCGCCCTTCGCGCAGGGGGCCGGCCAGGTGCGGCCGCCAGCGGCGCGGGGAGCGCGGATATGATGTCTGGACGACGACTCGGTGCATTGCCTTTCTCCCGCAGGACCGATCGGCGCCTGACAATCCGCATCAGATCCCAGCCAATGGCACTCTCCACATCCTGCCCCATGAACGAGCCCACGTGACGCATTACATCCATCGATCCTCGACAGCCCGCCTGACCAGGCCCGCTGCGATTGGCGCACTGCCCATGACCCTTGGCCTGCTCCTGGCGGCCTCCACGGGCCTGGGCCCTGTTGCCGTGGCCGACGAGACGGGACAGCAGAAGGCCGATGCCGCCGCGTCAAGCCCGGCGACTCCCTCCGACGCGGACGAGCCGACCGCGGCTGCCGAGGACGCCAAGGACCCCGAGGACTCCGGGGACTCCGAGGACTCCGGGGACGCTGCGCCGGATGCGCGGGCGGGCCAGCGGGATGCCGCATGCGCGCCCCAGGCCACTGTCACCCATCCTGAGGGCCAGAACGCCCAGACGCCCGTCTACGTGGTGGGACAGCCCGTCGGCATGACGGTCAGTGGCTGGTGCTCGACCCCGGGCACGGCCCTGCCCCATCCCGGGATCACGGTCAATGTCCATCACGGCGATGCGGTCTCCTCCTATGAGACCGAATACGTGCTGGTCGTCAACCGCTCAGGGCCCGACGCGGGCTCGGCGCAGGGGCAGATCGACATGGATGCGCTCCTGGAGGATGTGGCCGATATCCACGGCATCGTCGTCGGCCGTACGGGGACCTTCAGCATCACCCTGTCCTCTCAGGGCTCCACGGTCACCACGGGCACCTTCATCGTCACCGATCCCGCCCCTGAGGAGCCCAAGGAGCCGACCCCGTCGCCCACCGCATCGCCCTCGAGCGAGCCCACCGCTGAGCCCACCGAGTCCCCCCGTCCCGATCCGACCCCGTCGGCCTCCGCTGAGCCGAGCACGTCTCCGGCGCCGTCGGCGAGCCCATCAGCCGGGCCCAGTGCGGAGCCCAGCACGACGCCGTCGGCCCAGCCCAGTGCGAGCGCGGAGCCCGATCCGATCTGCGACCCGGCCAAGGCCCGGAGCCAGGTGGTCGTGCCCGACAGCGGCGCCTACACCGCCGGTCAGGCGATCGTCCTGCGCGTCAGCAACTGGTGCGACTCCCAGGGCCGGCTCGCCACCGGGGAGGCCACGGTGACCGTCAACCTCTCCACCCCCGGCGGGTATGCCGGCAACCCAGTGACGATCCGGGTCCTGTTCACCCAGGGCGGTTTCGAGGCCGCCGTGCCCGCCGCCGTCTACAACGGCGTTCCGATCGAGTCGGGGCAGTCCTACTACCTGCAGATCAGTGCTCACGGAGCGATCAGGGGCTCCTCGAGCTTCACGATCATCCAGCCCCAGACCCCGGCGGAGCCGTCCCCGGCGCCCGAGCCGCAGGCCACGGCCGCGCCGGCCGAGCCGGAGCGGCCCGTAGAGCCCCCCGCCGCCCCGGCCTCCGCCGAGGAGGATGACAGCGCCGCTGCCACGGAGCCGAACAGTCCGGCGCTCACGGAGGCGCCAGCGGACGAGGATCCGGCGAGCTCAGCGGCGGAGTCCGTCGTGGAGCGGCCCGAGTCCTCCCAGGACGCCGACTCCCCGCAGCAGGAGGCATCCCAGGATCAGCGGTCCGAGGATCGCACCGCGCGTCCTGACCGCGCTCCGGTGGCGCCCGTCAGTGATGCCTCCGAGCTCAGCGCTGACAACGCGGGCTCCCTGTCCGGGTCACGGCAGGGCAACCTCGTCACCCTCATCCTGCCCTCCTGGGCCGTTGCCGAGGGGGACTGGGTCTCCGTCTTCGTCTTCCCCGGCGGCAAGACCGCCGGATGGGTCCAGGTCGGTGCCGACAACTCGGTGACCATCGACATCTCCTCCCTGGGATCGGGCAGCTACGAGCTGGCTGTTGCCAGCCGGGACAACGCCCTTCTGGGGTGGGCTCGCCTGGAGATCGCCGAGGCCTCCTACGCCCCGGGGGATATCCGGGAGGCCCGTGTGGTCACAGGCGGCGAGCTCGCCGCCGGCCCGGGGCTCATCGGCCCCGATGACTGGCTCCTCATCTCGGCGGGGGGCCTGCTGGTCCTGGGTGCGGCGAGCTTCCTCGTGGCGGCTCGCTCCGGACTGGCGGCGATCAAGCGCTGAGGTTGCTGAGGTCGAAGTGATGAGTCGCATGGTGGTCCCGCGGGGCCACGATCAGCAGGATGAGGAAGGAGGAGCCGTGCTACGACTGCCTGTCAGGATCCGGGCGGGTCGAGTGCCGCTGGGCCATCAGGCTCTTGGCGCGATCTGCCTGCTGGTCATGGGCCTGGGCGCGATCGTCGGCTCGGTCGTGCCGACTGCGAGCGCGAATGTCGGCTCTGGAGCCTCGACGACGGGAACGGCGTCGACGGTCAGCCCGTCGACGGTTGCCCGTGGCGGGACCGTCATGTACACGGTGTCGGGCTTTCCCCGCGGCGCCCAGGTCCACATCCTCATCGATGACGGCGCGCTGGTCGACACCGGCAATGCCGCTGATGCGGTGGCCGCGACCTTGACCATTGAGGCGGATGGAACCGCCTCCGGATCCTTCGAGCTGCCCGACTACGTGGAGCTGGGCACCCACTGGCTGCGATTCAAGGTCGCCGCGGGCCAGGACGTGGCCACATCCCCGGTGCGCACCGCCGACTACACGAACAAGAGCCCCTACTTCACGGTTGCCGGGGTGACGATCATCGGCGGGACGGACACCGTCCCCTCCGCTCCTCGCGACCAGGCCACGACCCCGGCCTCGGTGAGCGCGCGCCAGGAGGACGAGGGCGATGCCCAGAGCCCTCAGGCGGCTGGATCCGTCGCCCGACCGGTGGCCGGACCGGGATTCCCCATCGTGGGCGCCTCGGTGCTCATCCTGTGCGTCGTCCTGCTCATGCTGGCGATCCTGGTGGCGGTCAATCGGCGCCGGCTGGCGCGCTTTCACAGCGCTCAGGCCTGAGACACTGGAGCTCGTGGGCGCGCTGCGGGCATGCGCCCTCTGCTGCTCGTAGACTGCCCGCGGCGCTCGCCCGTCTCGCGGTGCGCCCCGCCGGGCACCGGATCAGTGCCCCTCATGGAAGGAACCCAGCACCGTGCTGCGAACCCGCACCGCAGGCTCCCTGCGCACCGCCGACATCGACACCACCGTGACCCTGACGGGATGGGTGGATCGGCGCCGCGACCACGGGGGCGTGGCCTTCATCGACCTGCGCGACGCCTCGGGCATCGCCCAGGTGGTCATCCGCGAGGAGATCGCCCACGACCTGCGCGCCGAGTACGTCCTGAGGGTGACCGGAGTGGTCGCCGCCCGGCCAGAGGGCAATGCCAACCCCAACCTGCCCACGGGCGAGATCGAGGTCGTGGTCAGTGATGTCGAGATCCTCAACACCTCGGCGCCGCTTCCCTTCCAGGTCTCCGACCACGCTGAGGACGCCGGACAGGTGGGGGAGGAGGCCCGCCTCAAGCACCGCTACCTGGACCTGCGCCGCAGCCCCATGCAGAGGGCCATTCGCCTGCGTTCCAAGGTCTCGGCCGCCGCCCGCCGTGTGCTGGAGGGCCACGACTTCGTGGAGATCGAGACCCCGACCCTGACCCGCTCCACACCTGAGGGCGCCCGCGACTTCCTCGTCCCCGCGCGCCTGGCGCCCGGGTCCTGGTACGCCCTGCCGCAGTCGCCCCAGCTGTTCAAGCAGCTGCTCATGGTGGCGGGAATGGAGCGCTACTACCAGATCGCCCGCTGCTACCGCGACGAGGACTTCCGCGCCGACCGCCAGCCCGAGTTCACCCAGCTGGATATCGAGATGAGCTTCGTCCAGCAGGACGATGTCATCGCCGTGGCCGAGGACGTTCTGCGTGAGGTGTGGGCCCTGATCGGCCACGAGCTTCAGACCCCGATCCCGCGCATGACCTACGCCGAGGCCATGGAGAGGTACGGCACGGACAAGCCGGATCTTCGCTTCGGCCTGGAACTGGTGGATCTGACCGAGTACTTCGCCGGCACCGCCTTCCGGGTCTTCCAGGCCGCCCACGTGGGGGCCGTGGTCATGCCCGGCGGAGCCTCGCAGTCGCGCCGCACCTTCGACGCCTGGCAGGAATGGGCCAAGCAGCGCGGCGCCAGGGGCCTGGCCTACGTGACCGTGGCCGAGGACGGCACGCTGGGCGGCCCGGTGGCCAAGAACATCTCCGAGGAGGAGCGGGCCGGGCTGGCCGCGGCCGCCGGCGCCGAGCCCGGGGACTGCATCTTCTTCGCCGCTGGTGCCGTCGAGGCCGCTCGCGCCCTGCTGGGAGCGGCTCGCCTGGAGGTCGCCAAGCGCTGCGGGCTCATCGACGAGGACGCCTGGTCCTTCGTCTGGGTGGTGGACGCGCCCCTGTTCAAGGCGGCCGCCGAGGCCCGCGCGGAGGGCGATGTGGCGCTGGGGGGATCGGCCTGGACGGCCGTCCACCACGCCTTCACCTCGCCCAAGCCCGAGTGCCTGGAGACCTTCGACACCGACCCGGGCAGCGCGCTCGCCTACGCCTACGACATCGTGTGCAACGGCAATGAGATCGGCGGCGGCTCCATCCGTATCCATCGCCGCGACATCCAGGAGCGGGTCTTCGCGGTCATGGGCATCGACGAGCAGGAGGCGGCTGAGAAGTTCGGCTTCCTGCTCGAGGCCTTCGCCTATGGCGCTCCGCCCCACGGTGGCATCGCCTTCGGCTGGGACCGCATCGTCTCCCTGCTGACCAAGGCGGCCTCGATCCGCGACGTCATCGCCTTCCCCAAGTCCGGCGGCGGCTACGACCCGCTGACCGAGGCTCCCGCCCCGATCACGGCCGAGCAGCGCAAGGAGGCCGGCGTGGACGCCGAGCCCGAGGAGCCGAAGGCCGAGCGCGCCTGAGGGCCTCTCAGGCACGGCCCGCGCTGAACAGCGCAGACGAGAGCCGGGGCGGGTGCCCATGGGCACCCGCCCCGGCTCTGTTGCGAACTGGGAGCGAGTCCGGAGCTCAGGCCGCGTGGGTGCACGTGGCGCAGGAGCAGTCCTCGCACGCGCATGATGAGCAGGAGTCCGAGCAGTGCTCGCACTGGCAGGTGTTGTGGTTGCAGGTCGGGCAGGAGCAGGCGGCGCACTGGCAGGCGGCGCAGACGTCGTCGCAGTCGGGGCACGAGCACACCGTGCACTCGTCGTAGTGGCCGCCGTCCTCGCGGTGGGCGTGGCCGTTGTGCAGGTAATCGACGTGATCGCCGTGGATGACGGCCGTGTGCCCGCAGTCGGGGCCGTGGGTGTGAGTGTGCGCCTCGGCGGGGCGGTGCTCAGTGGTGACAGTCATGCTCGTGTTCCTTCATATGTCTGAGCGCATCGAGGAAGATCGATGCGACGTGGTCGTCGATGAGGGAGTAGCTGCTCCTGCGCCCGTCCTTGAGCGCCTCCACCAGATGCGCCTCCCGCAGCACCCGGAGGTGATGGGAGACCAAGGGCTGGGAGGCGCCGAGCATCTCAACGAGCTCGGAGACATCGGCAGGGGACTCGGTCAGACGGTGAATGATGCTGGCCCTCATGGGGTGCGCAAGAGCCTTGAAGAGTTGGACGACCGGTGAGTCGTCGGTCAGCGCCTCAATGCTCTGTTGCATAAAAGGGATCTTATATGAAGAAACGTTGATGAGCAAGGAGGGGAGGGCCTGCGGGGCCGGGTAGCCTTGGCCCCAGCTCCCACCCACCCAGGAGGTTGCCCGTGAGCGCGCAATCAGCACCCCGCCTCGAGCGTCGCATCTACGCCCATCGGGGCTTGAGCGGGCGCGCGCCCGAGAACACCCTGTCCGCGGTGCGCGCGGCCGCTCAGGCCGGGGCGACCTGGATCGAGGTGGACCTCGATGTGCTCCGCGATGGAACAGTGATCCTCATCCACGACTCCACGCTGGACCGCACCACCAACCGGTCGGGGCGCTACGACGATCTGGGTGCCGAGGATCTGGAGGGCATCGACGCCGGCGCGTGGTTCTCGCCCCGATTCGCCGGCGAGCCCCTGCCCACCCTGGCCGATCTGGTGGAGGTGCTCAATGAGACCGGGCTCAAGGCCAATCTGGAGCTGAAGTCCAACGAGGCCGGCGCGCAGCGCAGCCTGCTGCTCCTGGACCAGCTCATCAGTGGGCTCAAGGGCCTGCGCGGCGAGGGCGGCGAGGGGCGCATCCTCATCTCCTCCTTCAATCACCTGCTGCTTTACCTGCTCAAGGAGCGGGCGCCGCACCTGCCCGTGGCCTGCCTGTACGAGGCGGCCACGCTGCGCTGGGACTGGCGCTCCGTCATGGAGCTGACCGGCGCCGAGCACATCCATGTGGAGGACGCGGGTCTGAGTCGGGAGATGGTCCACATGGCGCGCGGGGCCGGCTACGGCGTCAGTGTGTGGACCGTCAACTCCCGGGCGCGCGCCCACGAGCTCCTCAACTGGGGCGTGACCGGTATTTTCACGGATGTCGCCGAGGAGATGCTCGACCTGGTCTGAATCAGGCCCGACCTGAGCGGTGATGGACTCCGGACAGGGCGGAGCGTGACGTTATTGTGAGTGTCATCACTGCGTGTAGCATGGGGGCATGTCGCGCTACATCGAGCTGCACCCGGACAACCCCCAGGCCCGCCGAGTCGCCACGGTGGTCGACTCCCTCAAGGACGGCGGACTGATCGCCTATCCCACGGACTCGGGCTACGCCCTGGCCTGCGCGCCGGGCAACAAGGAGGGGCTGGAGCGCATCCGCGCCCTGCGCCAGCTCGATGGCAAGCACAACTTCACCTTCATCTGCGCGGACTTCGCCCAGGCCGGGCCCCTGGCCATCGTGGGGAACAACGCCTTCCGCCTCATCAAGCGCCTGACCCCGGGCCCCTGGACCTTCATCCTCAAGGGCACCAAGGAGGTCCCGCGCATGACCCTCAACCCCAAGAAGCACACCCTGGGCGTGCGCATCCCCGACCACGCCATCACCCAGGCGCTCGTGGCGGAGTTCGGGGCCCCGATCCTGTCATCAACCTTCATCCGGCCCGGCAACGAGGAGCCCGAGACCGACGGCTGGCAGATCGAGGACTCCCTGGGGCACCTCATCGACATCGTCATCGAGGGGCCGGTGGGCCGGGCCGAGTCCACCACGGTCGTCGACCTGACCGACGACGTCCCCGAGGTGCTGCGCGAGGGCGCAGGCGACATCAGCCTGCTGTAGGAGGCGGAGGCGGCGCCTCCATCATGGCCGCCGGCGGCCGGTGCCCGTCGTACTGCTGGTGCTGCTGATCCTGCGGCGCGATCGGCCCCGGCGATGGCGCGGGAATCGCCTGTGCGGGCGGATGGGTGAGGCGGACGTGCTCGTGATGGACCCCGGGGGCGCCATGCAGGCCCCTGAGCCACTGCGGGGCCCACCAGTTCCAGCTCCCCAGGAGCTTCATGACGGCGGGCACCAGCAGAAGGCGCACCAGCGTGATGTCCAGTGCCACGATCACCGCCAGGGCCAGCCCGATCTCCTTGACCGCCAGGAGCCGGCCGGTGATGAATCCCGCGAAGACCACCACCATGATGAGGCCGGCGAAGGTGATGATTCGTCCCGATCGCTGCAGCCCCCGCTCCACGGCGGTGTCATTGTCGAAGCCCGCTTGGCGGTACTCGGTGATCCGCGCCAGGAGGAAGACCTCGTAGTCCATCGCCAGGCCGAAGCCCAGGGCGGCGGTCGTCGCCACCACCGTCGCCTCCAGGCCTCCCACCGGGGTGAAGCCCAGGGGGCCGGCTCCGTGCCCGTCCTGGAAGACCCACACCACGACGCCCAGGGAGGCGCACAGGGACAGGACATTGACCGCCAGGGCCTTGAGGGGGATGAGCAGGGAGCCGGTCAGGCCGAACAGGAGGATGAAGATCGACAGGGCCACAAGGGGAAGCGCCACGGGCAGGCCCTGGATGATCGTGGCCTTGAAGTCGACCTGATTGGCCGCCTGGCCGGTGACCCAGAT